>NZ_JBSFDI010000014.1:0-261925 GCF_053593835.1 Streptomyces sp. NPDC002076
GACCCCCAGAGCACGCACCTACTGCATACATCAGCCGCTCCGCGGCGGGCGCGAGGCCCGCCCTCCGGGCGGACGGCGGGAGTTCGACGACAGGATCTAGCCCTCGGCGAGCCTGAGGTGGTGCAGCAGGAGTAACGCGGCCGCCATGTTGGCGGCCGGGACCTCCCCACGGGCGATCAGGTCGGGGACGAGTTTGAGGGGGACCCATTCCCGGCGGTCCGACTCGAAGTCGTCCACGGGATGCCCGATGTACTCACCCCGGTCGGACCAGTAGATGTGGTGCCGGGCGTCGGTGAGGCCGTTGGACGGCTCCACGCTCATCAGGTGGTGCAGGGGCCCCGGCCGCCAACCGGTCTCCTCCTCCAGTTCCCTGGCGGCCGCGCTCGCTATGTCCTCGCCGTCCTCGACGACACCCGCGGCCAGCTCCCAGCCCCAGCTGTCGGTGATGAAGCGGTGCCGCCACAGCAGCAGCACCTCGTTGGCCTCGTTGACCACGGTGGCCACGGCCACCGGCCGCAGCCGGATCAGGAAGTGGTCCAGGTGCCGGCCGTCCGGCAGCTCGACATCTGCGAGATTGACGCTGAACCAGCGGTTTGCATACACGGTTTGTTCGTTCTGCTTCGTCCACTGCACGGTTCTGCCACCTTCCGCCGAGTAAGTGGCAATATCGCAGCAGGGACTGTGCACCTACAGGGGGCCTACAGCGGTACGCGCAGTGCCCCGTCGATGAGTTCGGCGGCTTCGGCGGTGCCGGCCGAGCCACAGCGCACCAGGTGTTCGCGCACCGCGCGCAGTCTGTCGCGCAGCCGCTGGGACTCCATTCCGCGGGCCTGCTCGGCCATCTGCACGGCGGCGGCCACCGCCTTGTCGGCGTTGCCCTGGCGCAGCTCGATGGTGCTGAGCATGGCAAGCCGGTGCACCCGTCCCCGGTCGTGTGCCGGGTTGTCGACGGCCGCCGCCGCGTGCTCCCGGGCGGCGGACAGCTCGCCCAGACTCAGCAGCGCCTCGGCCACCTGCACATTGACCAGGCCCGGCTGGACATAGCCGGTCTCGTCGGGCTCGTGGCCACGCCGGATCCGCTCGGCCGCCGCCTCGGCGCGCCGGATGCAGGACAGGGCCCCCGCGGAGTCGCCGAGGTGGGCGTACGCCTTGGCCTGCATCGCGTACAGGTCGGAGGCGAGCGCCGGCGTGATGTGCTTGCCGGCGGCCCGCAGCGCGGCCTCGGCGAAGGCGACGGCCTGCCGGTACTCCCGCATGAACAGCGACTGGTTGACCAGCAGCGCTATGACGTATGCGCCAAGTCCCCGGTCGCCGCTGGCCTTTGCCAGCCGCAGCGCCTGGTGGAAGTAGCGCTGGGCGAGACCGTGGGCGTCGGAGTCGTACGCGCAGATGCCCGCGATCGCCACCAACCCGCCGGTGGCGCGGTGCAGTTGGCGTCCGGTGGCGTCGGTGTAGCTGCCCCGCAGCAGCGGCGCCGCCTCGGCGTTGAGGAAGCCGACGATCCGGGTGCGGGTGGCGATGCCGCCGGCCTTGCGGTACATCTGCTCGTAGTGCGTCCGCGCGGCGCGCAGCATCTCGATGTCGGCCGCCGTGACCCGGTGCCGTCCGCCGCGGGAGACATCGACGTCCTCGGGCGGGTTCTCCCACTCCCACACCGGCATCACGGCCGGGGTCCCGGTGACGGCGGGGGCGCCCAGCACATGCGGCCGCTGCTGTTCGTCGGAGCGCCACAGGGCCGTCGCCCGCTCCACGAAGCCGTTCAGCGAGCCGGCGTGCGGAGTGCTGGGCTCGCCGGGCACGCCCAGGCCGATGTCGTCGAGGGTGACGGGGCGGCGCAGGCGGGTGGCGAGCACCTCGCAGATCAGGTCGGGGACCTGGCCGCGCGGCCGCTGGCCCTTCAACCACCGCGCCACGGCGGTGTGTTCGTACCGGAGCGCGAGGCCGCGTCTCCGGCCCGCCTGGTTGACGTGGGCGGCGAGACCGGCGTGCGAGATCCCCGCCTCGTCCAGGATCGCGTCGAGCAGAGTGTTGGGCTGCATGGGATGCCCCCCGAGTGGCCTGGTGCCGTTCAGCGTAGTGCGCTCGCCTTCACACGGGGTGTGAACGGAACACGTGCATCCGCGCTGTACACGCACTGTCGCTCAGCGTGCCGTACCGATTGACTTAGGTGCCGGCCAAGCCGCCGGCTCCCCCTCGAAAAGCGGTGGCTTGGCCGGGCCGACTACTTGGGTGCCGCAACCCTGGGCAGGAAGGCTCGCCCCGCGTTCGATCGTTCCGTAGGACCAGTAGTGCCATGTCGTCCGTGGGTCTGCCGCTCGTGTGGTGCAGGAGCGCCGTGAAAACGGTGCGCAGGACCGTCTGAGGAGAGACGGAATGACCCCGTACGAGGCCGCTCAGCGTGTCCGGCAGCGAGAAGAACCGGCCCCGGCTGTCCCGCGCGTCCTCCACTCCGTCCGTGAAGAGAACCAGGGACTCACCTGGAACCAGATGACCGCAGGACTCGGCCTCCAACTCGACCGGAAGCGGGAACGGACCCAGCGGCGGAAGCGGGTCGACGCGCGTCAGCGTCTCGACTCTCGTGCCGCTGAGCAGATAGGGCCACGGGTGACCGCAGTTGAGGGCGCGCAGCCGGCCGTCGCGCTCGATCTCCAGGAGCAGGACGGTGACGAACTCCTCGGCGACCGGGTGGTCGGGGTCCTGGCCGCCGTTCGCGGGGTGTTCGGCGCGGGCGCGTTCGCGCAGGTGCCGGGCGAGGGCCCGGTCCAGCCGGCCGAGGACGCCGCCGAGTTCGGGCTCGTCGTGGGCGGCCTCACGGAAGCTGCCGAGGACCGCGGCGACCGTGCCGAGCGCGGCCAGTCCGTGCCCGCGTACGTCGCCCATCACCACCCGCACCCCGTGCTCGGTGGCGATCGCCTCGTACAGGTCGCCGCCGACGCTCGCGCCCCGGTCCGCGGACAGCTGCGCAGCGGCGATGTGCAGCCCGTCGAGGCGTGGCGGCAGGGGCCGCAGTACGACGCTCTGCGCGGCCCGCGCCACCCGGCGGACCTGCCGCAGCTCGCGCAGCAGCGCGCGGCGGACATGGGCGATGAGCCCTGTGCCGACGGCGAAGAAGACGGCGCTGGTGACGATGCGCGCGCCGAGCCCGTTCTGCTGGGCCAGCGGGCAGCCGAACTTGTAGGCGACCGCCACAGTTCCCCAGACCGTGGGCAGTACCGCTCCCCGCGCGGTGGGCGCCCGTGCCTTGATGCGGATCATGCCTCTGGTCCCCCATGTGGGCCCTGAAAGAGCGGACGGACCGACCCCGAAAGGCCGGTCCGATTCTGTCGAGGGCATGGCCCGAGAAGCCAGATCGTCGACAGTTCCCACCCGAACGAGTGAGCCCGCGTCGGTCAACCCGCATTTATGCAGCTCGCCGCAGGGGTGAACCCCTCCCCCGGCCCCTCAGCCGACGGCCTTCCGCACGAGTTCGCCGATCCTCGCCTCGTCGGCGGCGGACAGCTCCGTCAGGGCGTAGGAGGCCGGCCACATCGTGCCCTCGTCGAGGTTCGCCCGGTCGCTGAAGCCGAAAGTGGCATAGCGCGACCTGAACTTCTCCGCGCTCTGGAAGAAGCAGACGACCTTGCCGTCCAGGGCGTACGCGGGCATCCCGTACCAGAGCTTCGGGGCGAGCTCCGGCGCTGCGGCCCGGACGACGGCGTGGAGCCGTTCGGCCATGTGCCGGTCCGAGTCCCGCATCTCCGCGATCCTGGCGAGCACGGCGGCCTCGTCCTGCGCCGTCTTGGCGGCGCGCGATCCGCCGCGCGCGGCCGCCTTGACCTCCTTGGCCCGCTCCTTCATCGCCGCTCGCTCCTCGTCCGTGAATCCCTCGGACGTGGCGGCGGTGCTCCGGGCGGTCTTCTGCGTGGCGTTCACAGCGGGTCTCCTTCGGTTGCGGGGAGGGCGGGTGCGGATGGTGGGGCGGGGCGGTGGGGGTCAGCCCCAGGCGCCGGCGATCTGGCGGGTGGTGGCGTTGAGCCGGTTGAACAGGTTGGTGACACCGATCATCAGGACGAGCGCGGCCAGCTGCTTCTCGTCGTAGTAGGTGGCGGCCGTGTCCCAGACCTCGTCGCTCACCGCATCGGGACGGTCGGCGAGCCGCGTCGCGGCCTCGGCCAGCGCGAGGGCCGCCCGCTCCTCGTCGGTGAAGTACGGGGCCTCCCGCCAGGCGGCGACCGTGGCCAGCCGCTCGTCGCTCACTCCGGCCTTGCGGGCCGTCCTGGCGCCGGCGTCGACACAGGCGCTGCACCCGTTGATCTGGCTGACCCGCAGATGCACCAGCTCCAGCGTCTGCGCGTCCACTCCGCCGGAGTGCACGGCCTTGAAGAGCTGCTGGACGGGCTGCATCGCGTCGGACAGGACGACGGCGGGGTTCTGCATACGGGACTGCATCTCGGTCCGCTCCTCCACTGGTTGTCTTGTGTTCGGTGGCCCTTGTCGTCGGGGCGTGCCTCCATCACAGCCGCAGCGGCCTGCCGCGGCCATGCCGATGGGACACCGTGGGACAGCTGAAACGGCCTTGACCAGCGGCGAGTTGGCTGGGAAGACTTCAGCCCGAACGGGACGGAGAGCCGGGGGGACAGTGGACGCGCACGCACGGACGACGACCGACCCGCAGGAGGAACTTGCGGCCCGGCTGCGCCTGCTCCAGGAGCTGTCCGGGCTGGGGGTACGGGCCCTCGCCCGGGACACGGGCCTCAGCTCCTCGTCGCTCTCCCGCTACCTCAACGGGCAGACCGTGCCGCCCTGGCCCGCTGTGGTGGCCCTCTGCCGGCTCGTCAAGCGCGACCCCCGCCCCTTGCGTCCGGTGTGGGAACGGGCCTCGAACCCCTTGCCCGCGCCTCCGAAGAGCACCCGCCAGGGCCGCCCGCCGGTCCGCAACGATCTGCCGCGCGACGTGCCCGACTTCACCGGGCGTGCGGAGCAACTCGCCGCCGTGCTGGCCGCCGTCGCGAGCCATCGGGCGGTCTCCGTCGACGGCATGGCGGGCGTCGGCAAGACCTGTCTTGCGGTGCACGCCGCGCACCGGCTCGCCGCCGACTTCCCGGACGCGCAGCTCTACGTGGACCTGCACGGATTCACCGAGGGCCGGCCGCCGCTGGGCCCCGACGCCGCGCTGCGGATGCTGCTCGGCGCACTCGACGTCCCGTCGGAGAAGGTTCCGCGGGAGGGCCTCGAGCAACTGGCCGCCTGCTGGCGTTCGGAACTGGCCGGCCGGCGGGTCGTCGTGGTCCTCGACAACGCCGCCGACGCCGAACAGGTGCGCCCGCTGCTGCCCGGTGCCGGGCCCTCCGTCGCCCTGATCACGAGCCGCAACCGGCTCCTCGGACTGGACGAGGTGCCCCCGGTCTCGCTCGACGTGCTCAGCCCCGAGGAGAGCGCCCGGTTGCTGGCCCGGGCCAGCGGCGACCCCGCCGGGCCCGACGGCAGACTGGCCCGCGATCCCGGCTCTGCGGCCGAGGTGCTGCGCCTGTGCGGCCATCTGCCGCTCGCGCTGCGGCTGGCCGGGGCGCGGCTGCGGCACCGGCCGGGCTGGACCGTGGGCGTCCTCGCCGAACGGATGGCACAGGGCGCGGGCGAGTTCGACGCCGCGTTCAACGCGGCGTTCGCGATGTCGGTACGCCAGCTGAACCGGTCCCAGGCCCGTCTCTTCCGGCTGCTGGGCGTGCTGCCCGGGGACTCGTTCGACGAGTACGTGGTGGCGGCCCTCGCGGACGTGCCGCTGCACAGCGCCCGGGCGATGCTGGAGGACCTGCTCGACGCGCACCTGGTCCAGCAGCCGACGGTCGGCCGCTACCGGCTGCACGACCTGGTCCACCAGCACGCGCGACGGGCCGCGGCGGAGCAGGACTCGGCGGCCGACCGGGAGCGGGCCCTGGGCCGGGTGCTCGACTACTACGTGCACGCGGCGGCCGCCGCCGACGCCGCGATGCCGTTCCTGTCACCCGGCCGGGCACCCTCCGCCGGACACCGCCCGGCCGAGCTGCCGCAGTTCAGGGACAAGAACGCGGCCTTCGGCTGGTACGTCACGGAGTACGCGAACCTGATCGCGGCCTTCGAGACGGCGGCCGCCGTCGGGGCCGACGCGCATGTGTGCGAGCTGCCGCGCTTCCTGCGCGCCTACTTCGCCCGGCGCTGCGGCACGACACATCTCAACGTGCTCTTCGAGCGGTCGCTGGCCGCCGCCGAGCGCCTGGACGATCCGGTGCAACTGGCCGAGGCCCACAGCGATCTGGGCTACGCGCGCTACAACGCGGGCCGGATGGCCGAGGCCGCCGCCGCGTACGAGGCGGCCGGACGCCGGCTGTCCCGGTCGGGCGACGCCCGGGCGCAGGCCGAACTGGCCGTCCGCCGCGGCTACTTGAGCTGGGACGCGGGGCGGGTCGAGGAGCCGCTGGAACTGTTCCGGCTGGCGCGGAAGCTCTACGAGCAGGCCGGCTGCCCGACGGGAGCGGCCCACGCGGCCGCGTCGGAGGCCTGGACGATGCTCCAGCTGGGACACCGTGAGGAGGCGGCCCAGCGGGCCCGCGAGCTGCTGAGCCTGCGGCCCACCGACCCCGCATGGTCGCCCGGCCTGACGGCCCGGATCACGCTCGGCCTGGCCGTCGCCCGGGAGGACCCGGACGAGGCGGTGGAGCAACTGGACCGGGCCCTGACACTGGCCCGCGAGGACGGACACCTGAACAACCAGGCGTGGTGCCTCAACTGCAGGGGCGTGGCGCTGCGCCAGACGGGCCGGTACGAGGAGGCACTGGCCAGCCACCGGGAAGCCTTCGCGCTCCTGGACGAGCTGTTCGAGGAACACTGGAAGATCCATTTCCTCAACGGCTACGCCGAGACCTGCCGCCTCGCGGGCCTTCCGGAAGAGGCGCTGCGACTCCACCGCGAGGCCCTCGAACTGGCCCGGAGGCTCGGCAACCAGCACGCGGAGGCGCTCGCGCAGGAGGGCATCCAGCAGCTCGTCCCGGCCGGGTAGCGCCCCGAACGGACGCGACCGGCCACGGAAGACCCGCAGCCGGCCGACAACAACAGCGCCCTACGGCGACTAGCCCCTGAGGACAGCCCCCGTGCGCTCGCCCGCGAGGGCAACCGCCGCATCCCGAGCCGCCGACGCCTCGTCCACCGTCAGCGTCCGGTCACCGGCCCGGAACCGCAGCGCGTACGCGAGAGACTTCTTCCCCTCGCCCAGCTGCTCCGCGTTCTCGTACACGTCGAACAGCCGGATGGACTCAAGGAGTTCACCCGCACCCTCGCGCAGCGCCGCCTCGACCTCGCCGGAGGGGATGGGCCTGTCGACCACGAGGGCGACATCCTGCGTGGCGACCGGGAACGTGGAGATGCTCGGCGCCTGCGGGGCGCCGTCGCCCACCGCCTCCAGGGCGTCCAGGTTCAGCTCCATCGCACAGGTGCGCTCGGGCAGCCCCAGGGCCTTCAGGACCCGCGGGTGCAGCTCGCCCGCGTGGCCGACGACCCGCTCCGCGCCGTCGGCGACGACCACCAGCTCGGCACAGCGGCCGGGGTGCCAGGGGCCGTACTGACCCTTGCGGACGACCAGCTCGGCACCGGCTTCCCGCGCCACGGCGCGTCCGGCCTCCAGCGCGTCCGCCCAGTTCGCCGGGCGGCCCTTGCCCCACCAGCCGGCCTGCTCGCGAGCGCCGGTGAGGACGACGGCCACATGCCGCGGCTGCTCGGGCAGCGCGGCGTTCAGCGCGGCGATCTCCTCGTCGGTGGGACGCCGGTCGACGGGCAGGTGCGTGGCGACCCGCTGGTCCTCACGGGGGTGGAACACCAGCCCGGTCTCGAACAGCGCCAGGTCGTGCGAGCCCCGGCCGTCGTTGCGCCGCAGGGCACCGAGCAGGCCCGGCAGCAGCGTCGTACGCAGCGCGGGCTCCTCGTCGCTGAGCGGGTTGACCAGCTTGACGACACGGCGGGCCGGGTCGCCGGCCTCCAGGCCGAGCTGGTCGAAGACCTGCTCGGCGACGAAGGGGTAGTTCGGCGCCTCGACATAGCCCGCGCCGGCCAGCGCGCGGCCGACCCGGCGGTGCAGCCGCTGGCGGTGGGTCAGGCCACGGCCGGAGGGGAGCTTGGGCAGCGTGGAGGGCAGGTTCTCGTAGCCCTCCAGGCGGATGACCTCCTCGGCGAGGTCGTTAGCGTCGACCAGGTCGGGCCGCCAGGACGGGACGGTGACGATCAGCTCGTCCTGCCCGTAGACGTCGCAGCCGACCTCCTGGAGGCGGCGGACGACCGTCTCACGGCCGTAGACGACACCCGCGACCTTGTCCGGGTGGTCGGCCGGGATGGTGATGGTGTGCGGCGCGGGGGGCGCGACGATCTCGGTGACGCCGGCCTCGGCCGTACCGCCCGCGAGCAGCACCAGCAGGTCCACGGTGCGCTGCGCGGCGGCCGCGGCGGCCTGCGGGTCGACGCCGCGCTCGAAGCGGCGGGAGGCCTCGGACAGCAGCTTCTGGCGGCGGGACGTCCGGGCGATCGCGACGGCGTCGAAGTGGGCCGCCTCGATGACCACGTCGGTGGTGCCGTTCACGCCGTCCTCGGTGACCTCGTGGTCGGCGATCTCGGTGTTGGCGCCGCCCATCACACCCGCGAGGCCGATGGGGCCGCGGTCGTCGGTGATGACCAGGTCCTCGGCGTGCAGCTTGCGCTCGACGCCGTCGAGGGTGACGAGCTTCTCGCCCTCCTGCGCGCGGCGCACGCCGATGGTGCCCTGGACCAGGGACCGGTCGTAGGCGTGCAGCGGCTGGCCCAGCTCCATCATCACGTAGTTCGTGACGTCGACGGCGAGCGAGATCGGGCGCATGCCGACCTTCTGCAGCCGGCGCTGCAGCCAGATCGGGGAGCGGGCCTCGGGGCGCAGGCCGGTCACGGTGCGGGCGGTGAAGCGGTCGCAGCCGTGGGGGTCGGAGACCTGGACCGGGTAGCCGTAGGCGTTCGGGGCCGGTACGTCGATCAGGGCCGGGTCGCGCAGCGGCAGGCCGTAGGCGATGGCGGCCTCGCGGGCGACACCGCGGATGGACAGGCAGTCGCCGCGGTTGGCGGTGACGGCGATGTCCAGCACCTCGTCGACCAGCTCCAGCAGCTCGACGGCGTCCTTGCCGACCTCGGTCTCCGGCGGCAGCACGATGATGCCGTGGGTGCCGTCGTCGCCCATGTTCAGCTCGTCGCTGGAGCAGATCATGCCGCGGGACACCCGGCCGTAGGTCTTGCGCTCGGCGATCCGGAAGTCGCCGGGCAGCACGGCGCCGGGCAGGGCCACGACGACCTTGTCGCCGACGGCGAAGTTGCGGGCACCGCAGATGATCTCCTGCGGCTCGCCGGTGCCGTTGGCCTGGGCGACGTCGACGGTGCAGAAGCGGATCGGCTTCTTGAACTCCGTCAGCTCCTCGATCGTCAGCACCTGGCCGACGACGAGCGGGCCGGTGAGGTCGGCGCCGAGCTGTTCGACGGTCTCGACCTCCAGGCCGGCCGAAATGAGCTTGGCCTGGACGTCGCGGCCGGTCTCGGTGGCCGGCAGGTCGACGTACTCCCGCAGCCAAGAAAGCGGGACCCGCATCAGATCTCCATCCCGAACGGCCGGGTGAACCGGACGTCACCCTCGACCATGTCTCGCATGTCTTCGACGTTGTGGCGGAACATCAGCATCCGCTCGATGCCGAACCCGAAGGCGAAGCCGCTGTACTTCTCCGGGTCGACGCCGCAGGCGGTGAGCACCCGCGGGTTGACCATGCCGCAGCCGCCCAGCTCGATCCAGCCCTCGCTGGAGCAGGTGCGGCAGGGCCGGTCGGGGTTGCCGACGGACTCGCCCTTGCAGACGTAGCAGAGCATGTCCATCTCGGCGCTCGGCTCGGTGAAGGGGAAGAAGTTCGGCCGCAGCCGGGTCTTCATGCCCTCGCCGAACAGCGTCTGGACCATGTGGTCCAGGGTGCCCTTGAGGTCGGCCATGGTCAGGCCCTCGTCCACGGCGAGCAGCTCGACCTGGCGGAACACCGGGGTGTGGGTGGCGTCCAGCTCGTCGGTGCGGTAGACGACGCCGGGGCAGATCACGTACACCGGCAGCTCACGGTCGAGCAGGGAGCGGATCTGCACGGGCGAGGTGTGGGTGCGCAGCACCACACCGGACTCGGTGCCGCCGTCCGGGCCCTGCACGAAGAAGGTGTCCGCCTCGCCGCGGGCCGGGTGGTCCGGGCCGATGTTCAGGGCGTCGAAGTTGAACCACTCCGCCTCGACCTGCGGGCCCTCGGCGACCTCGTAGCCCATGGCCACGAAGATGTCCTCGATGCGCTCCGAGAGCGTGGTGAGCGGGTGGCGGGCGCCGGCCGGGACGCGGTCGTACGGCAGCGTGACGTCGACGTCCTCCTCGACCAGCACGCGAGCGTCCCGCTCGGCCTCCAGCTCGGTCTGGCGGGCGGCGAGGGCCTTGTTCACGGCGCCGCGGGCCATGCCGACGCGCTTGCCGGCCTCGGCCTTGGCGTGCGGGGGCAGGGCGCCGATCTCGCGGTTGGCGAGGGCCAGCGGGGAGGCGGGGCCGGTGTGGGCGACCTTGGCCTCGTGGAGCGCGTCGAGGGAGTCCGCGGCGGCGAAGGCGGCGAGCGCCTCGTCCCGCATGCGCTCGATCTCTTCCGGTTTCAACGCCTCGACCTCGACAGGGTCGTACGACTTATTGGGTGCCGACATCTCTTCCCGTGCTTCCGATTAGCTGGCGGATGGTCCCCGTCACCGACTCGCGAGGGCCGCGTGAAGGACACAAAGGTGCCAAAGGCCGAGTCTAACGGGGTGGAGATAGACGAATGGCCCGTGGGCCGCTAGGCGAGATACGCCGGCGCGGCCACGGGCAACGTAAATCGGAACTCGGCGCCGCCGCCGGGGGCGCGGCCGACCGTGATGGTGCCGCCGTGGGCCTCGACGATGCCCTTGACGATGTACAGCCCGAGGCCGGTGCCACCGCGCTTGCTGCCCCGCCAGAAGCGGGTGAAGACGCGGTTCATGGACTCCTCCGGGATGCCGGGACCCTCGTCGCTCACCGTGACCGACGTGCCGGTTTCCTCGCCCTCGCGCGGGGATGCGCAGGGCGTCACATCCATGGTGACGGTTCCCTCGCCGTGCCGCACGGCATTTTCGATGAGGTTGCTGAGCACCTGGTCGATCTTGTCGGGGTCGGCCCACAGACCGGGCAGCGGCTGTTCGATGCGGAGCAGGAAGCGGTCGGCGGGCTGGCCGGCGGCGACGTAGGCCTGGATGTGCCGGGAGACGGCGGCCCCGATGTCGACGGGCTGCCGGCGCACCTCCAGCCGCCCGGAGTCGATCCGTGAGATGTCGAGCAGCTCGGCGATGAGCCGGGTGACCCGGTCGGCGTCGGCGTCGACGGTCTCCAGCATCAGCCGCTTCTGGTCGTCGGTGAAGCGTTCCCACTTGGCGAGGAGGGTCGCGGTGAAGCCCTTCACGGAGGTGAGGGGCGAGCGCAGTTCATGGGCGACCGTCGCTATCAGCTCGGCGTGGCTGCGCTCGGTACGGCGGCGGGCCTCGGTGTCCCGCAGCGAGACGACGACCCGCTGGACGGGCCCCAGGGGCCGCTCCCGCACATACCGGGCGGAGACCAGCACCTCCCGGCCGCCGGGCAGCAGCAGATTGCGCTCCGGCTGCCGCATCCGGATCGCGAGGCCTCCGTAGGGATCGGTGAGCTGCCACCAGCGGCGGCCCTCCAGATCCTCCAGCGGCAGCGCCTGCTCCAGCGGCCGGCCGAGGGCGTCGGCGGCGCGTACGGCGGTGATCCGTGCGGCGGCGGCGTTGAAGCAGACGACCCGGCCGTGCTCGTCGGCGACGACGAGGCCGTCGGGCAGCTGGTCGGGGTCGAGGGCGTAGCCGTCGTGGTCACCGTGCCGGGGCGCGGGTGTACGTCGCGCGTCCCGTCCCTCCGGCGTGGTGCTCGTGCCGGCCACACTCATCCCCGTACCCCACCTCTCAGACGGCGCAGGGCCCCGAGCTGGTCACCCTACTAGCTCTGGGTGACGGAGCGGCACCCTCCGGAGGCGCGCTGTGCACGAGCCGACGCGTAGAGACATACGGCGGCGGCCGTGGCGAGGTTCAGGCTCTCGGCCCTTCCGTGGATCGGTACGCGCACCACGGCGTCCGCGAGCGCGCGGGTCTCCTCCGGCAGGCCCCAGGCCTCGTTGCCAAACACCCAGGCGGTGGCCCCGCCCATGGTGCCCCTGTCCAGCTCCTCGTCGAGGTCACGGTCCCCGGCCCCGTCGGCGGCGAGAATGCGCACCCCGGCGTCCTTCAGCCCGGCGACGGCCCGCTCCACCGGCACCCCGACGGCGACGGGCAGGTGGAAATGGGATCCCACCGAGGCGCGTACGGCCTTGGGGTTGTACAGGTCGACGGAGGCGTCGGTGAGCACCACCGCCTCGGCGCCGGCGGCGTCGGCGCACCGCAGCACGGTCCCGGCGTTCCCGGGATCCCGCACATGCGCGAGCACGGCGACCAGCTTCGGCCGGGCGGCGAGGATCTCCTCGAAGGGCGTGTCGAGGAACCGGCACACGCCGACGAGCCCCTGCGGGGTCACGGTCGTGGAGATGTCGGCGATGACCTCTTCGGAGGCAAGGTGCACCCGGGCACCGGTGTCCCGCGCGGCCCCGATGATGTCGGCGTACCGCTCCGCGGCCTCCACGGTGGCGAACAGCTCGACGAGGGTGGGCGCGCCGCCGACCCGATGCCCGGCCGCCTCCCGAACGGCCTGCGGCCCCTCCGCGAGGAACAGCCGGTCCTTGCCCCGGAAGTTCCGCTTGGCGAGCCGCCGGGCGGCGGAGACACGGGCGGACCGGGGGGAGATCAGCTCGGGAGCGGGCGTCATCCTCTTCTTCACCTTCGGGAAATTCATCTGTTCGTGGCGCCGGCGGGTCTCGGCGCCACGAACAGGGGCGCGGGGAACTGCGCGAGCGACCACGGACGCGCCCGCAGCCGAACGAGCACCTTACGGACGCCAACAACAGGACCCGCAAGCCGTAAAGCCTGCGGGTCCAGTGAGCGTCGGCTCAAAGCCGGCGCAGCGTCACGCGGCCTTGGGCGCGTTGACGTCCGACGGCAGCGCCTTCTGCGCGACCTCGACGAGAGCGGCGAAGGCGCCCGCGTCGTTCACGGCCAGCTCGGCCAGGATCTTGCGGTCGACCTCGACGTTCGCGGCCTTCAGACCCTGGATGAAGCGGTTGTAGGTGATGCCGTTGGCGCGGGCAGCGGCGTTGATGCGCTGGATCCACAGCTGACGGAAGTCGCCCTTGCGCTTCTTGCGGTCGTTGTAGTTGTAGACCAGCGAGTGGGTGACCTGCTCCTTGGCCTTGCGGTACAGACGCGAACGCTGACCGCGGTAGCCGGAGGCCTGCTCGAGGATCGCCCGGCGCTTCTTGTGGGCGTTGACTGCCCGCTTGACGCGTGCCACTTGTTAACTCCTTGTAGCGGGGTCGTGGTGGTCCTCACACGACCCGGAAACGATTCGGTCCCGGTCCAGACGCACGGCGCTCAGTCGGCGCCGTCGTGTCACTTGCCGAGAAGCTTCTTGATCTTCGCGGCGTCGCCCGGGGCCATCTCGGCGTTGCCGGTGAGGCGACGCGTGACGCGGGACGACTTGTGCTCGAGCAGGTGGCGCTTGCCGGCGCGCTCGCGGAGCACCTTGCCGGAGCCGGTGATCTTGAAGCGCTTGCTGGCACCGCTGTGCGACTTGTTCTTCGGCATAGCGCCGTTATCTCCTCGTCGGTGGCGCTCCGGTGCCCGGTCGCGAAACCGGGCACGGTGGAGCGTCGCTCTCTTCTGTCGGTTACATCCTCGGGGACCTGGGGTCCCCCGGGGATCACGCCTCGGCGGGCTCCTCGGCGGACGCCTCAGCCTCGGCAGGGTTCTGCGAACGACCGGGGTTGGCCTTCGCCTCCGCCTTGCGGGCTTCCTGCGCCTGTCGGGCCTCGGCCATGGCCTCGGTCTTCTTCTTGTGCGGACCGAGGACCATGATCATGTTGCGGCCGTCCTGCTTCGGGTTCGACTCGACGAAACCGAGGTCCTGGACGTCCTCCGCGAGGCGCTGCAGCAGTCGGTAGCCCAGCTCGGGACGGGACTGCTCGCGACCACGGAACATGATCGTGATCTTGACCTTGTCGCCCTGCTTGAGGAACCGTACGACGTGACCCTTCTTGGTGTCATAGTCGTGCGGGTCGATCTTCGGCCGGAGCTTCATCTCCTTGATGACCGTGTGCGCCTGGTTCTTGCGCGCCTCACGGGCCTTCATGGCCGACTCGTACTTGAACTTCCCGTAGTCCATGAGCTTGCACACGGGCGGACGGGCGTTCGCCGCGACCTCGACCAGGTCCAGGTCGTACTCCTGCGCAAGCTCCAGTGCCTTCGCGAGCGGGACAATGCCCACCTGCTCGCCACTGGGACCGACAAGTCGCACCTCGGGAACGCGAATCCGGTCGTTGATGCGGGGCTCGGCGCTGATGGATCCTCCTCGGTAGCACCACACGGCGGTCTGGCGGACAGCCGCGTATGTCTGTTCGTTAGACCTAACCGCGCCGAAGCACAAAAAATGCCCCGGACGATCACAGGCGGGGCTCCAATGACTACCGGAGCACCGCCGCGGTGACCGCGGGGCGCACTTTCGGGCGACTCCATCGTCCGTACGGAACGATGGTGGCCGCCTGACCGGGTGACCCGCCGTCCCGAGGGACGGTCAGGTGGGAGATCGGAGCCTCCACTTGTGGGCTGGGCACGCACTGCTGTCCAGCCGGTCGTTACAAAAGGTTAGCAGCACCGACGGGGAAGGGCTAATCGAAGCACACCCACGGTCTCCGCCAGGGCTCTCCCGGGGCGCTCCGGCGCACCGCTTATCGTGTGGGGCATGAGTGAGACCCCTCCTGAGAACCCCGACTTCGACGCGATGACCCGCGATATCGCCGAGGTCCCCGCCGTCGAGGTGATCGTGACGGTCGCCGTCAACCTGATGAGCGCCGCCGCCGTGAAGCTCGGGCTGAGCGAGGAGGGCGAGAAGCACAAGGACCTGGACGAGGCCCGCAAGCTGATCACCGCGCTCGCCGGCCTGCTGGACGCGAGCACGACCGAGATCAGCTCCTTCCACGCGGCGCCGCTGCGCGACGGTCTGAAGTCGCTGCAGCTGGCGTTCCGCGAGGCGTCGATCGTCCCGGACGAGCCGGGCCAGGGGCCGGGCGAGAAGTACACCGGCCCGGTCTACGGCTGACCGAGGGCCGTAGCTCTACTACCCGCGTACGTACAGGGGCTCGCCCGGAGGCGTGGTCCCGGCCGGCAGCAGTGCCAGGTCGAGGCCGCGCACCAGGCGGGCCCTCAGCGTTTCGTCGGCGGCGAGCCGCTCGGCGACCGCGCGAGCGGCCTCGGCGGGCGGGGCGGCCGGGTCGAGGACCAGGGCAAGGGTGCCGTCGGCCTGCCCCGGCCCGAGGTGGGCGCGCAGCACGGCGGGCTCCGCCGCCACGGCCGTACGGACGGCCTCGACGACGGCCGGGTCGGCGAGCGGGTCGGTGCTGGTGCGGCCCTCGGCGAGGGCGAGCAGCGCCGGGCCGGTCAGCTCGAAGGGCACGGGCCCCGCGAGGTCCAGCACGACCGTGTCGGCCTTCTCGTGGGCGGCGGCCTGGAGCGCTTGGTGCAGGGGTACGGCGACCGGGCGGGCCGCGGGATCCCAGCGGGCGAGGGAGTCGGTGGAGGTGAAGGCGGGCAGGGCGGTGCGGTCGCCGGCCTTCAGGGTGGGTACGGCCATGTCGCTGGTCTTCTCGCGACGCAGCCCGTTCTCATCCACCTCGGCCTCGCCCAGCACGGCGACCACCGGGACCAGCAGGCGGGCGCCCTTGAGCGCCTCCAGGACGGGCCCGAGGGCGCCGCGGTCCTCGGCCCAGGCGGCGAGCGCGGCACTCAGCCGGGGGTCGGCGGAGCCGTCGTCGTCGGAGAAGCCGGGGTCGGGAATGTTCTTGTTCGCCACGGTCACCGACCCTATAGGCACCTCGCCGGACCGCTGCACGGGAGCCTTCACAGGGCTCTCAGCCTTCCCTGAGCCCCGTCTCATGTCCGTCCAACGCGGTGCACAGTCGCCGGCCCGAGCATCGCGGCCATGGAGTCCCCCAGAGCCCGCCGCCGTCGTGCGCGCCCGTCCCGGTGCCGTCCCCTTCTGTACACCGCTCTCGCCGCAGTCGCCGTGGGCGGGGTGACGGCCGGCGGCACGGCCTATGTGAAGGCGCGGGCGCATCCGGGCACGGCGGCCGTATCGTCGGCGGCGACGCCCTCGGCCTCCTCCTCGGCCGGGGCGGGCGAGGAGGCCTCGGTGGAGCCCGTGACGGAGCCGGCGGTGGACCGGAAAGCGCTGCTGGGCAAGGCGCTGACGGCGGTGAGTGTGCCGTCGGGCGCGCAGGTGTCGGCGGCGGTGCTGGCGGTGGACTCCGGGGAGAGCGCCGCGTACGGCGACGCGGCCTTCGACACGGCGAGCATCGTGAAGGTCGACATCCTGGCCGCGCTGCTGCTCCAGGCGCAGGACGCGGGCCGGCGGCTGACGGCGGCCGAGCAGGCGTACGCCACGAAGATGATCGAGAACAGCGACAACGCCTCCGCCACGGTGCTGTGGCACACCATCGGGCGAGCGGACGGCCTGGACGCGGCGAACAAGCGCTTCGGGCTGACCGCGACCTTTGGCGGCGAGGGTGAGCTGTGGGGGCTGACGCAGACCACGGCTGCGGACCAACTCGTCCTGCTCCAGCAGGTGTTCGGCGAGGACTCCAGGCTGAGCGCGGCCTCCCGGACCTATGTGCAGGAGCTGATGAAGTCGGTCGAGGCGGACCAGCGGTGGGGGGTGTCGGCCGCCGCGGAGGGCAACTCCTCGGCGTTGAAGAACGGTTGGCTGGCGCGCAGCACGACGGGGCTGTGGGACGTCAACAGCATCGGACGGATCACGGTGGACGGCACCGACTATCTGGTGGCGGTGCTGTCGAAGGGCACGCGGACACAGGCGAAGGGCATCACGCTGGTGGAGGCGGCGGCGAAGGCGGCGGTGTCGGCGTTCGCCGGTGAGTGATCCGGCTCCCGGTGCCAAGTGATCGGGGTGCGCCTCAGAGCCGCTGCCTGCGCCCCCGCCACAGCACCACGCCCGCCACCAGCAGGACCCCGCCGGTACCGCCCGCCAGGGGGCCCGCCCAGTCGGCGGTCGAGGACGTGGCCCTGGGGGCGTCCGGACCTGTGCCGAAGTACTTCTTCCCGTACGACACCGCGCGCAGGCTCTGCGGCCGGAGCCGCTCGGCAGCCCGCAGTGCCGCCGCCGGGTCGATCATGCCGAAGCCCCGGGAGTCGTCCCGGCCGCCGACCGGCGCGTCCCGGGCCGTGTCCTCCAGGAGCTTCTTGATCTGGGCCGGGGTCAGTTCGGGGTGGGCGGCCTTGACCAGGGCCGCGGCGCCGGAGACGAAGGCGGAGGCGGCCGAGGTTCCCCAGCCCTCGTAGTACTTGTGGTCGGGGTCGGCGATCACCACGTCCACGCCGGGCGCGCTGACCGCGGCGTACCAGCGGCGGGTCGAGAAGGAGGCGCGGGTGCCGTAGCGGTCCACCGCGGTCGCGGCTATGACGCCCGGGTAGGCGGCCGGGTAGGAGACATGGTCGCCCTTGTCCCCGCCGTTGCCCGCGGAGGCGACGACCACCACGCCTTTCTTCAGGGCGTACTGCACGGCCTCGTCCTCGCTGGGCTCGGGGTGCGCGGAGTTCGAGTCGTCACCGAGGGAGAGGTTGATGACGTCGGCGCCGTGGTCGGCGGCCCAGCGGATGCCCTCGGCAAGGGCGTTGCCGCGGCTGGTACGGGCCTTGGCGCGGGCGGGGTCGCCGTCCTCCAGGATCACCCGCACGGGCAGGATCTTCGCCTCCGGAGCGACGCCCATGACACCGGCGCCGTCGCCGGGGCCGTGGCCGTGCCCGGCGATGATGCCGGCCATGGCGGTGCCGTGCCGGGCCCAGTCGCGGTCGCCCTGCCTGGCCCCGAAGCCGATCATGTCCTTGGCGGGCAGGACGTTGCCGGCGAGGTCCGGATGGTCGGCCTCGACGCCGGTGTCCAGGACGGCGACGGTGACGCCCCGGCCCTTGGTGGTCCGCCAGGCCTCGTCCAGGTGCAGCGCGGACAGGCCCCACTGCTGGGCGCGGATGCCGTCGGCGTGGGCCGTGGTGGCCGGCGCCAGGGCGAGGGCGCCGGCGAGCAGCAGGCTCAGCGCCGCGCCGGCGGGTTCCACACGGTGGCGGCCGCGTATCGACTGCCTCGATCGCCTCATGAAGGTTTCTCCGTGGCCGTGCCGATGCTCTGGCGCAGGCGCCGTTCGATGCGGTCGGCCAGGCCCTGGGCCTCGTTGCCGAGTCCGGCCTGGGCCGGTGCGGTGGTGGCGCCGGCGCTGACGGCGTCGGCGGCGGGCTGGGGCACGTCGGCGCTGCGGCCGTCGGCCCAGCCGGAGACGGCGTAGGCGACGACGGGGGCGTCCGTGAGGACGGAGATGGTCCAGGAGGCCCGCTGCTTGTCGCCGAAGCCGGCCGCGGCGGTGCCCTTGGCCGCGTACGGCCGGGGCATCAGGTCGGCACGCCGGTCCAGGCGCTCGGCGCGGAACTGGTGGGCGAGCGCGGACATGCCGGCCGGGTCGGCCTTGGTGAACAGCAGGCCGACGGTGGTGACATAGCTCTGGGTGGCGTCGGTGTAGGTGGCGCGCAGCAGGCGCCGGCAGCCGACCGGGGCGAGCACCTTGGCCAGCAGCGGGTCGAAGGCGTGCGCGCAGCCGGTGTCCGGGGCCACGGCGATCCTGGTCCAGGCGCGGTCGGCGCCGCCGGGTCCGGCGCCGGTGCCCTGGACGGTGGGCGGGAACAGCTGGTCCACGGGCATGTCGTGCCAGAGCGCCCCGGCGGTGGCGAAGTGGTCGCCGGAGGCGTCGTCCCCGCCGTCGTCGGTGAGCCAACTCCCGGTCACGGCACCGCCGATGAGCCCGAGACCGAGCACGAGACAGGCGGCAGCGGCGGCGGTACGAGGGCCGATGCGGTGCCATGTCCGCCCGCCGAACGGCTCGCTGTCCCCGGCCGCCATGACGGGCCGCGCGGCCGGAGAGCTCCAGGACAGCGCCGGGTCCGGCGACGACACGGGCGGTGGCGGGCCGACGGGATACGCCGGCGCCATGGGGCTCCAGGCGCCCGTCTCCGGGCGCCCGGCGGACACCGTGGAGGGGGACGCGGAGGCGGTACGGCGTTCTCCGCCCGACCCGCCGGAGGACCGGCCGGGCGCGGCGGCGGGGCGCGGCGCGTTCGGGGCGTCGGTGACCGGGCGGAGCCGGGCCGTCGTCTCCGAGGGGGTGACCGGGCGGCGCGGGGCCGTCCCCGACGCGGTGACCGGGCGGAGCCTGGCCGTCGTCTCCGTGGGGGTCTCGACCGGGGCGCCCGGCCGCCGGGACTCCCGTCCGGGGCGGTGCGCATCGCGCCCTGTGCTCGGCGGCGCGTCGGGGAACCTGGCCGAGGCCGGCGGCGGAGGCGGGCTCACCGGTGCCCCGGCCGCGGGCACGACGGGACGCGGCCCCACGGGCCGACGCCCTTGCCCGGCACTTGGACCAGGGTCTTCGGGGAACGGCCGGCCCTCTGCTGCCGCGGCCTCACCGGACGGCGAGCCGTCGGCGGCGCGCCGCGAGTCACTGGCGGCAGGCCGCCCGACGGAACGCGAGTCACTGGCGGCAGGCCGCCCGACAACAGGCGCGCCGTTGCCCGCGGACGGCCCGGCGGAGCGGGAGCCGCTCCCCGCAGAGCCCGCGGCAGAAGGCGAGCCCGTGCCCGCAGCCCCTCGGGCCGACTCCCCTGTGCCCGAAGCAGAGGCCCTGCCCGTGAGCCCAGCCGCCGACGCCCGGGCATCGCCTCTGGTGGTCCCCGCCAAGGACCGGCCATCGCCCATGAAGCCCCCGCCCGAAACCCGGCCTTCGCCTCCGGCTGACCCCACCGAAGACCGGCCCTCACGCACATGGCCCCCGGCCGACGGCCTGCCCTCGACCGGGGCGGCCCCCGAAGAAGCGCCCTCCTCGCCTGCCGCGCCCCCGGTAGCCGGGCGAGTGGCGCGCGGGGTGAAGACCGACGGCTCGTCGTCGGGGTCGTCCGGCGGGGTGGACGGGCGGGGCGGGACCGCGGGGCGCGGCGGGATGGGGGCGTGGCGCGCTTCCGTGCTCATGCACCCCCCGTTTCCTCGTGCCCGGGCCCGTCCTCGCGTACGCGGGCCGCTGCGCTGCTCGGCCGCGCCCGGCGCCAAAGCTCCGTCCCGGGCACGCATACCCGTACGTCCGGACCCGCATCCCGGTTCAGGTGAAGCGGCCGGGCGCGTTCCGCCGTACGTGCGCGTCACTCTACGGGTTGTCCGGGCCGGAACCAGAACCAGTCCGGAGCACCGGGGCATCTGCCCGGAACGTCCCCCTACCCTGCGGTAATCCTGTCTGGCAGGCTTCCGTCATGACTGCGCGCGCCGCCGACCGGGCCCGTTACGACCGGGCCACCGCCCATCTCGACGCCCCTCTCGCGATCGTGGACCTGGACGCCTTCGATGCCAACGCGGCCGATCTCGTCCGCCGGGCCGCCGGCAAGCCGGTCCGGGTCGCCAGCAAGTCGGTTCGCTGCCGGGCCCTGCTGGAGCGCGTCCTGGCGATGGACGGCTTCCAGGGCATCATGTCGTTCACCCTGGCCGAGTCGCTGTGGCTCGCCCGCTCCGGGTTCGGCGACGTGCTGCTGGCCTATCCGTCCGCCGACCGCGGCGGTTTCGCGGAACTGGCCGCCGATCCCAAGCTCGCCGGTGCGGTGACCGTGATGGTGGACGATCCCGCGCACCTCGACCTCATCGACGCCGCCCGCGACGGCGGACGAGAAGTGGTGCGAGTCTGCCTGGAGCTGGACACCTCGCTGAAGCTGCTCGGCGGCCGGGTCCGGGTCGGGGCGCGGCGCTCTCCGCTGCGCTCCCCCGCCCAACTCGCCGACCTGGCCCGGTCGGTGGCCCAGCGCCCGGGCTTCCGGCTGGTCGGGATCATGGCGTACGAGGGGCACATCGCGGGCGTCGGGGACGCGGTGGCCGGGCGGCCGCTGAGGTCCCGGGCGATCCGGCTGATGCAGGCGGCGGCGCGCCGGGAGCTGGCCGAGCGGCGGGCCGCGGTCGTGCGCGCGGTACGGGCCGTCGTACCGGACCTGGAGTTCGTCAACGGCGGCGGCACGGGCAGTGTGCAGCACACCGCCGCCGAGGACGCGGTGACCGAGATAGCGGCCGGTTCGGGGCTGTACGTGCCCCGGCTCTTCGACAACTACACCTCGTTCACCGGCCGTCCGGCCGCCCTGTTCGCCCAGCCCGTCGTACGGCGCCCGGGAGTCGGCGTGGTCACCGTGCTCGGCGGCGGCTACCCGGCCTCCGGCGCCGCCGGCCCGGACCGGCTGCCGGTGCCGTACCTCCCCGAGGGCCTGAAGTACGACCCCCAGGAGGGCCCCGGCGAGGTGCAGACCCCGCTGCTCGGCTCGCCCGCCGACGATCTGCTCATCGGCGACAGGGTGTGGTTCCGGCACGCCAAGGCGGGCGAGTTGTGCGAACGGTTCGAGGCGCTGCACCTCGTCGAGGGCGACGAGGTGACAGCGACCGTGCCCACCTACCGGGGCGAGGGGCAGACCTTCCTCTGACCGGACGGCCTACAGGGGCGTGACGTACGCGCCCGCGATTCCGCCGTCCACCAGGAAGTCGGTGGCGTTGACGAACGAGGAGTCGTCGCTGGCCAGGAAGGCGACGGCGGCGGCGATCTCCTCGGCCTCGGCGAACCGGCCGACGGGGATGTGCACCAGGCGGCGGGCCGCCCGCTCCGGGTCCTTCGCGAACAGCTCCTGCAGCAGCGGGGTGTTGACCGGGCCCGGGCACAGGGCGTTCACCCGGATGCCCTCCCGGGCGAACTGCACACCCAGTTCGCGGGACATGGCCAGCACGCCGCCCTTGGAGGCCGTGTACGAGATCTGGGAGGTGGCCGCGCCCATCCGTGCCACGAAGGACGCGGTGTTGATGATGGAACCCTTGCCCTGGCGCCGCATGTAGGGGATGGCGGCCTTGCAGCACAGGTACACGGAGGTGAGGTTGACCTCCTGGACCCGCTTCCACGCCTCCAGGCCGGTCTCCAGGATGGAGTCGTCGTCGGGCGGGGAGATGCCGGCGTTGTTGAAGGCGACGTCGACGCTGCCGTAGGTGTCGTACGCCGCCTTGAACAGCGCCTCGACCTGCTCGGGGTCGGTGACGTCGGTCTTCACGAAGAGCCCGCCGACCTCGTCGGCGACGGCCTTGCCGCGGGCCTCGTCCACGTCCGCGCAGACCACGTGGGCGCCCTCGGAGGCGAGCCGGCGGGCGGTGGCGAGGCCGATGCCGCTGCCGGCTCCGGTCACGACGGCGGTACGGCCGACCAGGCGGCGGCAAACACTGTTGTCGGTCACTGTGCGGGGCCCTCCGTGCTGATGAAGACGTTCTTGGTTTCGGTGAAGGCGGTCAGGGCGTCGGGGCCCAGCTCCCGGCCGAGGCCGGACTGCTTGAAGCCGCCGAACGGGGTCCAGTAGCGGACGCTGGAGTGGGAGTTGACGGACAGGTTGCCCGCGCGGACGGCCTGGGAGACGCGCAGGGCGCGGCCGAGGTCCCGGGTCCACAGGGAGCCGGAGAGGCCGTAGGGGGTGTCGTTGGCGAGGCGGATCGCGTCCTCCTCGTCGGTGAAGGGGAGGAGGACGGCGACCGGCCCGAAGATCTCCTCGCGGGCCGCCGCGCCGTCGTGCCGCTCGCCGGTGAGGACGGTCGGCGGGAACCAGAAGCCGGGGCCGTCGGGGGTGCTGCCGCGCAGGGCGGGGGCGTCCTCGGGGACGTACGACCGCACGCGGTCGAGTTGCTGACGGGAGATCAGCGGGCCCATCTGGGTCTTCTCGTCGGCGGGGTCGCCCACCACGACGGAGGCGAGGGCGTCGGCGAGGAACTCGCGGGCCTCGTCGAGGACCGTCTCCTGGACCAGGATGCGGGTGCGGGCGCAGCAGTCCTGGCCGGAGTTGTCCAGGAAGGAGAAGGGGTCGAGGGCGCAGGTGAGGTCGGCGTCGGCGAAGACGATGTTGGGGCTCTTGCCGCCGAGTTCGAGGGTGACCGGCTTGACCAGCTTCGCGCAGCGCTCCATGACCTCGCGGCCGGTGCGGGTGGACCCGGTGAACACGATCTTGGCGACGTCCCGGTGGTCGACGAGGGCACGTCCGGCGGTGTGGCCGTAACCCGGCAGCACCTGGAAGACGTGCTCGGGCAGGCCCGCCTCCAGGGCGAGTTCGGCGAGGCGGAGCGCGGTGAGCGGGGTGGTCTCGGCGGGCTTGAGGACGACCGCGTTGCCGGCCGCGAGCGCCGGGAAGGAGCCCCAGGCGGCGATCGGCATCGGGAAGTTCCAGGGGGCGATCACGCCCACGACACCCAGGGGCTCCTGGAAGGTGACGTTCCAGCCGCCGGGCACCGGGATCTGCCTGCCGAGGAGGCGTTCGGCGCCGCCGGCCGAGTACAGCAGCAGGTCGCGGGCGTTGCCGGCCTCCCAGCGGGCGTTGCCGAGGGTGTGGCCGGCCTCGCGGACCTCCAGCCGGGCGAGTTCCTCGGTGTGGGCGTCGACCACGTCCGCGAAACGGCGCAGCAGCCGGGCCCGGTCGGCGGGGGCGAGGGCGGCCCACCCCGTCTGGGCGCGTGCGGCCCGTACGACGGCGGCGGCGACGTCCTCCTCGCTCGCGGCGGGGACGGCGGCGACGACCTCTTCCGTGGCGGGGTTGAGGACCTTCAGCTCGTGCGGGTCGGACACGTGATGACCTTTCACCGGCGTTGTCACAGGCGTTCGAAGGAGCGGCGCAGCTCCCAGTCGGTGACGGCGGCGTCGAAGGCCTCCAGCTCGACGCGCGCCATGTTGCGGTAGTGCGCCACGACCTCGTCGCCGAAGGCCGCCTTGGCGATGGGGCTGTTCTCCCACAGCTCGGCGGCCTCGCGGAGCGTCGTCGGCACGTGCTCGAAGTCGGCGGTGTAGGCGTTGCCCGGGCACGGCTCGGGCAGCTCCAGCTGCTGCTCGATGCCGTACAGGCCGGCCGCGACCAGACCGGCGACGGCGAGGTACGGGTTCACGTCCCCGCCGGGGAGGCGGTTCTCGAAGCGCAGGGAGCGGCCGTGGCCGACCACGCGGAGGGCGCAGGTGCGGTTGTCGTGGCCCCAGGCGACGGCGGTGGGGGCGAAGGAGCCCGGCTGGAACCGCTTGTAGGAGTTGATGTTCGGGGCGTACAGGAGCGAGAAGTCGCGCAGCGCGGCGAGCTGTCCGGCGAGGAAGTGCCGCATGACCTCGGACATTCCGTCGCCGTCGGCCATGGCGTTGGTGCCGTCGGCGTCGGCGAGGGAGAGGTGGATGTGGCAGGAGTTGCCCTCGCGCTCGTTGTACTTGGCCATGAAGGTGATCGAGACGCCCTCCTGGGCGGCGATCTCCTTGGCGCCGGTCTTGTACAGCGCGTGCTGGTCGCAGGTGACGAGGGCCTCGTCGTAGCGGAAGGCGATCTCGTGCTGGCCGGGGTTGCACTCGCCCTTGGCGGACTCGACGGTGAGACCGGCGCCGGCCATGTCGTTGCGCAGCCGGCGCAGCAGGGGCTCGATGCGGCCGGTGCCGAGGATGGAGTAGTCGATGTTGTACTGGTTGGCCGGGGTGAGGCCCCGGTAGCCCGCGTCCCAGGCCTGTTCGTAGGAGTCCTTGAAGACGATGAACTCCAGCTCGGTGCCGACCTGGGCGGTGTAGCCGAGTTCGGCGAGCCGCTCCAGCTGGCGGCGCAGGATCTGGCGGGGCGCGGCGACGACCGGGGAGCCGTCGTTCCAGGCGAGGTCGGCGACGAGCAGCGCGGTGCCGGGATGCCAGGGGATGCGGCGCAGGGTGGCGAGGTCGGGGCGCATGGCGAAGTCGCCGTAGCCGCGGTCCCAGGAGGACATGGCGTAGCCGTCGACGGTGTTCATCTCGGTGTCGACGGCCAGGAGGTAGTTGCAGCCCTCGGTGCCGTGCCGCAGCACTTCGTCGAGGAAGAACCGGGCGGCGAACCGCTTGCCCTGCAGCCGCCCTTGCATGTCGGGGAAGGCCAGGACGACAGTGTCGATCTCACCGCTCGCGACGAGGGCGTGCAGTTCCTCGACGCCGAGCGGGGGTGTGCGGTCTGCCACGGGAGAGCCTCCTTCGGCGCCTTCGCGCTTTTTCGGCCGGGCCGGGAGCCATAAGGTATTGCTCAGGACCATTGCTTGGGAAGGGGGTACGGCGGATGTCGCGGGAGACGGAATGGCCGGGGGCGCATACGCCGGGAGTCGTCGACCGGCTCGCTCCGGTGCTGCGGCCGGTGCGGGCGGGCAACGGCTTCGAGGAGGCGCTGGAGCAGATCCTCCAGGTCGTGCGGCTCGGGCTGGTGCCGGGCGGGGAACGGCTGCCGGCCGAACGGGAGCTGGCGGAACGGCTCGGGATCAGCCGGGTCACGCTGCGCGAGGTGCTGAAGGTGCTCACGGACCAGGGGCTGGTGGAGGCGCGGCGCGGGCGCTACGGAGGAACGTTCGTCCTGCCGCGCGCGGACGCCGGCGGCGAGGACGAGCTGCGGCGGCGGATCGCCGAGGTCGACATCGAGGACGTGCTGCGGTTCCGTGAGGTGCTGGAGGTGGGTGCGGCCGGGCTGTGCGCGGCGCACGGGCTGACGGACGAGCAGGCGGACCGGCTGCGCGAGGCGCTGGCCCGCACGCACGACGCCCCGCTGGCGGACTATCGCCGGCTGGACACCCTGCTCCACCTGACCCTCGCCGAGCTGTGCGGGTCCCCCTCCCTGACCGCGCAGTACGCGGCGGTCCGGGCCACGGTGAACGACCTGCTCGACTGCATCCCGCTGCTGGTGCGCAACCTGGAGCACTCGCAGCGCCAGCACACCGCACTGGTCGAGGCGGTGCTGGACGGGGACGCGGACGGCGCGCGGGAGATGATGCGGGAGCACTGCGCGGGCACGGCGGCGCTGCTGCGGGGCTTCCTGGCGTAAGGCGGTTCTGGAAAGGTATGGACGTAAACCTTTGGCTTCCGGGGAGGGCGGCATGACGGCACGACCGCTGATCGGCATCAGCACCTATCTGGAGTCCGGCGCGCGCTGGGGCGTGTGGGAGCTGGACGCGGCTCTGCTGCCGGCGGGCTATCCACGGCTGGTGCAGCGGGCCGGCGGGCTGGCTGCGATGCTGCCGCCGGACACACCCGAGGGCGCGGCGGAGACGGTGGCCCGGCTGGACGGACTGGTGATCGCGGGCGGCCCGGACGTGGACCCGGCCCGGTACGGCGCCGAGCGCGAGCCCCGTACCGGGCCGCCCGCTCCGGCCCGCGACGCCTGGGAACTCGCCCTGATCGAGGCCGCGCTGAACGCCGGAACGCCGGTGCTGGGCATCTGCCGGGGCATGCAGCTGCTGAACGTGGCGCTCGGCGGCACGCTGGTCCAGCACCTGGAGGGACACGCGGAGGTGGTCGGCGTGTTCGGCGGCCACCCGGTGAAGCCGGTACCGGGGACCCTGTACGCCGGGATCGCCCCGGAGGAGACGACCGTGCCCACCTACCACCACCAGGCCGTGGACCGGCTCGGCGCGGGACTGGTGCCGTCGGCCTACGCGGCGGACGGCACGGTGGAGGCGGTCGAACTGCCGGCGGACCGGGGCTGGGCCCTGGGCGTGCAGTGGCACCCCGAGATGGGCGAGGACCTGCGGGTGATGTCGGCGCTGGTGACAGCCGCTTCCTGAGTCACAGTCCGGCGGTTCCGGGTTCGTTCAGGGCGAGCGACCCCGGCCCCGGCCGAGCCGCGCCCGTCACCCCCGCGTCAGCGACAGCAACTCCCGGGCCGGGCCGGTGGGCCGGTGTCCGGTCGGCCAGACCGCTCGCAGCTCGCGGTGCAGGGACACGCCCTCCACCGGGATGCTGACCAGGCGGCGCATCGCCAGCTCCTCCCCCACGGCCAGCTCGCTGAGCACCGAGGGCCCCGCGCCGCTGACCGCCGATGCCTTGACCGCCGTGGTGGAGGACAGCTCGATCAGCGGGCGGGCGAGGCCGCCGAGCGCCGCGTCCAGGACCTGCCGGGTGCCGGAGCCGCGCTCGCGGAGGATCAGCGGGGTGCCCGCCAGCTCCTGCGCCGTCACCGGGCGCCGGCGGCGGGCCCAGGGATGGCCGGGCGCGGCGACGACGATCAGCCGGTCACGGGCGATGACGGCGGAGTCCAGACCCGTGGGGACGGACAGGCCCTCCACGAACCCGAGGTCCGCCTCCCCGGCCAGCAGGAGTTCCGCCACCTTCGCCGAGTTGCCCGCGAGCAGCGACACGGCCGTGTCGGGCCGCCCGGCGTGCAGCGCGAGGAGCCAGCCCGGGAGCAGGTACTCGGCGATGGTCATGCTCGCCGCGACCCGGAGGCGCGAGTCCCGCCGGTCCCGCAGCGCCCGCGCACCCGCGTCGAAGGCCGCGGCCGCCTCCACGACCCGGCGGGCCCAGTCCGTCACCAGGGCGCCCGCGTCCGTGAGCCGGGAGCCGCGGGGCGAACGGTCGACGAGGGCCACGCCCAGTTGCCGCTCCATGGAGCGGATCCGGCTGCTGGCGGCGGGCTGGGTGATGCCGATCTCACGCGCCGCCGCCCCGAGACTGCCCAGCCGCGCCACCGCCAGCAGCAGCTCCAGCGCCGCCAGGTCAGGCACCCGGTGTGCCAGTGATGCCGTGTGCTCCTGCCGCCCCTCCACGTCACTCATAAGACCAGCTTATGCCCTGATAGAAGGGAACTCCCTGGTCAGGCCGAGGCGGGAGCGGCACGGTGAAGCCATGGTCACCGCAGCCCAGCCCTTGTCCACCGCCGCTGTCCCACGTGCCGCCGGGTCCGGCACCTGGGCCCCAACTGGTACTCCGCCGTCATGGGCACCGCCATCCTCGGCTCGGCCGGTGTCGCGCTGCCCGCACCCGCGGCAGCTCTGCGCGACGTCTTCGCCGGGGCCTGGGCGCTGTCCCTGATCATGCTGGTGGCCCTGCTGACGGCCCGGGCCGTGCACTGGACCCGCCATCGCGACCAGGCCCGCGCCCATCTCCTGGATCCGGCCATGGCCCCCTTCTACGGCTGTCTGTCGATGGCCCTGCTGGCGGTCGGCGGCGGTGCCGTGACGGCGGGGCAGGAGGTGGTCGGCACCGGCACGGCCGTCGCCCTGGACTCCGTACTGTTCAGCGCGGGTACGGCCGTCGGGCTCGCGGCCGCCGTCGCCCTGCCGTACCTGATGGCCGTACGACACCGCGTCCAGCCCGCCCAGGCCACCCCGGCCTGGCTGCTGCCCCTGGTCGCACCCATGGTGTCGGCCGCGCTCGGCCCGCTGCTGGTACCGCATCTGCCGGCGGGCCAGCCCCGGGAGACCCTGCTGCTGGCCAGCCTCGCCCTGTTCGGGCTGAGCCTGCTCGCGACGCTGCTGATGCTGTCCCTCGTCTTCGCCCGGCTGGTCACCGGCCCGCTGCCGCTCGCGCTCACCCCGACCCTGTTCCTGGTCCTCGGCCCGCTCGGGCAGTCCACCACCGCGGTCGGCAAGATCGCGGACGCGGCACCCGGGGTCGTACCGCCCCTGTACGACCGCGGCCTCGCCGTCTTCGCCGTCCTCTACGGCGTGCCGGTCATGGGGTTCGCGCTGCTGTGGCTGGCGCTGGCGACCGCGCACGTGGTGCGGGCCCGCCGGCGGGGCATGGGGTTCGCGATGAGCTGGTGGGCCTTCACCTTCCCGGTGGGCACGTGTGTCACCGGCGCGATGGCGCTCGCCCGGCACACCGGTCTCGTGGCCTACGACGCGCTGGCCGTCGCCCTGTACGCCCTGCTCGCCGCAGCCTGGCTGGCGGCCGCCGCCGGCACCGTACGCGGCCTGCTCAGCGGCGAGCTGCTCGCAGCGCCTCGGACAGCACCCGTGGCGCCTCGGACAGAGACGGTCCGTACCAGGTCAGGTGCCGCCCGCTGACCAGGGCGCAGGGCAGGCCGGGAAAGGCCTCCGGGCCGTCCTCGGCGGTGAAGCGGTAGGGCTCGTCGGGCAGCACCACCAGCTCCGGGGCCGCGGCGCACAGCTCGTCCAGCGGGACGCGGGGGTAACGGTCGGGGTGACCGGCGTACAGGTGGTCCACACCGAGCCGGGCCAGGACATCGCCGGCGAACGTGTCCCGGCCGAGGACCATCCAGGGCCGGCGCCAGATCGGTACGACCGCGGTCCTGCGCTCGACCGGCTCCGGCAACGCCTCCCAGGCCGCCTCCGCCTCCTCCAGCCAGCGGGGCCGCCCCTCGGCACCGCACGCGGTGAGCACCCGGTCCAGCTCGGCGAAGGCCTGCGGCACGTTGCGCACCTCGGTGACCAGCACAGCGAGGCCTGCGGCGCGCAGAGCGTCGAGGTCCGGGGCGCGGTTCTCCTCCTCGTTGGCGATCACCAGGTCGGGGTCGAGGGCGAGGATGCGGTCGAGCTTGGGGTTCTTCGTCCCGCCGATCCGGGTGACCTCCAGGTCGGCCGGGTGGGTACACCAGTCCGTGGCCCCGGCCAGCACCCCGGGCAGCGTCCCGGCCACCGCCTCGGTGAGGGACGGGACCAGCGAGACGACCCGCACTACCGGGACCGGTCCTGAACGGCCTCGATGTGCTCGGCGACCGCCACCACGATCACCCGGGTGTCCGGCACCGTCGCCCGCCAGCGATGACGTACCCCACCGGTCAGATAGAGCGTGTCGCCTCGCCCGAGGCGATACGCGCGCCCCTCGGCCTCTATCTCCACCGCGCCGTCGGCGACGTACATCAGCTCGTCGTTGCGGTGCTGGAACTCGCGGCCGGCGTCATGGTCGCCGGTGAACTCGGAGGCGTGCAGCTGATGGTGGCCGCGCACCAGGGAGCGGGTCCGGGGGTGGAAGTCGCCCTCGGCGACCTGGTCGGCGCGGACGACGTCCACGCTGGCGGCCGGGTCGGCGGCGGCGAGGAGTTCGACGGCCGTGGTGCGCAGGGCGTCGGCGAGCTTCTCCAGCGAGCTGCGGCTGGGGCGGGCCCGGTCGTTCTCGACCTGGCTGAGGAAGGGCACCGACAGACCGCTGCGCTCGGCCACGACGGCGAGGGTCAGTTCCAGGGCACGACGACGCCGCCGCACGGCCGCGCCCACCCGCACGGGCTGCTCTTTGTGGTCGCCCATCGCTCCGGCTCCCTCCCTCGCTCGTCGTGCCGCTGTCCGGGTGCCCGGGTCGGGACACACCTCTTCTGATGACTTCTCTGCACCCTACGCATGTTCGGCAAACCGTTTCACGCGGCTGTCACATACCCGACATGCCGCCGAGCCGCCACCCTCACGGTTCGCGCCAGCGTGACGGGGCCTCGGGCCGGCTCCGGGCGGCCTCCGGAGCGGGGGCGAATACGCCGACCAGCAGCGGCGGGGGCTCGAGTCGGGGCCAAGGGTCGTCACGGACCGTGGTTGGCCGGATCCTTGCCGTACCCGGTGCAGCGCGCCTGAAGTACCGAAGACACCGCGAGGGACCCTCCCGGAGAGCTCGCCGACCGGGTGGCTGTCGGTGCCGTACGGCATGATGCGAGCGTGACCGGACGACTCATGCTGCTCGACACCGCATCGCTGTACTTCCGCGCCTATTTCGGCGTCCCGGACTCCGTGAAGGCGCCGGACGGCACGCCCGTGAACGCCGTGCGCGGACTGCTGGACTTCATCGACCGGCTGGTCAGGGACCACCGTCCGCAGCACCTGGTGGCGTGCATGGACGCCGACTGGCGGCCGCAGTGGCGGGTGGACCTCATCCCCACCTACAAGGCGCACCGCGTCGCCGAGGAGCACGAGGACGCGCCGGATGTCGAGGTGGTGCCGGACACCCTCTCTCCGCAGGTGCCGGTCATCGAGGAGGTGCTGGACGCGCTCGGCATCGCCCGGGTCGGCGTCGCGGGGTACGAGGCGGACGACGTGATCGGCACGTTCACCGCGCGCGCCGACGGCCCGGTGGACATCGTCACCGGCGACCGCGATCTGTACCAGCTGGTGGACGACGCGCGCGGGATCCGGGTGCTGTATCCGCTCAAGGGCGTCGGCACCCTGCAGCTGACCGACGAGGCGGTGCTGCGCGAGAAGTATGGCGTCGACGGGCGGGGGTACGCGGATCTGGCGCTGCTGCGCGGCGACCCGAGCGACGGCCTGCCCGGCGTGGCCGGCATCGGCGAGAAGACGGCCGCCAAGCTGCTGGCAGAGTTCGGTGACCTGGCCGGGATCATGGCGGCGGTCGACGAACCGGGGGCGAAGCTGACGCCGTCGCAGCGTAAGCGGCTCACCGAGGCGGGCCCGTATGTCGCGGTCGCGCCGAAGGTGGTGCGGGTGGCGGACGACGTACCGCTGCCGGACGTCGACACGGCCGTGCCGCGGGCGCCGCGGGACCCGGCGGCCCTGGAGCAGTTGGCCGAGCGGTGGGGGCTCGGCGGCTCCCTGCAGCGGCTGCTGGCCACACTCGCCGCGCGGTCGGCCGGAGTCTGACCGGAATATTCCGGCAAAGGGCTCCCCGCGGGTGTCCGGGAAAGAGGTGTGACCGCAGGGCGAGATGCTAACTTAGGTAAACCTAACCATCTTGCAGGAGGTCGTGATGGCAGAGAGTCCGGTACGAAAGCCGCGCAAGCCCCGCACCGCCCACGTGGTCCGCACCGAGCGGCTGACCCCGCACATGCAGCGTGTGGTGCTCGGCGGCGAGGGTCTTGCCGACTTCGAGGCGGACACCTGCACCGACCACTATGTGAAGCTGCTCTTCGGCCCCGAGGGCGTGACCTACCCGGAACCCTTCGACCTGGAGCGGATCCGCGCGGAGTTCCCGCGGGAGCAGTGGCCGGTGACCCGGACCTACACCGTGCGCGCCTTCAATCCCGAACTCCGCGAGCTGGCCCTGGACTTCGTCGTCCACGGCGACGAGGGCCTGGCCGGCCCGTGGGCATGCCGGGTGCGGCCGGGTGAGGCCGTGCGCTTCATCGGCCCCGGCGGTGCCTACGCCCCCGACCCCGCGGCCGACTGGCATCTGTTCGCCGGTGACGAGAGCGCGCTGCCCGCGATCGCACGGTCCCTGGAGGCGCTGCCCGCCGACGCCCGCGCCCATGCCTTCGTGGAGGTGTCCGGCCCCGAGGAGGAGCAGAAGATCGACTCCGATGTGGCGGTCGTCTGGCTGCACCGTGGGGACCGGCCGGTCGGCGAGGCACTGGTGGAGGCCGTACGCGCCCTTGAGTTCCCCGAGGGCCGGGTGCACGCGTTCGTGCACGGCGAGGCGGGCTTCGTGAAGGAACTGCGCCGGCTGCTGCGGGTCGAGCTGAACATCCCGCGCGAGGACCTGTCGATCTCCGGCTACTGGCGCCTGGGCCACAACGAGGACGGCTGGCAGGCCTCCAAGCGGGAGTGGAACGCCCGTATCGAGGCCGAGCAGGAGAGCGGCGCGGCGGCGGCCTGAGCGCGGCCCCCGCGCTCAGGTCTCGTTGATCCTGCCGAACGGGATGTGCACGCTCGGCGTGGTCCGGGACGTGCTCTCCAGGTGTGTCACCTGGTCGTCGAAGAAGATGTGCGGTCTGAGTACGGTCATGACCGCGCTCTTGTCGATGCCGCCGAGGAAGAAGGCGCCGTTGACGGTCACGCCCCACTGCTTCAGGCTTCGCACGGCCCGCTCGTGGGCCGGTGCGGCCCGCGCGGTCACGATGGAGACGTGGATCCGGCTCGGGTGGTCCGGGTCGGTCCTGCGCCGTTCCTCCTCCCGGCGCTGTATCCGGTTCACACCGGCGAGGAAGTCCCGCAGCGGCCCCGGGTCGTGCGGGGTCGCCGCGTTGCGGGTCTCGTGCGCGCGGAACTCCTCCAGGCCGCCGGACTGGTACACCTGCTCGGCGGCATCACTGGCGAGCACCCCGTCGAAGTCGAACGCGATCCGCAGTTCCGGGTCGTCCGGGTCGTCCGCGTACGAGGATCCGAGCACATGCCCGGCCGGCAGGCCGGCCGCGACCGCCTCGCGTACGTCGTCGCCGTTGGCGGACAGGAACAGGGACATGTTCAGCGCGGTCATGAACGCGTACGGCGACCGGCCCTGCATGAACACGGCCCGGCTGACCGGCAGTTCATGGGCCTCGATCGAGCGCATGACCCTCAGGCCGGTGTCGGGGTCGTTGCGGGAGAGGATGATGACCTCGACGAGCGGGTCTCCCGGCTCGCCGAGGTCGTTCAGCGACAGCAGCCTGCGGATGAACGCGAACGCGACCCCGGGGCGGAGCGTGTTGTCCACGTTCTCCTCCTGGTGGGCCCGGTAGGCCTCCTCGCCCTGCTCGCGGAAGACGGCGTCCGACTCCCGCAGGTCGAACAGGGCGCTGGAGGCGACACCGACGACGAGCCGGTTCGCGAGGTCGTAGGACGGCATGTCCTACATCTTCACACCGGGCACGGCGTACGCGTTCACACCGACCGCTGGTAGGAGCGGAAGGTGCGGATGGACAGCCACACCGCCGCGATCGCCAGCGCGAGCAGCGCGCCCCCGCGACCGAGGACGTCGCCCCACTCGGGATGCTCGGCCAGCGCGGAACGGCCCGCCACCATGGCCCAGTTGAGCGGGTTGAAGTCGGCGATGTGCCGCATCCAGCCGGGCATCTGCGAGGGTGCCATGAAGGCGCTGGACAGGAAGGTCAGCGGCAGCAGCAGGAAGGTGTTGATGCCGATGATCGACTCGCGTTCGCGTACGAGCATCCCGAGCGCGTTGGACAAGGCCCCGAAGACCGTGCCGAGCAGGACGGCGGCCAGCACGAGGATCGCGATGCCGGCGACGCCGCCGGGGTAGTCCGCGCCGCCGAGCAGGCCGAGCAGCACGATGACCACCGACTGGAACGCCGTGACCAGGCCGTTGTTGACGACGTTGCCGTTCATCAGCGCGGCCCGGCTGACCGGGGTGGTCAGGAAGCGGTCGAGAGTGCCGCGCTGGATCTCCTCCAGGGTGGCCATCCCGGCCCACATGTTGGAGCTGAGCGCGCTCATCACCACCACGCCCGGCACCAGGTAGTCCAGGTACGAGGTGGTGCCGAAGCCGCCCAGTTCGACGACCTTCTTGAACAGGTTGCCGAACAGGAACAGCCAGATCACCGGCTGGATCAGGGTGATGACCGCGTAGGCGGGCTGCCGGGCGAACACCCGTAGCTGACGCTGTGTCATGTACCAGGTCTGGGTGAGGGCGACGCTCATCGCACACCTCCGGCGAGCACGGCACCGGTCTCGGCCTCCGCCTCCGCGTACCTGCGGCCCGCGTGGCGCAGATAGACGTCGTCCAGCGAGGGCCGCGCGACGGTGGCCGAGGAGACGGTGACCCCGGCCCGGTCCAGCGCGGCCAGCAGGGCGGGCACCGTGGCCGCTGCGTCGTCGGCGCGGACGCTGATCCGGCGCCCCTCGCACAGCGCCTCGTGCACCCCGGGCAGCGCGGTCAGGGCGCCGGTGAGCAGGGTCCGGCCGGCCTCGCCGACCGGCTCGCCCAGCTCCAGGTGGACGGCGTCGCCGCGCAGTTCGCCCTTGAGGGCGTCCGGGGTGCCCTCGACCACGATCCGGCCGCGGTCGACGATCGCGATGCGCTCGGCGAGCCGGTCGGCCTCCTCCAGATAGTGCGTGGTGAGCAGGATGGTCAGTCCCTCCTCGCCGGCCAGCCGGCCGATCTCCTGCCACATCGCGGTGCGCGCCTCCGGGTCGAGACCGGTGGTCGGCTCGTCCAGGAAGAGCACCTCGGGCCGGTGCACCAGCCCGAGAGCGACGTCGAGGCGGCGCCGCATGCCGCCCGAGTAGCCCTTGACCGGCCGGCGGGCGGCGTCGGCGAGGCTGAACCGCTCCAGCAGCTCGTCCACCCGGCGGCTCAGCGCCGTACCGCTCAATCCGTAGAGGCGTCCTTGGAGTTGGAGGTTCTCCCGGCCCGTCGCGACCGGGTCGGCGCCGGACTGCTGGGCGACCACGCCGATCGCGCGGCGCACCCGGTCGGGGTGGCGCAGCACGTCGTGCCCGGCGACGGTCGCGGTGCCGGAGTCGGGGCGGGCCAGGGTGGTGAGGATCTTGACGGTGGTGGACTTGCCGGCGCCGTTCGGGCCGAGGAGTCCGAAGACGGTGCCCGGTGCCACGGTGATGTCCATGCCGTTCAGTGCGGTGACGTCACCGGGATAGCTCTTGACGAGCCGGCGCGCCTCCACTGCGGGCGCACGGGTGTTCATGACGGCAGCTCTCCTGCGTGTGTGAGTGACGGAAGATCCACGTGAAGAGCGCCGGGCTATCCTGGGTGTGCCGCACCTCGATCGCCCGGAGCCGCCGCACGGCGGATCCGTTTCGGGGTTCGAGACCCCGGCGGAGCTGCTGCAACAGCCTCGCCGGGGTCGTGTTCTCTCAGGTGGTCGCGGTGAGATCCGGTGGCAGCTCCCCGGTTTCGTGGTAGTGCCGCCACTCGTCGATCCTCGGCAGCGTGCCCTCCTTGATCTCGGCCAGGAAGCCGCGGACCCACTCGGCCTGCGCCTCGGTCATGTGCAGTTGGTACTCGGTCTCGACGAGGAAGAGCCGCGGCAGCGTCTCGTACAGCTTCTCCAGCGCTCCCCGCCCGCTCGCCACCTGGATCTCCAGAGCACTGAGCCGCTCCTCGAGAAGCCGCACCACCTCGTCGGGGTGCAGCGCACCCATGAGCGAGAGGGCGGTTTCGAAGATCGGGTACTCCTTCACCGGGACGGCGATGAGGTCCGACAGCCACTCGGTCAGCTCCTCGCGCCCGGCGTCGGTCAGCCCGTACACCGTGCGCTCGGGGCGGTTGCCCTGCCGCTCCACGTCGGTCACCTCGACGAAGCCGTGCTTCTCCAGGTTCTGCACGACCGTGTAGAGCGAGCCGTAGTTGATCTTCGTGCTGGTGTCCTTGCCCTGCCGGCGCAGGGTCTGGGCGATCTCGTACGGGTGCATGGGCTTCTGCCAGAGGGTCGCCAGCACCGCGAGCGCCAGCGGGTTGCCGAGCTTGCGACGCTTCATGGCCACGACGATCACCTCGCTCCCGAATATCCGCACACGAACATATCGCGTTCTACTCGCGATGGTCAATGCACACGATGTATCGCGTCTCGCCCTTGATCGCGCGCCGCGCTCAGTCGCCCCGCACGCGCGCGTGCAGATGCATGTCGTGCCAGCCGTCGGCATGGAGCAGGGCGCTGCGCTTGGTGCCCTCGGCGGCGAAACCGGCCTTGACGGCCACGCGGCAGGAAGCCTCGTTGGCGGTGGCGTGCGAGAGTTCGAGGCGGTGCAGACCGATCTCCTCGAACGCCCAGCGGGACAGCGTGGCGGTGGACCGGACCGCGACACCCCGGCCACGCGCGCGTGCCACCGTCCAGTACGCGACCTCGGCGCAGCCGTCGGCGAGCAGGATCTCGCGCAGCGCGACCCGGCCGAGCAGTTCGCCGGTGTCCGCGTCCACGACGGCCCACTGGGCCTGGCGCTCTTCCTTCCAGCAGCTCTGCCACTGCGCGATCCAGCCGGCGACCTCCTCCTCGGAGTCGGCGGACCTGATGTGCCACTGGTGCATCAGCGGGTCCTGGAAGGCGGCGTACACGGCGGGCGCGTCCCTCGCCTGCCAGGGGCGCAGCAGCAGCCCGTCGCCGGTGGGAAGGCTGGGCTGGGGGACACGGGCGAGGGTGCCGGCCGGCACGACCGGGCTGTTGAGATACGGCATGATCGACATCCTGCCCCCCCGCACGGCCGCCGGCCCACCGGTTTCCGCCTCGTACCCTTGACCCCGATGAGACGCCGTACGCCACCTCCGCCCGCCCCGCTCCCCCAGCGCGACGGGGTCGACCCCGTGCGGGTCCGGCTGCCGCACGGCGGGACGTGGGCCACCGTGCGGGAGCATCTGGTGGAACGGCTGACGGGGGCCGGACCCGGGATGATCGAGTCGATGTTCGACTCCGGGCTGATCGTCGGTGCCAGCGGGCGTGCGGTGGCGCCGGACGCGCCGTACGAGCCCGGGATGTTCGTGTGGTTCCACCGCGAACTGTCCGCCGAGGTGCCGGTGCCGTTCCCCGTGCACGTCCTCCATCGCGACGAGCACATCGTCGTCGCCGACAAGCCGCACTTCCTCGCCACGACCCCGCGCGGCAGCCATGTGGCCGAGACCGCGCTGGCCCGGCTGCGGCGCGAGCTGGACATCCCGACGCTGACCGCCGCGCACCGTCTGGACCGGCTGACGGCGGGGCTGGTGCTGTTCACCGTGCGGCCCGAGGAGCGCGGGGCGTATCAGACGCTGTTCCGGGACCGGCGGGTGCGCAAGGAGTACGAGGCGATCGCGCCGTACGACCCCGCGCTGGCCCTGCCCCGGACCGTGCGCAGCCGGATCGTGAAGGAGCGCGGGGTGCTGGCGGCCCGGGAGGTCGAGGGGGAGCCGAACGCCGAGACCCGTCTCGAGGCGGCCGGGCACCGCGGCGGGCTGGCCCGGTACCGGCTCGTCCCGGCGACCGGGCAGACCCATCAGCTGCGGGTGCACCTCAACGCGCTCGGTGTGCCCATCCTCGGCGACCCGCTCTATCCGGAGGTGACCGCCCCGGTGCCGGCCGGCGACTTCCGGCGCCCGCTGCAACTGCTCGCGCGGAGGCTGGAGTTCACCGATCCGGTCACCGGCGCGGAGCACACGTTCGTCAGCGGACGCGTGCTCCAGGCCTGGGAGTCGTACGACGGCTGGGCGGCCCGAGGCTGAGCACTCCGCTGGAGAGCCGCGATGGGCCGCCCTTCGGGCGCGGTTACTCCCCGCGCCACCAGTCCAGCAGCCGCCGCCAGACGCCCCGTCGGCGCGCCGTCGGCTGCGGAGCCGTGGGATTGGGCTCGAGCACGACGGGACGGGGGGTGGTGGGGCGGGGCTCCATGGCCGCGGGCTGGTCGAGGCGCGCGGTGCCGGGCTGCCCGGTGCGCTGCGGCGGGACCGGCATGGGCCTCGGCAGCGTGTTGACGTCCTGCTGCGGCTTCGGCTCGAAGCGCACGGGCAGCGACACCAGATGCCGGGAGGCGATGGACGAACGCCAGGTCAACTCCTCCTCGGCACAGTCGAGCTGGATGTCGGACAGGCGGATCAGCAGGGCGTCGACGCCGACGTCGGCGATGGCGCGGCCGATGTCCTGGCCGGGGCACTCGTGCGGGCCGCCGCCGAAGGCGAGATGGGAGCGGTTGCCCTGCATGCTCGCGGACAGGTCGGGGCGGATGCGCGGGTCGAGGTTGCCCGGCGCGGGTGCGAAGAGCAGGCCGTCGCCCTTGCGGATGCGCTGCCCGCCCAGCTCGGTGTCCTGCTTGGCGTAGTAGCCGAGGACGGTGCTGAACGGCGGCTCGTCCCACAGGGACTGCTCGATCGCCTCCGGCACGGTCATCTGCCCGCCGTTGAGCTGGGCGCGGAAACCCGGCTCGGTGAGGACCATGCGCAGCGCGTTGGAGAGGAGGTTCACGGTGGCCTCGTAGGCCGCGAAGAGGACGAGCCGCAGATGTTCGCGGACCTCGTCGTCGGTGAGTCCGGCCGGGTGGGTGACGAGGTGACTGGTGAAGTCCTCCTGGGGCCGGGCGCGGCGCCGGGTGGTGAGCCGGCTCAGCGCGTCCATGACGTAGGCATGGCTCTGGATGGCGGTCTCGGTGCCCTTCAGGGCGTCCCGGGCGGCCTGCACCATGCGGTCGTTGTACTCCTCGGGCATGCCGAGGATCTCGCACATCACGGCCATCGGCAGATGCTCGGTGAACTGCGAGACCAGGTCGGCCCGGCCGCGTTCGCAGAAGCTGTTGACCAGGCCCTGGGTGTGGCGGCCGATGTGGCGGCGCAGCGTGCGGTGGTCGATGGTCTCCATGGCCGCGGTGACCGCGGCGCGCAGCCGCTGGTGCTCGTCGCCCTCGGCGTGCGAGCAGATCGGCTGCCAGGCGATGTGCGGCATCAGCGGGTGGTCGGGCTTGACCATGCCCTCGGTCAGCGGGCCCCAGATACGGCTGTCACGCGTGTACACGGAGGGGCTGCGCACCAACTGCTGGTTCTCGGCGTGCCCGAGCACCACCCACATCGGTACGTCGTCGTGCAGCAGTACGGGTGCCACGGGGCCGTGCTGTTCCCGCAGCCGCTCGTAGAGGTCGCCCAGATCTTCCGCGTCGGGGCCGTAGAGCCGGTGCAGCCCGCCGGGGCCCAGGCGGTGCGCGGGGCAGCCCGGCGGCGGTCCGGGGGCGGGGTCTTTGTCGGTCAGGGACGGGGATTCAGACGTCACGGTGTCGCTCCGGAACGAAAGGGGGTGTGGGGTCGGTCGGCCGGGATCAGGTCAGGGCGCGGGACAGGGCGATCGAGTGCAGGAAGCGCATCAGGGTCATCAGCACGTCCTTGCTGGAGGCCCGCCGGCGTACGTCGCACTCCATGATCGGGATCTGCGGGGTCAGGTCGAGCGCGGTGCGCAGTTCCTCCACGGGGTAACGGGGGGCGTCCGGGAAGGAGTTGACGGCGACGACGAAGGGCACGCCGCGCTCCTCCAGCCGGCCCATGACGTCGAAGCTGACCTCGAGACGCCGGGTGTCGACGAGGACGACCGCGCCGAGCGCGCCCTCGAACAGCCCGTTCCACAGGAACCAGAAGCGTTCCTGGCCGGGGGTGCCGAAGAGGTAGAGCACCAGCTTGTCGGTGATGCTGATGCGGCCGAAGTCCATGGCCACGGTGGTGGCCGTCTTGGACTCGGAACCGTAGTTGTCGTCCACGCCGATGCCGGCCTGGGTCATGGTCTCCTCGGTGGTCAGCGGTCTGATGTCGCTGACGGAACCGACCATGGTGGTCTTGCCGACGCCGAAGCCGCCCACGATCACGATCTTCACCGCGGTCTCGGCCGTGTGCGGCAGATGATCCTCGGTGCGTGGTCCGGGGATGGTGTCAGAGCCGTTGAAGTCCATGCATCACCGCTTCGAGGAGTGAACGGTCGGGGAGCGCCCGGCGGACGACGGGGGCGCGCACCTGCACCAGTTCGGCCGTGATCAGCTCGGTGATCAGGACGGTCATCGCGCTGAACGGCAGATTCAGGTAGGCCGAGAGCTCGGCCACGGACAGGGGGTTGGCACAGAGCCGCAGGACGGCGGCCTGCTCCGGTGAGGCGGCCATGTGCGGCGCGTCGCGCGCCACGATCAACGTCACGAGGTCGAGCTCGGCGCGTGCGCCGTCCTCGGATCCGGCGACGGTGTACAGCCGTTCGGGGTTCTTGGGCTCGGCCTCGTCGTCGGCCGGCCCCGGTGCCGGTGGCTGCGGCTGGGGAGGCGGTGGGGGCTTCGGCTCGCGCCGTTTGCGTTGTGGAGGAGTCATACGGTCTGCCCGTTCCGCCGGGGCGGACTGGTGAGGTGGGCTCCGATCCGGACGACCAGGTCGCGCATCATGCCGCTCATCCGGCCCGGCTCGCAGGTGACGTCGGCGAGTACGGCGAGGTAGGCGTTGGCGCCGGCGTTCATGAGGTAGAAGTAGCCGCCGTCGATCTCGAAGACGACGACCTGCATGTCGCCGGCGCCGGGGAGTTCCTTGATGATGGCGCCGGCCAGGCTCTGCACGCCCGCGCAGGCGGCGGCCACCCGGTCGGCGGCGTCGGGGTCGCCGCCGTAGCGGGCGATGCGCAGTCCGTCCGCGGAGAGGACCACGATCATCTCGATGCCCGGCACGCCGTCGTTGAGCTGCTTGAGCATCCAGTCGATGTTTCCTCGCTGCTGGATCACTTGAGGTCCCCCTCGTCGTCGGCCTCGGTGGTGCCCTCGACGGGCTCGTCCGCATAGTCGTTGAGCAGGTGCACGTATTTTTCCGGGTGCCGCGTGAAGTCGGTCAGTTCGGGCCCGGTGGCGCCCTCGGGCATGCCCTTGCGCAGGCCGTTCCAGAAGTCCTCGATCCCCTGGCCGAGCGGCCGCTCCATGAGCTTCTTGCGCACGGGGTCGATCTCGGGCTCGGGTTCGGGCTTGGGCTGCGACCAGATGGTGGGCCTGCCCTCGCGCTCGGCCTGCTCGATCTCGGCCGCCTCGGCGAAGCGCTGGCTGATCGGGGTCTTCATCCGGCTGCGGCGCTGCGGCAGGCCGCCCGCCGTCCACTCGGTGACCACCGGGACGTCGTCCTCCATGGAGATCCCGGCCGGGATCTTGGGGCTGGTGGGGCGGCGCCGCTTCGGCGGGCGCTTGGGTCCCTCGACCGCGCCGAGCGCGGGAATGGGCGTGCCGGTGGCACCGATGCCGTGGGCGGCACCGACGCCGGGCTCGGTGGTCGTCATCACGCGCGGCACGACGAGGATCGCGCGGCAACCGCCGTAGGCGGAGGCCCGCAGCGAGACCTCCATGTCGAACATCTTGCACAGGCGGCCGACGACCGCGAGGCCGAGGCGCGGGTTGTCGCCGAGGTTGTGGGCGTCGTCGAGGTTCTTGGCGTCCTCGATCATCTTCTCGATGCGGGCGCGGGACTCCTCGGTGAGGCTGACCCCGGCGTCCTCGATCTCGATGACGATGCCGGTCTGCACCTCGGTGGCGGTGACATGCACCTTGGCCGTGGGCGGCGAGTAGCGGGTGGCGTTGTCGAAGAGCTCGGCCGCGGCGTGGATGACCGGCTCGACGGAGGTGCCCTTGATGTTGATGTTGACGATGGAGTTCAGCTGGATGCGGCGGTACTCCAGGATGCGCGACATGGCACCGCGCAGCGTGCTGTAGAGGGAGACGGGCAGCGGCCACTGGCGGCCGGGACGACCGCCGCCGAGGACGGAGATGGTGTCGGCGAGACGGCCGATCAGCGAGGTGCCGTGGTCGATGCGCAGCAGGTCGTCGAAGACCTCGGGGTTGCGGCCGTGGTCCTCCTCCATCTCCCGCAGTTCGTTGGACTGCTGGTGGACGATCGCCTGGACGCGGCGGGCGACGCTCACGAACGACTGCTCGGTGGCGTCACGCATGATGATCTCGCGCTCGGCTCCGCGCATCGCGGCGCGGAACATCTCCCGGTAGGAGTCGGGCAGGCTGCGCAGTTCGGGGTCGACGTCGTAGCCGTTGACCATCACGTCCCGCAGCGGTTCTCCGGCCCGCAGCCGCAGATGGCCGTGCGGGATGACGTCGCTCGCGAAGCGCCCGATCAGTTCGTCGTGGGCGGCGAGCCGGTGCTCCAGATACGCGGTGTGACGGGCGTGCTCGGCCTGTTCCTCGCGGAGTCTGCGGCCGCGGCGGGCGGCCTCCGCGCCTGTGACCAGGACCAGCAGCAGGGCCACGGCCCCGACCACGCCGACGACGATCCGGGCCGACGCCGGCCCCAGGGCGATGGCCGCACCGGTCGCGGCGACCATCAATATGGCCGGCGGCAACAGCACGCGAGCGTAAGGCCGTTCACGGCCACCGGGAGGCTTCTGAACACTCACCATGGATGCCTTCTGGGATGAATCGGCTGGGTGTCGGGGGAGCTTTTGCGGGGAAGGTTCATGGAACTGTCGGGATCTATCGCATGATTGGGAACAGGCGCACGAATTCACCTCAACTCGGTGCGCCGCGGGCGAGCTTAGTCCGACCGGATCATCGCCGTGTCATATTCAGCAAGCACCTGAAATCCCCCGCGCGGCAGGAGTACGCTCGGCTCCATTTGCACGCTCAGCGCCTATTCGAACACGTTCGGTCACGGTGCACGGGCGTGCGAAAGTGACTCACCGTGATAAGCGAATGGGGGCCCGAAAGGGCCCCCAACACAGTCATCTGCTCCGGCGAACCGGAGATCACCCGACCGACGAGTAGGCGACAACTCCCCGCAGCAACTGATCAACGGCCTTGCGCGCGGCCTTCGCCACGGTCGAGTCCTCGGAGGGCGCCGCCGCGGAGACCTGGCCCAGCACGTCGATGACCTGCTTGCACCAGCGCACGAAGTCTCCCGCGGGCATGTCCGCCTCGCGCAGCACCTCGTCGAGCCCCTTGCCCGAGGCCCACATGTACGCCGCCCAGGCGAAGCCGAGGTCCGGCTCACGCTGTCCGACGCCCTCGGTCTGGTTGATCCGGAACTCCTCCTCCAGAGCATCCAGCCGACCCCAGATCCGGACCATCTCACCGAGCGCCGCCTTGGCCTTGCCCGAGGGCAGCTTGGGCGCCATCGCGTCGTCGCCGACCCGCGCCTCGTACACCAACGCCGAGACACAGGCAGCGAGTTCGGCGGGACTGAGCCCCTCCCAGACCCGCTCGCGCAGGCATTCGCTGGCCAGCAGGTCCAGTTCGCCGTACAGCCGGGCCAGGCGCTTGCCGTGTTCGGTGACCTCGTCGGCGCGCAGATAGTCCAGCTCGGTCAGCAGGGCCACGATCCGGTCGAAGGTCCGCGCGATGGTGTTCGTACGGCCCTCGATGCGGCGCTCCAGCTGCGAGGTGTCGCGCAGCAGCCGGTGGTAGCGCTCGGCCCAACGGGCGTGGTCCTCACGGTCGTTGCAGCCGTGGCAGGGATGCGCGCGGATCGCGGTCCGCAGGCGGGCGATCTCGCGGTCGTCCGCGGCCTGCGAACGCTTCTTGCGGGCCCGGTCCGGCGGGATGTGCCCGGCCTTGGTGCGCAGCGCGGAGGCGAGGTCCCTGCGGGACTGAGGCGAGCGCGGGTTGAAGGACTTCGGGATCCGCATCCGGTCCAGCGGCTCGACCGGCACCGGGAAGTCCATCGACGCCAGCCGCTTGACCTGACGTTCGGCGGTCAGCACCAGCGGGCGCGGACCGTCGAGGTGGTCGAGGCCGCGGTGGCCGTTGGACCGGGCGGCGGGCAGGCCGGGGTCCAGCACCAGGGCCAGGCCCGCGTACTTGCCCGTGGGAACGTGGATGACGTCGCCCGGCCTGAGCCGCTCCAGGGCGCTGGCGGCCTCGGCGCGCCGCTGGTTGGCGCCCTGCCGGGCCAGCTCGGTCTCCCGGTCCTTCAGCTCGCGGCGCAGGCGCGCGTACTCCTCGAAGTCGCCGAGGTGGCAGGTCATGGAGGCCTTGTAGCCGGCCAGGCCCTCCTCGTTGCGCTGCACCTGGCGGGAGATCCCGACGACCGACTTGTCGGCCTGGAACTGCGCGAAGGAGGTCTCCAGCAGCTCGCGCGAGCGGTGCCGGCCGAACTGCTCGACCAGGTTGACCGCCATGTTGTACGACGGCTTGAAGCTGGAGCGCAGCGGATACGTGCGCGTGCCCGCGAGACCGGCGAGGTGCTCGGGGCTCATGCCGCGCTGCCACAGCACGACCGCATGGCCCTCGATGTCGATGCCCCGGCGGCCGGCGCGGCCGGTCAGCTGGGTGTACTCGCCCGGCGTGATGTCGGCGTGCTGCTCGCCGTTCCACTTGACGAGCTTCTCCAGCACCACCGAGCGGGCGGGCATGTTGATGCCGAGGGCGAGGGTCTCGGTCGCGAACACCGCCTTGACCAGGCCGCGGACGAACAACTCCTCGACGACCTCCTTGAAGGTCGGCAGCATGCCCGCGTGGTGGGCGGCGATACCGCGCTCCAGGCCCTCCAGCCACTCGTAGTACCCGAGGACGTGCAGATCCTCCGGCGCGATGTGGGTGGTGCGCTCCTCGACCAGGGCGCGGACCTGTTCCCGCGCCTCCTCGTCGTTCAGCCTGAGGCCCGCGTACAGGCACTGCTGGACGGCGGCCTCGCAGGCGGCGCGGCTGAAGATGAACGTGATGGCCGGGAGCAGGCCCTCGGAGTCCAGGCGCTCGATGACCTCGGGCCGGCCCGGTGTCCATACCCGCGAGCGCTGTCTGCGCTCCCGCTCCCGGTCGGCCTCGCGCATCGCACGGCCGCGTCTGCGGTCCTGGTACGACGGCCGGGTCGCCTCCATGCGGGCGAGGCGGGCGAGGTCGGGGTTGACGGCCTTCTTGTGGCCCTCTCCCTCCTCGAACAGGTCGTACATCCGCCGCCCGGCGAGGACGTGCTGGAACAGCGGCACGGGCCGGTGCTCGGAGACGATCACCTCGGTGTCGCCGCGGACGGTGTCCAGCCAGTCACCGAACTCCTCGGCGTTGGAGACGGTCGCCGACAGTGACACCAGGGTCACCGACTCGGGCAGGTGGATGATCACCTCTTCCCAGACGGCGCCGCGGAAGCGGTCGGAGAGGTAGTGCACCTCGTCCATGACCACGTAGCCGAGGCCGAGGAGGGTCTGGGAGCCGGCGTAGAGCATGTTCCGCAGGACCTCGGTGGTCATCACGACCACCGGGGCGTCGGAGTTCACGCTGTTGTCGCCGGTGAGCAGGCCGACCTTGCCGGTGCCGTAGCGGCGGCACAGGTCGGCGTACTTCTGGTTCGACAGTGCCTTGATGGGTGTCGTGTAGAAGCACTTCTTGCCCTGCTGCAGGGCGAGGTGGACGGCGAACTCGCCCACGATCGTCTTGCCCGAGCCGGTGGGGGCGGCCACCAGTACGCCCTTCCCCGTCTCGAGTGCCTCGCAGGCCTCGATCTGGAAGGGGTCGAGGCCGAAGTCGTACATCTCGCGGAAGGACGCGAGCGCGGTGGCCTGCTCGGCTGCCCGCCTGCGGGCTGCCGCGTACCGCTCGGCCGGAGAGAGGTCCTCTGTCATCGTGCTTTCGAGCGTACCGGGCTCCACTGACAACAGGACGATCATTATCCGGAACGTGCGCTGATCGACAAAGCCGGATGCCCCCGACCCTGGGGGCGGGGGCATCCGGCGCGGTTGTGGTGCGGCGGCTCAGGTCACGTCGTCGTAGCCGTTGACCCGGTCCGTGCCCGTCTGCTCGGGCAGCGCCCCGCTGGCCGCGACGGGCTCGATCTCGCCGATGTCCTCGGGAGTGAGGTCCAGCTCGGAGGCCTCGTCGTCGGCGGGACCCTCCGCCTCACGTCGGGCCCGGCGGCGGTCGTTGAGCAGCGAGAAGCCCACAGCGATGAAGAACAGTCCCCAGATCGGCGCCGCCAGCGCCAGCATCGTGCCCGGGTCGGGGCTGGGCGTGGCCACGGCCGCGAAAGCGGCGATGCCGACGATCATGCCGCGCCACCAGCCGAGCATCCGCCGGCCGGAGAGGATGCCGGTGAGGTTGAGCATCACCAGCAGCAACGGCATCTCGAAGGCAAGGCCGAACACGACCACCATGCGCGTGACCAGGTCGAGGAGCTCGTCCAGCGGGAGCAGGTTCTCCGTACCACTCGGCGTGAGGTCGACCAGGAACTTCGCCGTCACGGGCAGCACGTGGTAGGCGAGGTAGCCGCCGACCAGGAAGAGCGGGAAACCGAGACCGACGAACGCGTAGGCGTACTTCTTCTCGTGCCGGTGCAGGCCCGGCGCGACGAACGCCCACAGCTGGTAGAGCCAGACCGGCGCCGCCAGCACGACACCGGCCGTCAGCGCGGTCTTCAGGGCCAGAGTGAACGGCCCCAGCAGACCGCTGACCGTGATGTGCGCGCAGTGGGCGTTCTTGGTCTTGACCAGCTGCCCGAAGGTCTGCCCGCAACCGACCGAGTCGAGCACCGGCCGGGTGATGAAGTTGATGATGTCCTTGTAGAAGAAGGCCGAGATCACCGCGACAACGACGATCGCCAGGACGCCCTTCGCGAGCCGGTTGCGCAGCTCACGCAAGTGATCCGCGAGCGGCATCCGCCCCTCGGGATCCTTCTCCTTGTTGCGGGCAGACTTGGGCAACCCACATCCTCATCTCGTGCAGCGGACCGGATGCCCCGGTCCTCGCGTCAGCGCTGGGTCGTGTCCGTCGGCTCGTTGACCGGCCGGGAGCTGGTCACGTCGCCGGGCGCGGCCTGGATCGTGCGCTGAGCCGGGGGCTGCTCCTCGGCGGGCTGGGCAGAAGCGGCGGGCTGCTTGCCCTCGTCCTTCATCGCCTTGGCCTCGCTCTTGAGGATGCGCGCGGACTTGCCGAGCGAGCGCGCCATGTCCGGAAGCTTCTTCGAGCCGAACACGAGAACGATCACCAGAACCAGGAGCACCAGGTGCCACGGCTCAAGTGCGTTGCGGAACATAGTCTTCACCTTCTCACTGAGGCGGGGCGGCGGGGCTGTGTCCGGCCGGTCGGACATGTGTCCGAGCATCGTGCTGGCAGCGATCGTAACGCCCGGGGGTGAACGTAGGACAATCCCCGTGCGTACTACCGCTCCCTGTGCGGACCGCGCCTTGTCATCCGGGCCGCGATCACCAGCGTACCTGGACGGGCCGGTCGGGTGACAGGGCGAAGTGACCCAAAGCGCACCGTCTCGCGGGTATCACAGCGCGTCCACCGCAGAGGCCGCGCTGACCGCGGCCCGCTCCAGATCCTCGGCCGCCCTGCTGATCCGGCGCGCGGAGTCCGCGACCTGCTGCCCGAGACGCCGCGCCTCCAGGAAGACCCGGACGGCGAGCACCCCCAGCATCGCGAGACCCAGGAAACCCACCGCTACCGCGAACATCGGCCAGAACATGACGTCGAGACTAGACCGTGCTGTGCAGCCGCAGCGTGCGCACCCCGCCACCGGTGAGCAGCTCGACGATGCGCTCCCCGGCGGGCTTGCGGACGGCGGCCCCGCACTCGGGGCAGGTGAAGGAGTAGAACGTCGTCCGGCTGGTGGCGCCGATGGCCAGGCGCAGCGCGCTCGCGGCGAGCTCGAAGCGGCCCCGGCAGTCGGGGCAGCCCGCCTTGAACACCACGGGGACCACTCTCCGCATCCCGGCGAAGGCGGCCGCCACCGTCATCTCACCCGCACGCTCACTCACAGCCCTCGCTCCTTCTTCTGGTCGTCCAGCGATCGCCGTCCTCGCCCGCGACGCCGTCGTGGCTGCGCCCACGCGGCAAAGCCGCAGGTCCGACACAGCTCCGCGCCCCTTCGGGGCGCTGTCTCACTGCGACGCCGTGTCGTACGCCGCCAGTGCCTCCGCCGCCGCTCTGCGGGCGCTGTCGGCCAGTTCCGGTGGGGAGACGATCCGGCCGTCGCGGCCGAGGCGCAGTGCCAGGCGGCGCAGGGAGGCCGGATCGGGGGTGCGCAGAGTGATACGCAGCCCGCCGTCGGGAAGCTCATCGGCGCTGTCGTGCGGGTAGTACTCGGCCACCCAGCGGCCGCCCGGGCCGACCTCGACCACCACCTCCGGGTCCTCGGCGGCCGGCTGCACCAGCGCCTCGGAGAGGTCGCGCAGCTCCACCTCGGGCGGCGCGGACGGCTCGTCCAGGATCCTGATCTCCGCGACCCGGTCGAGCCGGAAGGTGCGCCGGGCCTCGGAGCGGCGGCACCAGGCCTCCACATAGGTGTGGCCGACGCTGACCAGGCGGATCGGGTCGATCTCACGCTCGGTGACCTCGTCGCGGGCCGGGGAGTAGTAGCGGATCCACAGCCGGCGGCGCTCGGAGATCGCCCGGTCGACGTCGGCGAAGACCCCGCCCTCGGACTCGAAGGTCACCGACAGACGGGCGCTGGCGCCGGCCGCCTCACCGGCGGCGGCCTCCACCTTGGCGGTGGCTCGCAGCAGCGCCTGACGGTCGCCCTCGCGCAGGCCCGGCAGGGTCGACACCGCGCGGGCGGCCACCAGCAGCGCGGTGGCCTCGTCGGCGGCCAGCCTGAGCGGCTCGGCCGCCTCCTCGCCGAGCGCCGCCGGGTTGTGCCACCAGATGCGCTCGCCGTCGGTGTCGATGTCCAGCAGATCACCGCCGCGGAAGCTGGTGCCGCACATGGGCAGCAGATCGAGGTCGGCGACCAGCTCGTCCTCGGTGATGCCGAAGGCACGCGCGACGTCCGCGATCCGGGCGCCGGGGCGCTCCCGGAGATAGGTCACCAGGGAGAGCATCCGCCGGGTCTGGTCGATGGCGTTCACGGGCCTGACCGGTTTGCCTGCCACAGTCCTGCTCCCCCCTCAGCCCTTGGCCACGGCACGCAGCCGGTCCACCACGTCCGCACGCAGCTCGGCCGGCTCCAGAACCACCACGTCCGGCCCGAACTCCACCAGCCAGGCGTCCAGGCCGTGCCCGTACGGAATCTCCAACTCGTCCCAGCCGTCGCCGAGTTCCCGCACCATGGTGGCCTTCGCCCGAAGGGGGTACCCGGCCCCGGAACGCAGCCGGATCAGCGCCGTACCGTCGGCGATCTCCCCCGCCCAGCTCGCCACGGTCTCGCGCACGGTGACGACATCGGGCACGGGCGCGGTGAAGCCCGTACCGCGCGAACGGACCCGGCCGGTGATCCGGGACAGCCGGAAGACACGCTCGGCACCCCGGTCCCGGTCGAAACCGGCCAGGTACCAGTGCCCGCGCCAGCACTCCAGCGCCCATGGCTCCACATGCCGGGGCTCGGGGCGGGCCGCGGAGGCCTTGCGGTAGTCGAAGACGACCGGGCGGCGGTCCCGGCAGGCCAGCATCAGCGGCTCGAAGGCGGCCTCGTGCACCGGGATGCGCGGCTCCAGCGCGCCGTGCGCCTCGTACGGGTCGACGTCCTCGGGGAGCCCTGCGGCGCGCAGCTTCTGCAGGGCACCGCTGGCCGCGCCGGCGAGACGGGCCTGCTGCCACACCTTCGCGGCGAGACCGAGCGCCGCGGCCTCCTCGGCGTCCAGGGTGATGGGCGGCAGCCGGTTGCTGTCCCGGCGGGCCAGGTAGCCGACCTCGCCGTCGATGTTCTCCACCGTCGCGATGACCAGGCCCAGCTCGCGCAGATCGTCCTTGTCCCGCTCGAACATCCTGTTGAAGGAGTCGTCGGAGCCCGCCTCCAGGTAGGCCTCGATGGACTCCCGCAGCTCGCGCTTGCTGAGAGGCCGCCGTGTGCCGAGCAGACACAGCGCGAGGTTCATCAGCCGCTCGGCCTTGGCAATGGCCATCGACGCCCTTCGCCTTCCCTATCGTGCTTCCGACCGATGACCGTACCGCTCCCGGGTGCGGTGACAAAAGCCGAGGGCCCATGCCAGAGCAGGCATGGGCCCCAGTTGATCGGAACCGATCGGATACGGCCGGTCGATCAGATGTCGATCACGTGCGGATCAGAAGGGGATCCCGCGGCGATCAGACGCCCAGCAGGTCCACCACGAAGATCAGCGTCTCGCCCGGCTTGATCGCCGGGGTCGGGCTCTGGTTGCCGTAGGCGAGGTGGGCGGGGATGGTCAGCTGGCGACGGCCGCCGACCTTCATGCCCTGCACGCCCCGGTCCCAGCCCGCGATGACCCGGCCCGCACCCAGCGGGAAGCGGAACGGAGTGCCACGGTTCCAGCTGGCGTCGAACTCCTCACCGGTGCTGAAGGCGACACCCACGTAGTGCACGGTGACGTTCTGGCCAGCCTGCGCGACCGGGCCGTCGCCCTCCCAGATGTCCTTGATCTCGAGGTCAGCCGGGGGCGCGCCCTCAGGGAAGTCGATCTCGGGCTTCTCGATGTTCACGTCAAAAGCTCCTGCTTGTGTACGACACGAAAACGCGGACAGTCTTTCATCTCCGCAGGCCCGCCGCCCGCCATGGACACCCGCTACATCGCCGCGAGAATGTCCACCGTGAACACCAGCGTCGAACCCTTCTTGATGACACCACCGCTCGGCGGAGTGTTGCCGTAACCCAGCTCCGGCGGCACCACGATCAGCACCCGGCTGCCCACCTTCTTGCCGGTCAGCCCCTGCGCCAGCCCCTTGACCGCCTGCTGCATCTGCTCCAGCCCGAACTGGCTGAGCCGGCCCGAGCCGTACGTCCGCTCGAAGGTCTTGCCGCTGTCCCACACCAGCCCCTGGAACTGGCACAGCACCGTCTGGTCGGCCTTCAGCTCGGGCCCGTCGCCCTCCAGGACATACGTCGACACGAGCTTCTTCGGCGGGTTCGTCTTCGGGATGGTGACCTTGGGGACAGTGCCGTCGGTGTTCGTGGCCACCTTGGGCAGCGCGGCGTCGCTCTGCGCGACCACCCGGCCCTTGGCCGAGCTCTTCGAGTTGTACGAATCGATCAGGTCGATGACGAACACCAGCGTGTCCGTGCCCTTGATACCCGCCTGCGCATTGCCCGACGTGCCATAACCCCAGGTCGGCGGCACCGCCATCAGCACCCGGCTGCCCGTCTTCCTGCCCGCGAGCCCATACCGCCAGCCGTCGATGATGCTGCCCTGGGCCAGCTGCATCACCAGCGGACGCTTGCGGTCGTAGGAGTTGTCGAAGACCTTGCCCGTGTCCCAGATCTGCCCCAGGTAGTTCGCCTGGATGAAGTCGTTCTCCGCGACCGTACGACCACTGCCCGCGATCACCGTCTTCACCGCCAGGTTCTTCGACGGCTCACCCGGCCCCTTCGCCACGGTCGGCTTCTCACCGAACTTCGTGCCCGCCGTGATCGTCGGCAACGGCCCCTCCACGATCTTCGGCGGAGGCACCGTCGACACCGACGGCGACGGCGAGACACCGGCCTTGCTGGAGCCGGACTTGCCGCCACCGCACCCGGCGAGCGTGACCAGTCCTGCGGGAACGGCGGCGAGGAGAAGAGAACGTCGGCGCACGGAAGAGCCTCGTAATCGGTCGATCTTGTGGATGGCGTGCGCGCAACTCTACGGCGTGAGAAGGGCGCCGTACGGGAAACGTACGACGCCCGTGTGGCGTTCCGGCATTTCACGCCCGAAACGCTTGACTCACCCGCTTTTCCCCTACATTCCGGCGATCAGCTTCTCCACCCGGTCGTCCACCGAACGGAACGGGTCCTTGCACAACACCGTGCGCTGCGCCTGGTCGTTGAGCTTCAGATGCACCCAGTCGACCGTGAAGTCCCTGCGCTGTTCCTGTGCCCGCCGGATGAAGTCACCGCGCAGCCGCGCCCGAGTCGTCTGCGGCGGGACCGACTTGCCCTCGAAGATCTTCAAGTCGTTGCAGACCCGGGCCGCCTGACCCTTCTTCTCCAGCAGGTAGTACAGGCCACGACGACGATGGATGTCGTGGTAGGCGAGGTCTATCTGCGCGACCCGCGGATGCGACATCGTCATGTTGTTCTTGGCCCGGTACCGCTCGATGAGCTTGTACTTCATCACCCAGTCGATCTCGGTGGCGATCCGGTCCAGTTCCTCGGTCTCGATCGCGTCCAGGGTGCGGCCCCACAGCTCCAGGACCTGCGCGACCGTACCGGTACGGATGCCCCGCCGGTCACAGAAGTCCACGGCCTTGTCGAAGTACTCCCGCTGCACCTCCAGCGCCGAGGCCTCCCGGCCGCTGGCCAGCCGCACCTTGCGCCGGCCCGTGATGTCATGGCTGACCTCACGGATCGCCCGGATCGGGTTCTCCAGCGTGAGGTCGCGCATCACGGTGCCCGCCTCGATCATGCGCAGCACCAGGTCCGTCGCGCCGACCTTCAGCAGCATCGTCGTCTCGGACATGTTCGAGTCACCGACGATGACATGCAGCCGACGATAACGCTCCGCGTCCGCGTGCGGCTCGTCGCGGGTGTTGATGATGGGCCTCGAACGGGTCGTCGCCGAGGACACACCCTCCCAGATGTGCTCCGCGCGCTGACTCACGCAGTACACGGCACCACGCGGTGTCTGCAGCACCTTGCCCGCACCGCACAACAGCTGCCGGGTCACCAGGAACGGGATGAGGATGTCCGCGAGCCGCGAGAACTCCCCGTGCCGGGCCACCAGATAGTTCTCATGGCAGCCGTACGAGTTGCCCGCCGAGTCGGTGTTGTTCTTGAACAGGTAGACGTCGCCCGCGATTCCCTCCTCGTGCAGGCGTCGTTCCGCGTCCACCAGGAGTCCTTCGAGAATGCGCTCGCCGGCCTTGTCGTGGGTGACCAGTTCGATCACGTTGTCACATTCGGGGGTCGCGTATTCCGGATGTGAGCCCACGTCGAGATAGAGCCGGGCGCCGTTTCGCAGAAAGACATTGCTGCTGCGGCCCCATGACACGACACGGCGGAAGAGGTACCGCGCCACCTCGTCAGGAGACAGGCGCCGCTGTCCCCTGAACGTGCACGTGACGCCGTACTCGTTCTCCAGCCCGAAAATGCGGCGGTCCATGACTGAACATTACGCCCGATCCCCTGAGCTGAAACGGGGTTCGACGGCACGATTTGGATCATTTTCCGATGAAGACGCAACGACCCCGCCCCGCACGGGAGCTGCGAGGACCCGCCCCGTGGCGAGCAACACCAGCAACGACACGGCTCCCGCCGCCCCCGGAACCGCGAACCCCCACACCGTGCCACCGGCCTGGACCACGGGCCCCGCCACGCCCGTGCCCACCGAGGCACCCACGGTGAACGTCGTCACAAGCCAGGAGAACGCCTCGGTGACCGTCCCGCTCGGCGCATGCCGGTCCACGATGATGAACGCACAGGCGATACACGGCGCGAGAAACACCCCCGAGACCACCGTGAGCAGCACCATCGCCGGCGCACCCGGCGTCAGCATCAAAGGCAGATAACACACCGCCAGAAGGGCCACGAGCACGCTCAGTCGCCGCTCGGGCGAACCACCCCACCGCCGCGCCCCGTACACCGTGCCACCGGCCAGCGCGCCCAGGCCCAGCCCCGCCATCATCCAGCCGTACACCGCGTCACCGCCATGGCCGTCGGCGTACGACACCGACGCGACCGTGATCGAGCCCAGCGCGATCCCCACGAACAGGAAGGCACCCAGCAGGGCCAGCAGCCCCGGCGAACGCAGCGCACCCAGCCAGTGCGCCTCACGCGGCGCCGACCGCCACGCGCGCGAGGGCGGCGACACGACCACGGAGAGCGCACCCAGCACCCCCAGCAGGTTCAGCACCAGCAGAGCGGCCCGCTCGTCCCACAGCGACACGCACAGCGTCACCAGCAGCGGCCCCACCGTGAACATGATCTCCTGCGCGATCGCGTCCATCGCGTACGCCGTGTGCACCTGCTCCCCCCGGCGCAGCACCGACGGCCACAGCGCCCGCAGGCCCCCCTCCAGCGGCGGCGCGAACAGGCCGGCCGCCGCCACGGCCGCGTACGCCAGCGGCAGCGGATCCGTACCGGAGAACGCGAAGACCGCCATGGACAGGGCCGCGAGGACCGCCGCCGGCAACTGGACGCGCGGCTGGCCGTGGAGATCCACGAGCCGGCCCAGCACCGGCTGCCCCACGGCGTTGGCGACGCCATAGACGGCGGCGAGGGCACCGGCGAGGCTGTAGGTGCCGCCCTCGGCACGGACGAACAGCACCAGGGCGATCGCGGCGGTCGCGTTCGGCAGCCGGCCCACCAGGGTGCCGGTGAGCAGCCGCAGCGCATGCCTCGCCCGGAGTATCTCCAGATAACCCGCGGCCATCCGCCGCCTCCAGCCTCAAGTTTTACGTATAACGCCCCTCCTCATACGTACCATGTGCGCTGTTCGGACGTCCACACGAAAAGGCAGGCCCACGGTGGCACGCAGCAGCACGCGCCCGACCAGCCGGGACGTCGCCCAGGCAGCCGGAGTCTCCCAAGCCGCCGTCTCCCTCGTACTCGGCGACAAATGGCGCGGACGCGTCTCCGAACCCGTCGCCGAACGAGTCCGCGAAGCGGCCCGCGAACTCGGCTACCGCCCCAACCTCGCCGCCCGCAACCTCCGCCTCGGCCACACCCGCACCGTCCTGCTCGTGGTACCGGCCCTCACGACAGAGTTCTTCGCCGGCGTCTACACCGGCGCCGCACGCGTCGCCACCGACAACGGCTTCGGCGTCGTCCTCTACCCCTCCCCCGAAGGAATCGGCCCGGCCCGCGACCCCTTCGCCTCCGCACAAACCGCCCTCGACGGCGTCCTCGCCTCCTCCATGGCCGCCGACGCCCTCACCGCCATCCGCGGCGACCAACTCCCCCTGGTGATGCTCGACAGCGACCCCGAAGGCAGCCTCGGCGCCGCCACCGTCAACCTGGACATCACCGACGGCATCCGCCAGGTCACCGACCACCTGCTCACCCTCGGCCACCGCCGCATCCTCCACCTGGCCGCCGACGTCCCCTCCTGGACCTTCGAGGTACGCGCGCGTGAAATCGCCGCACGCATGGCAGCCGTACCCGGAACCGAAGTACGCACAGCCCGCGCGCCCATCTCCATCGAAGGCGCCCTGACCGCCACCGAGACCGCACTCACCGCACCCGGACCCCGACCCACAGCCGTCGTCTGCGACGACGACAAACTCGCCGCCGGCGCCTACAAGGCCCTGCGCCGCCTCGGCCTGCGCATCCCCGACGACGTATCGGTCACCGGCGTCGACGACCTCGGCCTCGCCACCGCCATCGACCCAGAACTGACCACCGTACGACTCGACGCCGAGCTCTTCGGCGAACGCGGCATGCAAGCCCTGCTCGCCGTCCTGGACGGCCGCGAGCCCGAGAGCGGGGACATCCCGGTCGAACTCGTCGTACGCGGCTCCACGGCCCCGCCACGCGCCGCCTAGCCTCCCCCCGCCGGTATCGGAACGCCGTGTGCCCCGGCCGCGAGAACGGCCGGGGCACACGGGAACAGGCAATCGGGGCTGCGCGTCACTCCTCCTCGGAGCCGTCCTCCTCCTCCGAGCTCTCCGCCTCGGTGGCCGCGCCGTCCGCCGCCAGCAGACGGGACAGCTGACGGCGGACGATGCGCTTGAACTTGCGCTTCTGCGGACGCGTACGGTCCAGCACCGCCACCTCAAGACGCTCCGCCGGGATCTCCCGCTCGCTGCCATTGGTGTCCCGGGACAGGGCCTGCACCGCCAGCTTCAGAGCCTCCGCCAGCGACATGCCGTCACGGTGACGCTGCTCCAGGAAACTGCTGATCTGCTCGGCATTGCCACCCACCGCGACCGAGCCGTGCTCGTCCACGATCGACCCGTCATGCGGCAGCCGATAGATCTGGTCACCCTCCGGGGTCTCCCCCACCTCCGCCACGACCAACTCCACCTCGTACGGCTTCTCGGCGGCCGAGGAGAAGATCGTGCCAAGCGTCTGGGCGTACACGTTCGCCAGACCACGAGCGGTCACATCATCACGGTCATAGGTGTAACCCCGCAGATCGGCGTAACGGACACCACCGATGCGCAGGTTCTCGTACTCGTTGTACTTACCGGCGGCCGCAAAACCGATCCGGTCATAGATCTCGCTGAACTTGTGCAGCGCACGGGACGGGTTCTCACCGACGAACACAATGCCGTCGGCATACTGCAGCACGACCAGGCTACGGCCACGGGCGATGCCCTTCCGGGCATACTCCGCCCGGTCGGCCATGGCCTGCTGGGGTGAGACATAGAACGGCGTCGACACCGGTTATCCGTCCCTTTCTGTCATGGTCACTGGATCACCTTGATAAGAACCGCGGCCCGCACTCAGAGCAGGGCGGCCTTCGGGCCGTCCGGCTCCTCCAGGCGCTTCTGCAGCACCGCACGAGCGATCTCGGAGGACTCGTCCTCCGTCAGCCGACGGAAACCGTCCTCGGTGATCACGGTGACGATCGGGTAGATCCGGCGGGCGACATCGGGACCACCGGTCGCCGAGTCGTCGTCAGCCGCGTCATACAGAGCCTGCACCACCAACGTGGTCGCCTGCTCCTCGGTCAGGTCGTCACGGAACAACTTCTTCATCGCACCACGAGCGAAGATCGAGCCGGAACCCGTCGCCGCGAAGTTCTGCTCCTCGCTGCGGCCACCCGTGACGTCGTAGGAGAAGATCCGCCCCTTCTCCCGGTCCAGGTCATACCCCGCGAACAGCGGCACGACCGCCAGCCCCTGCATCGCCATGCCCAGGTTCGACCGGATCATCGTCGACAGCCGGTTCGCCTTGCCCTCCAGCGACAGCTGCGCACCCTCGACCTTCTCGAAGTGCTCCAGCTCCAGCTGGAAGAGCTTGACCATCTCCACGGCGAGACCGGCGGTGCCGGCGATACCGACGGCCGAGTACTCGTCCGCCGGGAACACCTTCTCGATGTCCCGCTGAGCGATCACGTTGCCCATGGTGGCCCGACGGTCACCGGCCAGCACCACGCCGCCCGGGAAGGTCGTGGCGACGATGGTGGTGCCGTGCGGCGCCTCGATCACACCCTGCGTGGGCGGCAGCTGCCGGTTGCCGGGCAGCATCTCGGGCTGGTGCTCGGACAGGAAGTCCATGAAGGAGGAGGACCCAGGCGTCAGGAAGGCAGCTGGTAGACGCCCGGTGCCACGAGAGTTGGCTTCCACAAGTTTCCTTCCAGATAAGCGGCGGCTCGGCGTGCGGCCTCGGGGTCGTCACGCAACTTGCCGATGGCCGAATTGCAGTTGAAGCACAGTACGCCACGGACCCTACCCGTGTTGTGGCAGTGATCCACATGCACGGGCGGGGCAGCCAGACAGATCGCGCAGAGGCCGTACTGGGCGGCGATCATCGCGTCACGCTGGGCCTCGGTTAGGCCGTACTTACGCTTGAGGTGGTCTTGGCGCAGTAGAACCGCACGACACGCCTTGCAGCGGGTGGCCAGACCATCTGGCGCGCTGCGCTTGCGATGCCACTCGCTGTGCGGTTTGACCTCGCCACATGCCCGGCAGAGCTTGTGCCCCTCCGGAACGTCCACCTTCTCGCGGACCGTCTTCCCCTCAGCCTCCCGGCGGCGCCGGTAACGCGTGGCGCTGTACCCCGCCACACACTCCCGGCACCACACCTGGAGGCCGTCGCACCGGTTCTTGTCCCGCGCGAAGGCCGAAAGAGGCAGACCCCGCCTGCACTTCCGGCATTCCTTGGCCTTAGGCTCCTCAGCCACCCGACTCCCCCGCCAACCTTCACTTCGAAGGTAAAGTGACCAATTCGCCTTTACTCGCCACCTTTCTGCACGAACGAGCGCACGAAGTCCTCGGCGTTTTCCTCGAGTACGTCATCAATCTCGTCCAGGACGGAGTCCACGTCGTCGCTCAGCTTCTCGTGCCGCTCCTTGAGGTCCTCCGAAGCCTGCGCGTCCTGCGCCTGCTCCTCGACCTCTTCGGTCGCTCGCGTGGCCTTCTGCTGGCCGCCGCCGGTGTCCTTGGTTGCCATAACCCTCACCCCGCTCAGTTCGCCTGCCGATCGGTGATGATCAGACCCTACAAGCCGGGTCCGACATCGGCCCCGCAGTTTCTCCAACGTACGGGGGCCACCTCGATGATTCCCGGGCGGTCGGGGTTTCCACCCTGCCCGCCCGGGCCGCACCGAGTACCCCCTGGCCCGCTCACCCGCCTGACAGGACCCTGACCAGGTCTTCTGCGGTGCGGCAGCGGTCCAGCAGTTCCTTGACGTGATTTCGCGTTCCGCGTAGCGGTTCCAGGGTTGGAACGCGCTGGAGGGAGTCGCGGCCGGGGAGGTCGAAGATGACCGAGTCCCAGCTCGCCGCGGCGACGTCGTCGGCGTACTGCTCCAGGCAGCGGCCGCGGAAGTAGGCGCGGGTGTCCTCCGGTGGCTTGGTGCGGGCCTTCTCGACCTCGGACTCGTCCAGGAGGCGCTTGATGCGGCCGCGGGCGGCGAGGCGGTTGTAGAGGCCTTTCTCGGCGCGTACGTCGGCGTACTGGAGGTCGACGAGGTGGAGGCGTGCGGCGTCCCAGTCGAGGTTGTCGCGGCGGCGGTAGCCCTCCATGAGTTCGCGTTTGGCGACCCAGTCGAGTTCGCCGGCGAGGCTCATGGGGTCGTTCTCCAGCCGGGTGAGGGTGTCCTCCCAGCGGGTCAGGACGTCCTTGGTCTGGTCGTCGGCGTCGGCCCCGTAGCGTTCCTCCACGTATTTGCGTGACAGCTCGTAGTACTCCATCTGGAGCTGGACGGCTGTGAGGGTGCGTCCGCTGCGCAGTGTGATCAGGCGCTTGAGGGACGGGTCGTGGGAGACCTGGTGCAGGGTCCGTACCGGCTGGTCGACGGCCAGGTCGACCGCGATGAAGCCGTCCTCGATCATGGACAGGACCAGGGAGGTCGTGCCCAGCTTGAGGTAGGTGGAGATTTCGGAGAGGTTGGCGTCGCCGATGATCACGTGGAGGCGGCGGTATTTCTCCGCGTCGGCGTGGGGTTCGTCGCGCGTGTTGATGATGGGGCGCTTCAGGGTGGTCTCCAGGCCGACCTCGACTTCGAAGTAGTCGGCGCGCTGGCTGATCTGGAAGCCGTGTTCGTGGCCGTCCTGGCCGATGCCGACGCGGCCGGCGCCGGCGAAGACCTGGCGGGAGACGAAGAAGGGGGTCAGGTGGCGCACGATGTCGGAGAAGGGGGTTTCCCGCTTCATCAGGTAGTTCTCGTGCGTGCCGTAGCTGGCGCCCTTGTTGTCGGTGTTGTTCTTGTAGAGGTGGATGGGCTGGGCGCCGGGGAGCTGGGCGGCTCGTTCGGCGGCCTCGGCCATGATGCGTTCGCCGGCCTTGTCCCAGAGGACGGCGTCGCGGGGGTTGGTGACCTCGGGGGCGCTGTATTCGGGGTGGGCGTGGTCGACGTAGAGGCGCGCACCGTTGGTGAGGATGACGTTGGCGAGGCCGATGTCCTCGTCGGTGAGCTGGCTGGCGTCGGCGGCCTCGCGGGCGAGGTCGAAGCCTCGCGCGTCCCGTAGCGGGTTTTCTTCCTCGAAGTCCCAGCGGGCCCGGCGGGCCCGGTGCATCGCCGCCGCGTAGGCGTTGACGATCTGGGACGAGGTGAGCATGGCATTGGCGTTCGGGTGGCCGGGGACGGAGATCCCGTACTCCGTCTCGATGCCCATTACTCGCCGTACGGTCATGCGGCCCTCCTTGCCCGGCGGCACCCTCGGTCGTGGGGCCGCTCACGTACCGCTGGAGCTCCGGTGCGTGTGCGGTGCCCGTCCCCGCACTGCGCGACTCGGCGGTAGGAACGAGCCTAGAACGCCTTTGCGCTGGTGGGGAGATCATTTGCGTCATTGGCTGCTCCGGTCGTGGCCTGAAAAAGCGAGGGCTGCGGGTACCCGGTGAGGGCACCCGCAGCCGCCCTGCTGTTACAGGTACTGACCGGTGTTCGCCACCGTGTCGATGGAGCGTCCGGTGTCTGCGCCCTGCTTTCCGGTGATGAGGGTACGGATGTAGACGATCCGTTCGCCCTTCTTTCCGGAGATGCGGGCCCAGTCGTCGGGGTTGGTGGTGTTGGGGAGGTCTTCGTTCTCCTTGAACTCGTCCACGCAGGCCTGGAGGAGGTGGGAGACGCGGAGGCCCTTCTGGTTCTTTTCGAGGAAGTCCTTGATCGCCATTTTCTTGGCGCGGCCGACGATGTTTTCGATCATGGCGCCGGAGTTGAAGTCCTTGAAGTAGAGGACTTCCTTGTCGCCGTTGGCGTAGGTGACTTCCAGGAAGCGGTTCTCCTCGGATTCGGCGTACATCTGCTCGACCGCCGTCTGGATCATGCTCTGGACGGTGGTGGTCTTGTCGCCGCCGTGTTCGCCGAGGTCGTCGGCGTGCAGCGGGAGGCGTTCGGTGAGGTACTTGCCGAAGATGTCCTTGGCGGCCTCGGCGTCGGGGCGCTCGATCTTGATCTTCACGTCGAGCCGGCCGGGGCGGAGGATGGCGGGGTCGATCATGTCCTCGCGGTTGGAGGCGCCGATCACGACCACGTTCTCCAGGCCCTCGACACCGTCGATCTCGGCGAGCAGCTGGGGGACGATGGTGTTCTCCACGTCCGAGCTGACGCCGGAGCCTCGGGTGCGGAAGAGGGATTCCATCTCGTCGAAGAAGACGATGACGGGGGTGCCCTCGCTGGCCTTCTCTCGGGCACGCTGGAAGACGAGGCGGATCTGCCGCTCGGTCTCGCCGACGTACTTGTTGAGCAGCTCGGGGCCCTTGATGTTGAGGAAGAAGCTCTTGCCGGCGGCCTGGCCTGTGACCTCGGCGACCTTCTTGGCGAGCGAGTTCGCGACGGCCTTGGCGATGAGTGTCTTGCCGCAGCCGGGGGGGCCGTAGAGCAGGACGCCCTTGGGCGGGCGCAGCTCGTGCTCCTTGAACAGGTCCGGGTAGAGGTAGGGCAGCTCGACCGCGTCGCGGATGGCCTCGATCTGGTTGCCGAGTCCGCCGATGGCCTCGTAGCCGATGTCCGGGACCTCTTCGAGGACGAGTTCTTCGACCTCGCTCTTGGGGACGACCTCGTAGACGTAGCCGGAGCGGGGTTCGAGCAGCAGGGCGTCGCCGGCGCGGATGGTGACGTCCAGCAGCGGCTCGGCGAGCCGTACCACCCGTTCTTCGTCGGTGTGCCCCAGCACGAGGGCGCGCTCGCCGTCCTCGAGGATCTCCTTGAGGGTGACGATGTCGCCGACGCGCTCGAACTCCATGGCTTCGACCACGTTGAGTGCTTCGTTGAGCATGACCTCCTGGCCGCGCCGCAGGTCGTCGAGGTCGACGCTTGGGCTGACGTTCACCCGGAGTTTGCGGCCGCCGGTGAAGATGTCGGCGGTGCCGTCCTCGTTGGCCTGCAGGAAGACGCCGAAGCCGGCGGGCGGCTGGGCGAGCCTGTCGACCTCTTCCTTGAGGGCCACGATCTGGTCGCGGGCCTCGCGGAGGGTGTTGGCCAGCCGTTCGTTCTGGGCGGACACGCCGGCCAGGTTGGTCTGCAGCTCGACGATCCGCTCTTCGAGAATCCTCGTGTGTCGCGGAGAGTCGGCGAGCTTGCGTCGCAGGACGGCGATCTCCTGCTCAAGGTAGGCGATCTGCCCGGCCGGGTCGTCGGACCCTCGTCCCGGGCGGATGCCGCGGTTCATGTCGTCGTCGTGGGCTGCCACGGTCCTCACCTCCTCCAAGGGGAGCTGGACGCTTCCAGACCCTACCTGGGTGGGTGTCGATTGAAACCCCTAGATCACAGAGACTGTCAAGGTGTGTCGTCGGTCACCCGTTGCGCTCTCCCTCGCACGGAGGGGATACCCACTCAACGTGATACGGAAGCGGCTTGTTCCAGGCATCGCGTGGTCAAAACCCTTCAAGAGTGGCCGGAGTTGTCCGATCCGGGCGGGTGGGCCCGGAGGTGGGCAGACGACAGCGCGCTTGCGTGTTTCATCACGCAGAGCGACGGTGCGGGCGGAGGGTGTCACGGCCGGCCTGGCCTGAAGTGGTGGGTGTCATAGCCGGGGGTGTGTCTGTCCTGATCGAGCGCTGGTACCCGAGGGGGCGGGGGTGGAAACCCGGGGCCGGTGGAACGTGGCCGGAATGCGGGCGGGGGTAGGGTCGGGGTGTTCAACAGCCGCTGGTGCGGACCCGGCTGGCCCTGGTGGTGCCGGTTCCGCGCGGCGTACCGACGGCAGGAGAGGTGACCGTGCAGCAGGAGGCCCCGGGCGGGGAGGCGCTGGAGGTCTGGATCGACCAGGATCTGTGTACCGGTGACGGGATCTGCGCCCAGTACGCCCCTGAGGTGTTCGAGCTGGACATCGACGGGCTGGCCTATGTGAAGGGCGCGGACGAGGAGCTGTTGCAGGCGGTGGGTGCGACGGTGCCGGTGCCGTTGCCGCTGCTGGCGGATGTGGTGGATTCGGCGCGGGAGTGTCCCGGCGAGTGCATTCATGTGCGCCGGGTTTCGGACAGGGTCGAGGTGTACGGGCCCGACGCGGAGTGAGTCCGGGCCGGGCCGGGTGTCAGACGCTGTGGGCGTCGGCGGGGGTGGAGCGGATGAACGCGGTGCCGTTCCAGTGCCACTTGGTCGGGGTTTTCAGGTCGGGGCAGCAGTTGGGGACGGCGTCGGAGGAGTAGCCGAGCAGGGTGGCTGCGACGGTGCCCGCGCGTATCGAGAAGTCGGTGACGGTGAGCCGGTCCTTGGGGTCGACGAGGGTGGCGACGACGCGTGGTTGGTCGCCGTCGGTGGAGCGGGTCAGGACGTAGACGGCGTCGGGTGGTGTGCCCATGGCGGAGTCGCAGTGCAGTACTGCGACGGTTTCCGGTCTGCCGTCGCCGTCGAGGTCGCCGGTGGCTTTCTTGGCGACCACGGCTTTCACGGGTCCGCACTGCAGGGGGAAGTCCACGCCGGTGGTGCTGGGTGGTGCGACGGCGGCGGGGGCGGACTTGGTGTGTGTGCCGGTGGCGGACTGGGCGGCCGTGGCCGATCCGGGCTGGACGAACGAGGAGAGGGCCACGACGCCGGCGACGGCCGTGGCGGTGGCGACCCAGTGGATGGGTCGGGTCTGGGCGTGAGCGAGCTCCGGAACGGCGGATTGCTGCACTAGGAGTGTCTCCTGTGAGGGCTGTGCCGGTGGGGGTGGCCAGCATGGTGCCACACGTCACAGTGCGGGGGAACGGCGGGGTCGGGGATTCCCGCGGTGGGGCCGGCGCAAGTGCCGGGCGTCCGCGCTGTGGGGGCCGGGGAATCTCCTGGTGCCCTGTCAACGAAGGGGCGCCGTGCCGGAGTTCCCGTCGGTCTGCAGGAACTCCGGCACGGCGCCGTTGCGTTGTGCTGTGTGCGGGTGGGTCAGCGGCCGGAGCCGTCGGCGTTGGGTCCGGCGTAGTCCTCGCCGTAGGCGCCCTTGGCGGGGCGGCGGCGGCGCATGGGGGGCTCGACGCCGTCGGCGAGGCGGCGGGCGGTGAGCAGGAAGCCGGTGTGGCCGATCATGCGGTGGTCGGGGCGGACGGCGAGGCCCTCGATGTGCCAGTTGCGGATCATGGTCTCCCAGGCGGTCGGCTCGTTGAAGCAGCCGATCTCCCGGATGGACTCCACGGTCCGGGCGAGCTGGGTGGTGGTGGCCACGTAGCAGCAGAGGATGCCGCCGGGGACGAGTGCCTTGGAGACGGCTTCCAGGCATTCCCAGGGGGCGAGCATGTCGAGGATGACGCGGTCGACGTCGGTGTCGGACAGGTTGTCCTGGAGGTCGCCGACGGTGAGCTGCCAGGCGGGGTGGGGGCCGCCGAAGTAGCGCTCGACGTTCTGCTTGGCGATCTCGGCGAAGTCCTCGCGGCGCTCGTAGGAGTGCAGCATGCCCTGGTCGCCGATGGCGCGCAGCAGGAAGCTGCTGAGCGAGCCGGAGCCGACGCCGGCCTCGACGACGCGTGCGCCGGGGAAGATGTCGGCGAAGGCGAGGATCTGCCCCGCGTCCTTGGGGTAGACGACGGCTGCCCCGCGGGGCATGGACAGGACGTAGTCGGGGAGCAGGGGGCGCAGCGCGAGGTAGGCGACGTTGCCGGTGGTGCGGACAACGCTGCCCTCGGGAGCGCCGATCAGTTCGTCGTGCGGGAAGGAACCCTTGTGGGTGTGGAAGTTCTTCCCGGCTTCGAGCGTGAACGTGTAGTGGCGGCCCTTGGGGTCGGTCAGCTGTACCTGGTCCCCGACCTTGAAGGGCCCGCGCCTGCGGGCGGCACCGGTCGGTTCGGACATGTGACCAGCCTACCGGGTCCCGTCCGGGGGTTTGGCCGACGGAGAGGTGGGGGGCGGCGGTCCGTTCCGCACGGCGTTATGTGGCGGGCCTTGCCATCGCCCTGACGAAGGCCCGCTCCACGTCCGCCGCTGACAGGACGCCGTAGATCTCGCCGGTCTCCTCGACGACGAGGTATTCGGTGGCGGGGGTGGCGCGCAGGACGTCGAGGAGTTCTTCGCCGGCGAGCTCGGCGGAGACGCGCATGCCGTCGGTGAGGTCCTGGGCGAGGCCGCTGACGGCGACCCAGGGGCGGCGATGTTCGGGTACGCCGACGATGGCGGACTCGCGGACCAGGGAGAGGGGGTTGCCGTGGGCGTCGACGACGACGAGGGCGCGGGCGCCGGCGGCGTTGGCGCGGCGCAGGGCCTCCGAGAGCGGGGTGTCGGTCTCGACGGGGACGGCCCGCCGGGTGAGGGTGCGGGCGCGTAGTTCGGGGAGGTGTTCGCGCAGGCGGGCCATGCGCAGGCTGTTGCCGGCGCCGGTCCAGATGATGGCGGCGAGGATGGCGGCGAGCAGGGCGTCGGTGACGGTGTCCATGCCGCCCGTGTTCTCGCTGTTGCCGCCGAGGGCGCCGGACTGGTTGAGCAGCGGCAGGCCGATCAGGACGGCGACGGCGAGGGCGCGGCCGACCCAGGCGGCGGCGACGGTGCCGCTCATGGGTTTGCCGGTGATGGCCCAGACGACGGCGCGGAGCATGCGGCCGCCGTCGAGGGGGAGGCCGGGGAGGAGGTTGAAGATCGCCACGATGAGGTTGGAGATCATCAGGCCGGCCAGCAGGACGCCGGGTACGGTGCCGGGCTGGACGGGTTTCATGGCGAGGTAGAACAGTCCGGCGAGGACGAGGGAGAGCAGCGGGCCGACGAAGGCCAGGACGAATTCCCGGCCGGGAGTCTCGGCCTCCTTCTCGATCTCGGAGACGCCGCCGAAGAACTGCAGCTGGATGCGGCGGACCGGGAGCTTGAAGCGGATCGCGGCGACCGTGTGGGCCAGCTCGTGGACCAGCACGGAGGCGTAGAAGGCGACGGCGAAGAACAGGGAGACCAGGTAGCGGAGGGCGCCCAGCTCGGGCAGCACGCGGTCGAGCTGGCCGCCGAAGACCCAGGTGATGAGCGCGGCGACGAGGAACCAGCTCGGCGCGACGTAGACCGGTACGCCGAAGGGGCGGCCCATGAGGATGCCGCCACCGGGCTCTTTGGGCCGTGGCTGGGGCGGTTCGCCCTTGGCGATTCCGGAGTGGGCGAGGGTCCGGTGCTGCTCGGGCTGCCTGTCCGGCCGGCTGCCGGAGGCGTTTTCGGGTCCGGCGGAGGTGTCGGGGGTGTGGGGCTGGACGGTCGTTTCGCGGGACGGGGTCTGCGAGCCGCCGGTGTCGCCGGTGGTGGCGCTGGTGCCGATGTCCTCCGAGCCACCGGTGCGCCCCTCGGCGCCCGCCCCACCACCGGTGCCGGTGGCCTCGGGGCGGCCTTCTGCACCGGCCGCGCCCCATCCGCTGGCGCCGGTCCCGCTGGTGTCACCCGTCGCGCCGCCGGTGACGGCCGGGCCACCGGAGGTCCCCTCGGCATCCCAGCCACCGCCGGTGCCGCCCGTACCGGCCGGAGTCACAGCGGTGCCCGGAACGCCACCTGCGCTGTCCATGCCCTGCGCAGGAGCCGCGGCATCCGGACGGGCGTCGGCGCTGTCCGTGCGCTCGGGGTTCGCGGTGGTGTCCGTGTCGGGCTGGGCGGGTTGTGGGGTGGCCGGGCGGGCGGGCGCGTCTGCTTTGTCGTCGGTCTCGGCCCGGCGGTGGTCCGCGGTGGGCGTCCCGGGCTGCGGCTCCGGGCCCGCATGGTCGGTGCGGTCGGTCGTCGGGGCCGTTGGACCTGCGGGGTGCTCGGCCGGCTTTTCGTTGCCGGACCGCGGCTGCCCGCTCCCGCCGCTCACGTCCACGGTGTCCCCTCGTTCGAAGCGTCTCCCGTACCTGCCGGACGGAAGGGTCTCTGGTCGATGGTATGCGGCCTTGGTGACGCGTTCCGCCCCGGCACCCCTTGTGTTTGCCCCGCGGACGCGGGCCGGACTCGGGCGGCGGCTGGGTCACTGTCAGTGGTGGGCCGTAAGGTCTGTGGACATGGACAGCAGCATCGAGGACGCGGGAGCCCTGTCGGGCGGCGCCGAGCAGACGGATCCGGCCGAGGCGCCGCAACCGACGCCTGTGGCGGCTTCGGTGCCGGGGCCCTCGACAGCTGTGGAGGCCGCCGAGCCGGACTCGGCCGTGCCGGCTCCGCCGGAGGCCGGTGCCGAGCGCGTCGCCATCCCGCCCACCTCCCTGTCCCCGTCCCGGGCCAGTGATTTCATGCAGTGCCCGCTGCTGTACCGGTTCCGGGTGATCGACCGGCTGCCGGAGAAGCCAAGCGCGGCGGCGACCCGGGGCACCCTGGTGCACGCGGTGCTGGAGCGGCTGTTCGACGCGCCGGCGGCGGAGCGGACCGCGCCGCGGGCGAAGTCGCTGATCCCGGGGCAGTGGGACCGGCTGCGGGAGAGCAGGCCGGAGCTCGTGGAGCTGTTCGCGGACGATCCGGACGGGGAGCTGCTCGCGGGCTGGCTCACCGAGGCCGAGCGGCTGGTCGAGCGCTGGTTCACGCTGGAGGATCCGACGCGGTTGGAGCCGGCGGAGCGCGAGCTGTTCGTGGAGGCCGAACTGGACTCGGGGCTGCGGCTGCGCGGGATCATCGACCGGGTGGATGTGGCGCCGACCGGTGAGGTGCGGATCGTCGACTACAAGACGGGGAAGGCACCGCGGCCGGAGTACTCCGAGGGCGCGCTGTTCCAGATGAAGTTCTACGCCCTGGTGGTGTGGCGGCTGAAGGGGGTCGTGCCGCGGCGGCTGCAGCTGGTCTATCTCGGTAGCGGGGACGTGCTGACGTACGACCCGGTCCTCGCCGATCTGGAGCGGGTGGAGCGCAAGCTGCACGCGCTGTGGGAGGCCATCAGGCAGGCCACGGAGACCGGGGAGTGGCGGCCGCGGCCGACGAAGCTGTGCGGTTGGTGCGACCACCAGGCGCACTGCCCGGAGTTCGGCGGCACTCCCCCGCCGTATCCGTTGCCGGTGAGGGCGCGCGAGTCCGGGGGCGTGTCGCAGGGCAGAATGGGCCCGGACTAGCGAAGGAGTGTCAGGTGGCCATCCGTGTCCTACTGGTCGACGACCAGCCCCTGCTGCGTACGGGTTTCCGGATGATCCTGGAGGCCGAGCAGGACATCGCGGTCGTGGGCGAGGCCGGTGACGGCCTGCAGGCCCTCGATCAGGTGCGGGCCCTGCAGCCGGACGTCGTGCTGATGGACATCCGTATGCCGCGGATGGACGGGGTGGAGGCGACCCGGCAGATCACCGGGCCTGACCGGTCCGGTCCGGCGAAGGTGCTGGTGCTCACGACGTTCGATCTGGACGAGTATGTCGTCGAGGCGCTGCGCGCCGGGGCGAGCGGCTTTCTGCTGAAGGACGCGCCGGCCAATGAACTGGTGCAGGCGATCCGGGTGGTGGCGGCGGGTGAGGCGATGCTGGCGCCGAGCATCACGCGCCGCCTGCTGGACAAGTACGCCACGCATCTGCCCTCCGGTGAGGAGCCGGTGCCGGACACTCTGAACACCCTCACCGACCGTGAGGTGGAGGTGCTGAAGCTGGTGGCGCGGGGTCTGTCCAATGCGGAGATCGCCGCCGACCTGTTCGTCAGCGAGACCACCGTGAAGACGCACGTGGGGCATGTGCTGACCAAGCTGGGTCTCAGGGACCGGGTGCAGGCGGCGGTGTACGCGTACGAGAGCGGTCTGGTGCGTCCCGGCGCTCAGTGAGCGCGGACGTGTCCGGTAGGACGGCGAAGGGCGCCCCTCCCGCGTGGAGACGGGCGCCCTCGGTGCCAGCGGGCGTCAGCTCTTGCTGAGTTCCCAGAACCGGAACACCGTGGAGGCGTCCAGGCAGTACTCCAGGCCGTAGACGCCGTCGCGGACGACCGCGTACTGCTTGGCCTGCCAGACGGGCAGGACGGGCAGTTCGGTGGCGACGATGTTCTGCAGCTGCCCGAAGTCCTTGTCGGTGGCGGCCCGGTCGCTCTGTGCGGCGGTGTCGGGGATGAGGGTGCCGGTGATGGTGCGGTTGCTGTAGTTGTTGTCCAGCACGTTGCCCTTGCCGAAGAAGGGTGCGGTGAAGTTGTCGGCGTCCGGGTAGTCCGGCACCCAGCCCTTGACGTACACGCCGTACTTGCCGGCCGCGATGTCCTTCTCGTACTGGCCGAAGGCGACGGACTTGACGTCGGCGTCGAACAGGCCGCTGGCGTTGAGCTGTCCGGCGATGGCCTTCAGTTCCTCGTCGGTGGCGGGGCCGTAGCGCGACGGCGTGGACCACAGGGTGAGCCTGACCTTGCCGGTGATGCCGGCGGCGCGCAGTGCGGCGGCGGCCTTGGCCTGGGAGGGGCGGGCGCCGTAGGTGTCGAAGAAGGCCGTGTTGTGGCCGACGATGCCCGCCGGGATGATCGAGTACAGCGGGGTGGCGGTGCCCTGGTAGACGTTCTTGATGAGGGCGTCTCGGTCGATGAGGTAGGCCATGGCCTTGCGGACGCCGAGTTTTCCGGCGACCGGGTCGTTCATGTTGAAGACCAGGTGCTGGACTTCGGCGCTGCTGCCCTCGATGACGTCGACGCCCTTGCCCTCCTGCTGGTCGAGGCCGGCGACGTCGGAGGCGGACAGGCCTCGGTAGGCGATGTCGACCTTGCCGTCGAGGAGGGCCTTCTTCAGGGCGGCGCGGTCGCCGTGGAAGAACTTCAGGGTGACGCCGGAGTTCTTGACCTTGGCGGTGCCCTGGTAGTTGCCGTTGACGGAGAAGACGGCCTGGTCCTTGTCGAAGGAGTCCAGCTTGTAGGGGCCGGAGCCGATGGCCTTGTGGTCGGTGCGCAGGCCGTTCGCGTCGTACTGGCGGTGGTCGACGATGGAGCCGGCGCCGGAGGCGATCTTGCTGGGGAAGGTGGCGTCGGAGGACTTCAGGTGGAAGACGACCGTCTTCGCGTCGGGGGTGTCGACGCTGCCCAGCATCGGGAACATGATCGCGGGCCCCGAGGGGTCGTTGATCTTCAGCATGCGGTCGAAGGAGAACTTCACGTCCTTCGAGGTGAGCGGGTCACCGTTGCTGAACTTCAGGCCGTCCTTGAGCGTGCACTGGTAGACGGTGGCCCGGGAGTCGGCGAAGGTGCATTCCTTGGCCAGTTCCGGCTGGGGCTCGGTCCCGCCTTTGGGGAAGCTGAGCAGCGACTGGAAGACGTTGTCGAACAACAGCCAGGAGCCGGGGTCGTAGCCGGAGGCCGGGTCCGTGGCGAGGACGTCGTCGGACATCCCCATCACCATGGCGGAGCCGGTACCCCCGGAGTCACCGGATCCCGAGCCGCAGCCGGTCAACAGGCCGGAGGCCAGCCCCGCCACGATGGGCAGGACTGGCCACTGGTTGCGCATGTTCACTTGAAATGTGCCTTGTCGTCGGTTCGTCACCCCGGGGCCGCCGTCCTGGTCCCGGGCAGTCCGGGGCAGCCGTCCCTGGCCCCCGGACGAGAGAGCCGTCAGCCGCTCACACCGCGGCCGAGCTCCCACAGCTGAAGCGTCGAGGAGGAGTTGAGGGCGTAGGCGACGCCCGTGATGTCGTCCCGTGCGGCGACGTACTGCTTGCCCTGCCACAGCGGCAGGACCGGGACGTCCTCGGCGACGATGTCCTGGATCTCCGTGAGGCTCTTGGCGGCGTTGAGCCGGTCGGCCTCGCGGCGGGAATCCGGGATCAGGGTGCGCTGGATGGTGCTGTTGGAGTACGGCGAGCCGAGGAAGTTGTCCTTGTCCAGGAAGGGCGCGAGGAAGTTGTCGGCGTCCGGGAAGTCAGGGAACCAGCCCATGCCGTAGACGTCGTACTGGCCCTTCTGCTCGGCGGGCCGGAAGGTGTCCCAGGGGTGGCCCTGGATGGACGCGTCGAACAGGCCGCTGTCGTTGAGCTGCTTCTGCAGGACCTCGAACTCCTTCTTCGTGGCGGAGCCGTAGTGGTCGGTGGTGTAGTGCAGGGTCAGCTTGACCGGCGCGGTGATGCCGGCCCCGGTCAGCAGGGCCTTGGCCTTGGCGACGCTGGGGTTGCCGTACTTGTTGAAGAACGAGTTGGAGTGGCCGGTGACGGTGGCCGGGACGAGCGAGTACAGCGGCTCGGCCTGGGTGCCGTAGACCTTGGAGAGGATTTCCGCGCGGTCGATGAGCTGGGCCATGGCCTGGCGTACGGCCTTGGACTTCACGCTGGGCGCGTTGGTGTTGAAGGCGAGGTAGCGGATTTCCAGGCCCGGCATGTCGACGAGGTCGACCTTGTTGGTGCCGCCGGCGTCCAGCTTCTGGATCTGGTCGGGCGACATGGTGCGGGTCATGACGTCGATGTCACCCTTGTCGATGGCGGCGCCCATGGCGTCGGCGTCGGTGAAGGAGCGCAGTTCGACCTTGTCGTTGTTCACCTTCACGGCCCCCTTGTAGTTGGGGTTCTTGGTGAAGGTCATGGCGGTCATCGCGTTGCCGCTGACGTCGCCCTGGAAGGTGTAGGGGCCCGACCCGTCGACCTCGAAGCCGTCGCGCAGCTTGTCCTTCTGGTAGTCCTTCGGGTTGATGATGCCCGCGACCGGGGTGGACAGCTTGTACGGGAAGGTGGCGTCGGCGGTCTTGAGGTGGAAGATGACCTCGCGGTCGCCCTGGGTCTCGACGGTGTCGATGGTGTTCAGCAGGGAGGACACGCCACTGCTGGACTTGAGGCGCAGAGCGCGCTCGATGGAGTACTTGACGTCCTGGGCGGTCACCGGGTCGCCGCTCGCGAACTTCAGGCCGTCGCGGAGCTTGCAGGCGTAGCGCTCGCTGCCGCTGTCGGTGAAGGAGCAGCTCTCGGCGGCGTCCGGGACGGGGTCGCCCTCGCCCTTGGGCTGGGCCATCAGGGTCTGCACGGTCTGGCGCAGGATGTTCCAGGTGCCGACGTCGTAGGCGTAGGCGGGGTCGAGGGGCGCCGGGGCGTCGCTGGTGGTCGTGAACCGGTCCGTGGTACCGACGACGATGGCGTCACCGCTCTTGCTCCCGCTGCCGGATCCGCCACACGCGGCGAGAACCGGGGTGAGCAGGCCGGCCACCGCCGGCAGCACCAAAGTCTTGCGGTTCATGCGGGAGTTTCTCCAGAGCTGTTCGGGTCCGTGTATCCGGCATGCAGGGGTGGTGCGGCGGATCACGGGGGGTTGCGGCGATGTTCTCGCGATGAGATTAGTCCGCGCCCGCAGGAGGGTTCACGGCCCCGTGAGTTGACCCCCCATCACGCAGTGGAACCAGGTGCGGACACACCGAAAACCCGACAGCGGCAGGATTAGTGCAGCATCCCATCAATCGGGACACAAAGACCCGTCGTTCCGGGCCGAACAGGGCCGTTCAGCACACTTGACCCGGGTTGTCGAGGGTGGCCGGAGTGGGGAACGTCACACTTTCAACTGTGCCGTGAGTCAGTGGAATTCGGCCGGACGACCGGCCGTGAATTCCACTCGGGTGTACTTCCCCGGAAATTTGTCCAACCGGGCCAATGGACTTTTCACGCTGGGTGAACGGCTAGGGCATTTCCGTCATCAGGCCGCGCAGAAATGCCAGGTCGACCTCTTCCAGGGAGGTCACCACGGTGCGTCCGGCGGCCGGGCTGATGGGAGCGACGGAGGGTACGGCGACGACGCGGCAGCCCGCTGCCTCGGCGGCGGCGACACCGGTTGCGGTGTCCTCGACCACCGCGCATCTGTCCGGCCGGGCGTCGAGCCCCGCCGCGGCGAGCAGATAGGGGTCGGGGAAGGGCTTGGTGCGCGAGACCTCGTCACCGGCGATGGACAGGGCGAAGTGGTGCGCGCCGAGGATGCTCAGCACGCGGTCGATGATGCGCCGGTGGGAGGCGGAGACCAGGGCGGTGGGGATGCCGTGCTCGTGGAGTTCGGCGAGCAGGCGGGCGGCGCCCGGCATGAGCGGCAGGGCCCGGTCGATGCGGTCCTCGAAGCCCTCGTTGAGCAGCACGGTGAGTTCGGCGAGGGTGATGTCGGCGCCGGTGGCCTCGATGAGGAAGCCGGCGCTGCGGGTCATGGGTCCGCCGACCACGACGTGCCGCCAGGACTGGTCCAGGGTGTGGCCGAGGGCGGCGAAGACCTCGACCTCGACGTCCCACCAGAAACCCTCGGTGTCCACCAGGGTGCCGTCCATGTCGAGGAGCACCGCCTGCAGGGCGGAGCCTTCGGCCGTAAGGGTTCCGAGCGCGGGGACCGTGCTGGTCATCCGGGCGCACCTCCTTGAGGGACGATCAGGCCGGTTCCCGGACAGGGAACCGGCCTGGTGGACCGACCAGTGTACGTCTCCGGTGCGCAAAACGCCTCGTTTATCACTCGCGCCCGGGGGTATGCCGAAAATCACCCTCTGCGCAGGCCGGAGGGCCGTTGGTGTGTACCGTGAAGCCGCCGGCGCCGCTGCTCCGGCAGAACCCCCGGAAGGCTCAGCGGGCGTTGAAGTACTTCGCCTCCGGATGGTGGATCACGATGGCGTCCGTGGACTGCTCGGGGTGCAGCTGGAACTCCTCGGACAGGTGGACGCCGATCCGCTCCGGCCGGAGCAGGTCCGCGATCTTGGCGCGGTCCTCCAGGTCGGGGCAGGCGCCGTAGCCGAGGGAGAAGCGGGCGCCCCGGTACTTCAGGGCGAACATGTCCTCCATGTCGGCCGGGTCTTCGCCGCCGAAGCCGAGTTCGGCGCGGACGCGTGCGTGCCAGTACTCGGCGAGCGCCTCCGCCAACTGGACGGAGAGGCCGTGCAGTTCGAGGTAGTCGCGGTAGGCGTTGGCCTCGAAGAGCTTCGCGGTCTCCTCGCCGATGCGCGAGCCGACGGTGACGACCTGGAGGCCGACGACATCGGTCTCGCCGGACTCCTCCGGGCGGAAGAAGTCGGCCAGGCACAGGCGCCGGCCGCGGCGCTGGCGCGGGAAGGTGAACCGGGTGCGCTCGTTGCCCTGCTCGTCCAGGATGATCAGGTCGTCGTCCTTGGACACGCAGGGGAAGTAGCCGTAGACGACGGCGGCTTCCAGCAGGTTCTCCGTCTGGAGCCGGTCCAGCAGTCCGCGCAGCCGGGGGCGGCCCTCGCTCTCCACGAGCTCCTCGTACGACGGTCCCTCGCCGGTGCGGGCCTGCTTCAGGCCCCACTGGCCCTTGAACAGCGCGCCCTCGTCGAGCCAGCTCGCGTACTCCTTGAGCTGGATGCCCTTGACGATCCGGGTGTCCCAGAACGGCGGGGTCGGCACGGGGTTGTCGGTGGCGACGTCGGAGCGGACGTGGCCTTCCTCGGGGCGTTCGGCGACCTCGACGGCGGCGGTGGCCCGCACCCTGCGCTGGCGCAGCTCGGGCAGCTTGGCGCCCGGCACGCCGCGCTTGACCCCGATGAGGGCGTCCATCAGGCGCAGGCCCTCGAAGGCGTCGCGGGCGTAGCGGACCTCGCCCTCGTAGATCTCGTGCAGGTCCTGCTCCACATAGGCGCGGGTGAGGGCGGCGCCGCCGAGGATGACCGGGAACCGGGCGGCGAGGCCGCGCTGGTTCAGCTCCTCCAGGTTCTCCTTCATGATCACCGTGGACTTCACCAGCAGCCCGGACATGCCGATGACGTCGGCCCGGTGCTCCTCGGCGGCCTCCAGGATCGCGGAGACCGGCTGCTTGATGCCCAGGTTGACGACGTTGTAGCCGTTGTTGGACAGGATGATGTCGACCAGGTTCTTGCCGATGTCGTGGACGTCGCCGCGTACGGTCGCGAGGACGATGGTGCCCTTGCCCTCGGCGTCGGACTTCTCCATGTGCGGTTCGAGGTAGGCGACGGCGGCCTTCATGACCTCGGCGGACTGCAGCACGAACGGCAGCTGCATCTGCCCGGAGCCGAACAGGTCGCCGACGACCTTCATTCCGTCCAGCAGGGTCTCGTTGACGATGTCGAGCGCCGGGCGGTCCCGCAGGGCCTCGTCCAGGTCGGCTTCCAGGCCGTTGCGCTCGCCGTCGATGATGCGCCGCTTGAGGCGCTCCTCCAGCGGCAGCGCGGCCAGTTCCTCGGCCTTGCCGGCCTTCAGGGACTTGGCCGTTGCGCCCTCGAAGAGCTGCATCAGCTTCTGCAGGGGGTCGTAGCCCTCGCGGCGGCGGTCGTGGATCAGGTCCAGGGCCGTGGTGACCTGCTCCTCGTCGAAGCGGGCGATCGGCAGGATCTTGGACGCGTGCACGATCGCCGAGTCCAGGCCCGCCTTCACGCACTCGTCGAGGAAGACGGAGTTCAGCAGGATGCGGGCGGCCGGGTTCAGACCGAAGGAGATGTTCGACAGGCCGAGCGTGGTCTGGACGGCCGGGTGGCGCCTCTTCAGCTCGCGGATCGCCTCGATGGTGGCGAGGCCGTCCTTGCGGGACTCCTCCTGACCGGTGCAGATGGTGAAGGTCAGGGTGTCGATGAGGATGTCGTCCTCGCGGATGCCCCAGTTCCCGGTCAGGTCGTCGATGAGCCGTTCGGCGATCTCGACCTTCTTCTCGGGGGTGCGGGCCTGGCCCTCCTCGTCGATGGTGAGCGCGATCAGCGCGGCGCCGTGCTCCTGGGCGAGCTTGGTGACCTTCGCGAACCGGGAGTCGGGGCCGTCGCCGTCCTCGTAGTTCACGGAGTTGATCACAGCGCGGCCGCCGAGCTTCTCCAGGCCCGCCTGGATGACGTCGACCTCGGTGGAGTCCAGCACGATCGGCAGGGTGGAGGCGGTGGCGAAGCGGCCGGCGAGTTCCTCCATGTCGGCGACGCCGTCGCGGCCGACGTAGTCCACGCACAGGTCGAGCATGTGCGCGCCCTCGCGGATCTGCTCCCGGGCCATCTCCACACAGTCGTCCCAGCGGCCTTCCAGCATGGCCTCGCGGAACTTCTTGGAGCCGTTGGCGTTGGTGCGCTCGCCGATGGCCAGGTAGGAGGTGTCCTGGCGGAAGGGGACCGTCTGGTAGAGGGAGGCGGCGCCGGGCTCGGGGCGCGGGTCGCGGGCGGGCGGGGTGAGGCCCTGGACGCGTTCGACGACCTGGCGCAGGTGCTCGGGGGTCGTACCGCAGCAGCCGCCGACGAGGGAGAGGCCGTACTCGCGGACGAAGGTCTCCTGGGCGTCGGCCAGCTCGGGCGCGGTCAGCGGGTAGTGGGCGCCGTCCTTGCCGAGGACGGGCAGGCCCGCGTTGGGCATGCAGGACAGCGGGATGCGGGCGTTGCGGGCGAGGTAGCGCAGGTGCTCGCTCATCTCGGCCGGGCCGGTGGCGCAGTTCAGGCCGATCATGTCGATGCCGAGCGGCTCCAGCGCGGTGAGCGCGGCGCCGATCTCGGAGCCGAGGAGCATGGTGCCGGTGGTCTCGACGGTCACGGAGACGATCACCGGCAGGTCCAGGCCGAGGGCTTCCAGGCCGCGCCGGGCACCCAGGACGGCGGCCTTGGTCTGCAGCAGGTCCTGGGTGGTCTCCACGAGCAGCGCGTCGGCGCCGCCGGTGACCAGGCCCTCGGCGTTGCGCTGGTAGGCGTCGCGCAGGGTGGTGTAGGGGGCGTGGCCGAGGGTGGGCAGCTTGGTGCCGGGGCCCATGGAGCCGAGGACCCAGCGGGTACGGCCGTCCTTGGCGCTGAACTCGTCGGCGACCTCGCGGGCCACGCGGGCGCCGGCCTCGGACAGCTCGTGGACGCGCTCGGAGATGTCGTACTCGCCGAGGGCGGAGTGGTTGGCCCCGAAGGTGTTGGTCTCGACGCAGTCGACGCCCACGGCGAAGTACGCCTCGTGGACGGAGCGGACGATGTCGGGGCGGGTGAGGTTGAGGATCTCGTTGCAGCCCTCGAGCTGCTGGAAGTCCTCGAGGGTGGGGTCCTGGGCCTGGAGCATGGTGCCCATGGCTCCGTCGGCGACCACCACACGGGTGGCGAGTGCCTCTCGGAGCGCGGACACACGGGTCCGGCTGTCGGCGGAAGGGGACGGTGGCAACGAGGCCATGAAGGGGCTCCCTAGGTGCGACGGCTGTCGGCTTTGCGGTGTCCCGGACAGGCGGGGAGGCCGCACGGCGCCAGAGTAACCGGGAGTCGGCTTGGATGGGCACCGGCGTCCACGAGGCGGACGCCGGTGGCCCGTGCACCACGGGCAGGTCACATGTGATGTAACAAGTGCCGACCGACCGTTAGCGGGAGGTCGTCATGGACCGGTAGTGTTCGACATTGCCGAACGGTGTTGAATGCCGTGCGGTAGTCGAAGGGACGGAGGCAGGACGGCGATGGCACGGAACATCCAGTCGCTCGAACGGGCGGCCGCGATGCTGCGCTTGCTCGCGGGTGGGGAGCGGCGGCTCGGTCTGTCGGACATCGCCTCCTCCCTGGGCCTCGCCAAGGGCACCGCCCACGGCATTCTGCGCACCCTCCAGCAGGAGGGCTTCGTGGAGCAGGACGACGCCTCCGGGCGCTATCAGCTGGGCGCTGAGCTGCTGCGCCTGGGGACCACCTACCTGGACGTGCACGAACTGCGCGCCAGGGCCCTGGTGTGGACCGACGACCTGGCCCGTTCCAGCGGGGAGAGCGTGTATCTGGGCGTCCTGCACCAGCAGGGCGTGCTGATCGTGCACCACGTCTTCCGGCCGGACGACAGCCGGCAGGTGCTGGAGATCGGCGCCATGCAGCCGCTGCACTCCACCGCGCTGGGCAAGGTGCTGTCCGCCTACGACCCGGTGGCGCACAGCGAGGCGCTGGAGGCCGACCGGAAGCCCTTCACCGACCGCACGGTGTACGACATCGAGGACTTCGAGCACCTTCTCGACATCACACGCGCGCGTGGCTACGCGGCCGACGTCGAGGAGACCTGGGAGGGCGTGGCGTCGATCGCCGCGCCCATCCACGACCGGCGCCGTATGCCCGTGGGCGCGGTCGGCATCACCGGGGCCGTGGAACGGCTGCGCCGGGACGGGGAGCTGCGTCCCGAGCTGATCGCGGCGGTGCGCGACTGCGCCCGCGCGGTGTCGAGGGACCTGGGCGCGGGACGGTTCTGACCGCTGCCCCGAGGGCATGCCTGGATTCCCCCAGGGGCGACCGGAACGCCGGGCGGCGTTCCGGTCCTCGCCCTACCCTGAAACCGACATATCAGGCTAATGCCCACGTCAGCGTGCGAAGAGTGATAACCCGCAGCGATCAATAACGATCCTGTTTTCGACAACAGAACCCTTGACGCATGCGTAACGCCGAAGCAAGACTCCCGTCCATCGGTCGGCATTGTCGAACACCTACCGGCAATACGCGCTAGAGTGTGACAACGCCAAGGGCCGGCATCGCTCTCACCCCCGAGGGCGCCAGAACCCCGGCGGGACCCGGGGTTCGGCCCCTGGACGAAGGACAAAGGAGTCGCGGGTGTCCAGCTCCGACATCTTCATCGGCGAGACCATCGGTACCGCCACACTCATCCTGCTCGGCGGCGGCGTCTGCGCTGCCGTCACGCTGAAGGCCTCCAAGGCCCGTAACGCCGGTTGGCTCGCCATCACCTTCGGGTGGGGCTTCGCCGTCCTGACGGCTGTGTACATCTCCGGACCGCTCTCCGGTGCGCACCTCAACCCGGCCGTCACCGTCGCCCTTGCCATCAAGAACAGCGACTGGAGCAACGTTCCGGTCTACTTCGCCGGCCAGCTGCTCGGCGCGATGATCGGCGCGACCCTGGTGTGGATCGCCTACTACGGCCAGTTCCACGCTCACCTGACCGACAAGGAGATCGTCGGCGGTCCGGGCGCGCAGGCCACCGCGGCCAAGGCGGTCGAGGCCCAGGAGAAGGGCGCCGGCCCGGTCCTCGGCATCTTCTCCACCGGCCCCGAGATCCGGAACGCGGCGCAGAACCTCGCCACCGAGATCATCGGCACGGTCGTGCTGATCCTCGCGGTCCTCACGCAGGGTCTGAACGACAAGGGCAACGGCCTCGGTGTCCTCGGCGGTCTGATCACCGCGTTCGTGGTGGTGTCGATCGGTCTCTCCCTCGGCGGCCCGACGGGCTACGCCATCAACCCGGCCCGTGACCTGGGCCCGCGCATCGTGCACGCCCTGCTGCCGCTGCCCAACAAGGGCGGTTCCGACTGGGCGTACGCCTGGATTCCCGTGGTCGGTCCGCTGATCGGCGGCGCGATCGCCGCAGGCATATACAACGTCGCCTTCGCCTAGAAATCACTTCGAAGCACGCGCCGTACGCACCGCCCTATCACCACGGATCTTTTGGAGCACACAGTGACCGACGCCCACACCGCAGGCCCGTTCATCGCCGCGATCGACCAGGGCACCACGTCCAGCCGCTGCATCGTCTTCGACCGGGACGGCCGGATCGTCTCCGTCGACCAGAAGGAGCACGAGCAGATCTTCCCCAAGCCGGGCTGGGTCGAGCACAACGCCAACGAGATCTGGACCAACGTCCAGGAAGTCGTCGCCGGGGCCATCGCCAAGGCGGGCATCACTCGTGACGACATCAAGGCCATCGGCATCACCAACCAGCGCGAGACCACCGTGCTGTGGGACAAGAACACCGGCGAGCCCGTCCACAACGCCCTCGTCTGGCAGGACACCCGCACCGACGCCCTGTGCAAGGAACTGGGCCGCAACGTCGGCCAGGACCGCTTCCGCCGCGAGACCGGCCTGCCGCTGGCCTCGTACTTCTCCGGTCCCAAGGCCCGCTGGCTGCTCGACAACGTCGACGGCCTGAAGGAGCGCGCCGAGGCCGGTGACATCCTCTTCGGCACCATGGACACCTGGGTCATCTGGAACCTGACCGGTGGTGTCAACGGCGGCAAGCACGTCACCGACGTCACCAACGCCTCCCGCACCATGCTGATGAACCTGCACACCACGCAGTGGGACGAGAAGATCGCCGAGTCCATCGGCGTGCCGCTGCAGATCCTGCCCGAGATCCGCTCCTCCGCCGAGGTCTACGGCGAGGTCACCGGCGGCAAGCTCGGCGAGCTGCTCGGCGGCATTCCGGTGGCCTCCGCGCTCGGCGACCAGCAGGCGGCCCTGTTCGGCCAGACCTGTTTCTCCGAGGGCGAGACCAAGTCGACCTACGGCACCGGCACCTTCATGGTGATGAACACCGGTGACAAGATCATCAACTCCTACGCCGGTCTGCTGACCACGGTCGGCTACAAGATCGGCGACCAGCCGACGGTCTACGCCCTGGAGGGCTCGATCGCCGTCACCGGCTCGCTGGTGCAGTGGATGCGCGACCAGATGGGCCTGATCTCCACCGCCGCCGAGATCGAGACGCTCGCGCTCTCGGTCGAGGACAACGGCGGCGCCTACTTCGTGCCGGCGTTCTCCGGTCTGTTCGCCCCGCACTGGCGCTCCGACGCCCGCGGTGTGATCGCCGGCCTGACCCGGTACGTCACCAAGGCGCACCTCGCGCGCGCCGTCCTGGAGGCCACCGCCTGGCAGACCCGGGAGATCGCCGACGCCATGGTCAAGGACTCCGGCGACGAGCTGGTGGCCCTGAAGGTCGACGGCGGCATGACCTCCAACAACCTGCTGATGCAGACCCTCGCCGACGTTCTGGACGCACCGGTGGTGCGCCCGATGGTCGCCGAGACCACCTGCCTCGGCGCCGCCTACGCCGCCGGCCTGGCCGTCGGCTTCTGGTCCAGCACCGACGAACTGCGCGCCAACTGGCGCCGGGCCGCCGAGTGGACCCCCCAGATGGACGCGGACACCCGCGACCGTGAGTACAAGAACTGGCTCAAGGCCGTCGACCGGACCATGGGCTGGATCGAGGACGAGAACTGAGCCGCCCGACACAGCTCAGACATCTCTGACGAGGAGTAAGTACCCGACATGACCAGTCAGTCCACCCTGAGTTCCGTGCCTGCCCTGGGGACGCACCCGGCCTCCGGCTCCAACCCGAGCCGGGCCGAGACCAGGGAGCAACTCTCCAAGGCGTCGTACGACCTTCTGGTGATCGGCGGCGGCATCCTGGGCATCTCCACCGCCTGGCACGCCGCGCAGTCCGGCCTGAGGGTGGCTCTGGTCGACGCCGGCGACTTCGCCGGTGCCACCTCCTCCGCCTCCTCCAAGCTGCTCCACGGCGGTCTGCGCTACCTGCAGACCGGCGCGGTGAAGCTGGTGGCGGAGAACCACTTCGAGCGCCGTGCGGTCTCCCGCCAGGTGGCCCCCCACCTGGCGAACCCGCTCACCTTCTACCTCCCCGTGTACAAGGGCGGGCCGCACGGCGCGGCGAAGCTCGGCGCGGGCGTCTTCGCCTACTCCGCGCTGTCCGCGTTCGGTGACGGCGTCGGCCATCTGCTCTCGCCCGCCAAGGCGGCGCAGGACGTGCCCGAGCTGCGCACCGAGAACCTCAAGGCCGTGGCCGTGTACGGCGACGACCAGATGAACGACGCGCGCATGGCGCTGATGACGGTCCGCGCGGCCGTCGAGTCGGGCGCGGTCGTCCTCAACCACGCCGAGGTCACCGGCCTGCGCTTCACCAACGGCCGGGTCACCGGTGCCGACCTCAAGGACCGGCTGTCCGGCGAGGAGTTCGGCGTCAACGCCCGCCTGGTGCTGAACGCGACCGGCCCCTGGGTCGATCACCTGCGCAGGATGGAGGACCCGAACGCGGCGCCGTCGATCCGTCTGTCGAAGGGCGCGCATCTGGTCCTGAAGCGGACGTCGCCGTGGAAGGCCGCGCTGGCGACTCCCATCGACAAGTACCGCATCACCTTCGCCCTCCCGTGGGAGGACATGCTGCTGCTCGGCACCACCGACGAGGAGTACGAGGGCGACCCGGCGGACGTGTCCGTCAATGACAAGGACATAGCGCAGATCCTGGACGAGGCCGCGTTCTCCGTGCGCGACCAGCAGCTGCAGCGCGACCTGATCACCTACGCCTTCGCCGGACTGCGGGTGCTGCCGGGCGGCCCCGGCGACACCGCCAAGGCCAAGCGCGAGACCGTGGTGACCGAGGGCAAGGGCGGCATGCTGTCCGTCGCGGGCGGCAAGTGGACCACCTTCCGGCACATCGGCCGTACGGTGATGCAGAAGCTGGAGGCGCTGCCGGGTCACCCGCTCGGCGACGACTTCGAGCCGATCTCCTCGCTGCCGAAGAAGCTGCCGCTGCCCGGTGTCGCCAACCCGCGCGCGGTCGCCCACCGGCTGCTCGTGGACCGGCCGGCTCCGGGTCCGCGGATGGCCGCCGACACCGCCAGGCACCTGGCCACCCACTACGGCTCCCTGGCCTTCGACATCGCCCGCCTGGCGAACGAGAACCCGGAGCTGGCCGAGCGCGTCCACCCCGACGCGCCGGAGATCTGGGCGCAGGTGGTCTGGGCCCGTGACCACGAGTGGGCCGAGACCGCGGACGACGTCCTGCGCCGCCGTACGACGCTGACGATCCGGGGCCTGGCCACGGACGAGGTCCGCGCGGGGGTGCAGGACCTGCTCGACAAGAAGTAGGCCCCGGTGACGGCCGGTCCGCTCCCCTGACCGGGACCGGCCGCCACCGCAGCGCCGGACCGCCGCACCGGGTCCGGACGACCGAGAGGGGCGGCCCCACGCCGATGGGGCCGCCCCTTTCGGCTGCCCTGGGGGCGTTGTCAGTGCCGGGTGCTTCCATGGGGACATGAACGACGATCAAGCGGATCCCGGCGAACTCGCGGCGCTGCGGGAGGCCTTCGCGGTGGACGACGGCGGCGAGTCCGCTCTCGGCTGGGCGGCGGTGCGCGCGTTCGAGACGGAGCACGGGGTGGTGCTGCCGGAGCCGTACCGGACGTTCGTGGCGGAGGTGACGGACGGGTCGTACCAGGGGCCGCCGGAGTACGGGCTGGTGGGACTGGTCGCGGGCGGCGCGAAGCAGGACCTGGCCGAGCCGTTCCCGCTCTCCGGCGCATGGCTGTGGGAGGAGGACGAGGGGCCTTACGAGGATCCGGACGCAGTGATCGAGCGGGTCGGCCGCGACGGCTCGCTCATGCTCGGCACGGACGGCTGCGGCATGGACTGGCATCTGATCGTCACCGGGCCCCATCGGGGCCACATATGGCAGATCACCGGTGAGGGCGCGTTCCCCTTCGGGGCCGAGTTCGGGTGCACCACCGCCGAGTCCGGTTTCGCCGGCTGGGTGCGGCACTGGGCGGCGGGCAGGGAGTGGTTCGACGCGCCGCCCGCATAATGGCCGCTGAGACATCCGATGTCTGGGCGACCAGGGAGGCCGGTCATGGCAGTCACCGATGAGGCGATCGAGAAGATCAAGGGCATGATCGTCTCCGGTGCGCTGCGGCCCGGGGACCGGTTGCCCAAGGAGAGCGAGCTGGCCGCCGAGCTGGGGCTGTCGCGGAACTCGCTGCGGGAGGCCGTGCGGGCGCTGTCGCTGATCCGGATCCTGGACGTGCGGCAGGGCGACGGCACGTACGTCACCAGCCTCGATCCACAACTGCTGCTGGAGGCGCTGAGCTTCGTCGTGGACTTCCACCGCGACGACACCGTCCTGGAGTTCCTCGCCGTGCGCCGGATCCTGGAGCCGACCGCGACCGCGATGGCGGCCTTCCGGATCGGCGAACAGCAACTGGACGCGTTGTCCGCCCAGTTGGACGCCCTGGGTGACGAACCCTCGGTGGAGGAACTGGTCGCCGCGGACCTGGAGTTCCATCGCGGCATCGTGCGCGGCGCGGGCAACTCGGTGCTGTGCTCGCTGCTGGACGGCCTGTCGGGGCCGACCACGCGGGCCCGGATCTGGCGGGGCCTCACCCAGGAGGACGCGGTCGGCCGCACCCTGCGCGAGCACCGGGCGATCCTGGCCGCGCTGCGCGACCGGGACGCGGAGGCGGCCCGCTCCTGGGCGACCGTGCACATCGCGAGCGTGGAACAGTGGCTGCGCAGCACCCTGTGAGAGGGGGGCAGACGCCCGTGCGGATCCGGTCGGGCTCCGGGTTGACGGCGGGTGTTCGACGGTGGCGAACGGGGCAGTGATCCGGTCACTGGCCCACGCAAAGGGGCTGCGGGCGCCCCCGCCGGACGCCGTAAGGTTGGTGAGTCAAGCGAGGGCACGTCGGAAGGAGGCACTGGGTGATCGAGCTGGAGGGGGTTCCCGAGCTGATCGACCCAGTCATGGTGGCCGCGTTCGAGGGCTGGAACGATGCCGGCGACGCCGCCTCCACGGCGGTCGCGCATCTGGAACGCGAGTGGAAGGGCGAGGTCTTCGCGGCGCTCGACGCCGAGGACTACTACGACTTCCAGGTGAACCGGCCCACGGTGTTCATGGACGCCGGTGTGCGCAAGATCACCTGGCCGACGACGAGGTTGTCGGTGGTGCGGGTCGGCGGCGAGAAGCCGCGCGACCTGGTGCTGGTCCGCGGCATCGAGCCGTCCATGCGCTGGCGCTCGTTCTGCAACGAACTGCTCGGCTTCGCGCACGAGCTGGGCGTGGAGCTGGTGGTCATCCTGGGCGCCCTGCTCGGTGACACCCCGCACACGCGTCCCGTGCCGGTCAGCGGGGTGACGTCCGACCCGGACCTGGCCCAGCGGATGGACCTGGAGGAGACCAAGTACGAGGGCCCGACGGGCATCGTCGGCGTCCTGCAGGAGGCGTGCACGCACGCCGGCGTCCCGGCGGTGTCGCTGTGGGCGGCCGTACCGCACTACGTCTCCCAGCCGCCCAACCCGAAGGCCACGCTGGCGCTGCTCAACCGGCTGGAGGACCTGCTGGACCTGCGCATCCCGCAGGGCGAGCTGCCGGAGGACGCGCGCGCCTGGCAGGTGGGCGTGGACCAGCTGGCCGCAGAGGACAGCGAGGTCGCCGAGTACGTCCAGACGCTGGAGGAGGCCCGGGACACCGCCGAGCTGCCGGAGGCGTCGGGTGAGGCGATCGCCCGCGAGTTCGAGCGGTATCTGCGGCGCCGGGATGTCAGCCCGCCGGGCGGCCACGCGACGGCCGACGGCGGGGACGGTGGCTCCTTCCGCAGGGACAGTCCCGGCGGAAAGAACCGGCCGCCGAAACCGCCCAGGCCGGATGCGGCCGAGGGGGACGACGAAGACGGCTCGGAGGAGTGAGGACACCGGAAGGGGCGGTTCCCAAGGAGGGAACCGCCCCTTCCCGCCTCCATCGGAGGTGCGGGAACTAGAGCGCCACTCCCAGCAGCGCGTCCACCGCACGCGTGACCACGCCGGGCGCGCCCGTGTCAGTGCCCCCCTGCTCCTCCTGCCGGGCCGCCCAGCGGTCCACCGCCGCGAGGGCGGCGGGGGCGTCCAGGTCGTTGGACAGGGCCTCGCGGATCTCCTCGACCAGCGCGTCCGCGGGCGGGCCGTCGGGGCGGGAGACGGCCGCTCGCCAGCGGCCGAGGCGGGCCACTGCGTCCTGCAGGACCTGGTCGGTCCACTCCCAGTCGGCGCGGTAGTGGTGGGCGAGCAGCGAGAGACGGATGGCGGCGGGGTCGACGCCGTCCCGGCGGAGCTGAGAGACGAAGACCAGGTTGCCCTTGGACTTGGACATCTTCTCGCCGTGCAGGGCGACCATGCCGGCGTGGACGTAGGCCTTGGCCATGGGGAACTCGCCGGTGAGCACCTGGGCGTGCGAGGCGCCCATCTCGTGGTGCGGGAACGCCAGGTCGGAGCCGCCGCCCTGGACGTCGAAGCCCATGCCGAGATGGTCGAGGGCGATGGCCACGCACTCGATGTGCCAGCCGGGCCGGCCCCGGCCGAGGGAGCCGCCGTCCCAGCTGGGCTCGCCCTCGCGGGCCGCCATCCACAGCATCGGGTCCAGCGGGTTCTTCTTGCCCGGGCGGTCCGGGTCGCCGCCGCGCTCGGCGGACAGCAGCCGCATGGCGGCCGCGTCGAGGTTCGAGACCTTGCCGAAGTTCGGGTCGGACTCGACGGAGAAGTAGATGTCGCCCTCCAGCTCGTAGGCCGCGCCGAGTTCACGCAGCCGCTCCACGAGCGGGACGATGCCGGGTATCGCCTCCACGGCGCCTATGTAGTGCCGGGGCGGGAGCATCCGCAGGGCGGTCATGTCCTCGCGGAAGAGGACGGTCTCCTTCTCGGCGAGGGCGACCCAGTCGACGCCGTCCCGCTCCGCGCGCTCCAGCAGCGGATCGTCGACGTCGGTGACGTTCTGGACGTAGTGGACCTGCCGCTTGGTGTCGAGCCACACGCGCTGCACGAGGTCGAACGCGTTGTAGGTCGCCGCGTGACCCATGTGGGTCGCGTCGTACGGGGTGATGCCGCAGACGTAGATACGGGCGACGGGACCGGGGTCGAGGGTGACGAGGCCGCCGGTCGCGGTGTCGTGGATCCTCAGGTCGCGGCCCTGACCAGGCAGGGCGGGGACCTCGGAAGCGGGCCAGGCATGCATGTACATGAGCCTAACCGGCTGCCCGCCGCGTATACGAACGGGATCGCGCCCGTTGGCCGGTTTCGCGGTCTTGTACATCGGCGCCCGATGTGCTGATCGCGCTCACACCGGCGGCCAGGGGATGGCGGGCCACTCGCCGTTCGGCTCCGGGTGCACTCCCGTGGTGAGCAGCGCCTCGACACGCGCGCGTGTGGCGTCGATCTCGGCCGGGGTGATCAGTGCGGTCAGTCGCTCGCCCAGCGGCCCGCCGAGGGCCCCCCGCAGTCCCTGCAGGGCCTCGACGGCCTCGGCGGTCAGCGGCTCCCCGGCCCAGCCCCACAGCAGCGTGCGCAGCTTGTTCTCGACGTTGAAGGTGACGCCGTGGTCGATACCGAAGAGCCGGCCGTCGGTGGTGGGCAGCAGATGGCCGCCCTTGCGGTCGGCGTTGTTGATCACCGCGTCGAGGACGGCGAGCCGGCGCAGCCGCTCGTCGTCGGCGTGCACGAGGAGCGCGGTGCGGCCCTCGCCGACCTCGGCCAGGCCGATCGCCTTCCAGCCCGGCTCCGGTTCCTCGGCGTCCACCAGGGCGAGCAGCTCCGCCTCGGCCTGGACGTCGATCCACAGCTGGCACATGCCCTCGCCGTACGGCCCGTCGCGCAGCACGGTCGGCGGGACGAGCCCCCAGCCGGTGGCCTCGGAGACCTCGTAGGCGGCCACCTCGCGGCCGGCCAGGGTGCCGTCGGGGAAGTCCCACAGCGGGCGCTCCCCGGCCACCGGCTTGTAGATGCAGGGGGCTTCCCGGCCGTCCAGGGCGATGGTGCAGAAGAGTGCGGCGTTGGACGCCTCGCGGATCCGGCCGCGCACGGTCAGCTCACCCCGCGCGAGCAGCTCGGCGGCGGCCGAGTCGGCTGCGGCGTCGGTGGGCGTCACGCTCCGCGGCGGTATCCGTTCTGGCGCGGACATACGTGTCCTTCCGGATCGAGCGGGAGGCTGCACAGCGGACACGGCGGCCGCCCGGCGTTGACGACGTCGAGGGCGCGCTTGGCGAAGGCCCGGGCCTGCGCACCGGTCAGCCGGACCCGCAGCATCGGGGGCCCGTTCTCCTCGTCCTGGAGCAGGCGCTCCTCGGCCTCGGCGAGGTCCTCCTCGGTGTCGGCCTCCAGCTCCACCAGGGCCTGGGCCTCGACGATCATGCGCTGTTCCTCGCCGTCCCAGGCCAGCGCCATGGTGCCGACGCGGAACTCCTCCTCGATGGGGGTCTCCAGCGGCGCGGTGTCGGCGATCTCGGTGGGCGCCATCGCGGGGACGGCGGCGCTGCCGCCGCTGCGCCGTACGACCTCGTCGAGCAGTTCGTCCATGCGCTCGGCGAGGGCGGCCACCTGGGTCTTCTCCAGAGCCACGCTGGTCACCCGGGAGCCTGCGGTGGCCTGGAGGAAGAACGTACGGCGTCCGGGCAGTCCGACCGTGCCGGCCACGAAGCGGTCCGGCGGGTCGTAGAGGAACACCTGACGGGACACGTCCTGTCTCCATTGAGAGTGAGTTCGAGAGTTTCGGCGGTGCGGGCCGCCCACGGATGCGCGACTGTGTGGATCGCTTCACCCTACTGCGGCCGACGATCACGGTGCGCCCGCACCACCTCCGACCGGTGCGTCGCCCTCACCAGGTTCCTCGCGCGGGGCGAGCGAAGCGAAATCCCCGGTGTCGCCGAGGCGAACGAGAAACGGCCGCAGCCGGGTGTAGCGGATCGCGGTGACGGAGCAGGGTTCCACGGAGATCCGCTGGAACAGGTCGAGGTGGAGTCCGAGGGCGTCGGCGACCAGGGATTTGATGATGTCACCGTGGGAGCACATGAGGTAGACGGCGTCGGCGCCGTGCTCGCGCTCCACGCGCGCGTTCCACTCGCGTACGGCCTCGGCGGCGCGGGTCTGCATGGCGCGCATGGACTCGCCGCCGGGGAAGGCGGCGGCCGACGGGTGGGCCTGGACGACCTCCATCAGCGGCTCGTCCTTGAGCTCGGCGAGCTTGCGGCCGGACCAGTCGCCGTAGTCGCACTCCCCGATCCGCTCGTCGGTGTGGACGCGCAGGCCGGGGCGGGCCTCCAGCAACGGCCGAACGGTCTCCTGGCAGCGCTGCAGGGGGCTGGTGACGACCTCGGAGATCGGCAGTGCGGCGAGCCTTGCGGGCAGCGCGGCGGCCTGGGCGGCGCCGCGCTCGTCCAGGGCGACGCCTGGCGTCCAGCCGGCGAGCACACCGGAGGTGTTGGCGGTGGAACGTCCGTGCCTGACGAGGATCAGCGTGGGCATGCGGCCCAGGGTAGGCGTATCAGCACATGCACCGGTGACCGGACGAAGGGAGAATGCGCTCCGTGATCGTCGACTGCGCCATCTACCGGCACGGGCACCGCACCGAGGGCCCGGAGGACCTGTCCGACGCGCTCTCCGAGGCGCGGGCCGAGGGCGGGTTCGTGTGGATCGGCCTGTATGAGCCGTCCGAGCGGGAGTTCGACCTGGTCACCCAGGAGTTCGGGCTGCATCCGCTGGCGGTGGAGGACGCGCTCAACGCGCATCAGCGGCCCAAGCTGGAGGTGTACGAGGACTCGCTGTTCATGGTGCTGAAACCGGTCGTGTACGAGGCGGAGAGCGACACGGTCTCGGCGGGCGAGATCATGGTCTTCGTCGGCGACGGTTTCGTGGTCACCGTCCGTCATGGCGAGGGCTCGCCGCTGGCCGCCGTACGGCGCCGGCTGGAGCAGGAGCCGGAGATGCTCGACAAGGGCCCGACCGCCGTGCTCTACGCGATCTCCGACGCTGTCGTCGACCACTATCTGGAGGTGGCGACGGAGCTGGGGACCGATCTGGAGGAGCTGGAGGCGGAGGTGTTCCTGCCGGACGGCGGCGGCTCGCGGGGCACCGCGTCCCGGATCTACGGCTTCAAGCGGCAGATCCTGGAGTTCCGCCGGGCCACCGGCCCGCTGGCGCTCCCGCTGACCCGGCTGGCCGGCACCGGACCGCTGGGCGCGTCGGTGCCGTTCGTGCACGACAAGGCGCGCCCGTTCTTCCGGGACGTCGGCGACCACCTCACGCGCGTGAACGAGTCCGTGGAGGCCCTGGACCGGCTGGTGTCGGACGTCCTGTCGGCGCATCTGGCGCAGATGAGCGTGCGGCAGAACGACGACATGCGGAAGATCTCCGCGTGGGCGGCGATGGCCGCGGTCCCCACGATGATCGCGGGGATCTACGGCATGAACTTCGACCACATGCCGGAGCTGCACTGGTTGTGGTCGTATCCGGCGGTGATCCTGGCGATGGCGGCTCTGGAGGTGCTGCTGTACCGCCTGTTCAAGCATCGCGGCTGGCTGTAGGCCCGGTGCGGCTCAGGCGAACTCGGGGGCGGGGGTGGCGGGGTCGCCGAGGGGGTCGCGGCGCTCGGGCATGCGGAGGGTGACCATGCGGCGCCAGCCGGCGAGGCGCTCGTAGGCGTACACCGCGTGGATGCCGGCCGCGAGGAGGGCGTACCTGGCCCTGGACCAGCCCAGGATGCGGCCCATGCGGGCCATCACGGCGAGGCTGACGTCCCGGTGGACGCGGATCTCGGCGAGGGCGCACTCGCGCAGGGTGCGCTGGATGAGCCGGCCGTGCCCGGCGACGGCGAGCCGCAGCAGTTCCTCATGGGTGTAGGCGAGGTGGGCGTCCTCGTCGTCGGCGATCATGCGTACGGCCCTGCCGACCTCGGGATGGCCGGCGAAGTGTCCGAGCAGCAGCGCCATCTGCTCGGCGGCGCGCTGTTCGGTGACGCGGCTGTGGGAGAGGTAGACGACGATGTCCCGCTCGGTGAGCGGCTCGTCCCGCCTGAGCTTGTCGTGGGCGAGGCCGATGCCGTGCCGCTCCAGCAGCATCGTGTAGTCGGTCTCGGGCGGTACGGCGACGGGGGTGAGCCCGCGCTTCTTCATCAGGGCGGTGAAGATGCGTCCGTGCTTGTCCTCGTCGGCGCCGTGCCGGGCGATCTTCGGGGCGAGGGCGCGTTCGCCGGGCGGGACCAGCGCGGCGATGCGCCCGTTCTCCCAGCCGCCCTGGGACTCTCCGCTGGCGGCGATGGAGCAGAAGAGCCGGAAGGCCTCGTCGTTGTCGAGGATCTCCTTGAACAGACTCTTGGCCGAAAGCATGAATAGAGTCAAATGCGGACAGTGCGGGCATGCAACAGCTGTGCGTGTCCGCTCGGCCAAAAGAATGACTCCCCGGTCGTAACCGCGCGGCGCCTGGCGCGTTGTTCCCTGTGACGGCCGTGGCGGGGAAGACCCCCGAGCCCCCACCACGGCCGCTGAAACTCCTAGGCCAGCCCGGCGCGCTCCAGTGCCTCGCTGCCGGCCCGCAGGGAGGCGAGCCGCTCCTCCAGGGTGAACCCGGCCGGCGACAGGCTGAGCGTGGTGACGCCGGCGGCGGCGTAGGCCTTCATCCGGTCGGCGATGCGGTCGACGGAACCGAGCAGAGTCGTCTTGTCGATGAGGTCCTGCGGGACCGCGGCGGCGGCCCCCTGCTTGTCCCCCGCCAGGTACTTCTGCTGGATCTCGGCGGCTTCCTTCGCGTATCCCATGCGCTGGGCGAGCTGGTTGTAGAAGTTCTGCTTGGCGCTGCCCATGCCGCCGACGTACAGCGCGGTGTACGGCCGGAAGGTGTCGGCGAGCCGGGCCACGTCCTTGTCGTCACCGACGGCGATCGGCAGGGTCGGGCAGACGTCGAAGCCGTCGAGGGTCCTGCCCGCCTTCTCCCGGCCGGCGCGCAGGTACTTGAGGGTGGTCTCCTCGAGGTGTTCTGCGGCGGGGAAGATCAGCAGGGCGCCGTCGGCGATCTCGCCGGTCTGCTCCAGGTTCTTCGGGCCGATCGCGGCGATGTACAGCGGGATGTGCTCGCGCTGCGGGTGCACGGTCAGCTTGATCGGCTTGCCCGGGCCGCCGGGCAGCGGCAGCGTCCAGTGCTCGCCCTCGTAGCTCAGCCGCTCCCGGGTCATGGCCTTGCGTACGATCTCCACGTACTCGCGGGTGCGGGCGAGCGGCTTGTCGAACTTGACCCCGTACCAGCCCTCGGAGACCTGCGGGCCGGACACGCCGAGCCCGAGCCGGAAGCGGCCGCCGGACAGCGAGTCGAGCGTCGCGGCCGTCATCGCGGTCATCGCGGGCTGACGGGCCGGGATCTGGAAGATGGCCGAGCCGACGTCGATGCGCTCGGTCTGTGCGGCGACCCAGCTGAGCACCGTGGCCGCGTCGGAGCCGTAGGCCTCGGCGGCCCAGCACACGGAGAAGCCCAGCCGGTCGGCCTCCTGGGCCACGGCCAGATTGTCCCCGTCCATTCCGGCACCCCAGTAGCCGAGGTTGATCCCGAGCTGCATGGCCGAATCCCCTTACCCATGAGTAACGTCCTTGTGGAGGCGACCCTAGCGCGGGGACGGAGTCCGGGGCAGGCACAGGGCGCCTGAAAGCACCGTGCCGCGGCCCGACGCGGTTATCCACAGGCCACCCACCGCACCGGTTCTGGCCAGTAATCTCGGCCGCATGGAGCAGAGGCATCTCGGCCGTACCGGCCTGCGCGTGTCCCGGATCGGGCTCGGCACCCTCACCTGGGGCCGGGACACGGACGAGCACGACGCCGCGGACATGCTGAAGGCGTTCTGGGAGGCCGGCGGAACCCTCGTCGACACCGCCGACGTGTACGGCAACGGCGAGGCGGAGTATCTGCTCGGGCAGCTGATGGACGGCCTGGTGCCGCGCCGCGACCTGGTGATCTCCACCAAGGCGGGCAGCGTCCCCGACCCCGACCGCCGCTTCGACGGCTCCCGCGGCCATCTGCTCGCCGCCCTCGACGCCTCGCTCGCCCGCCTGGGCACGGACCACGTCGACGTGTGGCACGTCCACGCCTTCGACCACGGGACCCCGCTGGAGGAGACCCTCCAGGCCCTGGACATCGCGGTCAGCAGCGGCCGCGCCCGGTATGCGGGCGTCTCCAACTTCTGCGGCTGGCAGCTCGCCAAGGCCGCCACCTGGCAGCTCGCGGCGCCGGGCATCCGCACGCGACTGGCCAGCACGCAGATGGAGTACTCGCTGCTGCAGCGGGGCGTGGAGCGGGAGGTGCTGCCCGCCGCGCTGGATCTCGGCGTCGGCCTGCTGCCTTCCTCCCCGCTCGGCCGGGGCGTGCTGACCGGGAAGTACCGGCACACCACCCCGCCGGACTCGCGTGGCGCCTCCGAACATCTGGCGCCGTTCGTCGAGCCGTACCTGGACGACACGGCGACCCGCATCGTGGACGCGGTGACGACGGCCGCCGACGGGCTGGCCGTCACCCCGCTCCAGGTGGCCCTCGCCTGGGTCCGGGACCGGCCCGGCGTGGCCGCGCCGATCGTCGGTGCGCGCAACGCTCAGCAGCTCACGGCGGCATTGTCAGTGGAGGCCCTTAGTCTTCCTGACGAGATCTGCCGGGCGCTGGACGATGTGTCGGCGCCCGTGCACCGCTATCCCGATCACGACTGGAGCACGCTGTGAGCACGGAGCCGGAGACCACGGAGGAAGCCGGGCCGGGGACGCCGGACGCGCCCGAGGGCCAGAGCAGCACGGGCGGGGGCGAGAGCGCGGGCGGCGACACGGGGACCGAAGAGGCTGACGCCGGCCGGGCCGACGGCGGTGACGGCGCCGGCAGCCCGACCGGTGCCGGGGGCGACGGCGCCGGAGCAGCGGCGGGCGCGGGTGGCACCGAGGGCGAAGACTCAGGCTCCGGCCAGTTGTCCGAGGCCGAGGCCGAGTTGGCTGCGCAGCGGGTCGAGCGGGAGCGGATCGAGCGGCGCAAGGCCGAGAGGAAGGGCCCGATCGAGAGCGGCACCAAGCTCAGCGGCAAGGCGGCCGACCTGCTCGCGGCGGTGCGGGCGGTGGAGAGCGGCGAGAAGCCGGTGGACACGGTGTTCGCCGAGCCCGCTCCGGCGCCGCGCCGCCCGGCCCCGGAGCCCGTGCGCCGGCCGCAGCCCGCGCCCGCACCGGCCGCCGTCACGCCCAGTGCTCCGGCACCGGAGACGGTGGAGGGTGTGCGCCGGGTGCTGGCGGAGGGCGGCGCGCCCGAGACCCTGGCTCCCCAGGTGGCCGCGGCGCTCGGCGAGGGCGCCGACGCGGCGCTGCGCGAGGACCCCTGGCAGCTGCTGCGGATCAGCGGGGTAAGGCCCGACCAGGCCGACGGCTTCGCCAGGGCCCTGCTCGGCGCCGCCTGCAGCCCGGGCGACGAGCGGCGGACTCGTGCGATCACCGTCTGGCTGCTGGAGCAGGCGGCCCTGGCCGGGCACACCGCGCTGGAACTGCCCACGCTCACCGCGGCGCTGGGCAAGCAGGGCGTCCCGGACCCGGACGCGGCGGTGCAGAGCACCCTCGCGGAGGGCGAGGCCCTGGCGTTCCAGGACGCCCTGGAGGAACCGGGAGCCGCCCCGCCTCAGGCGGCGGAGGAGGGCGAGGGCGAGGAGGAGCGGCCGGTCCGGGTCCTCGTCGGCCTGGAGCGGTACGCACTGGCCGAGGAGAGCCTCGCCGACGGCCTGGCCCGGCTGGTCAACTCGCTGCCCAAGGAGACCGAGCAGGCCTGGCAGGCGGCGGTCGACGCCGTCTCCGGCGGCACCGCCGAGCTGGTCCGCGCGGTCGCCGGACACGGCCTGGTGCTGCACACCGGCGGGGAGGCGGCCCGCGCCGAACCGGCCGCGCTGCTCGGTGCCGCCCGCACGGCCGGCCTGCGGGCCTTCGCCGTCTGCCACACGCCCGACGGACGCCACCGCCTCGCCCCCCTGCTGGGCGCGGACCCGGCGGAGCACGGTGTGGGCACGGTCGCCGGCCTGCTGTCCGGCGCCGAGGGACCGGGCCGGGACACGGACGGCGCGCTGGAACTCGATCTGCTGATCGTGCTGGACGCGCCGCAGCTCGACGTGGAGAGCGCCGCGATGCTGGTGGAGTCGCTGCCCGACGGGGCCCGGCTGGTGCTCAGCGGCGACCCGGCTCTGCTGTGGTCGGCCGGACCGGGGCGGGTCTTCGCCGACCTGCTCGCCGCCCGCGTCTGCCCGCAGCTCGCCTCCCGCATCCCGGACCAGGGCCCGATCGGCGAGCTGGTCTCCGGCATCGGCATCGGCGAGCTCAACCAGGTCGCCGCTCCGGGCAAGGAGATCGTCATCGTCCCGGTGCGGGACGCGGGCGAGGCCGTGCACCGGACCGTCCAGTTGGTCGCCGACTCGGTGCCGCGTGCGCTCGGTGTCCCGGCCGACCAGACCGTGGTGATCACCCCAGGGCATGGCGGCGCCGCGGGGACCCGCGCCCTCAACGCCGCGCTGAAGGAGCGCCTCAACCCCGGCCCGGGCCGCTTCGGCGGCTTCGACCCCGGCGACCGGATCGCCTACTCCCCCGCCCCGGGCCGTGCGGTGCCGGGCGTGGTGGTGAAGGCCGACACGGACGGGCTGCACCTGTCGTGCGCGGGCGCCCCGGTGGTCGTACCGCGCGAGCGGGTGGAGGGCGCCCTGCGGCACGGCTGGGCGCTCACCGCGCACCAGGCGGCGGGCACGCGCTGGCCGGCCGCGGTCGTCGTGCTGCCCGGCGACGCCGCGCAGGCGCTCAGCAGACCCTGGGTGTACACGGCCTTCGGCCGCGCCGAGCGGCATCTGTCCGTGGTCCACGGCGTGGAACAGGCCCTGCCGAAGGCGGTGGCGGAGACACCGGCCAAGCCCCGCACGACCCGCTTGCAGTCGCTGCTGCGCACGCAGGTACCCGCATAGGTCTTCTGGATCCCCTTCCGCCGTGACGGCGCTCGGTCACAGCGGCGGAACGCGGCGGTGCCGTGCCGGTCTCAGGGCCATGGCACCGCCGGCCACCCTCATCTCTGGGCGCCCTGGACCTGGCCCTCGACCTCGTCCTCGTCCTCGACGAACTCGAGATCTTCGTCCTCGTCCGCTTCCTCGTCGTCCTCGTCGTCGAACACCGCGCTCACATCGAACCGGCACACCACTCCTTGCGGATCGATGTGCTCGAACGGCGCCTCCAGCCACTCCCCCGCCTCGGGGGCCTCGTCCGAAGCGGTGACCCAGAGTGTGGAGTCGCCCTCCTCCAGGCCGAACTCCTTGTGCCGGGAGGCGATCTCGTCCGGTTCGAACTCGCCGAACAGGATGCCCAGCGCGCCCGGTACCGTACCGGCGGCGTCCTCGGCCAGGCCGCCCGCGGCCTCGTACTCCGCCGCCTCGACCCGCTGGGCCTGCGACAGCAGCCGCTGGGGTTCCGCCACGGCGTAGTCGCGGCGGATCAGCACGCTGATCGCGTTCGGTTCCTCGGGGCCCGCGTACGGCGGCAGCTCCTCGGCACCGGGGATCTCGAAGGGCGTGACCTCGTCGTAGCGGTCGTAGAGCAGCTCGTCGTACGCCTCGGCGGCCGCGGCCAGCTCGTTGAACGCCTCCAGGACGGCCGGGTCGTCCTCACCCGACCTGCGTTCGACCGCGGCCAGATGACGGTCGAGCGCGGTCTTGATCGCCTCGGCGGCGGCGCGTACCTCGGCAGCGGTGGGCTGCGCAGCATCAGACATAGTGCAGACGCTATCCGTACCGGGCCCCAGCCCGCACAATAGATGCGATGCCGGAATACGAATTTGTCGACGTGTACGTGCCTCGCGGGGTGTCCCGCAAGGAGGCCACTCGTCTGCTGACGGACCATGCCGAGTACGGACACTGGGAGTTGGACCGACTGAGCCTGCTGCGCGACGGCAGCCGCAGGGTGCGGTTGCGCCGGCGGATCATCCGCCAGGTGCGTGCCACATGGTGAGGTCGGTCACCTGACGGAGCGGGCCCTGCCGGTCTGGCAGGACCCGCTCCGGTTCCGGCCCGGCGTACCCGGGCCGGCTACGCGCTCGCCCGCGCCTTGCGGTAGAGCACCGCGCCCGCGAGCAGCGCACCTGCGCCGACCGGCAGCGCGAGGCCCAGCGGCAGATCGCTTCCCGTGTGCGCGAGCTGGGCGTTGCTCAGGGGCTGGGCCGAGCGGCCGCCCGTCTGCTGGACCTGGCTGGACCCGTGGGGCCCCTGGGGCGTGTGACCGCCCTGGCCGGGCGGGGTCGTCGGATTCCCCGGGTGGCTCGGCTTACCGGGGTGGCCAGGATGACCCGGGTGTCCAGGGTGTCCGGGATGACCCGGGTGACCAGGGTGTCCGGGGTGTCCGGGGTGGCCCGGCTGACCCGGCGGGTTGCTGGGGCCGCCGCCCGGCGGCTGACCGTGGTGGTCGCCGCCTCCGTTGGCGCAGTCGTTGCCCGTGGTGGCATTGCCGGCCCCGATGACGTTCACGCTGTTGCCGCAGACGTTCACCGGGGCGTCGATCGGCACCTGCACGGTGTTGCCGGAGCCGACGCCGGGCGAGCCGCCGGTGTGGCCGCCCGCGTGCGAGCCGCCGGAGCCGCCCTGGCCCGCCGAAGTGCCGCCGTGGTTGGCGCATGAATTGCCCACGGCCGGGTTGAGCAGCCCGACGATGTTCACGGTGTTGCCGCACACGTTCACCGGCACGTGCACCGGTGCCTGCACGATGTTGCCGGACAGTACGCCGGGTGAGCCGCCGGCGGCGCCGGACGCGCCCGCGTCGGCGTGGGCGTAGCCGCTCGCGGCGGCGATCACACCGGTCGCGGCGGCCATGGTCATCAGGCCCTTGCGGGTGCTCTGTCGCATGGTGGGTTCCCCCCTGCCTTCGTTTCGGTTCTTCGAATCCCCGAGACCGGGTCCGAATGCGTGTGAAAAGACCGGTCGGCCTCGGAGCGCATGGCGCGCGCTCCGAGGCCGACGGCTCGTGGAAGACGCCCCCTCGGGACCAACGCCCCCTCAGGGAGCCGACGTCAGTGGTTGACGCAGGTGTTGCCGAAGGCGGGGTTCAGGAGCCCGATCACGTTGACCGTGTTGCCGCAGACGTTCACCGGCACGTGCACGGGCACCTGGATGACGTTGCCGGAGACGACGCCCGGGGACTGCACGGCGGCTCCCTGGGCACCGGAGTCGGCGACGGCGAGGCCCGCGCCCGCGAGAACCAGCCCACCGGTGGCAGCCGCAGCAGCGACGACCTTCTTGATCATTCTTCCTCCTTGTTGGCACTGCGATTCCAAGGTGCGGGATCGCATCACCTGTAACGAGGAGGGAGTAATGGAGCTACGAGCTTATGGTCGCATTCACCCTTCTCAGTCGGTCTCGTACGACTGCCCGAATCCCCAGGGCCACGGCCTGACCACGCGTCCTGCCTCGGCCCAGGGGCTCACGACGCGTCGATGAACCGGTCGAGCACCCGCACGCCGAACCGCAGCCCGTCCACCGGCACCCGCTCGTCCACGCCGTGGAACATGCCGGCGAAGTCCAGCTCCGGCGGCAGCTTCAGCGGGGCGAAGCCGAAGCCGCGGATGCCGAGGTCGTCGAAGGACTTGGCGTCGGTGCCGCCGGAGAGCATGTAGGGGATCGCCTTGGCGGTGGGGTCCTCGGCGACGAGTGCGGACTGCATGGCCTCCACCAGTGCCCCGTCGAAACCGGTCTCGACCGCCTTGTCGGTGTGCACGTCCTCGCGCCGCACATGAGGTCCGAGCAGCCGGTCGAGGTCGCCGAGGAACTCCTCCTCGTAGCCCGGCAGGAAGCGCCCGTCGATGTGTGCGGTGGCCTCGCCCGGGATGACGTTGACCTTGTAGCCGGCGTTGAGCTGGGTGGGGTTGGCGGTGTTGCTGAGGGTGGCGCCGATGAACTTGGCGATGCCGCCGAGCCGGACGAGGGTGGACTCCATGTCCTCCGGGTCCAGCTCGGTGCCGAGCGCGTCGCCGAGCTCGTCGAGGAACGCCCGGGTGGTCTTGGTGACCCGCACCGGGAACTTGTGCCGGCCGACGCGGGCCACGGCCTCGGACAGCTCGGTGATGGCGTTGTCGCGGTGGATCATCGAGCCGTGCCCGGCGGTGCCGGCCACGGTCAGCTTCATCCAGTGCATGCCCTTCTCGGCCGTCTGGATCAGATAGAGCCGGCGCTGCTCGTTCACGGTGAACGAGAACCCGCCGACCTCGCTGATCGCCTCGGTGACGCCCTCGAACAGCTCGGGGTGGCGGTCGACCAGGTGGCGGGCGCCGTACGTGCCGCCCGCCTCCTCGTCGGCGAGGAAGGCGAGCACGATGTCCCGCGGGGGCCGCCGCCCGCTCCGGAGCCGGTCGCGCACGACCGCGAGGGTCATGGCGTCCATGTCCTTCATGTCGACGGCCCCGCGCCCCCACACGCACCCGTCGGCGATCTCGCCGGAGAACGGGTGGTGGGTCCAGTCGGTGGCGTTGGCCGGTACGACGTCCAGATGGCCGTGGATCAGCAGCGCGGGCCGGGACGGGTCCTCCCCCTCGATGCGGGCCACCGTAGAGGCGCGGCCCGGGTGCGACTCGAAGATCTCCGGTTCGAGACCGACCTCGGCGAGCTTCTCGGCGACCCACTCGGCGGCCTTGCGCTCGCCGGGGCCGGAGTGGTCGCCGTAGTTGCTGGTGTCGAATCGGATCAGCTCGCGGCAGAGGTCCACGACCTCGTCCTCGCCGGTGACGCTCCTGGCCGTGTCCGTCTCGCTCACGTGCTTCCTCCCGCGCTGTCGCTGCTGGTGGTCGTCCTCATCCTCCCTCTCCCCCGCCCGCGGCCCAAGACCGGTCCCGGCCCGTCACACACCGTTCACGGGCGGCCGGTGCCGCAACCGGGGGGTGATCAGCCACCCTCGAAAGCCTGGTAATGTTTCCTTCGTCGCCGCGAGGGAAACCCCGCCGAAAGGGTTCCCCGAGCACGACAGACACCTTGTCCGGGTGGCGGAATGGCAGACGCGCTAGCTTGAGGTGCTAGTGCCCTTTATCGGGCGTGGGGGTTCAAGTCCCCCCTCGGACACCAGTGAGGGCCCCTGCTCAGCAGGGGCCCTTCGCTTTGCCCGCGAGTCGACCCGGAAGCCCCAACCACCCCGGCACACCCCCTCCTTGACGGTGTGTGAGGCATGTCTCGCCCGGCGTGAAGATCGGCAGGTCACGGCCCCGAAGCCGCGGTACTGCAGTCACCCGAACGGCCCTCTCGGGCGGCCGGACGAAGGGAGTGGACCCTAACGTCGTACTAATATTTCCGGCTTGTCACTCAGCCGGACCCGACGTGAGGACCCGATGGCAGCCATAGACGAGAGCAGCGCTCTCGGCCTGCTCGACGAAGAGATCCGCACGCAGTTCGGCGACCGGGCACGCTTCTCCGCCGGGCCCGCCGCCTCGCCGCGCACGCTGGTCGACGTCTTCGACGCGACCGTGCGGTCCCATCCGGACGAGCCGGCGCTGGACGACGGTACGACGTGCCTGACCTACCGCGCGCTGGCCGGCGAGGTGGAGCGGCTGCGGCGGCGGCTCGCCGGTGCGGGCGTCGGGCTCGGGGACCGGGTCGGTGTGCGGGTGCCCTCGGGGACCAACGAGCTGTACGTCGCCGTCCTCGCCGTCCTCGCCGTCGGTGCCGCCTATGTCCCCGTCGACGCCGAGGACCCGGACGAGCGGGCCGACCTGGTGTTCGGGGAGGCGGAGGTGCGGGCCGTCATCGGGGCCGGGCACACCATCACCGTCCAGGGCACCTCCGGCTCCCCCGCGGCGCGGCCCGGCGTCGAGCACGACGCCTGGATCATCTTCACCTCGGGGTCCACCGGGAAGCCCAAGGGCGTCGCCGTCACGCATCGCAGCGCCGCCGCGTTCGTGGACGCCGAGGCGGCGCTGTTCCTCACGGAGGAGCCGATCGGGCCCGGCGACCGGGTCATGGCCGGACTCTCCGTCGCCTTCGACGCCTCCTGCGAGGAGATGTGGCTGGCCTGGCGGTACGGCGCCTGTCTGGTGCCCGTGCCCCGGTCGCAGGTCAGGAGCGGTGCCGATCTCGGGCCCTGGCTGGTCGAGCAGGAGATCACCGTCGTCTCGACCGTGCCCACCCTGGCCGCACTGTGGGAGCCGGAGACACTCAACGACGTACGGCTGCTGATCTTCGGCGGCGAGGCCTGTCCGCCCGAGCTGGCGCAGCGCCTGGTCATCGAGGGGCGCGAGGTGTGGAACACCTACGGGCCGACCGAGGCGACCGTCGTGGCCTGTGCGGCACTGCTGACCGGTGCCGAGCCCATCAGGATCGGGCTGCCGCTCGACGGCTGGGAGCTGGCCGTCGTCGACGAGGCCGGTGAGCCGGTGCCCATGGGCGGCAGCGGGCAGCTCGTGATCGGCGGGGTCGGGCTCGCGCGGTATCTCGATCCCGAGAAGGACGCCGAGAAGTACGCGCCGCTGCACTCGCTGGGCTGGGAGCGGGCCTATCGCAGTGGTGACCTGGTCAGGGCCGAGCCCGAGGGGCTGATCTTCCTGGGCCGGGCCGACGAGCAGATCAAGCTCGGCGGGCGGCGGATCGAGCTCGGTGAGGTGGACGCCGCGCTGCAGGCCCTGCCCGGGGTCGCCGGGGCCGCGGCCGCCGTGCGCACCGCCCGCGGCGGCAATCAGCTTCTCGTCGGTTACGTGGTCACCCAGGACGGCTGGGACCATGCGGCCGCCGTGGAGAGGCTGCGGGCCGAGCTGCCCGCCGCGCTGGTGCCGCTGCTCGCGCCCGTCGCCGAGCTGCCGACCCGGACGTCCGGCAAGGTGGACCGAAACGCCCTCCCGTGGCCCCTGGAGGGCGTCGAAGCGCCCAAGGCCGAGCTGTACGGCACCGAGGCATGGCTCGCCGAGCAGTGGGCCGAGGTGCTGGGCATCCCGGTGACCAGCGCGTCCGACGACTTCTTCGCGATCGGCGGCGGCTCGCTGGCCGCCGCCCAGCTCACCACCCGGCTCCGCACCCGCTACCCGAGTGCCGCCGTCCTCGACATCTACCAGCAGCCGACCCTGCGCAAGCTGGCCCGGCGGCTGGAGGCCTCGGCGCAGGACGACGGCGGGGCCCGCACGATCGCGCCGGTTCCGGTCCGCGCCCAGGCCGTCCAGCTTCTGCTGCTGCTTCCGCTGGTCACCCTGCTCGGGCTGCGCTGGACGGTGGTCCTGGCCGCCGCCGGGAACCTGCTGACCGGCTACTCCTGGCTGCCGACCGCCCCCTGGTGGCTGCTCGCGGCCGCCGCGCTGCTGTTCTTCACCCCGCCCGGCCGGATCGCGCTCGCGGCGGGCGGGGCGCGGCTGCTGCTGCGGGGCGTGCAGCCCGGCCGGTACCCGCGCGGCGGCAGCGTGCATCTGCGGCTGTGGACGGCCGAGCGGTTGGCCGAGTTCAGCGGGGCCACCTCGCTGACCGGGTCCTGGCTGGAGCGGTACGCGCGGGCGCTGGGCGCGAAGGTCGGGCCCGAGGTGGACCTGCACTCGCTGCCGCCGGTCACCGGCATGCTCAAGCTGGGCCGGGGCGCGGCCGTGGAGTCCGAGGTCGATCTGTCCGGGCACTGGCTGGACGGCGACCGGCTGGAGATCGGCCCGGTCAAGGTCGGCGCGCACGCCACCGTCGGCACCCGCAGCATGCTCTTCCCGGGCGCCCGCGTCGGCAAGCGGGCCGAGGTGGCTCCCGGCTCGGCGGTCGGCGGGCAGGTCCCGACCGGCCAGCGCTGGGCCGGCGCGCCCGCGGTCAAGCTCGGCAGGGCCAAGCGCAACTGGCCCAAGGAGCGGCCCCAGCGGGGCACGTACTGGCGGGTGATGTACGGCATCACCGGCCTCGCGCTGAGCGCGCTGCCGCTGCTCGCGGGGGTGGCCGCGCTGCTGGTCGCCCGGGTCTTCGTGACGCCCGGAGGCTCGCTCACCGGGGCGTTGCGCGGGGCCGCGCTCGGGCTGGTGCCGGCCACGCTCGCCTACGGGCTGGCGTACGCGCTGCTGATCCTGGTCGCCGTACGCGTGCTCGGTCTGGGGCTGCGCGAGGGCACGTATCCGACGCACAGCCGGGTGGGCTGGCAGGCGTGGACCGTGACGCAGCTGATGGACCGGTCCCGGGAAACGCTGTTCCCGCTGTACGCGGGGCTGGTCACGCCGGTGTGGCTACGGCTGCTGGGGATGCGGATCGGGCGCCGTGCCGAGGTGTCGACGGTGCTCGCGCTGCCGAGCCTGACCACGGTCGGCGACGGGGCGTTCCTGGCGGACGACACGCTGACGGCGCCGTACGAGCTGGGCGGCGGCTGGGTGCGGATCGGGCGTGCGGAGATCGGGCGGCGGGCCTTCCTGGGGAACTCCGGGATGACCGGGCCGGGCCGGAGCGTGCCGGACGGCGGCCTGGTCGGCGTGCTGTCGGCGACGCCGAAGAAGGCGAAGAAGGGCACCTCGTATCTGGGGCTGCCGCCGGTGAAGCTGCCGCGCAGTGCGGCCGGCGGGGATCAGAGCCGTACCTTCGAGCCGCCGGCCCGGCTGCTGTGGGCGCGCGGTCTGGTGGAGCTGTGCCGGATCGTGCCGGTGCTGTGTTCGGCGGCGCTGGCCGCGGCGACGGTGGCGGCGCTGTGCGCGCTGGGGCCGTGGGCCTGGGCCCTGCCGGGGGCGGTGCTGCTCGGGGCGGGTGTGGTCGCGGCGGTCGTCTCGGTCGTCGCGAAGTGGCTGCTCGTGGGGCGGCACCGGGCCGGGGAGCACCCGCTGTGGAGTTCCTTCGTGTGGCGCAACGAGCTGGCGGACACGTTCGTCGAGGTGCTGGCGGTGCCGTGGCTGGCCGGGGCCGTGCCGGGGACGCCGGTGCTGACGGCGTGGCTGCGCGGGCTCGGCGCGCACATCGGCAGGGGCGTGTGGGTGGAGAGCTACTGGCTGCCGGAGACGGACCTGGTGACCCTTCAGGACGCGGCGACCGTCAACCGTGGTTGTGTGCTGCAGACACACCTCTTCCACGACCGGATCTTGCGGACGGATACTGTGGTCCTCCGTGAGGGCGCCACGCTGGGCCCTGGCGGCATCGTGCTGCCCGGCAGCACGGTCGGGGCCCGTACGACCCTGGGGCCCGCGTCGCTCGTCATGGCCGCGGAGTCCGTCCCGGACGACACCCGCTGGCTCGGCAATCCGATCGAGGCATGGCGTCCCTGAGCGCGGGCCACTCGGTTCCGGCCCCGGCACCCAGTGGTGGCACAGCGCAGGGAGCGGACACAGCAGTGGCAGTTCAGCAGTCGGCCGGACGGGACCCGTACTTCCCGGACAACGGTGACTCCCGGTACCGGGTGCACCGCTACGAACTCGCGCTGGACTACCGCCCCGGCCCGAACCGGCTGTCCGGCACGGCCCGGATCAACGCCATAGCCGGACCGGCGCCGCTCACCGAATTCCAGCTCAATCTGGCGGGCTTCAGGATCGGCCGGGTCCGGGTGGACGGCCGGCAGCCGCACTTCACGCACCGCGGCGGACGGCTGCGGATCCGCCTGGCCAAGCCCGTCCGGGCCGGTGCCGCGTTCACGGTGGAGGTCCAGTGGTCCGGCAACCCCAAGCCGGTGGCCAGCCCGTGGGGCGGGCTGGGCTGGGAGGAGCTGGCCGACGGGGCGCTGGTGGCGAGCCAGCCGATCGGGGCGCCGTCCTGGTACCCGTGCAACGACCGGCCCGCCGACAAGGCGTCCTATCTGATCTCGGTCACCGTCCCGTCCGCGTACGCGGTGGTCACGGGCGGGCGCCTGCTGACCCGTACGACGAAGGCCTCGACGACGACCTGGGTGTACGAGCAGTCCGCGCCCACGTCCAGCTATCTCGTCGGCCTGGCGATCGGCCGGTTCCAGACGGTGCTGCTGGGCGACCCCGGCCCCGGGGGCGTGCCGCAGCACGGGCACATCCCGGCGCGGCTGCTGCCGGAGTTCTCCCGGGACTTCGCGCGGCAGCCGGCGATGATGGAGCTGTTCCAGGAGCTGTTCGGGCCGTACCCGTTCGACGGCTACGCGGTCGCGGTGACCGAGGAGGAACTCGATGTGCCGGTCGAGGCACAGGGGTTGTCGCTGTTCGGCTCCAACCACGTGGACGGCGCCCGGGGTTCGGAGCGGCTGGTGGCGCACGAGCTGGCGCACCAGTGGTTCGGCAACTGCGTGACCATCGCCGACTGGCGGCACATCTGGCTGAACGAGGGCTTCGCCAAGTACGCGGAATGGCTGTGGTCCGAGCGCTCGGGCGGCCGCAGCGCGCAGCAACTGGCCGCGGCGGCACACCGGTTGCTGGCCACGCTGCCGCAGGATCTCAGGCTGGCCGATCCGGGCCGCAAGGCGATGTTCGACGACCGGCTCTACGAGCGGGGCGGCCTGGCCCTGCACGCGGTGCGCTGCGCGCTGGGTGACGACGCGTTCTTCCGCATGCTGCGCGGCTGGGTGCGGCTGCACCGGAACGGGTCGGTGACGACGGAGGCGTTCACCGGTCACGTGGCCCGGTTCGCTCAGGAGCCGCTCGACGGGCTGTTCCAGGAGTGGGTGCACGGGGCGAAGCTGCCGCCGCTGCCGGTGCTCAGGACCGTTCCGTAGAGGTTTGCCCGGATCCATGTCGGCTTTTCTAGACTTGAGGGGTGGCCCGGCCCAATGACGAGGTCGAGGCGCTCCTGCGGGAGTACGCGGACCTCATCGCGATCACCGGAGGCGACGCCTTCAAGGCGCGCGCCTACGAGAAGGCGGCGCGCGCCATCGGCGGGTATCCGGCCGACATCTCCAAGCTGGACGAGGGCGGCCTGAAGGAGATCCCGAACGTGGGGAAGTCGATCGCCGACAAGGTGGCCGAGTACCTGCGCACCGGGAAGATGGCGGTCGTCGAGGAGCGCCGGGCGAAGATCCCCGCCGGGGTCCGGGAGCTGATCACGATCCCCACGCTGGGCCCGAAGAAGGCGCTGCGGCTCTACGAGGACCTGCACATCTCGTCGGTGAACGAGCTGGCCGCGGCGATCGAGGCGGATGCGCTGGCCGATCTGAAGGGCTTCGGCGAGAAGACGCAGGACAACATCCGGCACGGCATCGAGCTGCTCCAGCGGGCGGGCGCCCGGGTGCCGCTGTCGCTGGCCCTGGACACCGCCGAGGAGATCGTCGCGGAGCTGTCCGCGGTGACCGGGTGCAAGCGCTGCGCGTACGCCGGGTCGCTGCGCCGGATGCGGGAGACCGTCGGGGATCTGGACGTCCTGGTCGCGGCGAAGAAGTCGGAGCCGTTCATGGCGGCGCTGTGCGAGCTGCCGGCCACCGCGGAGGTCATCGCGCGGGGCTCGAAGAAGACGTCGATCCGCACGGGCAAGGGGCTCCAGGTGGATCTGCGGGTGGTGCCGCCGGAGTCGTGGGGTGCCGCGCTGCAGTACTTCACGGGCTCGAAGGCGCACAACATCCGTACCCGCACCATCGCCGTGCACCAGGGGCTGAAGCTGTCCGAGTACGGCCTGTTCGACGCCGAGAGCGGGGACTCGCTGGCCTCCCGCACCGAGGAGGAGGTGTACGCCCGGCTCGGGCTGCCGTGGATCGAACCGACGCTGCGGGAGGACCGCGGGGAGATCGAGGCGGCCCTGGACGACGGGCTGCCCGAGGTGGTCACCGAGAAGGACATCCGCGGTGACCTGCACACCCACACCGACCTCACCGACGGTCTCGCCCCGCTGGAGGAGATGGTGGCGGCGGCCGCCGAGCGCGGTCACAAGTACTACGCGGTCACCGACCACGCGCCCAACCTGTACATGCAGCGCATGACCGACGAGAAGATCCTCGCCCAGCGGGAGCGGGTGCGGGAGCTGGACGGCACCCGGCACAGGATGCGGCTGCTGCACGGCACGGAGCTCAACATCGACCCGGACGGCGGGGTGGACTGGCCCGAGGAGTTCCTGGCCGGCTTCGACCTGTGCGTGGCCTCGCTGCACTCGCACTTCGACCTGGGCCGCACGGCCATGACCCGGCGGCTGGTGCGGGCCTGCGAGAACCCGTACGTCAACATCATCGGGCATCCGACGACCCGGCTGATCGGCAAGCGGCCGGGCGTCGACGCCGACTGGGACGAGGTGTTCGCGGCCTGCGCACGCACCGGCACCGCGCTGGAGGTCAACGCCCAGCCGGACCGTCTCGACCTGCGCGACGAGGACATCCTGCGCGCCCGCGAGCAGGGCGTGAAGTTCGCCGTGAACACCGACGCGCACTCCGTCCCGCACCTCGCGCAGCTGCGCTACGGCGTCGGCACCGCGCAGCGCGGCTGGCTCACCGGGGAGGACGTGATCAACACCTGGCCGCTGACCCGGCTGCGGCGGTTCCTGCAGAAGGGCCGCAAGGGCGGGTGAGGGGCGTCATTCCCGGTCCAGCCACAGGGGTGACAGGTCCTCCTCGGTGTCCGCCGCTCCCACCGCCTTGATGTCCCCGTCCGCGGCGCGCAGCAGCCTGCGGCCCATGGCGATCAGGGCGCGTCCGGCGGCGAGTTCGTCGCCTATCTCCGGTACATCGGGGTCGTAGGGGTTGCGGCGGGCCTCCGCGTGGCTCTCCAGGACGTTGTCGCCGGTGTCCAGGACGATCCGGGCGGTGGTGTCCGGGTCGTGCTCGGAGAGGTACAGGTTCAGCCGCCACTCCTTGACGGCCGGAGGACGGCTGGTCACGGGTCGGGTCATGGTCCGCCTCCCTGGGCTGCGCTGCCCTTCCACTGTGCACCCCGCCCGAGACGAACGCCTCCCCTGATGCGGGCACAATGATGGCCATGACCTCGCGCACCTGCCCCTGTGGACTCCCCGAGCCCTACGACGCCTGCTGTGGCCGTTTCCACTCGGGGGCCGCGAGCGCGCCGACCGCTGAACTGCTCATGCGCTCGCGGTACAGCGCCTTCGTGAAGGGGGACGCGGGGTATCTGCTGCGCACGTGGCATCCGCGGACCCAGCCCGCGCGGCTGGACCTCGACCCGCCGATGAAGTGGACGGGACTGGAGATCCTCGGCACCACCGACGGGTCCGCCTTCCACAGCACGGGCACGGTGACCTTCCGCGCCTCCTACCGGGGCGGCTCGCTGCACGAGCGGAGCCGGTTCGAGCGGGTCGACGGGGCGTGGGTGTACGTGGACGGGGACTTCCTGGACTGAGACCCGCGGGAGCAACCCGAACTAGGGCGCCAGGATGTCCAGTTCGTGCAGGGCACCCACGGTGATCTCCCTGGTCAGCTGTTCGGCGCGGGTCGCGTCGCCCGCGCGGACCGCCTCCGCCACCTGCACATGCAGGGTGACCGCCGCCGGGTCGGGGTCCTCGAACATGACCTCGTGATGGGTGCGGCCGGCCAGCACCTCCGCGACGACGTCGCCGAGCCGGGCGAACATCTCGTTGCCCGAGGCGTTCAGGATGACCCGGTGGAAGGCGATGTCGTGGACCAGGTACGCCTCCAGCTTGTGGCCGCGTGAGTTGGCCACCATGCCGAGCGCGCACTCGGTGAGTTCGGCGCACTGCTGCGCCGTGGCGTGCTTGGCGGCGAGGCCGGCCGCGACCGGTTCGATCGCGGAGCGCAGCACGGTCAGCGAGCGCAGTTGGTGCGGGCGGTCGGCGCCGGCCAGGCGCCAGCGGATGACCTGCGGGTCGTAGACGTTCCACTCGGACTTGGGACGGACCGTCACGCCCACTCTGCGGCGGGACTCGACCAGGTGCATGGATTCGAGCACCCGGACCGCCTCCCGCATCACGGAGCGTGACACCTCGAAGTGCTGTGCCAGCTCGTCGGTGCGCAGCACGCTGCCCGGCGGGTACTCGCCCGCCGTGATCGCGGGGCCGAGGGTGTCCAGTACATGGCCGTGCAGCCCCCGGCCCGGTGTGGTCATGCACTCAGCGTACGGCGTGGATCACCGACGGAAAAAGTCAGACTTATATGTCACAGACTCTTGAATTCGTCGTACCTAATGGGTTTCAGTGTGGCGACGCCGCTGCGGCGTCGGATGTCGAGGAAGACAGCGAGGCAGTAATGCGAACCCCCCAGGTCGTCGTCGTGATGGGCGTCGCGGGGACGGGCAAGACCACGATCGGTCCCTTGCTCGCCGCGCGACTGGGCGTCCCGTACGCCGAGGGCGACGACTTCCACCCGCAGGCCAACATCGACAAGATGTCGGCCGGGATCCCGCTCGACGACACCGACCGGTGGCCCTGGCTGGACGCCATCGGTCACTGGGCGCACGGGCGGGCCGGACTGGGCGGGGTGGTCAGCAGCTCGGCGCTGAAGCGGTCGTACCGCGACCGGCTTCGGGCCACCGCTCCCGGAGTGGTGTTCGTGCACCTCACCGGCGACCGGAAGCTGATCGAGGACCGGATGACACAGCGGCAGGGGCACTTCATGCCGACCGCGCTGCTGGACTCCCAGTTCGCGACGCTGCAGCCCCTGGAGCCGGACGAGGCGGGAGTCGCCGTGGACGTCAGCGGCAACCCCCAGGAGATCACCGAGCGTGCCGTGAAGGCACTCGAAGCGCTTCCCGACACCACCGCGTAGCACTCACCCCCGTCCCCCCGTAACGCAAGGGAACCCCCGTGACCAGACTCAGCGTCGAGATGCTGGCAGCGGACGCACCTCCGCCGATCACCTCCGCCGGACACGCCCAGCTGGGCATCGCGGTGCTGGTGGGCATCGCCGTGATCGTCCTGCTCATCACCAAGTTCAAGCTCCATGCCTTCCTGGCGCTGACCATCGGGTCACTGGCGCTCGGGGCGGTCGCCGGAGCGCCGCTCGACAAGGCCATCACCAGCTTCACCACCGGGCTCGGCACCACCGTGGCCGGCGTGGGCGTCCTGATCGCGCTCGGGGCGATCCTGGGCAAGCTCCTCGCCGACTCCGGTGGCGCGGACCAGATCGTCGACACGATCCTCGCCAAGGCCGGCGGGCGCGCCATGCCCTGGGCGATGGTGCTCATCGCCTCCGTGATCGGACTGCCGCTGTTCTTCGAGGTCGGCATCGTGCTGCTGATCCCGGTCGTGCTGATGGTCGCCAAGCGCGGCAACTACTCCCTGATGCGCATCGGCATCCCGGCGCTCGCCGGTCTGTCCGTGATGCACGGCCTGATCCCGCCGCACCCCGGCCCGCTGGTCGCGATCGACGCGGTCAAGGCCAACCTGGGCGTGACCCTGGCGCTGGGCATCCTGGTCGCCATCCCGACGGTGATCATCGCGGGTCCGCTGTTCTCCAAGGTCGCCGCCCGCTGGGTGGACGTCCAGGCGCCCGACCGGATGCTGCCGCAGCGCGCCTCGGACGAGCTGGAGCGCCGTCCCGGCTTCGGCGCGACGCTCGCCACCGTGCTGCTGCCGGTGGTGCTGATGCTCGCCAAGGCGCTGGTGGACATCGTCGTCGACGACCCCACGAACATCGACCAGCGGGTCTTCGACATCATCGGCTCCCCGCTGATCGCGCTGCTCGCCGCCGTGATCGTCGGCTTCTTCACGCTGGGCCGGCCCGCCGGCTTCAGCAAGGAGCGGCTGCAGCAGACCGTCGACAAGGGCCTGATGCCCATCGCCGGCATCCTGCTGATCGTCGGCGCCGGCGGCGGCTTCAAGCAGACGCTGATCGACTCCGGTGTGGGCCAGATGATCCTGGACATATCCAAGAGCTGGTCGATCCCGGCACTGCTGCTGGCCTGGCTGATCGCGGTCACGATCCGGCTGGCCACGGGTTCGGCGACGGTGGCGACGGTCTCGGCGGCGGGCCTGGTGGCTCCCCTCGCGGCCGACATGTCGACCACCCACACCGCCCTCCTGGTCCTGGCCATCGGCGCCGGCTCGCTCTTCTTCAGCCATGTCAACGACGCCGGCTTCTGGCTGGTCAAGGAGTACTTCGGGCTGAGCGTCGGGCAGACTGTCAAGACCTGGTCGGTGATGGAGACGATCATCTCGGTGGTCGCGGGCGGTCTGGTGCTGCTGCTGTCACTGGTCATATAGGAGCGGTACGACGATGACGGCTCACCCTCTCTTCGACATCAGCGGCCGCACCGCCCTGGTCACGGGCTCCAGCCGGGGCATCGGCCTCGCACTGGCCCGGGGCCTGGCCGAGGCCGGCTGCACGGTGGTCCTCAACGGGCGCGACCCGGACCGGCTGGCCGAGGCCGCGTCCGAACTGCCCGGCGACCGGGTCCGTACGGCGGTGTTCGACGTGACCGACGGACCGGCCGTGGCCGCCGGCATCGCGGACGTCGAGGAGCGGGTGGGCCCGCTCGACATCCTCGTCAACAACGCGGGCATGCAACTGCGCGCCCCGCTGCTGGAGTTCACCGACGCCGACTGGCACCGGATCCTGGACACCAACCTCACCAGCGCGTTCCTCGTCGGCCGCGAGGCCGCCCGGCGGATGACGGAACGCGGCCACGGCAAGATCGTCAACATCTGCTCGCTGCAGAGCGAGGTGGTCCGCCCCGGCATCGCGCCGTACGCCGCCACCAAGGGCGCGCTGAAGATGCTCACCAAGGGCATGTGCGCGGACTGGGGGCCGTACGGCGTCCAGGTCAACGGCCTCGGCCCCGGCTACATCGAGACCGAGCTGACCCGGCCGCTGGTGGCGGACGAGGAGTTCAGCGCCTGGGTCCGCCGGCGCACCCCGGCGGGCCGCTGGGGCCGCACCCAGGACCTGGTGGGCGCCCTGCTCTTCCTCGCCTCACCGGCCTCCGACTTCATGGGCGGGCAGATCCTGTACGTCGACGGCGGCATGACGAGCGTGCTCTGAAGGGGGCTGCGGGGATGCTTGGTTGTGTGATCCACGGCGCGGGCGAGCTGCGGGTGCAGGAGCTGCCGGTGCCCGAACCCGGGCCCGGCGAGGCCGTGGTGGCCGTCCGCTACGGCGGGGTGTGCGGCTCCGATCTGCACTACTGGCGGCACGGCGGCGTCGGGGACTTCCGGCTCCGGGAGCCGATGGTGCTCGGGCACGAGGTGGTGGGCACGGTGGTGTCGTACGGCGCCGGGGCCTGCGGTCCCAAGCCGGGTACGGCCGTCGCCGTGCACCCCGCGACCCCGTGCGGGCGCTGTCCGGAGTGCGCCGCCGGGCGGGCGAACGTGTGCCGGGACACCCGGTATCTGGGCAGCGCGGCCCGCTTTCCGCATGTCCAGGGCGGCTTCGCCGAGCGGATCGCCGTACCGGCCGGTCAGCTGCGGGCGCTGCCGGACGGGCTCGGGCTGCGGCGGGCCGCGCTCGCCGAGCCGCTGTCGGTGGCGCTGCACGCGGTGCGGCGGGCCGGGGACCTGTCCGGCCGGCATGTGCTGGTGACCGGGGCGGGGCCGATCGGGTGCCTGGTGGTCGCGGCGGCGAAGGCGGCGGGCGCGGCACGGGTGACGGTGACGGATCCGGTGCCTCAGGCGCTGGGTCACGCCGCCGCGGCCGGCGCCGACACGCTCGTGCGGGCCGACGATCCCGGTGATGCCGGATGGCCGGACGGGGTGGACGCGGCCGTCGAGGCGTCGGGGGTCGCGGCCGGGCTGGACACCTGTCTGCGGCGGGTGCGGCGCGGCGGTGTGGTCGTACAGCTCGGGATGCTGCCGCCGGGGCAGTCGCCGTTCGCCGGGAACCTGCTGGTGAGCCGGGAGATCGAGCTGCGGGGGGCGTTCCGGTTCGACGCCGAGTTCGACGACTCCCTGGAACTGCTGGCCGCACGGGGCGAGTTCGACGGGCTGGTCAGCGCGGTGGTTCCGGTGCGGGACGCTGCCGCTGGGTTTGAGCTGGCCGCTGACAGGAGCCGGTCCTGCAAGGTGTTGCTGGAGTTCGGGAACTAGGGTCGCCACAGCGGGTGTTCCCGCTTCGCCCACTCCCTGCTCACCGTCCCGGTGCGCAGGCCCCGTCTCGCCTCCGGATCGCCCAGGGCCATGCCGATGTGGCCGGCCAGGACCACGCCGATGGTCAGGGCGAGCCAGTCGTGGACGAAGGTCGCCGAGGTGCGCCACACCAGCGGAGTGAAGTGGGTGAACCACATCAGCAGGCCGGTGCCGAGCATGACCAGGGTGGCGCCGGCGATCCAGGCGGCGTAGACCTTCTGGCCGGCGTTGAACTTGCCCGCCGGGCGGGACGAGCGGCGTTTGTCGCGGACCAGCGCGGCGCGCAGCCAGACCTTGTCGTGCGGGCCGAAGCGGTTGAGGAAGCGCAGGTCGGCGCGGAAGGCTCGGGAGGCGAGGCCCAGCAGGACCGGCACGGGGAGGGCGAGCCCGGCGCACTCGTGGACGCGGACGACCAGTTCCCGGCGGCCGACCAGCACCGCCAGCTCGGGGATGTAGAGCACAGCCGCCGTGACCACGCAGATCCCCATCAGCGCGGCCGTCGTGCGGTGGACCCAGCGTTGGACCGGGCCGAAGCGGCGGATGCGGGCGCTCGGCGGGGCCGGGGTGTCAGTTCGTAGGCTCATCGGTCCGTCCGTTCGACCGGCCGACCCAGGCGTCGACGTCGTAGCCGAGGCGCTCCCAGTAGCCGGGCTCGACGCTGTCGGTGACCGTGATACCGGAGAGCCACTTGGCCGACTTGTAGAAGTACATGGGGGCGACATAGAGGCGGACCGGGCCGCCGTGGTCGTGGGAGATGTCCTTGTCCTGCATGCGCAGGGCCACCAGGACGTCCGGTCGGCGGGCCTGGTCGAGGGTGAGGCTCTCGGTGTAGGTGCCGTCGAAGCAGGTGAAGTGGATCGCCTTCGCACCGGCACGGACCCCGGCCGCGTCCAGGAGGTGGGAGAGGCGTACGCCCTCGAAGGGGGTGCCGGGGACCCGCCAGCCGGTGACGCACTGGACGTCCTTGACCAGCCGGGTCTGCGGCAGGGCGCGCAGATCGGCCAGGGTGTAGGTGTGCGGGCGGTCGACCAGGCCGCCGATCTTCAGGTGGTAGTCGGTGGCGTTCAGACGCGGCACCGACGCGGCGACGGAGTAGTAGCGGAAGCCGCCGCCGTTGGGCAGCAGGCCGGTCAGGCCCGTGGGGTCCTTGCCGGCCACCGAGCCGAGGAAGCCCTCCAGACCGCGTTGCAGCGAGGGCGCGGCGACCACGCCGAGCGCGCCCAGGCCGAGGGTGCCGAGGAAGACCCGGCGGCCGATGGGCTTGCCGTCCCGCTCCTCGGATTGTTCAGAGTTCACGCGTTCATTCGAGCACTCGGGGCCCGAGGGGGCCAGGGGATCCGGTCAGTGGTCAGGGTTCTGTAATCACTTCTTACGTACGTGCCGCAGGGGTGAGCCGTTCAGCGCCCGAGCGCACGGGTGCGGGCGGTCCGGAAGGCGGCGCGGGGGTCGCGGCGGGCGTAGGACCAGGGTGCCGGGGTGGCGTGCCGGCCGATGCGCCGGAACAGGGCCGCCGCCTCGGCCGGGCGGCCGGCGCAGGACAGGGCGAAGGCGAGGTGGTTGAGGTCGATGTGGCGGCGGGGGTGTTCGTCGTGCTCCCACTCCAGCCACCAGTCGAAGCAGGCGCGCAGGATGCGGCGGGCCCGGGGGCCGGACCAGTGCCCGGAGGCGGCCGGGTCGGCCGGTGCCAGTCCGGTGGCGGCGAGGACCCGGTAGCGCTCGGCGTAGGCGACGACCGGCAGGACGGCGAGCGGGGAGTCGGCCGGGGCCTCGGCGGCGGCCAGCTCGGCCAGGTCGTACACCTCGTGGTCCTCGGCCGCCCGGCCGCCGGAGGGCCGTTCGGCGAGGCGGGCGAGGAGCAGATGGTGGGCGTGGTGGTGCTCGGGGTGGCGGCGGCGCAGCTCGGTGAAGGTGCCGAGCACCTCGCGCTCCGGGCCGAGGGCGCGGGCCAGCAGGAGTGAGCCGAGCCAGGGGGTGGGGTCGTCGGGGGCGAGCGCGGCGGCGGTGGCGCAGGCCTCGCGGGCCCGGTCGGGGTCCTCCTTGCCGCGCAGGGCGCGCTGGACCAGGGCGAGGGCGTACAGTGCGGCGGCGTCGGCGGAGCCGGGTTCGGCGTGCAGCCAGTCGCGGGCCCAGGCCACGGCGTACGGCTCCCGGGCGAGCACGGTGAGGCGGTGGCCGCGGCGGTCCCAGTCGTCGCCGGTGTGCCGGAGCAGGGAGCGGGCGGCCTGCCGCCGGCCCTGGGTGAACGCGGCGCGTGCGGTGCGCAGTTCGGCGTCGTCGAAGGTGTCGTCGAAGACGGCGGCAGAGCCGTCGTCGAAGGCGCCGGAGTCGTCCGGGGCGGTGTCGCCGGACTGGTCCGTGAGGGCCCGGCGGTCGCCGAGCAGAGGTGGGAGAGGGGGCACCGCGGGACTTCCTGTTTCTCGGGCTGCCATCGGCCGATCACGCACAGCAAACCCTCAGCCAAGGTTTGCGTCAAGCGGAACGGGGCTGTTGGTGGGTTCAACTACATTGGCATGCAGGGAAGTTGAGGAAGTCCGCCCAGGTGGGCCGGGGCCCGGGCGGGGGTGCGGGCGGCCCGCTGTGGCGTACGCCATGGCGCGGGGCCGGCCGGCCCCGGAGCATGGCGAGTCAACCGCCCTGTTCCGCGCACTTACGGGTCATTGCCGTCCCGGGGGCGCTACAGTCGGCCACTACGCACCCGTGGTCCGGCCGGATGATCGAGGTACGCAGCGTGTCCGTTCTGGTTCTCCTTCTCGCCGTGAGTGCTGCCTGCTGCCTGGGCTTCGGGTTCGTACTCCAGCAGAACGCGGCGCAGAAGGCACCACTGAGCGACTTCCTGTCCTTCCGGCTGCTGCTCGACCTGATGCGGGTGCCGCGCTGGCTGGGCGGGCTCGGCCTGATGATCGCCGGCATGGTGCTCGGCGCGATGGCCCTCGGTAGGGGCGAGATCTCCCTGGTCGAGCCGCTGCTCGCGACCAATCTGCTGTTCGCGCTCGCCCTCTCCCGGCACCAGACCAGACAACCCCTGGGCCGCCAGGGCTGGGCGGGACTGCTGCTGCTCGCGGGCGGGGTGAGCGCGTTCATCATGGCGGGCGAGCCCCGGGCCGGCAGCGCCATCTCGGATCCGCTGCGGCACTGGCTGATCATCGGCGCGATGGTCGGCGCGGCCCTGGTGCTCACGACGTACGGCAAGCGCTCCCGGCTGAGCTGGGGCCCGGTGCTGCTGGCCACCGCCGCCGGGCTGCTGTACGGGGTGCAGGACGCGCTGACCCGGGTGAGCGGCACCCGCTTCGCCGAGGGCGGCCTCACCGAGCTGTTCACCGGCTGGCAGCCGTACGGCGTGCTGGTGTGCGGGGTCACCGGTCTGGTCCTGGTGCAGAGCGCCTTCGAGACGGCTCCGCTGCGCATGTCGCTGCCGGCGCTCACCGCGGCCGAGCCGCTCGCCGGGATCCTGTGCGGCGTCGGCTTCCTCGGTGACCGGCTGCGCACCGACACCGGGGCGCTGGCCTGGGAGGCCGCCGGGCTCGCGGCGGTGGTCGCGGGCATCGTGCTGCTCGGGCTGCATCCGGCGATGCCGTGCGGCACGGGGGAGACGGAACCGTCGGCCCGGGACCTCCAGCGGCGCTGAGCGGGCGCCTGCTTGGATGAATGGCATGAACCCTGCTGACGAGATCCTCGACATCGTCGACGAGAACGACCAGGTGATCGGCCAGTCCCCGCGCGGCGAGGCGTACGCCCGAGGACTGCGCCACCGGTGCGTGTTCATCCAGGCCCGGGACGCGGCCGGCCGGCTCTTCGTCCACCGGCGCACCGCGACCAAGCTGGTCTTCCCGGCCCTGTACGACGTGTTCGTCGGCGGCGTCGTCGGAGCGGGCGAGTCCTACGACGAGGCCGCGCTGCGGGAGGCCGAGGAGGAGCTGGGGGTGACGGGGCTCCCCCGGCCGACGTACCTCTTCAAGTTCCTGTACGACGACGGGGCCGGGAACAGCTGGTGGTCGGCGGTGTACGAGGTGCGGTGCGAGCTGCCCGTACATCCGCAGGTGGAGGAGGTCCAGTGGCACGACTTCCTGCCCGAGGAGGAGGTCGAGGGGCGGCTCGGCGCGTGGGAGTGGGTGCCGGACGGGCTGGCGGCGTACGAGAGGCTGAGGGAGTTCCGGGCGGGCCGGTGACCGCCGGGTAGGGTCGGCCGCGTGAGCGATTTCGTACGGAACATCCGGCTGTGGTTCGCGCCGGAGCAGGTGCGGGACGAGGGCGGCACGCCCGACTACCGGTTCTCGCTGGCCAATGAGCGCACCTTTCTCGCCTGGCTGCGTACGGCGCTCGCGCTGATCGGCGGCGGATTCGCGGTGGACCAGTTCCTGCCGGACCTGCGCTGGGCGTGGCGGGTCGGGCTCGCGCTCGCCCTGCTCGGCGCCGGGGTGCTGTGCTCGCTGCGCGCGGTGAACCACTGGGTGCGCTGTGAGCGGGCGATCCGGCGCGGTGAGGACCTGCCCGCGTCCCGGTTCCCGGCGCTGCTGAGCCTGGTCGTGGCGGTGGTGGCGCTGGCCATGGTCGTGGTGGTGCTGGCCGGATGGGCGGGGTGAGCACGGCCGGGCGCGACCCCGGGCTGCAACCGGAGCGCACCCGGCTGGCCTGGCGTCGTACGACCCTCTCGGCCGCCATGGCCGCCGTACTCGCCGTCAAGACCGCCCTGCACGGCGGCGCCTCGGCCACCGGAGTGACCGTGTGCGCCCTGTGCTGTGTGCTCTTCCTGGGCTTTCTGGCGGTGGCCCACCGCCGGATCCGGGCCCTTGCGACCGGTCCCCGCCCGCGTGCGCTCGCTCCCCGGCACGCGACGGCGGCGGCGCTGTGCGCGGTGGCACTGGCCTTGTGTGCGGCGGCGCTGGTGGTCTAGAAGGTGCCCTCCTGACTCCTGCGGTAGAGGGTGCCCTCTTCTCCCCTGGTCCAGATCGCGCCCTCCTCTTCCTCCCGGCCCACTGTGACCACGATCTTGCCGCGGGTGCGGCCCGTCTGGTTCGTCCGGTGCGCGTCCGCCGCCCGCTCCAGCGGGAAGGTCTCCTGGACGTGCACCGAGACGACACCCTGTTCGGCCAGCCGGGAGAGCGTGCTCAGGTCCTGGGCGTCCGGGCGGACGAAGTAGTAGCGGCCGCCGAGACTCACCACCCCCGGGTCGGCGATCGACGCCAGCCGGCCCTCCGGGGCGAGCAGGTTGGCCGAGGTCTTCAGGGTGTCCCCGCCGACGGTGTCGAAGACCGCCTCCACGCCGTCCGGGGCCAGAGCGCGCACCCGTTCGGCCAGGCCCTCGCCGTAGGTCACCGGCAAGCCGCCGAGGCCGCGCACGAAGTCGTGGTTGCGTTCGCTCGCCGTACCGATGACCCGGGCGCCGAGGTGGGCGGCGATCTGGACGGCGAGGGAGCCGACCCCGCCGGCCGCCGCGTGCACCAGCACGGTCTCGTCGCGCGCCACCTCCAGCACCTTGACGAGCACCTGATAGGCGGTGAGCCCGGCGAGCGGCAGGCCGGCGGCCTCCTCGAAGGACAGGTTGCGCGGCTTGCGGGCCAGGGTGCGCACGGGCGCGGCGATGTACTCGGCGAAGGTGCCGCGGCAGAGGAAGTCCTCGCGGCAGTAGCCGATGACCTCCTCGCCGACGCCGAACTCCGTGACGGAGGCGCCGGGCTGGACGACCACCCCGCTGACGTCCCAGCCGGGGATCACCGGGAAGACGGCGTCCAGGATCGCGTCGAGATGGCCCTCGCGGCACTTCCAGTCGACCGGATTGACGGCCGCGGCACGGACCTTGACGAGCACCTGGTCGGGGGCGACCTTCGGGTCGCGCACCTCGCCGTACTCCAGCACCTCGGGTCCGCCGTAGTGGCGGTAGCTGATGGCCTTCATGTCCTCGACCCTCCGGGGTACTCGGACGCCACGCAAGCCGTATGCACCGATATGCAGTGATTCGCCCCATAGCCTGTCCGTCGCCGACACCCCCGTACCTCCGAAGGTGAGCACCATGACCACCCTTCACCAGGAACACACCGAACACGGCGCGCATCGCCACGGCCCGGACTGCGGGCACAACGCCGTGCCGCACGGCGACCACGTGGACTACGCACACGACGGGCATCTGCACCGCGAGCACGAGGGCCACTGGGACGAGTGCGAGCCGTCGGAGCACACCGTCCACCAGGGCCATGAGCACGTGCACTACGACGAGTGCGGGCACGCCCAGGTGCCGCACGGCGATCACATCGACTATCTGCACGGCGGTCACCGGCACGCCGAGCACGACGGCCACTGGGACGACCACTGACGCAAGGCCGCGACGGGGCCGACGGCTTCCCGGGCAGCGCACCGGGGGCCGTCGGCCTATCGTGGCTCCGGTCACGTTTGACCGCGTGATCGCTCCGCGCACTGGACTCCATACCGACCGGTCGGCATCATGAGTCGGGTCCTGTTCACCCGTTCATAGGAGTGATGCATGAGCGCCGACCACCCGCCCGGACTCGACCTGGACCGGCTGCGCGCCCACCTCGACCGCGAGCGCCCCGGACTGGTGACCGGCCCCCTCACCGGCCGGCTGATCGAGGGCGGACGGTCGAACCTCACCTACGCGCTCTCCGACGGCACCGCCAAGTGGGTCGTACGCCGGCCCCCGCTCGGCCATGTCCTGGCCACCGCGCACGACATGAAGCGCGAGCACCGGGTGATCAGCGCCCTGCACCCGACCCGGGTTCCGGTCCCCCGCCCGGTGCTGCTGTGCGAGGACGAGGAGGTGCTCGGGGCGCCGTTCTACGTCATGGAGTTCGTCGAGGGCACCCCGTACCGCACAGCCCAGCAGCTGGCCCCGCTGGGCCCCGAGCGCACCCGGAACGCGGTGCTGTCCCTGGTGGACACGCTGGTCGAACTGCACGCGGTCGACCCCGCCGACGTCGGACTCGCGGACTTCGGCCGCCCCGAGGGCTTCCTGGACCGGCAGCTGCGCCGCTGGGGCAAGCAGCTGGACGCCTCCCGCAACCGCGAACTGGCCGGCATCGACGAACTGCACGCCGCCCTCGGCCGCTCGCTGCCCGCCTCCCCCGCCCCGGCCGTCGTCCACGGTGACTACCGGCTCGACAACGTCCTGATCGGCGACGACGACAAGATCAAGGCCATCCTCGACTGGGAGATGTCGACCCTCGGCGACCCGCTCACCGACCTGGGCCTGCTGGTGATGTACAGCCGGCCGCTGGGCATGGCCGAGTCCCCGGTCTCCACCACGGCCGAGGCCCCCGGGCACCCGTCCCCGCGAGAGCTGATCGAGCGGTACGCGGAGCGCTCGGGACGCGATGTCTCCGGCGTCTCCTGGTACACGGCGTTCGCCTGGTTCAAGCTCGCCGTGATCCTGGAGGGCATCCACTACCGGTACACGCTGGGCCAGACGGTCGGCCGCGGCTTCGACCGGATCGGCGACCTCGTGCCCGTCTTCATCGACCACGGACTGACCACTCTTCAGGAAGGCTGATCCGGACATGGACTTCGCGTTCGACGCGCGCACCGAGGAGCTGCGCGCCAAGCTGCTCGCCTTCATGGACGAGTACGTCTACCCGGCGGAGGCGGTCGCCGAGGAGCAGCGTGCCGCGCTCGCCTCCCCGTGGGACACCCCGGCCGTGGTCGAGGAGCTGAAGGCCGAGGCCCGCAGGCAGGGCCTGTGGAACCTCTTTCTGCCCGACGCCGAGTACGGCGCGGGACTCACCAACCTCCAGTACGCGCCGCTCGCCGAGATCACCGGCCGCTCCCCGCATCTGGCGCCCACCGCGACCAACTGCGCCGCGCCCGACACCGGGAACATGGAGGTGCTGGCGCAGTTCGGCAACGAGCAGCAGAAGAAGCAGTGGCTGGAGCCGCTGCTGGCCGGTGAGATCCGCTCGGCGTTCGCGATGACCGAGCCGGAGGTGGCCTCCTCGGACGCCACCAACATCACCACGCACATCGAGCGGGACGGCGACGACTATGTCATCACCGGCCGCAAGTGGTACATCTCCGGCGCGATGAACCCGGACTGCAAGATCTTCATCGTGATGGGCAAGACGGACCCGGACGGCGCCGACATCCGCCGCCAGCAGTCGATGGTCCTGGTGCCGCGCGACACCCCTGGCGTCACCGTCAAGCGCGCCATGCAGGTCTTCGGCTACGAGGACCACTCGCACGGCGGCCACGCCGAGGTGGTCTTCGACCACGCGCGCGTGCCGGTCACCAACCTCATCGGCGAGGAGGGCGGCGGCTTCGCCATCGCCCAGGCCCGGCTCGGCCCCGGCCGGATCCACCACTGCATGCGGCTGATCGGCATGGCCGAGCGGGCCATCGAGCTGATGTGCCGGCGGGCCGTGTCCCGTACGGCGTTCGGCAAGGCGCTGGCCCAGCAGGGAGTGGTCCAGAACTGGATCGCCGACGCCCGGGTCACCGTGGAGCAGCTGCGGCTGCTGGTGCTGAAGACGGCCTGGCTGATGGACACCGTCGGCAACAAGGGCGCCCACACCGAGATCCAGGCCATCAAGATCGCCACGCCGCGCGCGGTGGTCGGCATCCTGGACCGCGCGATCCAGCTGCACGGCGCGGGTGGGGTGAGCCAGGACTTCCCGCTGGCCGAGCTGTACGCGAGCGCCCGCACCCTGATGCTGGCCGACGGCCCGGACGAGGTGCACCAGCGGTCGCTGGCGCGGCGGGAGTTGAAGAAGTACGTCTGAGCTGCGCTGCTCGGCAGGGGCTTGGGAAACCTGTGGCTTTGGAGCGTGCCGAATCGGCGCGCTCCACATCTACAAGGGTTCCAGCGGGGTACCCGGCCGGGGGTCCGGGGGTTGTCCCCCGGGCAGACACAGCACCGCCGCCGCACGCGCCGAGCCCGTCGTGCGGTCCGCGCTCAGCACCTCCGTCCGGAATCTGGAACGGGAGCTGGGCGCCGACCTGTTCGACCGTACGGGCCGCCGGGTGGTGCTCACCGAGGCCGGCCGGGCCCTGCTCCCCCAGGCGCGTGCGCTGCTCGCCGGCGCCGAGGCGGCCCGGGACGCGGTCGCGGCCGTGGCGGGACTGGCCGTGGGCCGGGTGTCCGTGGGGACGATCCAGACGCTGACCTGCGTCGACCTGCCCGCCGAACTGGCCGCCTTCCACCGGGAGTTCCCCGGCATCCAGGTGTCCGTGCGGGACGCGACCGTCGCCGAGCTGACCGAGGCGCTGCGAGCCGGCGAGCTGGACCTGGCGTTCGTCGCCCCGGAGGCGCGGGGCCTGCCCGAGGGGCTGCACGTGTACGCCCGCTGGCACGAGGAGCTGGTGCTGATCACCGCACCGGGGCATCCGCTGGCCGAGGCGGGCCGCACGCTCATCAAGGATCTCGCCGAGGAGGCGTTCGTCGACTTCCGCGCGGGCACCGGGCTGGAGACGGCCGTACGGCGGCTCGCGGCGCACTGCGGCCTGGACCGCCGCATCACCTGTGACGTCACCCAGATCGGGCTGCTGGTGGACCTCGTCCGGGCCGGGATCGGGGTGGCGTTCGTGCCCCGGGCCATCGGCGAGCGGGCCGGGCTGCCGTGCGTGCGGATACGGCAGCCGGAGCCCGGCCGTGCGGTCGTCCTGGCCGGACGCGGCGAGCGGCCACGGAACCCGGCGGACGCCGCCCTCGTCCGTCACCTCACGGACGGTGCCTCCACGGACGGTCGCCTCATGGACGCAGTGCCCGCAGCAGCAGGTCGGCGAGGTGGTCGGCGACCTGCTGAGGGGTGAGGGGGCCGTTCGGGCGGTACCAGGTGGACAGGTGGTGGACGGAGCCGAAGTGGTAGTCCACGACCAGGTCGGCCGGGGTCGCCGTGGAGAAGACGCCTGCCTTCTGGCCCTCCTCGATGAGCGCGCGGAACCGTTCGTGGTAGCGCCGGCGCTCGGCGCGCACCTGCTTGTTCTTCTCCGGGCTGAGGTGGTGCATGGACCGGAAGAAGATCATCGCGTCGTCGAGGTTGTCGATCGTGGTGACGACCACGTCCGCCGCGGCGGCTCTGAGCCGTTCCTCCACCGGCGCGTCCATCTCGGCGAAGTGGTCGAGCCGCTCCTGCTGGACGCGCAGCACGCGCGCGTACACCTCGTGCAGGAGGTCGTCCTTGGAGCCGAAGTAGTGGTACAACGCCCCCTTGGTGACGCCGGCCGCCTCCACGATCTCCTGCACGGAGGTGCGGTCGTAACCCTGCTCGGCGAAGAGCCGGGTGGCGGCGGCCAGCAGCCGCTGCGGAACGGGCGTCCCGTCTCCGTCCGTCGTCCTGGGCACTGCCGCCACCTGCCTTTCCGTGATGCTTACCGAATGTCCTGCGCGAGGTCCTGCACGAGGTCCTGCGCGCGGGAACGCAGTTCCCGCCGGAGGATCTTCCCACTCGCCGTCTTGGGCAGGTCGGGCAGGATCTCCACCTGACGCGGGTATTTGTAGGCGGCCAGTCTCTCCTTGCAGTACACCGCGAGTTCATCCGGGGCCGCCTCCGCGCCCGGACGCAGGCTGATGTACGCCTTCACGGTCTCGCCACGGTAGCCGTCGGGGACACCGACGACGGCCGCCTCGCGCACCGCCGGGTGGGTGTACAGCACGTCCTCGACCTCGCGGGGCCACACCTTGAAGCCGGACGCGTTGATCATGTCCTTCTTGCGGTCGACGACATAGAGCCAGCCCTGGGCGTCCATGAAACCGATGTCGCCGGTGCGCAGCTCGCCGTCCGGGAAGGACTCGGCGGTGGCGTCCGGGCGCCGCCAGTAGCCGGGAACGACCTGGGGCCCGCGGACGACGATCTCGCCCTGCGCCCCGAAGGGCACCTCCTCGCCCTGCTCGTCCACGATCCTGACGACCGTGTCGGCGCCGGGCAGGCCCACCGACAGCGTCCCGGAGACGGGGTCCACGGGCGCCTCCAGGCCGGGCGGGACCGAGGCGCAGGGGGCGGTGCACTCGGTGAGTCCGTAGCCGACCCGGATGTACGGCCCGAAGCGCTCGCGGAAGCTCTCCACCAGGGCGGGGGGTACGGGCGCGCCGCCGGAGGACATGTTCACGAAGGAGGCGAAGTGCTCGCGGGTGGCGTCCGGGTGGGCGGCGAGCGCCATGTAGGCGGTGGAGGGGCCGACCGTGTAGTGCGGGCCGTGCTCGGCGAAGGCCTCCAGGACGAGTCCGGGCTCGAAGCGGTAGGTGAGCACGAGGGTGCCGGCGCTGTTCAGGCAGGCGCCGAACTGGCACACCATACCGGTGATGTGGAACAGCGGCGCGAGCGCGTAGTAGACGGGCGGCTCGGGCAGCGCGAGCCCGGTCCGCTGCCGCTCGGCGTTGTGCATGATGTTGCCGTGCGTGTTGGTGGCGCCCTTGGGGGTGCCGCTGGTGCCGGAGGTGTAGCTGATCAGCGCGATGTCGTCCGGGCGCGGGTCACGGCCCTCGGGCGCCTTGCCGCCCTGCCGGGCGACGGCCACGAGGTCGTCGGCGTCCGGCGCCTTTGGCAGCCGCTCGAAGCCGAGCACGCGCGCGTCGTTGCGAGTTTGGAAGTCCAACTCGCTCGCGGTGAGCACGACCCGCACCGGCGAGTCGGCCGCCGTCTGCCTGAGGTACGACTCCCAGGCCCGCTCGGAGCAGATCAGCGCGGCGACATCTCCGTCCCGCAGGATGTGCCCCATCTCGGCCGACTTGTACATGGGGTTGACCGGGACGACGGTCGCGCCGGCCTTCCAGGCGCCGAGGACGGCGAGCACGAAGTGCGGGGAGTTCTGCAGCAGCACCGCCACCCGGTCCCCGCGCTCCAGCCCCCGCGCGGCGAGGTGGGCGGCGACGGAGTCGCTCAGCTCGTCCACCTCGCGGTAGCTCAGCCGGGCGTCGAAGTAGGCGAGGAACGCGCGCTCGGGCGCCTCGGCCACGGCCGCCCGCAGGGCGTGCACCAGCGAGTCCGCGGGGTCGATCGGGGCACGCTGGGCGTCGTCGAGCAGGGCCAGCCAGGGCCGTGCGGCGTACCGCGAGGTGCTCACCGCGCCTCCTCCCACTTGCGCTGGAGGTGGTTCATGCCGCTCAGCCAGCGGTCCGGATCGCCGGCCCGCGCCTGGTAGTACCCGGCCACCTCGGGGTGCGGCAGGATCAGGAAGCGGTCCTCGGCGATGCCCCGGAACAGGGCGTCGGCGACGGCCTCCGGTGCGATCGCGGTCGGCTGCAGCACCAGGTCCCCGGCACTGCCGGTGGCGGCCAGCATGTCCGTGCGCACGCCCTGCGGGCAGATCGCGTGCACCTTCAGGCCCCGGTGGCGGTACGTCAGGGACAGCCACTCGGCGAAGGCGTAGGCGCCGTGCTTGGTGACGCTGTAGGAGGGCGCGCCGATCATGGTGAGCAGCCCGGCGGCGGACACGGTGGACACGAACCGCCCGGCACCCCGCTCCAGCCAGGAGGGCAGCAGCTCGTGGGCGGCGCGGACGTGCGCCATCACATTGACGTCCCAGGCGACCGCCCAGGACCGTTCGTCGAGCGGCCCGCCCGCGTCGCCGTCCTCGAAGGCGACCCCGGCGTTCGCGCAGTAGACGTCGATGGTGCCGCCGAGTGCGTCACGGGCGTCGCCGACGATCGCGGAGGCGTCGCCCGGCACGGCGATCCCGCCGATCTCCGCGGCCACCGCCTTGGCCTTCTCGCCGTCGAGGTCGTTCACGACGACCCGGGCCCCCTCGGCGGCGAACCGCCGGGCCAACGCGGCTCCGATCCCCCCGCCGGCCCCGGTGACGACCACTCCCGCATCCTGCACGGCTTCCACCATCGGTCTCCTTCGACACGACTCAGCGCGGCGCGCATCGGCTCTGGCCGGGTCAGACTAACCGGTCGGTATGTGTGAAGGAAGGGCCACCGCACCAACCTCTAGCCATGCATCTGTCTCGACGGAACCTCCTCGCATCGGCCTCGTTGGCGGCCCTGCCGGCCGCCCCCGGACACCGCGAAGAACTGCGCACCGGCTTCGAGAGACTCGCCGCCGACGGTTACTCCCTGTTGAAGGGCCGGCGCGTCGGCGTCGTCACCAACCCCACCGGCGTCACCCGTGACGTCCGGCACATCGTCGACGTCATGCACGCCGACCCCCGGGTGAACCTGACGGCCGTCTTCGGCCCGGAGCACGGTTTCCGGGGCACCGCACAGGCCGGCGGCTCCGAGGGCCGCTACGACGACCCGGCGACCGGACTGCCCGTCTACGACACATACCTGAAGAGCGGACAGCAGCTCGCCGACATCTTCACCGCCTCCGGCGTCGACACGGTCGTCTTCGACATCCAGGACGTCGGCGCCCGCTTCTACACGTACATCTGGACGCTCTACGACTGCATGGAGGCCGCGCAGCTCGCCGGCAAGCGGTTCGTCGTCCTGGACCGGCCCAATCCGGTGACCGGCCGTGAGGCCCAAGGCCCGGTCCTGCACAAGGAGTTCGCCACGTTCGTCGGCCGGCAGCCGATCGCGCAGGCGCACGGGATGACCGTCGCGGAGCTGGCGCGGCTGTTCAACGGGGAGTTCCTGAGCAAGCCCGTACCGCTGGACACCGTGCTGATGACGGGCTGGAGGCGGACGCAGTTCTACGACGCCTCGGGGCTGCCCTGGGTGCCGCCGAGCCCGAACATGCCGACCCCGGACACCGCTCTCGTCTACTCCGGCACCTGTCTGTTCGAGGGCACCAACGTCTCGGAGGGCCGGGGCACGACCAGGCCGTTCGAGCTGCTCGGCGCCGAGGGCGCCGATGGCCGCTGGGCCGCCGCCGTGAACGAACTGGCGCTGCCCGGCGTGCGGTTCAGGGAGGCCTACTTCGCGCCCACCTTCTCCAAGTTCCAGGGCAAGACGGTCGGCGGGGTGCAGATCCATGTGGACGACCGGGCCGCCTACGATCCGGTCCGCACCGGGACCGCGCTGCTTGTCACCGTCAGGAAGGTCTGGGACGGCTTCGCGTGGCGGTCGGACGACTGGATCGACAAGCTCACCGGCTCCACCCGGGTGCGCACGATGATCGACGCGGGGGCGGGCACCGACGAGGTGACCGGTGCCTGGCAGGAGGAGCTGGCCGCGTTCCGGCGGGTTCGAAAGGAATATCTCCTCTACAGGTGAGGCGCGGTGTATGGCCAACCTTGCCCCGGAGCAGGACGATGCGTCCGCAGCACAGCGTTACGCATCGTTTCCGGCGGGACGAGGGAGCCTGGCATGGCGGATCCCGGGATGAGCGTGACTCCCTACTGGGAGCTGACCTTCGACGCGGACGGGGACGTGGACGGTCCCGAACGCGACGATCTGATGACGCAGGTCACGGCGCACGGCGTCCGTGACCTGCTCGTCTTCGCACATGGCTGGAACAACGACCGCTCGGGTGCGACCGCCCTGTACCGGAGCTTCTACGCACCGGTCCCGGCGCTCGCGCCACGGGCCCGGCTCGGGTACGTCGGCGTGATCTGGCCGTCGATGCGGTTCAGCGACGAGCCGATCCCGGACTTCCCGAAGTCGGTGGCGGCGGTGGCGGCGGAACCGGCACCGGGTCCGGCGCTCGACAAGGACACCCGGCGCGCCCTGCTGGAGACCTTCCCGGGGCGGGCCCCGGTGATCGACCAGCTGGCGCGGATGCTGGACGAACGGCCGGGCGGCGCCGGTCATCTGGCCGAGTTCGGGCGGCTGGTGCGGCTGCTGGTGGACGACGGGCGGCGGCTGGGCGTGGCCGACACCGACGAGGAGGGCGAGCCGACGGTGTTCACCGAGGACCCGGCGACCGCCTGCGACGAGTTCGCCGAGGCGCTCGCCGCCGTCCGGTCGCCCGGCGCACCGGCCGGGTTCAGCATCCCGAACCCCTGGGAGGGCGCCAAGGAACTGCTGCGGCAGGCTACGTACTTCACGATGAAACGGCGGGCCGGGACGGTCGGCGAGCACGGGCTCGGGCCGGTGATCGGCCAGTTGGCGCAGGCGGCGGCCGCGGTGCGGGTGCATCTGATCGGCCACAGCTTCGGCGGGCGGCTGGTGTCGTTCGCGCTGCGCGGGCTGCCGGACGGGGTGGACACGGTGAAGTCCGTGACCCTCCTCCAGGGTGCCTTCTCCCACTACGCGTTCGCGGACCGGCTGCCGCAGGACCCGGCCAAGGCGGGGGCGCTCAAGGACCGGCAGCGGCGGATCGACGGCCCGCTGGTGTGCTGCTACTCGCACTTCGACGCGGCGCTCGGCACGTTCTATCCGCTGGCCTCCCGGCTGTCCGGGGACGACCGCTCGTGTGCGGGCAGCGCGATCGCGGCCGTGCTGGGGCCTGAGTGGGGCGCCATGGGGCACGACGGGGTGCAGGCGGTGCCGGGCACCGCCCGGCTGGACCTCGCGACGGCCCTCGCCGGACCGCTGCCCGCGTCGGGGTGCGTGAACGTCGACGCCGCCGCGGTCGTCTGCCACGGCGGCCCGCCGTCCGGGGCGCACAGCGACATCGTCCACCCCGAACTGGCCCGGCTGGTGCTGGCGGCGGCCCGCGTCATCTGACCCGCCGCCAACGGTCGTTGGCCCACTGATGTTTGCCAACGACCGATGGCCTACTGGTGTTGGCCAACGACCGTGGGCTGCCAGCGGCGGCCAACAAGCGTTGACCTGACGGGCGACGGCCCACCGGTGTTGACCCACCGGCCTTGGCAAACCCGCGTTGGCCCACCGGCGTTGGCCCACCGGCGTTGGCCCACCGGCGTTGGCCAACAGCTGTTTGCCGACGCCGGTTTGCCACCACTTGGTCACCGATGCGACGTGTACTCCACCACCTGCTGGAACGTCGGCCGGTTCTGCCAGCTGATCTTGCCGTGCTTGATGCCGCCCAGGGTGCGCTGGACGATCGAGTCGGCACACCACTGATCGCCGGCCGAGCACTGGTCGTCGCCCGGGTAGACCTGGGCCGCGGTCATCTGGGCCGCCTGGTCGAGGGTGCTGATCAGGGCGTCCCGGCAGGCGCTGAGGCTGCCCCCGCCGCAGTACTTCTCGGCGAGCCCGCCCTGCACGTTCTCCCCCAGCACCGCCCGGATGTCCTTGTCGACATAGCTCCACCAGCCGTACTGGAAGGAGCTGCCGGCATGCGAACCGGTCGGGCCGTGGCCGGCGGACGGGGCCTCGTCGATCGGCAGGTCGTTGGTGAAGGCCGTGTACAGGTCACTGCCGAGGCCCGGTTCGAACTCCGCCTTGACCAGCAGCGGCCACCAGGCGTCCAGGATGCGGATCGCGTCGGCGTCGGCGTACGCCTTCGAACCGCCGGAGGTCTCCGTGCGCCTGGCGCCCTTGTCCACCCACGCCTGCAGCTTGCTCACCGCCACGGCGGCCGTGGAGTCGGTCACCGCCGAGGAGTCGATCACCTTGAGCAGCTTCGGCAGCACGTCCTCGGCGCGCAGGTCGGAGAGGGCCGCGTCCGCCATGGCCTGCACCAGCTTGGTGCGGGTCACCCCGCCGGCCGCGACCAGCCTCTTCACCCGGTCCTGGAGCAGGTTGCCGCGGTGCACGGAGCCGTCGCCCCAGGACGCGGTCGTGTAGTCCTTGGCCTGCTTGTTGTTCCAGGAGATGTAGTAGTCCTGGTCGATGGAGTTGGGATGGGCCGAGGCCGGGGTGTAGTCGGCGGTGTTGGTGGCCGGGTCCCAGTTCTGCCACTCGTACGCCGGCTGCGCCCAGACCGGGAACTCGGCGTCGACGCCGGCCGCCCGGACCGGGTTGTCGCCGCTGTTGTAGTACGCGGTGTGCTGGGAGTCGGCGTAGAACCAGTTGAAGGTGTAGTTGATGTGCTGCGCCGCGCTCTGGAAGTCCTTCGGGCCCTTGACGTAGTCGGGGTCGTTCAGCATCTGGAAGCCGATGATCGAGTCGGCCTCGTGCAGATACGAGGAGCGCAGCGTGGTGTAGGCGACCTTCTTGCCGCCGACCGTCGCGCGGTACTCCACCGGACCGTACTTCGTCCGCCACACCCGCATGGTGTACGACCCCGCCGGTGTGCTGTCGGCCGTGGTCGGCGACCAGGAGTTCTTCTGCTCGACCTCGTCCATGGCCGTGCAGGTGCCGTGGTACAGGTAGTGGTGGTCGTCCTGGCACAGCTCGACGGCGTAGGTGTCGATGATGTCCTGGCCGGAGGTGGTGGCGCTCCAGGAGTAGTCCTGGCCGCGGCCGAGTTCGACGTACATGCTCAGACCCGCGAAGGAGGCCCCGCGGGCACTGATGCCCGGTCCCTGGATCTCCTGGAGCATGAGCAGCTGCGGGGCGAAGTAGCCGGTCTGGGGTCCGAAGACGGCGATCGGATGGCCGCTGGCGGTGTACTTGCCGCTGACCACGAGCGCGTTGGACATCCCGCGCTTGGCGGAACCGAGCGTGGTCCTGGCGGCCGTGGCCGAGGTGCTCTTGGCCGCCGCGGTGGCCGCGCTGCCCGTACGGTCGTAGACCAGCGGTTCCTGGGTGACCGAGCCGGCGTCCGGGAGGGCCTCGCCCTTGGCGTCGGCGGGCTTGCCGCCGTACGGGAAGCTCGTGCCGTCATGGACGGTCAGGGCGGCCTCGGGGTCGTTGCGCTCGCGGAAGGACTCCCAGACCTTGGTGCCCTCCTCGACGCCGTACTTCTGCTGGGCCGCGAGCAGGGAGAGGGCGTTGCCGACCTCGCCACCGCCGCCGGAGCCGAACAGCGAGCCGATCACGGAGGCCAGTGCCACGAGGTCGGTGACCTTGAAGTGATCGATGGTGCCGGCGTTGGTGATCGGGTCCTTGTGGCCGGTGAGGTCGTACTCGCCGGGGAAGTAGCGGCCGCTGTCGGAGGCGTCGATGTAGGCGTTGACGCCGTCGAGATAGGCGTTGACGTCGGCGAGGGCCTGTCGGCCGCGGGCGCCGTTCTTCGCGACGGCGTTGTCGATCTGCGCCTGCAGGTCGGCCTCGGTGTAGGGCGCGTTGCGGTAGAACTGCTGCTCCAGGCCCTGGTTGGCGGCCGCGCCGCCGGCGAAGGAGGTCAGCTGGCCGCGGCCGACGTGCCGGAAGACGTCCATCAGCCACAGCCGGTCCTCGGCCGCCGCGAAGCCGGCGCCGTACTCGGTGCCGTAGCGGGTCGTGCCTGTGATGTGCGGCACACCGGTCTTCTTGTCCCGGACGATCGTCACGTCGCCGCGTCCGCCCGGCTTCTCGGTGGAGGCGACCTGGTCGGACGGGACGCCGAAGGAGGCGTCGTTGAAGAAGTTGTTGATCGTGGAGTCGGTCAGGCCCGAGTAGCCGGTCGCCAGGTTCGCGTACGGGCCGAGCTGGTCCTCGGCGTGCGAGGGCTGGGTGCCGAAGGCCTGGTTGAGCAGGATCTGGGCGAGCGTGGCGTTGCCGTTCTCACCGGGCGGCAGGATGTCCGAGCACTGGCCGCCGCAGTAGTCGTTCGAGGCGGTGGCGGTCGCGGCGCCCGCCGTCTGGGTGAGGGGGGAGAGAAGTCCGGCGACGAGAACGCATATCGACGCCGTCTTCAGGAACCCGGAGAAGCGGCGGGACGTTCTCAGTCTGTCAAGGGTGATACGTGGGGTTCGCCGTGGCATGGCAGCTCCTAGCGACAGGGGTGGCCGAAGGTTACCGCCGGTATCCCCAGCTTTAAAGATGAACATGCGTCAGTTTCCGGAGTCCGCAAGGAGAACGCATGAGAAGACCACGAGAAGAGATGGAGCCGAATCGCCTGTCGATACGTCTATTCGGCGACGTCCGTGCGACGACGCCGAAGTGACCGAAGTACAGGTGCAGGTGTGACGGAGGTGCAGGGCGATGGCCGGTTTCCGAAGTCTGGCGAGACAGGTACGCGATCCGGACTGCGATCTGGCACTGCGGCGCTACTCACTGCGCAAGTGCCTTGAGAAGTTCGCCCCTTACGGGCATCGGGCGACCTGGGACCATCTGTGCTCCCGGGCGGGCTTCGGCCCCGAGGACCGCTCCCCCGACCCGGCGCGGCTCGTGGCCGCACTGGAGGAGCTGGAGGAGGCGCGGTCCGTCTGGCTCGCCTATGAGACCGACTTCACCGAGCGGCGCAGGAAGGAGAAGCACGACGGGCTGCGCCGGCCGGGCAGCGTGGACGACTGGCACCGGCTGACCTGGGGAGGGTTCGGGGTCGCCTGGTGCGACGACCCGCGGGTCCACCCCGACGAGCCGCTGGCCGAGGTGCTGCGCCGGCTGATCGCCGCCCTGCAGCGGGAACCGGGCTCGGGCTGCCCGGTGTGCGGTGGGCACCGCCTGGTCTGGCGATACGGCCTGGACCACGAGCCGTCGTCCGGCCCGGTCTGCACGGACTGCGGCATCCTGGTGCCGCGTCCGGTACTGACGCCGCAGGCACTGGAGTTCGCGAGGCGGGGGCGGCTGCTGATGTCGGCCTGAGCAGCGAGGTACCAACGGGGGGCATGTCCGGGGGGTGCGTTGGGGGATGCCGCGCCCCCTCTGTGCGGTGGCCGGGGGCCGTTGTCGGTGGTGGCTGGCACCATCGACAGCATGGTGCAGGTGTGTCTCAATGGAAGCCGTTCGGCCGCCGACGGCGCGGGGCTGCCGATGTCGCCCGAGGAGATGGCCCGTTCCGCGGCGCAGGCCGTGGCGGTCGGGGCCACCTCGGTCCACGTTCATCCGAAGACGCCGTGCGGACACGACAGCCTCTCGCCGCGCGTCCTCGCCCCGACCCTGGAGGCGATACGGGCGCGGGTGCCGGTGCCGGTCGGGGTGACCACCGGTGCCTGGGCGGAGCCCGATCCGGCAGAAAGGCTCGCACGGGTGCGCAGCTGGTCCGTGCTGCCCGACTTCGCCTCGGTCAACTGGCATGAGCCGGGCGCCGAAGCGGTCGCCGAACAGCTCATCGCCATGGGCGTGGGCATCGAGGCCGGCATCTGGTCCGGCACCGACGGCGCGGCCCGGTTCGCGGCCTCGCCCCTCGGCCCGCGGGTGCTGCGCGTGCTCGCGGAGGTGACCGACCCGGACCCGGCTACCGCGGAGGCCTCGGCGCCGGCCCTGCTGGCCGAGCTGGACTCCACCCACGGCCGCCCGGTGCTGCTGCACGGCGAGGAGGGCGGCACCTGGCCGGTGCTGCGGCTGGCCGGTCGCCTGGGCCTGGCCACCCGGATCGGCCTGGAGGACACGCTGTTCCTGCCGGACGGCACACGGGCGGCGGGGAATGCTCAGCTGGTCGCGGAGGGGCTGGTCCAGTACGGGTCGTTCCAGCGCTCGTCGTAGGGCAGGCCCACGAGCCGGGCACGGGTCGCCAGATCCGGCTCGCCCCGGGCCCGCAACCGCTCGGGGGCGTGCCGGGCGAGCCAGGACCGCAGTTCGGCGACAGCGGCGGCCTCGTCCTCCGGCTCCCACCAGGTGAACGGCCAGTCGTCGCTGACCAGGTCGTACAGCCAGGAGCGGGCGCAACCGACGAGGTGGGCGTCGGCAACGGGACCGGTCGGCCACCGGTCGAGCAGCGGGGTGATCGTGCGCAGGATCGAGGCGCAGGTCTCGAAGACGTGCTCGGGGCTGTACGGCGGCTCGGGCGCCGCGAGCACGTCCTCCCACCAGGCGGGCACGAACGCCTCGACGGCCGAGGCCTGCTCGGCCGGCCAGGATCGCCAGTCCACCCGGCTCAGCCCGTGCGGAGCCCAGCCGACGTCGTCCAGGGTGCCGTCCGCCATCGCGTGCGCGCACTGGGGCAGCAGGCGCCGCATGACGGCGGCGTGGTCCTCGAAGTGGTCGGGCACCTTGCGGACGAAGCGGCTCAGCAGGTCGGGCGGGAGACGGGTGTACGGCGTGCGCAGGTACGCCGTCTCCTCCGGCGCGAAGCAGCGCTCGCAGCCGGTCTCCGTGGGGCTGGAGAAGCCGTTGAAGACGGCGTCGATGTCCGCGAGCGCGGCGGCAAGGGCGGGCGTGGGCAAGGGAGTCGGGCCCCGTTCGGTACTCCGTGCGCGGCCCCGGGGCCGCCCGAAGGGGCCGACGCTATCAGCCGTAAATCGGCTCGCTCCACCCGATTCCCGTCCGGACAGTGGAGCCGATGAAACCGAACCCATGAACAACACGGGGAGTCCCATGTCCACGCTGCGGGTCACCGCCGAAGTGCTGACCGTCCACGAGCATCCGAACGCCGACGCGCTGGAGTTGGCCCAGGTGGGTCTGTACCGGGCCGTCGTCGCCAAGGGCGCGTACCGTACCGGTGAGGCCGCCGTCTACATCCCCGAGCAGTCCGTGCTCCCGCCCGACCTGATCGAGGAGCTGGGACTGACCGGACGGCTCGCGGGCGGCGAGGCGAACAGGGTCAAGGCGGTACGGCTGCGCGGCGAGCTGTCGCAGGGCATCGTGTGCCGGCCGAAGGCGCTGGCGGACGTGGACCTGGCGCGGGCGGCGGCCGAGGGGACGGACTTCGCCGAGCGGCTGGGTATCGCCAAGTGGGTGCCGCCGATCCCGCCGACCATGAGCGGCGAGGTGGAGTCCGCTCCCGACCTGCTGCCGTGGGTCGACATCGAGAACATCCAGCGTTACCCCGACATCTTCACCCCGGGCGAGCCCGTCGTCCTGACGGAGAAGCTCCACGGCTCGGCCTGCCTGCTGACGTACGTCGCCGGCGAGGATCGGGTGTACGTCTCCTCCAAGGGCTTCGGCGCCAGGTCGCTGGCCCTGAAGGAGGATCCGCGGAACCTGTACTGGCGGGCGATCCGGGGCCACGGGGTCGCCGAGGCGGCGGCCCGGCTGGCCGAGCGGCTCGGCGCGCGCCGGGTCGGCATCTTCGGGGAGGTGTACGGCGCGGGGGTGCAGGACCTGTCGTACGGCGCGGACGGACGCCGGGAGACGCTGGGATACGCGGCGTTCGACGTCTCGGCGGACGTGGACGGCACTGTGCGCTGGCTGGACGCGGCGGAGTTGCTGGAGGGGGAACTGCCGGTGGTGCCCCGGCTGTACGCGGGGCCGTACGACATCGAGCGGGTGCTGGAGTTCGCGAGCGGACGGGAGACGGTGTCCGGACGGGGGCTGCATCTGCGGGAGGGCGTGGTGATACGGCCGGCCGTGGAGCGGTACAGCACGGTGACCGGGGGGCGGGCGATCGCGAAGGCGGTGAGCCCGGCGTACCTGACGCGCAAGGGCGGCACCGAGTACGAGTGACCGGTCGCCCGGCGCGGTGGCCGGGCGCCGGATCTCACCGCCCCTCCGCGAACAGCCGCGACCCCGTGAGCCGGTCGCCGAACACGTCGTCCGGGTTGGACAGGACACAGTTCTCCAGGGACAGACACCCGCACCCGATGCAGTCGGCCAGGTGGTCGCGCAGACGGTTGAGCTGCTTGATGCGTTCTTCGAGCTCCGACCGCCACTTCTCCGACAGTCGCGCCCAGTCCTCCCGGGTCGGTGTCCGTTCCTCGGGAAGCTCGGCCAGGGCGTCCCGGATCGTGGCCAGCGGGATGCCGACCCGCTGTGCCGCCCGTACGAAGGCGACCCGGCGCAGGGTGTCGCGGCTGTACCGGCGCTGGTTGCCGGGCGTGCGGCGGCTGCTGATCAGGCCCTTGGACTCGTAGAAGTGCAGCGCGGAGACGGCGGCGCCGCTGCGCGCTGACAACTGGCCGACGGTCAGCTCGTGGATCTTCTCGGGGATCTGGGGCACCCCTCAGAGCCTAGTCGCCCGGCGCCGGTCACGGTCCGTTGACAGGCGCCCCTCGCCCGACCATGCTAAGCAGTTGCTTAGAGGCGCGAGAGAGACGCGACCGAGACGCGAGCGAGAGGCCGGGAACATGGCAGAACCGAGGACCTTCACCTCCCCCGACGAGCTGAAGGCGGCCGTGGGCGAGCAGCTGGGCTACACCGACTGGCTGGAGGTCGACCAGAAGCGCATCGACCTGTTCGCCGAGGCCACCGGCGACCACCAGTGGATCCACGTGGACCCGGAGAAGGCAGCCGCGGGGCCCTTCGGGACGACCATCGCGCACGGCTATCTCACCCTCTCGCTGCTCCCGCTCTTCGGCCCGCAGCTGATCCGGGTCGAGGGCGTGAAGATGGGCGTGAACTACGGCACCAACAAGGTCCGCTTCCCCTCCCCCGTCCCCGTCGGCTCCCGGCTGCGCGCCACCGCGACGATCAGCGGCGTCGAGGACGTCGCCGGCGGCGTCCAGGTGACGGTGGCCTTCACCGTGGAGCGCGAGGGCGGGGACAAGCCGGTGTGCGTCGCGGAGTCGGTGGCCCGGTACTACCTGTGACCCGGTGGGCGCCCTACCTGGCACCCACCATCCGGAGCACGAGGTCGGCGTAGAGCGCGCCGACCTCGTCGGGGGTGAACGGGCCGTCCACGTTGAACCAGCGGGCCACGTCGATGCACAGCGACAGCACGGCGAGCGTGGTCCCCTTGACGTCGAGCACGTCGAACTCGCCCGAGGTCACGCCGTCCTCGATGATCCCGCGCACCTCGGCGTCGACCTGGTGGCGCAGCGCGACGATCTCGGCGCGGGCCTCGGGGCCGAGGGCGTCGAGTTCGTACTGCACGACCCGGGCGGTGGTGCGCCGCCCCGCGTGCCAGCGGACGAAGGAGCTGACCGCGTCGGCCAGCCGCTCGGTCGCGGTGCCCTCCCGCCGCGCGGCCGTGCGCAGGATGTCGAGGGCCTTGTCGTGACCGATGCGGCTGATCCGGTGGAGCAGCTCTTCCTTGGTCTTGTAGTGGATGTAGAGCGCGGCCGGGCTCATGCCGGCCCGGCCCGCGATGTCCCGGGTGGTCGTCGCGTGGTAGCCGCGCTCGGCGAAGGCCTCCACGGCAGCGACGAGCAGCCGCCGGGCCGCGTCCGGGGTGACCTCTTCCCACGGCTCCACTTCGCCGCCGGTCGTCTCCTCCGCCGTACTCATCGCTCGCTCGCCCCTCTCGGTGACAGGAGCACCACCATACCGCCGACGGTGAGCGAGCGCTTAGCGCGCCTGCTCAGATCTTCTCGAAGGGGTCGTGCTCGGCGAGGAGCTTCTCCAGCCGCGCCTGGTCGACCCGGCTGACGATCTGCCCGGCCTCCTGGCGGTCCCGGATCACCTTGGCGAGGGTGAAGGCGGAGGTGACGAGGTACAGCACCGCGATCGCGAGGAAGGCCCGGACCCAGGCGCTGGTGTCCAGCTGGTAGATGCCGACGGCCGTGGCCGCCATGGCGATGGAGAAGGAGGCGACGGCCTGACCGTAGAAGGCGGCCGTGCTCTGCTGCTTGACCGGTGTGTCACTCATGGGAGAAGCATCGGCGGACGTGGTCCGCGCCACATCCGCCGAAGTACTCAGACGCGTACTCAGACAGAGGCGCTCAGAACGCCGAAACCCCGGTCAGGGCACGGCCGATGAGCAGCTTCTGGATCTGGCTGGTGCCCTCGTAGAGGGTCATCACGCGGGCGTCGCGCAGGAGTTTGCCGGCCGGGTACTCGTCGATGTAGCCGTAACCGCCGAAGACCTGCAGGGCGTTGTTGGCGGCGCGGACAGCGGCCTCGGAGGCGAACAGCTTGGCCTTGGAGGACTCGACGGCGAACGGCTGCCCGCGGTCGATCAGATCGGCGACCCGCCAGGTGAGCAGCCGGGCAGCGTCCACGTCGACGGCGATGTCGCTGATCAGTTCCTGCACCAGCTGGTGGTGGGCGATCGGCCTGCCGAACTGCTCGCGCTCACCGGCGTACCGCACGGCCGCGTCCAGTGCGGCCTGGGCGATGCCGACGCAGCCCGCAGCCACCGACATCCGCCCCTTGGCCAGTGCGGACATGGCCACGGAGAAGCCCTTGCCCTCCTGGCCGAGCATCGCCGACGCCGGCACCCGCACGTCCTGCAGGACCAGCTCGGCGGTGGCCTGTCCGCGCAGGCCGAGCTTGCCGTGGATGGTGCGGCGGGTCAGACCGGGGGTGTCGGTGGGCACCAGGAAGGCGGAGACGCCCTTGTGGCCGGGGGCGTCGGTGGAGCGGGCGAAGAGCAGCACCACATCGGCCCAGGTGCCGTTGGTGATGAACATCTTGGCGCCGTTGATGACGTAGTCGTCGCCGTCGCGTACGGCGCGGGTGGTGAGGTTGCCCGCGTCCGAGCCGGTGCCGGGCTCGGTGAGGCCGAAGCAGCCGACGTACTCGCCCGCGGTCAGCCCCGGCAGCCAGCGCCGCTTCTGCTCCTCGTCGCCCCAGGCGGCGATCGTCTTGGCGACGAGTCCGAGGGACACGGACACGATCCCGCGCACGGAGGAGTCGCCGCGCCCCAGTTCCTCGGTGACCAGGCAGTAGGCGAGGTGGTCGCCGCCCGAGCCGCCGTACTCCTCGTCGACGGTCAGCCCGAGGAAGCCGACCTCGCCCAGCTTCTTCACCACGCCCCGGTCGACCTCCTCACTCCGGTCCCATGCCACGACGTGCGGGGCGATCTCGCGCTCCACGAAGTCCCGGGCGAGCTGCCGTACGGCGGCCTGCTCCTCGCTCAGCTCCAGGTTCACCACGTGATCACCCCACACAGAAAGGATCCATCGACGGATCTTGAAAGCCGTACATTTAAATTAGCACTGCTAGTTTCCGGTCGCAGCCCTACTATGTGCGCCATGGCCCGACCGCGCAAGCCCCTCCTCAGCACCGACCGGATCGTCGAGACGGCCCGGGAACTCGTGGACCGGGAGGGCCTGGCGGCCGTCTCCACCCGTCGGCTCGCCGCCGAGCTGGGCGTGAGCGGGCCCTCGCTCTACAACCACTTCCGCACCAAGGACGAGATCCTGGAGGCGGTCGCCGACTCGGTGAGCGCTCTGGTGGACCTGTCGATGTTCGAGGACGGCCGGGACTGGCGCACCGCGCTGCACGACTGGGCCGTCTCCTACCGGGCCGCCCTGCGCGACCACCCGAACATCGTCCCGGTACTGGCCAGAGGTCCGGGGCGCCGCCCGGCCGCACTGCGACTGGCCGACGCCGTGTACGGCGCGATGGTCGACGCCGGCTGGCCGCCGGCCCAGGCGACCTCCATCGGCGCGCTGATGCGGTACTTCATCATGGGCTCCGCGCTCGGTTCGTTCGCCGGGGGCTTCGTGGACGACGCGAGCGCGTACGACCCCGCCGACTATCCCCACCTCGGCCAGGCCCATCTGCTCGCCGAGCAGCAGGAGAAGATCGACGAACGGGCCTTCGAGACCGGTCTGACGGCGCTGCTGGACGGGCTGGCGCAGCAGTACGAGCAGGTACGGCAGCAGGTGCAGCAGGGCGTGCAGCGATAATTCGGTGAGCGCCGAAGTGTCCGTACCGCATGCTGGGCGGTATGACCGCCAAGGACCCACAGGCGGCCGGCCTGGCCGCGCTCGCCTCTCTGATCGCCGACGAGACCCGCGCCGCCTGTCTGCTGGCGCTGCTCGACGGGCGGGCCTGGACGGCCGGTGAGCTGGCCCGGCGCGCGGGGGTCGCCGCGTCGACGCTCAGCGAGCACCTGGGCAAGCTGGTGGCCGGCGGCCTGCTCACGGAGGAACGGCAGGGGCGGCACCGCTATGTACGGCTGGCCGACACGCGGGTGGCCGCACTCGTCGAGGATCTCGCCGCGCAGGTGCCTCCGGCGGCTGTACGGCAGTCTCCTCGCAGCCTGCGCGAGTCGAGTGCCGGGTCGGCCATGGCTCGGGGGCGTACCTGTTACGACCATCTCGCGGGGCGGCTCGGGATCGCGGTCACGGACGCGCTGACCGTGCGGGGGTTGCTGCGGCAGGACACCGGGTTCGCGCTGACGGACGCGGGCGTGGAGTGGTTCCGTGCGGCAGGGATCGCCCTTGAGGTTTCGGGGCGGCGTCCGCTGGCCCGCGCGTGCCTGGACTGGACCGAGCGGCGGCCTCATCTGGCGGGCGCGGCGGGGGCCGCGCTGTGCCGGCATGCGCTGGATGCGGGGTGGTGCGTGCGGATCGGGTCGGAGCGGGCGGTGAAGGTGACTCTGTCGGGGGAGCGGGAGTTGGCGTCCTTGCTGGGTATCTCGCGGGAAGAGCTGTGCTGATGGCGGCTACTGGGGTGCGGCGTCTTCTCGTCTGCCGGGTGCGGGGGCGTCGTGGCCGGTCGCGCGGTTCCCCGCGCCCGTTCGGGGCGCTTCACCGTCCGATTTCCGCCAGCCCCGGCAACGACCGAAACCTAACCTCGGGAGCATGATGAGCACCGTCCCACGTCAACGTCTTCTCCCCGCCGGCGCCGCCTGCGTGACCGTCGTGCTCTGGGCGTCGGCCTTCGTGGCGATCCGGAGCGCGGGGCAGGAGTACTCCCCCGGCGCGCTGGCCCTGGGGCGGCTGGCGTCGGGGGCAGTGGCTCGGGGAAGGCGACATCGCGGACTCCCCCAAGGGTGTCATCGGAAAACCCCCGCGCGAGGACGCTTGTCCGCGCTACGCTTTCTGGCCTCGACAGCAACAACCAAGCTGTTGAGGCGCATTGAGTGGGTCTCGGACCCGCTTCGGTTGCCGGGAGGGCAGTCGTAAGGCGGACCCAAGCGCCGTCCAACCCGCCGGAGCGATCCAGGTGGGAATCCCGCGTCCTGCGCGGGAGAGCTCCAAATGGTCGTCCTGAACTGGCGAGGTCCGCGTGGCCCGGTCCCGAGCACAGCTCGGGACCGCCGCCGTCGCGTACGCCTCCGGTGTCGTCGCGCAGAAGCCGGCCCTGGGGCAGGCGAGTGCCCTGCAGGTGACGACGTTCGGGTGTCTGGTCGGGGCGGTGGCGTGTCTGCCGTTCGCCGGGCAGCTGGCGCACGAGATGGCCCATGCGCCCGCGTCGGCGACCCTGAACATGGTCTACCTGGGCGTGTTTCCGACCGCCCTGGCCTTCACCACCTGGGCCTACGCCCTGGCCCGCACGACCGCCAGCCGGATGGGCGTGACGACGTACGCCGTGCCCGCGCTGGTGGTGCTGATGTCGTGGCTGGTGCTCGGCGAGGTGCCGGGCGTGCTCACGCTGGGCGGCGGTGTGCTGTGTCTCGCGGGTGTCGCGGTGTCGCGGTCCCGCGCCCGTGGTGGCCGGACGGTGCGGGTCGCGGCCGGTGAGAAGCCGCGACCCGAGAAGGTCACCTGAACCTCAGAACACCACCAGCGCCCGGCCGCCCTTGCCCGCGAGCATGTTCTCGAAGGCGGCCGGGATGCCCTCCAGGGCGATCCGTTCCGTCACCAGCGCCGAGAGGTCCAGGCGGCCTTCCCTTACGTGCTCGGCGAGCACCGGCACATCGCGGGCGGGATCGGTGTTGCCGTAGACGCAGCCGGAGAGGGTGCGGCCCCAGTGGAAGAGCTCCAGGGCGTTGAAGGTGACCTCCTGGTCCTTGCCGCCGATGCCGACGACCGTCGTACGGCCGCCCCGGCGCGTGGAGTCCCAGGCCGCGCGGATCGACACCGCGCGGCCCACGCACTCGACCGCGGCGTCCACGCCCTGCTTGCCGGTGAGGGCACGGATCTCACGCGGTGTGTTCTCGGAGGCGAGGACGTAGTCGGTGGCGCCGGCGGCGCGGGCCAGCTCCTCCTTCGCCGGGGAGACGTCTACGGCGATGATCCTGGACGCGCCCGCGATGCGCGCCGACTGGAGGGTGGCGAGGCCGACGCCGCCCGCGCCGAAGACGGCCACCGTCTCGCCCTGGCGGACCTTCGCCGAGTGGTGGACGGCGCCGTAGCCGGTCAGGACGGCGCAGCCGAGGAGGGCCGCGTCCACCAGCGGCACGCCCTCCGGCAGGGGCAGCACGCAGGAGGCGGCGACGACCGTCTCCTCGGCGAACGCGGCCACGTTGAGGCCGGGATGCAGGTCGGTGCCGCCGGTGGTGCGGGCGTAGACGTCGGCGGCACCGTTCAGGGCGTTGGCGCACAGCCAGACCTCGCCGAGCGTGCAGGCGTGGCAACTGCCACAGGACGGGGCCCAGTTGAGGACGACGGGGTCGCCCTCGGCGACATGGGTGACGCCCTCGCCCACGGCCACGACCGTGCCGGCGCCCTCGTGGCCGAGGACGGCCGGGACCGGTACGCGCATGGTGCCATTGGACAGGGACAGGTCGGAGTGGCAGACACCGGCGGCGGCGAGGCGGACCCTGACCTGTCCGGGGCCCGGGTCGGGCAGCTCGATGCCGGTGATCTCCAGGGGTGCGCCGATGGCGGGCAGGACGGCGGCTCGTACGGCCATGGCTCGGGTACTTCCTTAGAACTGGAGGGACTTGGTCTGGAGGTACTCGGAGAGTCCGTGCGCGCCGAGTTCGCGGCCGACTCCGGACTGCTTGTAGCCGCCGAAGGGGGCCAGGGGGTTGAACCGTCCGCCGTTGATGTCCACCTGGCCGGTGTCCATGCGCCGGGCGAAGGCCACCGCCTCGGCCTCGTCGCCGGCCCAGACGGCGCCGGCGAGGCCGTAGACCGTGCCGTTCGCGATGCGCAGGGCGTCCTCCTCGTCGTCGTACCGCAGAATCGACAGGACCGGGCCGAAGATCTCCTCCTGGGCGATGGTCATCTGCGGGGTCACGTCCGCGAAGACCGTGGGGCTGACGAAGTAGCCCTTCTCCTGCGGGCATTCGGGGCCGCCGGCGACCAGGCGGGCGCCCTCGGCGATGCCCTTCTCGATGTAGCCGCGCACCCTCGCCTGCTGCTTGGCGTTGACGACCGGGCCGATGCGGTCCCCGTACTTGGCGGCGGCCGCGGCGGCCAGCTCGACCGCCTCGTCGTACCGGTCGCGGTGGACCAGCATGCGGGTCCAGGCGCTGCAGGTCTGCCCGGAGTTGGACATCACGTTGGCGACGCCGACGTTCACCGCCTTGGCGAGGTCGGCGCTCGGCAGGACGACGTTGGCGGACTTGCCGCCGAGTTCGAGGGCCACCTGCTTGACGGCCGCGCCCGCCACCGCGCCGATCTGCCTGCCGACCGCGGTGGAGCCGGTGAAGGAGACCAGGTCCACGCCGGGGTGCTCGGCGAGCGCCTGGCCGGCGACCGGGCCGAGGCCGGTGACCAGGTTGAACACACCGGCCGGCACGCCCGTCTCGTGCACGGCCTCGGCGAAGAGCTGGGCGGTGAGCGGGGTGTCCTCGGCGGGCTTGAGGACCACCGTGCAGCCCGCGGCGAGCGCCGGGGCGGCCTTGGCGACGATCTGGTGCAGCGGGTAGTTCCAGGGGGTGATCGCGGCGACCACCCCGACCGGCTCGTGCAGGATCGTGGAGTTGCCGACCTTCTCCTCGAAGGAGTGGGTCGCGGCCAGCTCGGCGTAGGAGCCGGCGACCGCGATCGGCACGGCCGCGTGCACGGCCTGGGAGAACTGCAGCGGGGCGCCCAGTTCGGCGGTGATCGTCTCGGCGATCTCGTCCTTGCGGGCCACGAGGACGTCACGGAGGGCGGTGAGGCGCGCGGCGCGCTCGGCCGGCGGTGTGGCGGCCCAGGCGGGGAGGGCGGCGCGGGCCGCGCGTACGGCGGTGTCGACGTCCAGGGCGCCGCCCGCCGGGACCCTGGCGATGACCTGCTCGTCGGCCGGGTTCACGACCTCGATGACATCCGTGCTCTCGGCGGGGCGCCAGGCGCCGTCGATGTACAGGCCGTCGTGTGCCTTCATGCTGCTTCCTCCCGGCGGGTCTGCGTCGTCCGGCACACAAACTAGCGACGTTAGTTTTTTGGCGCCAGCGGTTGCCGGACGTACCCGGACATCATCGCCGGGGCCGGTGCCCACTCGTGCAGGTGGGGCAGCTCACTCGTCCAGGTCGGGCAGCCGGTCGGGCGACGGGCAGATGCGGTCGCCCTGCTGGTCGAAGACGAAGAGATGGGCGAGGTCGACGAGGAGCGGGACCTGCATGCCGTGGTGCAGCCGGAGGTCCGGGGTGGTGCGCACCACCAGGTCGCCGGGGAGCCGGCCCTCCGGGGGCGCGGGCTCGGGCCCGCCCTCTCCCCCGTGTTCGAGCACGACCACCGGCCCGGCGCGCCGCGCTCCGGCCCGTTCCCGCAGCCGGTCCAGTGCGGAGGGGCCTTCCCTGCGCCGCCGTCGCGTCGGCCGGGCGGCGGGGCGCGGGGCCTCCAGTTCGGGTACGACGGCGGGCCGGGAGCCGGTGTCGAAGTGGACCAGGATCTCGTGCCCCTGGAACTCCACGTGCTCCACGAGCCCGGTGATCGCCACCTCCCCGGGCCGGGCGGAGCTGTGCTTGGCGATTCGCACCGCCTCCGACCGCAGTCCCACGATCACTTCGCGGCCCTGCTGCACGCGCAGCAACTGGTGGTCCAGGCAGAGCGGTTCGGGCAGCCGCAGGGCCTGTTTGCCCAGGCTGATGGTCATGGCGCCGTCCAGCGGGGCGCGGACCAGGCCGCGCAGCAGGTTGATGCGCGGGGTGCCGATGAAGGCGGCGGTGAAGACGTTGCGGGGCAGGGCGTAGACCTGGCGCGGGGTGCCGACCTGCTGGAGGAGGCCGCCGCGCAGCACGGCGACCCGGTCGCCGAGGGACATCGCCTCGGCCTGGTCGTGGGTGACGTACACCGTGGTGACGCCCAGCTCTCGGGTGAGCTGGGACATCTCGGCGCGCAGGTGGTTGCGCAGCTTGGCGTCGAGGTTGGACAGCGGCTCGTCCATCAGGAAGGCGGAGGGGTGGCGCGAGATGGCCCGGCCCATGGCGACCCGCTGCCGCTCGCCGCCGGAGAGCTGGCTCGGGAAGCGGTCGAGCAGTTCCTCGATGCCCAGCATGCGGGCGGTGGCCGAGACGCGGGGGGCGGGATCCGCGCCGGGGTCCTCGATGCGCAGCGGGAAACCGATGTTGTCGCGGCTGGTCATGTTGGGATAGAGGGCGAAGTTCTGGAAGACCATGGCCATGCCCCGCTCGGAGGGCTGCCAGTGGTTGGCGTACTCGCCGTCGAGCAGCAGCTCGCCCTCGTCGATGTCCTCCAGTCCGGCGATCATCCGCAGCACGGTGGACTTGCCGCAGCCGGACGGGCCGAGCAGGACCAGGAACTCGCCGGGCGCGATGTCCAGCGAGAGCCCGTCGACCACGCGCGGGCCGCGTGCGTAGGACTTGCTCACGTCGTGCAGTTCGATGGCGCGTGTCATGCCTGCCGCCCCCGGGGGCTGTCCGGAGCGCCGCTGCTCCGTGGTCCGAAGACCCCGCGCGGGTCGAACGGGGCCTGTGGGTCACGGAAGTTAACGGATTGTGCCCGGCCGGGGGAAGACATCGCGCGGCCCTGCGCGTCACTTGGTCGCGGTCAGGTGGGCGAAGACCACCACGTTGCTGGTGTAGCCCGTCCGCCGGGTGTAGAGGCCGCCGCAGGTGAGCACGCGGAGTTCGGGGCGCCGGGTCCGGCCGTAGACCTCCTGGTCCGGAAACCCCGCCTTGTCGAAGACCTTCACCTGGTCGACGCTGTAGACGGCGGTACGGCCGTCGGCGCGCCTGACCTCGATGGGATTGCCGGGTTTGACGAAGGCGAGCGCGGCGAAGACGGCGGGTCCGGTCCTGGTGTCGCGGTGGCCGACGGCGATCGCGGTGCCGGACTCGCCCGGTGTGGGGCCGCCCTCGTACCAGCCGACCAGCTTGGGCCGGTCGACCGGCGGCGTCTCCAACTGCCGCTCCCCGTCCAGCCGGACGGCCGCGACCGGGGCGTCGATCCCCAGCGAGGGGATGCGGAAGGACGTCGGCCGGGACCGGGGCAGCGGACGGGGCGGGGGCGTGGGGCGTCCGTCGGCACTGGAGACGCCCGGACCGGCGGCCGCCAGCCCGTCCGGGCCGCCGGCCTGGCCGGCCCCGCCGCGCCCCCCGCACCGGCTCCCGGCCGTCACCAGGACGGTCACCAGCAGGGCCGTCCTGGTGAGGCGGTAGGCGCGGGTCCGGTACCACGGCCTGCGTCTGCGCCTACGCGGCGCCATGGGGCCGCCGGCGGTTCCGCCGGACGTACACGGCACCGCCGACCGCGGTCAGGCCCACGGCGCCCGCGGCGGCCACCGGTGAGTACGCCGCGGCGGTGTCGATCAGCCCGCCGCCGCCCGCGTGCACGCCGCCCCTCGGGTCGTAGTGGTCGCCACGCCCCCATGTTGCGTCGTCCCGGTGGTCGTCCGAGATCTGACCGCCCGGTTCGTGTTTCTCCTCGTGTCTCCTGCCATGGCAGCTGACCCGGAAGATCTTCTCCTTCGTGGCGCCGGACACGACCCAGGTGAGCGTGTACTGCCCGTCGGCGAGCCCGATCGTGTCCGTGTGACCGGCGCCGCCGCCGAGTTGGATGGTGCCGGTGGTCGTGGCCGCCGTGGGCAACGGGGGCTGCGCCGTGATGGTGTAGGGGATGGTGGGCAGAGCGTCGAAGTTGATGGCGTCCAGGTAGAACTTGCACACCACCGGGGCGTCCGTCGTGTTGTCGGGGCCCGCCGGGCCCACGGGATGGATCCTGATGTCGCCGTTCTCGCCGGCCTGGGCCGCCGCGGTCGGTGCCGCCACCCACGACACAACCGCCGCGGCGAGGGCGGTGAGGACAACAGTGGCGCCCGCACGGGAACCGAAGGCACGTGGTGAGGTCAGGGTGGGCATGCACATTCCTCCGCGTCAGACGATTTTCATACAATCCCTCTTTCGTCTGGACTGTGCTTTATGCGCCGCATATCTGACGAACCGACACCCGGCGCGTCGTCAGAGATCGCTCGTGCGGCGCAATGCCGAGCGCAGCGGCCTCCGACGCGCGGTCCGCCCCTCGCCCTCCGTCTCCTCCGGCTTCTCCGGCTTCTCCGGCGACCGCAGCGCCACCCCCGCGGACAGCAGCAGCAACGCCCCCAGCAGGACGAATGGCGCCGCGACCCCCGCCAGGCCCGCGACCAGGCCCGCCGCGGCCGGCGCGGCCACCTGGCCGAGCCGGTTGCCGGTCAGGCGCAGCGCGAGCGCCGTGGAGCGGGCCTCCGCCGGCGCCGCCTGCACCACCGTCGTCATCGACAGCGGCTGGCCCACTCCGAGACAGAAGCCCAAAAGCGTGAGCATCAGACCCAGCACCCACACCGGCACGGGCACCGCGACCCCCGCGCACAGCACCGCCGCCAGGAAACAGGTCAGGGTGAGCAGCGCGGGGCGGCCCAGCAGCCGGAGCAGCGGGGTGAGCACCAGACGGCAGGCGATCGTGGCGCCCGCGCGCAGGCTGAGCAGCACGCCGACCACCGAAGGGGCGACGGCCCGGTGTTCGCCGACCACCGGGAGGTACGCGGTGAGGATGTCCGTCGCGGACAGGACGGAGAGGCTGATCAGCATGCCCGCGGGCACTCCACGGACGCGCAGGATGCGGCCCACCGGCACGCGGTCGCCCTGCCGCGCACCGGACTTGACGGCCGTACGGTCCTCGATGCGCCACAGCGAGGCGAAGGCGACGGCCGCGCCCGCGCCCGCCACGACCAGGGCGAGCGCGCTGCTGTGCGCCATGACGGGGCCACCGATCAGGGCGCCGGCGGCGACGGGGCCGATGAGCTGGCCGAGGGAGGCGCCGATGGTGAAGTGCCCGAAGTTGCGGTCCTGTTCGTGCGGCGCGGACTTGCGGGCGACGAGCGACTGGGCGCCGATGACGAAGCAGAGGTGGCCGAGGCCCATCACCCCGCTCCACAGGGCCATCGCCCAGAGGGAGCCGGCCAGTCCGCTCAGCGCGCAGCCGCCGGAGATCAGGACCACGCCCGCCGGCAGCAGGGGTGCGCAGCGGCCGTGGTCGGTGCGCCGGCCGAGCGGTACGGCGGCGAAGAGGGGCAACAGGGCGTAGACGCCCGCGATGACGCCGACCGCCCGTTCGTCGGCGCCCAGGGCGAGGGCCCGGTAGGAGACGGCGGGCCGGGCCATCGACACCGCCCCCTGCGCGAGGCCGAAGGCGAGGACGAGGCGGAGCAGCCAGCCGCGGTTCCCACCGGGCGCCATGGAAAGTCCCTAGATGTTGACGTGTGAGCAATAAGCGCGAAAGTCCAGGTCACAGGCTTGCGGCGAGCTGGACGGGGACGCCGTTGAGGACCGCGTTGCCGGAGAGCGGGTCGAGCAGGCTGCCGTCGAGGAGCTGGTTGACGTTGACTCCGGGGGTGGTGGTGGCGTGGCCGAGGCGGGTGCCGGGGCGGTCGTGGCCCCAGCCGTGCGGCAGGCTCACCACCCCGGGCCGTACGGCGTCGGTGACCTCGGCCGGCGCCACCACCTCTCCCCCGGCGCCCTTCACACGTACGTCCGCCCCGTCCCGGACGCCGAGGCGGGCCGCGTCCTCGGGGTGGATGTGCAGGGTGCAGCGGTTCGAGCCGCCGGTGAGGGCGGGCAGGTTGTGCATCCAGCTGTTGTTGGAGCGAAGGTGGCGGCGGCCGACGAGGACGAGTCCCTCGGGGCGCTCGCGCAGGGCCTGACGGAGCCGCGGCAGGTCGGCGGCGATCGGCTCGGGCAGCAACTCCACCTTGCCGCTGCGGGTCTTCAGCGGCTGCGGCAGGCGCGGGCGCAGCGGGCCGAGGTCGATGCCGTGCGGGTGGACGAGCAGCCTGTCCAGGGTCAGCCCGTCGGGCCGTACGCCGAAGCCGTCGCCGTACGGGCCGAGGCGGAGCATCAGGTCCAGCCGCCGCTCGGGGCCGGTCTCGCCGGTGAGTTCGGCGGCGAGTTCCTTGGGGTCGCGGCCGTACACCGGCGAGTGCTTCTCCTGTACGGCCTTGCCGAGGGTCTGGTCGACGACCATGGCGTCGACGGCGGCCGGGTCGGCGCCGTGCATGCCGGTGGCCGCGAGGATCAGCCGGGCGAGGATCTCGCTCTCGGCCATACGGCCGGGCTCCAGCGGGACGGCGGGGCGGCTGTAGCGGACCTGGTTGCGCACGGCGAGGGTGTTGAAGGCGAAGTCGTGGTGCGGGCTCTGGGAGGGCGGGGGCGGGGGCAGCACGACGTCGGCGTGGCGGGAGGTCTCGTTCAGGTACGGGTCGACGCTGACCATGAAGTCCAGGGAGTCCAGGGCCTTGTCGAGGCGGTCGCCGTCGGGCGCGGACAGCACCGGGTTGGCGGCCACGACGATCAGGGCGCGGATCGGTTCGCCCTGGTCGGTGCCGGTGTCGATCTCCTCGGCGAGCGCGGAGAGCGGCAACTCGCCCTTGGCCTCGGGGAGTTTGCGCACCCGGGAGTGCCAGCGGCCGAGCGCGAAGCCGCGGCCGGGGCCGGCCGGGCGGGGCGTCCTGTCCGTGGCGGCCTGCGGGAAGAGGGCGCCGCCGGGCCGGTCCAGGTTGCCGGTGAGGATGTTGAGGACGTCCACCAGCCAGCTGGCCAGGGTGCCGTGCGGGACGGTGCAGCTGCCGATGCGGGCGTAGACGGCGGCGGTGGGGGCGGCGGCGAGTTCGCGGGCGAGGGTGCGGATGGTCCGCGCGTCGACGTCACAGGCCTCGGCCACGGCTTCGGGGGTGAAGTCCTGTACTGCTTCCCGGAGTTCGGCGAGCCCCTGGACGTGCGGGGCGAGGTCGGCGAGGTCGACCAGGTCCTCCGCGAAGAGGGTGTGCGCCATCGCCGCGAGCAGCAGGGCGTCGGTGCCGGGGCGGATCGCCAGGTGCCGGTCGGCGAGCTTCGCGGTGCGGGTGCGGCGCGGGTCCACCACGGTGAGGTGTCCGCCGCGGGCCTTGAGCGCCTTGAGCTTGCCGGGGAAGTCGGGGGCGGTGCACAGACTGCCGTTGGACTCCAGCGGGTTGGCGCCGATGAGCAGCAGATGGCCGGTGTGGTCCAGATCCGGTACGGGGATGGCGTTCGCGTCGCCGAAGAGCAGCCCGCTGGAGACGTGCTTGGGCATCTGGTCGACCGTGGAGGCGGTGAACAGGCTGCGGGTGCGCAGGCCGGCGAGAAGGACCTGCGGGTAGAGGGCGCCGGCCACGGTGTGCACGTTGGGGTTGCCCAGGACCACGCCGACGGAGTCCGGGCCGTGGCCCTCCACGACGGGCCGGAGCCCGGCGGCGACCGCGTCGAAGGCCTCCTCCCAGGTGGCCTCGCGCAGTTCGCCGTCCTTGCGCACAAGCGGGGTGCGCAGCCGGTCGGGGTCCGAGTCGACGGCCCCGAAGGAGGCGCCCTTGGGGCAGATGAACCCCTCGCTGAAGACGTCCTCGCGGTCACCGCGGGCGCCGGTGACACGGGTGCCCTCGATGGTGAGGGTCAGCCCGCAGGTGGCCTCGCACAGGGGGCAGATTCGCAGGGCGGTGCGGGGCACGGGTCCTCCCGGGGGTCGGCGGCGGTGCCTGGTGTGCGCGGCACGGCTCGGGGCGAGCATACCGACCGGTACGCATGGAGGGGAGGTCTCTTGCCGTGAACGATGGCGGGGAGGGTCAGTCGAGCACGCGCGCCAGATACGCCCGCAGCAGCTCCCGGGTCTCCGTGATGATCGCCTCGTCGCCGTCCGGGTCGGTCCGGAAGGCCAGCTGGACGAGGGTGTCCGCGCTCTCCACGGCGACCAGGAAGACCCGGCGCAGGTCGTCGTCGGGGGTGCGGCCCAGGTAGCCGGAGAGCAGGTCGGTGAGGCGGTCGGCGACGCGGGTGTTGGGCTCGGTGTGCCGGGCGCCGACCGGTATCTGGTTGCCGAAGTCGACCAGGGAGAAGCCGGGCGCGGTGCGCTTCATGGCCAGGTACTCGTCGAGGACCGCGTCCATCGCGGCCCGCCAGTCTCCCCGATGCCCGGCTGCGCCGGCGCGGGAGGTACCCCCACCGCCCGCCTTCCTCAGCCGCTCGGTGACCCGCTCGGTGTACCGCTCCAGGTTGCGCTGGGCGAGGGCGTCGGCCATCTGCCGCTTGTTGCCGAAGAACCGGTAGACGGAGCCGATGGGCACACCGGCGCGCAGGGCGACCGCGCGGGTGCTCAGGGCGTCGTAGCCGACCTCGTCGAGAAGTTCGGCGCAGGCGTCGAGGATCCTGGTCAGCCGTTCGGCACTGCGCCGCTGGACCGGCGCGCGGCGGAGCGATGTCGCGTGGGGCACGGACTTCATGATGCCTCTCCGCCGGGGCCGGGTGAACCTCGCCCTCCAGTACGGAGAAGAGTGGCCGGTGCACTCAATTCCTGGCGGCCGGGGTCGCCGTGCCGGTCTAGGCCCTGTCGTCAAATTCCCGTCGTCCGCCCGCAGGGCGGGCTCGGCGGCGTCTGGTGCGTGCGATCGCAAGGCGCCGGAGCGCCCACGTGGGCGGTTCGGCAACGCGGCGAGCGTGCGTGCCAGACGCCGCCGAGCAGGCGGGAATTTGACGACAGGGTCCTAGGGCCGGGCCGGCGCCGTCTCCGCGTCCGACACCGTTATGTCGGCGGTGCTCTGCACCGGCTTGCCGTGCACGGCCCACACGGTGCCGTCGTCGGCGTACAGGCGGGCGGTGACGTGGTGGGTGCCGTGCGGGACGAGACCGTGGGGCAGGTGGTACTCGTGGGAGCGCAGCCGGGTGATCCGGTGGCCGTCGACGAAGAGGTACACGAGCCCGCGCCCGGGCACCGCCGTGGCCCCGGCGCCGGGTGCGGAGCAGCGGAAGTGGTGGAACGTCAGCCGGACGTCCCAGCCGCCGACGGAGTCCGGGGTGACCTCGACGCCGACCTGCGGCGCGTTCTTCCTGTCGACCTCGCGCAGATGCCGGCCGGTGGAGTCGGTGTCGTCCAGGACCTTGCCGACCGGCGAGGGCGAGACCGTGCCGCCGCGGGTGTGCCCGGTCGTGCAGGCCGCCGTGCCGAGCGGCAGCAGGACGGCCGCCGCGAGCGCGGCGAGCGTCCTGCGGGTCCACGACGTCCTCGGCATGCCCCGGAGAGTAGAGCAGGCCTCCGGTCTTCCGAATCCGCCTCAAGTCTGGTTCTGTCCGCTCGGTGAGGTCCCCTTGGGGGAGTACGCGCGGCCGGGTCCGGACGCACTCGCGGTCGGCGTCGGGGCGGATGCGGGCGGCGAGCCAGTCGCTGTAGGCGCGCTTGGAGGTGATCAGCATGGCGAACAGATGGCCGAGCATCCTACTGCGGCGCATGCGTGCCTCGTCCGGCCAGTCGGTCCGTACCGCCAGCACGCCCAGCCGCTCCGCGCCGTCGACCAGAGGCATCCAGATGATCACGCCGTCGTCGGTGTCGGCCACCCGCGGGGAGAGGGTGCGGTACGCCCAGCCGGCCGACGAGTCGGCCACCGGCAGCGGCTCCAGGGCCTCGTCCAGCGGGATGAACTGCCGTTGTTGCAGGTCGACGAGGTAGATCAGCGCGCTGTCCAGGCCGAGAGCCGAAGCGCACCGGTGCGCCAGGGCGGGCAGTTCGACCGGCAGGGCCGTCTGCGCCTCGACGATCAGCTCCTCCAGCCGCCTCTCGTCGACGGCGGCGTCGAAGCCGACGGACGCGTGCGGTGGGCCCGACACGGAATCACCCCTTCCGCGCCCAGTCTCACACCGATCCCGCCCCCTCTCGCGCCAGGGACGGTCCGGCCGGAACAGGGTCTTTCCGCATGCGCCCGCTCGCCGGCGGAGCACGGCGGCCCTCTTGCGCCCGCCCCCGCGTATTCCTACGGTGATACATAGGAATAAGGAGCGATCAACAGCGCGATCAGAAGCGCAAGGGAGCGATCATGAGCGATGGGGGTACCTCCCGCGCGAGCGTGTTCGAGCGCGGGGAAGCACGGAAGGCCGCCGCGGGACTGTCGTATCTGACCGGATTCGGCAACGAACACGCCTCGGAGGCGGTGCCGGGCGCACTGCCCGAGGGCCGCAACTCACCGCAGCGAGCCCCGCTCGGGCTGTACGCGGAGCAGCTGAGCGGCACGGCGTTCACCGAGCCGCGGGCGCACAACCGCCGCTCCTGGCTCTACCGCATCCGCCCCTCGGCCGCGCACCCGGCGTTCACCCGCACCGACAACGGCACGATCCGCACGGCCCCCTTCACCGAGACCGTGCCCGACCCCAACCGGCTGCGCTGGAAACCGCTGCCCGAGCCGCCGGCCGGCACCGACTTCCTCGCCGGCCTGTGGACCCTCGGCGGCAACGGCGACGCCACCCAGCGCACCGGCATGGCCGTGCACCTGTACCACGCCAACACCTCGATGGAGCGCGTCTTCTCCGACGCCGACGGCGAGCTGCTGATCGTGCCGGAGCGCGGCGGACTGCTCCTGCACACCGAGTTCGGCCGGCTCGCTGTGGAACCCGCACATGTGGCGCTGATTCCCCGTGGGGTGCGCTTCCGTGTGGAGCTGCTGGATGATTCCGCGCGCGGTTATGTGTGCGAGAACTACGGCGCACCGTTCCAGCTGCCCGACCTCGGCCCGATCGGCGCCAACGGCCTCGCCCACGCCCGGGACTTCCGGGCACCGGTGGCGGCGTACGAGGACGTGGCCGGCCCGGTGGAGGTGGTGAACAAGTTCTGCGGCAACCTGTGGACGGCCACCTACGACCACTCCCCGCTCGATGTGGTCGCCTGGCACGGCAACCATGTGCCGTACGTCTATGACCTGCGCCGTTTCAATGTGATCGGCACCATCTCCTACGACCACCCGGACCCCTCCATCTTCACGGTCCTGACGTCCCCGTCGGACACCCCGGGCCTGGCCGGCGTCGATTTCGTCGTCTTCGCCCCGCGCTGGCTGGTGGGCGAGGACACCTTCCGGCCGCCGTACTTCCACCGGAACGTGATGAGCGAGTACATGGGCCTGATCGAGGGCGCGTACGACGCCAAGGCGGAGGGCTTCGTGCCCGGCGGCGGCTCGCTGCACAACATGATGTCGGCGCACGGCCCGGACCGGGAGACCTTCGACAGGGCCAGCGCGGCCGAGCTGAAGCCGCAGAAGATCGACGACGGTCTGGCCTTCATGTTCGAGACCCGCTGGCCGGTGACCCTCACCCCGCACGCGGCCGGCGCGGACCACCTCCAGCAGCGCTACGACGACGTGTGGCAGGGGCTCCAGCGCCATTTCCGCGGATGACGCCTCTGTTGCGCTTGACGTTCATCGACAGGTACGGATAGCCGCGTGACCTCCTTCGCCCCGGATTCGATCGTCCTGAACCGCAAGCTGCCGCTGTGGTACCAGGTGTCGCAGTCGCTGCGCGCCTCGATACTCGGCCGCTCCCCCGAGGACCCGCTGCGGCTGCCCACGGAGGAGCAGCTGGCGGAGCACTACGGCGTGAGCGTACTGACCATGCGGCAGGCGCTGAAGGAGCTGGAGGACGAGGGACTGATCAGCCGCCACCGGCGGCGCGGCACGTTCATCGAGCCCGACGTCCGGCGGGGCGCGCCCGTCCGGCTGCTGGGCTCGGTGGACGCGATCGTGGCCCAGCAGTCCGGGATGACGACGGAACTGCTGGACCACGGCATGACACCGGTGCCGGCCGGTGTCACCGAGTACTTCCCGGGCCTCGCACAGGTGATGACGTACCACCGCCTACGCAGCGACGAGAAGACGGGCGAGCCGACCAACCACGCCGTCAACCACGTACGCCCCGAACTCGCCGCGCGCATCGACCTGGAGGACCTGGTCCGCTGGCCGATGACGAAGGTGCTGCGGGACGTGGTCGGGGCGGACATCAGCCGCATCACGGACACCGTTGAGGCACGGCTCGCGGACCCGGAGACGGCGCGGCTGCTGCAGGTGCCGCTGCTCAGTCCGATCCTGCACTACACAGGGGTGACGTATGACAGCGGCGGGCGGGTGCTGGATGTGGCGGTGATTCAGTATCGGGGGGACCGGTTCTCGTTCACGGTCACCCTGGATGCGTGAGCGCTCCGCGGGGTTCCGCCGCGATGGGGTGCCGCATCGTGTCGTCGGGCGCCTGCGGGTTCGTTGTGGCTGGGCGCGCCCACGCGGCGGAGCCGCACGTCGGACACGGCCTCGCGCCCCTTAGGGGCGCGACCCTGCAGGACGCTGTCGTACCATGCCCCGCGTGACGCACGACGACGCTCCGCCGCTGGCGGACCTCATGCCGTGGTCCGTCGCACCGCTGCGGCCCGGCCGCACCTGGCCGACGGCACCCGATCCCGGCTCCCTGAAGGCCCGCTGGGAGGCCCTGCTCAGGGCCGAGGGACCGGATCGCGAGGCCCTCTTCGAGCCGACCCGGGCCCGCACGCCGAACTCCGCGGTGAGCCAGCTCCCCGGCCAGTCCACCGGTACCGAGCGGCTGGCCCGCGCCGAGGGCCCCTGCGCCGAGCCGGTTCGCGTCCTGGCGGCGCCCTTCGACGAACAGTGGCTGATCCCCGACCACCGGCTGATCGACGCCGCGCGCCCGGAGTTGTGGCGGGTGGCGGACGCGCACCAGGTCTTCACGGTGGAGAGCGGAGACGAGAACGGCCCGCTCCTGGTGACCTCCCTGCTGCCCACCCTGCGCTCGGGCCGCGTCCGCCCGCTGTACCGCCGGCCCGGCGGCACGGAACCGAACCTCGCGTCAGGCCTCACGGCCCACCTCGCCGACCGCCTGGGCGAGTCCCCCACTCCGGTCGACGTCCTGTCCTGGATCCTGGCGGCCGCCACCGGCGACCTGACCGTCCCGCTCACGGACGACCCGGACGTCTGGTCGACCGGCGTCGAACTGGGCCGCCGCATGCTGTGGCTGATGCGCCGCGACGGCGAACGCCCCAAACTGCCGGGCGGCCGCCGCCCCTACGTCCGCGCGCCCCTGCCGGTCCGGCCCCTCACCCTGCACTACGACCAGGACGAGGAGACCCTCCACGTCGACGAGGGCCGCATCTCCCCCGTCCCACCGGAGGCATGGGACTACGAGGTGGCCGGGGCCCGGATCCTGGAGTCCTGGTTCACCACCCGCACGGCACCGGCCGAACCCGGCACCCTGGCGGCGATCCGCCCGGCCGGCTGGCCGCAGACCTGGACGTCGGAACTGCTCGAACTGATCACGGTCCTGTCCCTGCTGGCCGAACTGCGGCCGCAACGGGCCGAGTTGAAGGTGACGACCTCGATCACGGCGACCGACCTCCGGGAGGCGGGCATCCTCCCGGTACCGGAGGCGTCCCGCCGCCCCGCCTCGGTCCTGGACCATCACGAGGAGGGCCCGGAGGGCCAGTTCGCCCTGATCTAGCGGCGCCGCAGAGCGGCTTCCGGGCGGGCGATGTCCTCGACGTCCTTCACCCGCCGGGGCCGGGACGGATCCCGGACGGGCACGAGGGCGCGGGGAACTGCGCGCTCGGCCACGGCCAGGGTGGCGGATGCCGCACTGCTGACAAACCCGCCGGTCACGGGCCATGATCCGGGCATGGAACAGCCCACGGATCAGCAGCCCCTGCCCCTGGACGGCATCACCGTCGTCGCCGTCGAACAAGCCGTGTCCGCGCCCTTCGCGACCCGGCAGCTCGCCGACCTGGGAGCCAGGGTCATCAAGGTGGAGCGGGTCGACGGCGGCGACTTCGCGCGCGGGTACGACACCGCGGCCCGCGGTCTCGCCTCGCACTTCGTGTGGTGCAACCGCGGCAAGGAGTCCCTCGCGCTGGACCTGAAGGACCCACGCGGCCTGGAGGCCGTACGGCGGCTGATCGCGGACGCGGACGTCTTCGTGCAGAACCTCGCCCACGGGGCGGCGGCGCGGCTCGGCCTGGACGCGGCCACGCTGTGTGCGGCGCATCCGCGGCTGATCGCCGTGGACATCTCGGGGTACGGCTCCTTCGGCCCGTACGCGGACAAGCGGGCGTACGACATGCTCGTGCAGTGCGAGGCGGGGCTCGTGTCGGTGACCGGGACGCCGGAGCAGCCCGTGAAGGCGGGCGTCCCGGCGGCGGACATCGCGGCGGCCATGTACGCGTTCTCGGGCGTCCTGGCGGCTCTCGTCCGGCGCGGCACGACCGGGCGGGGCGGGCCGGTGGAGGTGTCGATGCTGGAGGCGCTGGCCGAGTGGCTGGGGCATCCGCTGCACCATGCGATGCACGGGGGTGAACCCCCGGCGCGCACCGGCCTGGCGCACGCCGTCATCGCGCCGTATGACGCCTATTCGACGGCGGACGGCGGACGCGTGCTGTTGTCGGTGCAGAACGACCGGGAGTGGCGGCGGCTGGCCGAACAGGTCATAGGGCGCCCGGAATTGGGGACGGACCCGACATACGCCACGAACGCGTCACGGGTCGCCAACCGGGAGAAGACGGACGAGCTGGTGGCGCGGGCCCTCGGCGTACTGGACGCCGAGGAGGCCCTGGCCCGGCTGGAGAAGGCGGGCCTCGCCTGCGCCCGGCTGCGTGACCTGCATGAACTGGCGGGGCATCCGCAGCTGGCGGCCCGGGAGCGGTGGCGTGAGGTGGGATCGCCGGTCGGGCCGCTGAAGGCACTGCTGCCTCCGATCACACTGCCGGGCGGGGACGAGGCGCGGATGGGTGATGTGCCCGCGCTGGGCCAGCACACCGGGGCGCTGCTGCGTGCCGTGGGGATGACGGACGACGAGATCGCAGCGATGCGCCGGGACGGCGTGGCGGCCTGAGCGCGCGGCGCGCTCAGTGTCGGTGGCCGCCGAACAGCGAACGGCGCAGTCGACGCAGCGGGGCGAAGAGCGAGACCCGGCTCACCCGGGCACCCCGGCCCGTACGCTCGTGCGTGGTGTCACGCGCCGTCAGCTCACGCATCAGCGAGGTCGCCTCGACCGTCTCCCGCTGCGGTATGGCGGGACCCGCCAGCACCGACAGATGGCGGTCGAGGCGCGAACTGGTCGCGCTGCTGCCGCAGGTGATCGCAGGGACCCTGGCCCTGCTGCGCACTGTTATCTGCTCCATGTCACTCCCCACCCGTACGAGTCCACCCGGCCCGGGCAGAGTAACCCTATCGCCCCAGAGGGGCACGCGTGTATCGCGCCCACAGGATTCACCTTCCCTGCAAGGGTGTTGACCATCCCTCTTTGACTACTCTCCGAATCCGACCGATTTCAGGGTGAGTTGGACAATGGGCTGGCTGGTGGGTTGCGCTGAGCCGCCGTCAGGCTCGACGGTCACCGCGAGTGACGTCGAGGAGGTGTCGAGACCTTTCGCGACCAAGGGCGTGTCGGCCGCGAAGAGCCCGAGGGAGCGCGGTTGCGCGCGGGGGCGCATGAGCCAGAGCTGACGGACGCGGCCGGCGGGCGGGCTGCCGTATCCGCTGAGGGTGACGACAGCCTCTCCCTCCGAGGCGGAAGCGATCACTCCGAACGCCCGGCCCTGGGCGTCCTTGCTGGTGGTGGCGCGGGCGTCGGGCGCGGCCAGAACGTGGGCGATCTCACGTCCCCGGACCCGCTCCGCGTCCAGCCGGTCCTGGGTGCGCTGGGCCTGCACGGCGAAGAGCGAGGCGACGACGAGGGCCGCCGCCGCGGTGGCCGTGGCGAACGGCACGAACAGGGGGCGCGTGCGGGGCGTACGGGTGCGGCCCGGCGGGGGCTGGGTGCCCCAGACATGCGGCGGCAGCTGGGGCGTGCGCTCCCGGGTCGGCGCCTTGGCTTCCTCCTGCGGGATCGTCTGTACGGCGGCCAGTACCCGCTCGCGCAGGGCGGGGGGCGCGTGGGCGGCCGTGGACCAGGCGAGGCGCACCGCGTCCTCGGCCAGTTCCCGCACCTCGGCGGCACAGCGGTCGCACCCTTGCAGGTGTTTCTCGAACCGGCGCCGCTCGCCCGGTTCGAGGGCGTCGAGGGCGTAGGGCGCGGCGAGGGAGTGCAGGTCCTCGCGGCGCAGCAGCTTGCCGAGGAAGCTCACGCGGCACCTCCCAGGCACTCGCGGAGCCGGGTGAGCCCGTCGCGCATCCGCGTCTTGACCGTGCCGAGCGGCAGCGAGAGCCGCTCGGCCACCTCACGGTAGGTGTAGCCGTCGTAGTAGGCGAGGGTCACGGACTGGCGCTGCAGGTCCGTGAGCCGGCGCAGACAGCGGCGCACCCACTCGCGCTCCATGCCGGCCTCGACCTCCTCGGCGACCTGGTCGAAGGCGGGCTCCCCGGCCCGCAGGGCCTCCCGCTGCTCGCGTTCGCCGGCCGCGCGGGCGCTGCGCACCCGGTCGACGGCACGGCGATGGGCGAGGGTGAGGATCCAGGACAGCGCGCTGCCCCGGCCGGGGTCGTACCGGGCGGCCGAGCGCCATGTCTCCAACAGCACCTCCTGGGCGACCTCCTCGGACTGGGCGGGGTCGCGCACCACCCGTCGTACGAGTCCGTACACCGGCCCGGACACCAGTGCGTACAGATCCTCGAACGCCCGCTGGTCGCCGCCCGCGACGAGCACCAGCAGCTCGTCCGCCCGCATGCGGGCCCCCTCTCCGTGGCCACAGCCGGCCCTACCGCGCACTCCACGCATCCGCACGACCGCACACCTCCCGCCGGAGATACGGATCGGCGGACCGAAAACGCGGGTCGGAGCGGGCCCAAAGTTTTTCCGCGGATTTTCTCCGTCCGACCAATCCGATCCGCGGGCCCGCTCCGAAGACCCGTCCGTCAAAGGCAAGTCGGCACTGAGGACGGACGGCATGACACCTCTCTTCTCCAGGGGGCCCTTCGCAAGGAGCGGCACGGGACGCACGGGCCTGGCCGCGCTCCTTTGCGGTGCGCTGGCGGCCGGAGGGCTCGCGGCGGCCGGCGCCGCCGCGCTGGAACCCGGGGCGGCCTCCGCCTCCTCCCACCGCGAGGCCCCGCTGATCTCGGGGACCCCGCAGTACGACAACACCGACCTGTACGCGTTCGTCAGCCCGGACAAACCCGACACGACGACGATCGTGGCGAACTGGATCCCGTTCGAGGAGCCGGCGGGCGGGCCGAACTTCTACACGTTCGCCGACGACGCCCAGTACGACATCCACATCGACAACAACGGCGACGCCCAGGGCGAGTTGGTGTTCCGCTACACCTTCAAGACCCATACGAAGAACGGGAACACGTTCCTGTACAACACGGGCCCGGTAACCAGCCTGGCCGACCCCGACCTCAACATCACACAGACGTACGACATCGATCTGATCCGGCTGAAGAACCAGCACGTGGTGGCGGACACCAAGCTCGCGGACGATGTGCCGGTGGCGCCGTCGGACGTCGGCAAGGCATCCATGCCGGACTACGGCAAGCTGCGTGCGCAGGCCGTGTACAAGACGGCGGGCGGTGCCGCGACCTTCGCCGGGCAGGCGGACGACCCGTTCTTCGCGGACCTGCGCGTCTTCGACCTGCTGTACGGCGGCAACCTCAGCGAGGTCGGCCGGGACACCCTGAAGGGCTACAACGTCAACACCATCGCCCTGCAGGTGCCGAACGACCTGATCCGCGAGTCGGCCGGGCAGCCGATCGTCGGCATCTGGTCCACCACGCAGCGCCGCAACGCGCAGGGGTACTACACACAGGTCTCGCGCCTGGGCAACCCGCTGGTCAACGAGGTGGTGAACCCGCAGAAGGACAAAGACAGGTTCAACGCCTCCCAGCCCTGGTACGACGCCCAGTTCCTGAAGAACGTCACCAACCCCGAACTGCCCAAGCTCATCGAGTCGATCTACAAGATCAAGGCGCCCAGTGAGCCGCGCAACGACCTGGTCGACGTCTTCCTGAAGGGCGTGAAGGGCCTCAACCAGCCCCCGAACGTGCGCCCTGCGGAGGAACTGCGGCTGAACACCTCCATCAAGCCGGCCATGCACCCCAAGCGTCTCGGCGTACTCGACGGCGACAACGCGGGCTTCCCGAACGGGCGCCGGCTCACCGACGACGTGATCGACGAGGCGTTGCAGGTCGTCGAGGGCGAACTGGTCGGCTCGAAGAACGACTTGGGCGACGCGGTGGACAAGAACGACAAGGGCTTCGAAAAGTACTTCCCGTACGTCGCCGAGCCCACCTCCGGTTCGCGCGGCCCGCTCGCCAAGGGCACGACGGCAGGCACGGACGTCCGAAGCCAGCTGGGCGACGCCCTGCAACCGGCCGGGTCCTCCGGCGGCTCCGGCAACACAGTGCTGATCGCCGCGTCGGCGGCCTCGGGCGCGGCCGGAATCCTGCTCCTCGGCACGGCCGTCGGCTGGTGGCGCCGACGCATGCGCCGCCCGTACTGACCCGCCCCACCCCAGACCGGCGCGGCCCGTATCTTCCCCTCCCCCACGACGGGCCGCGCCTTCCACACGACCGACGCACGCAGGAGACGGCATGGGCCCGCGCAGACAGGACGACGACATGGACGGGCGGAAGGGCGCCACCGGGCGGAAGGCCGACGCAGGGCACAGCGGTGACGCGGAGCAGCAGGCGAGCAGCGGGCGTCAGGACAGCCCCGGCCAGGAGGACAACACCGACGAGGAGGCGAGCAGCGGGCGGACGGGCAAGGCCGCACAGGAGGCGAGCGGCCGGCGTCAAGACAGCGCCGGCCAGGAGAACAACGCCAACCAGGAGGCGAGCAGCGCGCGGACGGGCAACGCTGTGCAGGAGGCGAGCAGCGCGCGGACGGGCAACGCCGCGCAGGAGGCGAGCAGCCGGCGTCAGGACAACGCCGGCCAGGAGGCGAGCAGCGCGCGGAGGGGCAACGCCGCGCAGGAGGCGAGCAGCGCGCGGACGGGCGACGCCGCGCAGGAGGCCGGCGGCCGCCGTCGGGACAGCGCCGGCCAGGAGGACAACGCCGGCCAAGAGGCGAGCGGCGGGGGTCAGGACGGCGCCGGGCCGATGGTGAGCGGCGGTGACGGCGATGTGCCGGAGGCTGCCGATCAGGGCCGCTCCGGCGCCGAACGGGTGGAGGTCGGTTCCGAGGCGGCTCCGGCCCCCGGAGCCGATGAGCGTGTGGCTGCCGTGCGGCGGTTTGCCGCTGCCGGGCGGCGTTGGCGGGCCGCCCGGCTCATCGGCTGTGCGGCGCTGTTGGCCGTGGCGGTGACCGGTGGGGCCGTCGCGCTCGGGGACAGTCGGACGCCCGTCACCGTGCCGGTCGCCTCGACCGCGGTGGATCCCGGGGTGCTCACCGGCGGTGGCCTGGACGCGAGCATCGCGGCGCTTCAGGCGCATCTGCGGACCCAGCCCAAGGACTCCGGCGGCTGGGCGACGCTGGGGCTGGCGTACGTCGAGCAGGCGCGGACCAAGGGGGACCCCGCGCGCTATCCGCAGGCGGACAAGGCACTGGGGCGGTCCCTCGCCCTGGTGCCGGACAACGATCAGGCGCTGGCCGGCCGCGCCGCCCTCGCCGCCGCCCGGCACGACTTCAAGGACGCCCTGACCTACGCGGACCAGGCCCTGCGGCAGAACCCGTACAGCGAGCGGGCGCTGTCCTCCCGTATCGACGCCCTGGTCGAACTCGGCCGGTACGCCGAGGCCTCGAAGGCCGCCGAGACCGCCGACGCCCGCAAGCCGGGTGTGCCGGTCTTCACCCGGTACGCGTATGTACACGAACTGCGGGGTGACGTGGTGACCGCACGCCGGGTCCTCAAGCAGGCGCTGGCGGGCGCCACCTCCCCGGGCGACATCGCGTACGTGTCCGCCCAGCTCGGTCAACTCGCCTGGAACCAGGGCGACTACAGGACCGCGCTCACCTACTACGCCCGTGCCCTCGCCGCCGACGACACCTACCTGCCCGCGCTGGAGGGCCGGGCGCGGGCGCAGGCGGCGAGCGGGGACCGCGCGGCGGCGATCAAGGGGATGGAGACCGTGGTGTCCCGGTATCCGCTGCCCGGTCCGCTCGTCGAACTGGGCGAGCTGTACGAGGCGCGTGGCGCGGCCGGCGACCGGACCAGGGCAAGGCAGCAGTACGCGCTCGTGGACGCCTGGATCGCGCTGGCCCGGGCCAACGGCGTCAACGCCGATCTCGACACCGCGCTGGCCGCCGCCGACCACGGCGACAAGGCGGCCGCCCTGCGCGCGGCCCGCGCCGAATGGGCCCGCCGGCACACCGTGCACACCGCGGACGCGCTGGCCTGGGCGCTGCATGTGAACGGCCGGGACGCCGAGGCGCTGCCATACGCCCGCCGGGCCACCGCCACCGGTTACCGCAACGCCGCCTTCCTGTACCACCGCGGCATGATCGAGCTGGCCACGGGCCACCGCACGGCCGGCCGCGCGTCCCTCACCTCGGCCCTGCGCCTGAACCCCGGCTTCTCCCCGCTCGGCGCGGCCGAGGCCCGCAAAGCCCTGGAGGCCACGCAGTGAAGCGACGCCTGCCCTTCCTCCTCCTCGCCGGGTGCGCGCTCGCGCTGCTGCCGGCCGGCCCGGCGAGCGCGCACCCGCTCGGGAACTTCACCGTCAACCGCTACGACGGCCTGGTCGCCGCCCCCGGACAGCTCCGCGTGGACCACGTCGAGGACCTCGCCGAGATCCCGGCGACCCAGGCCGGGCCCGACCTCCGGCGGTTGGGCACGGCCGAGTGGGCCCGGCAGCGGTGTGCGCGGGCCGCCGAGGGCAGCAGGCTCACGGTCGACGGCCGTACGGCCCCGCTGACCGCCGTCGGCGCCACGGCGCGGCTGCGTCCCGGTCAGGCCGGACTGCACACCCTGCGCGTGGAGTGCCGGCTGACCGCCCCGCTCCCCCGCGGCGCCACCGTGACCCTCGGCTTCCACAGCGCGGGTGCCACCGGGGGACCCGGCTGGCGGGAGATCACCGCGCGCGGCGACCGCATGACACTCACCGCGACCGACGTGCCGAAGACATCGGTCTCGCACGAACTGACCACGTATCCGAAGGACTTGCTGTCCTCTCCGGCGGACACCACCGCCGCCTCCGTGCGCCTGCGTCCCGGCGGCCCGGCCCTCGCCGAGGAGCGGCAGGCGGAACCGGGTGCCGCGATCCTGCCGCGGGGCGCCGACCGCTGGACCCAAGCGCTGGACGGCCTCGTGGCCCGCCACGACCTCACCGTCGGCTTCGCCGCGCTCGCGCTGCTCGTCGCGGTCGTCCTCGGCGCGCTGCACGCGCTCGCGCCGGGTCACGGCAAGACCCTGATGGCCGCGGCAGCGGCGGCCCGTGGGGGCCGGGCGAGGCTTCGGGACGTGCTGCCGCTGGCCGCCTCGGTCACCGTCACCCACACCCTCGGGGTGGTCGCCCTGGGCCTGCTGGTCACCGCCGGCTCCGCCGCCACGCCGTCGGTGATCGCCTGGCTGGGCATCGCGGGAGGGGCACTGGTCCTGGTGGCCGGTGCGGGCCTCGTACGGAGGGTGTGGTCCGCCCGCCACCATCACCCCGCGCACCAGGTGGGGCACACCCATGGGGGACACGCCCACAGCCACAGCCACAGCCACTCCAGTCACACCCACACCCACACCCACACCCATGAAGGCCACACCCACACCCACGGCGGTCACACCCACACCCACCCCACCGCCCCCACCCTCCGTGGCACCCTCCTGCTCGGTTTCGCGGGTGGGCTGGTGCCCAGTCCCTCCGCCGTGGTGGTCCTGGTCGGTGCCGCCGCGCTCGGGAAGGCCTGGTTCGGGCTGCTGCTCGTCGTGGCCTACGGCGCCGGGCTCGCGCTGACCCTCACCGCGGCCGGATTCGCCGTGGTGCGGTTGGGGTCGGGGATGAGCCGGGTGCTGGAGCGGCGTCCGCGCTGGACCAGCCACCCGGTGGCCGCGCTGGTACGCCGCTCCGTACCGCTCGCGTCGGCCCTGGTCGTCATGGCTCTGGGCGCCGGATTGGTACTCAAGGGGGCCGCATCCGCGCTCGGCTGAGCTAACTTGGGGTGAAATCACGCGACGGGGAGAAATCACGCGACTTGCCTTGGGGGCGCCGTGTCCGAAGAGCCGGGCCGCGAACGTGTGATCGCGGGCCGCTACCGACTGCTGTCCGCGCTGGGCGAGGGCGGCATGGGCACCGTGTGGCGCGCCCGGGACGAGGTGCTGCACCGCGAGGTGGCCGTCAAGGAGGTGCGGGCCCCGGCCGGGCTGCCGGCCTTTGACGTGGAGCGGATGTACGCGCGCCTGGAACGGGAGGCGTGGGCGGCCGCCCGGGTCGCGGGCCGCAACGTGGTCACGGTGTACGACGTGGCCGTGGAGGGCGGCCGGCCGTGGATCGTGATGGAGCTGGTACGCGGGCTGTCGCTCGCCGAGCAGCTGGAGGCGGAGGGTCCGCTGTCGCCGCAGCGGGCCGCGCACATCGGCGCCGAGGTGCTGTCCGCGCTGCGCGCCGCGCATGCCGCAGGGGTGCTGCACCGGGACGTGAAGCCGGCCAATGTGCTGCTCTCCAACGACGGCCGGGTGGTGCTGACGGACTTCGGGATCGCCTCGGTCGAGGGCAGCTCCGCGCTGACCATGACCGGCGAGGTGATCGGCTCGCCCGAATTCCTCGCCCCGGAGCGGGCGTTGGGGCGGACGCCGGGCCCGGAGTCGGATCTGTGGTCGCTGGGGGTGCTGCTGTACGCGGCGGTGGAGGGCGTCTCGCCGTTCCGGTACGACACCCCGATCAGCACCCTGCGCGCCGTGGTGGACGAGGAGTTGCCGCCGCCGCACCGGGCCGGTCCGCTCACCCGGGTCATCGAGGGGCTGCTGCGCAAGGACCCCGCCGAGCGGCTGGACGCCGAGCGGGCGGAACACGAGCTGCGGATCGTAGCGGCCGGGGGTGCCCCCTCCGGGGGAGGTGCGCCCCGGGCGGCCACGATGCCGGTGCCACCGTACGCCACCCCGACGGTCGCGGCCCCGCACCGACCGCCCTCCCCGACCCCGCCGCTGCCCATGCCCGGCACCACGGCGTCCACGGCGTCCGACGAGCCGCGGCGCAACCGGCGGGCGGGCGCGGTGCTGGTGGCGGGCCTGCTCCTGGTCGCGCTGGCGCTGGCGGGGCTGACGTACGGGCTGCTGAACCGTGACAACGGCGGTGGCAAGGGAAACGCGGGCGGCGACACCCGGACGAGCGGTGGTGCGCGGACGCCGACGGCGCAAGGCAGCACACAGTCGGGCACGACCGCGCCGCCGTCGGCGAGCAGCAGCACGTCGGCGAACACCCAGCCCGCGCAGTCCGTGCAGGTCACCGTGGCCGGCACGGACACGACCTACTCCGGGACCTGCCCGCCGCCGGACGCGCGGACGCCCACCTTCACGGCGACGTTCACGGTGGGGCGGCTGCCCGCGCAGGTGGAGTACCGGTGGGTGACGACACGCGGATCGGTGTCCGACCCCGGATGGCACACGCTGTCGTTCCCGGACGGCGGCGGGAAGAGCCGGCAGGTGCGGGTGACACTGACGGTGTATCACGGCAGCGGGACGACCGAGGACCGGATCGGCGTGAAGGTGCGCGCTCCCGTGCAGACCACGTCGAACGCGGTCCCGTTCTCGGTGAGCTGTACGACGGCCACGGCGACGGAGACCCCGTCGGGCGGGGCCTCCGCTTCGGCATCGGGCTCACCGCCGAGTTCACCCTGAGGGGCGAGCCCGTTCGGATCACGCGTTGTTCGTGAACACCGGCAGATAGCCGCCGGAGTGGCCGGCCGCGGTGGGGTGGTACGACTCGCTGATGTCGAGCCAGTTGACGCTGTGCAGCCACGAGTCGCCGGAGCAGATCTCGTGGGTGGAGAAGGCGGTGCGGACGTCGCCGAAGACGAAGCCGTGGGCCTGGGCGCGCTTCTGGATGGCGGCGTCGATGTAGTCGGCCGCGCCGTTGATCGCGGACCGCTTGGTGTCGGAGAGTCCGAGGCAGGTCTGGCCCAGCAGGTAGAAGCGGGGGTAGCTGAGCACGACCACCCGGGCATTGGGTGCCTTGGCACTGATCGCGTTGTAGACGGTGTCCAGCTTGCCGGGGAGCGTGGAGTCGACGTACGCCTTCGCGGTGTTGATCCGGTCGATGCAGGCGCTGTCGGACTGGATCACACAGGTCGTCATGACGTCGGAGAATCCCGCGTCGTTGCCGCCGATGGTGATGGACACCAGTGAGGTGGCGGAGTTCAGGGAGCCGAGCTGGCCCGCCATCACGTCGTCCGTCGTGGCGCCCGAGCAGGCGTTGAAGGCGAACGAGGACGGGCTGTGGGCGGCGTTCCACAGGTACGGGTACGCCTTGGTGCTGCGGTCGCAGGAGCCACTGGAGCTGATGTAGCTGCCCGCGCCGACTCCGGAGGAGTAGGAGTCGCCGAGTGCCACATAGCCACCGGTCGCGGCGGTCGCATGGCCGGCGCCCGTGAGACCGAGGCCGGCGGCGAGGAGGAGCGAGGTAACGAATCCGGTAAGTCGGGAACGTCTCATGGAACCTCCCTTTAGCAGGATCTCTGCCTCAACCGTCGTAGCAACTACGCGTGTTGACGGGAAGTGTCCATGCCAAGACTTTTGCGGTCTCAACGGGATCAACGCGAAACGTTCACCGCTCATCTATTGCATGGACATGCCACTTCTGTTGACGGTTCGACAACCGCCTTCTTGACGACCCCACATGAACTGCGCCACATTGAAGCCCGGCATCCGGCGCGTCGGGGGGCAAAGTCGCCAATGCAGACCATACGCAACAAGACATCTTCATTGCCGCTGCTCGCGGGGGCCGCGACCGCCGTGGCGCTGACCGGCGCGCTGCTCGCTCTCATCGACGCGGCCTCTCCGCTGCGCGGCCCGTGCACTCTGCTCTTCCTGCTGACGGCGCCGGCGGTGGCACTCGCCGCAGCTCTGCGCGGGCTGGATCCCTTCGGCCGTGCACTCTGTGCGCTTGCGGGCTCGGTCGTCGTCAACATGCTGGTCGCCCAAGGCATGCTCGCGGTCCACCGCTGGTCGGTGCGCGGCGGGGTGGTCGCGATGACCGTACTGAGCCTGCTGCTTCTGCTGCTGGTCGTGCTCCGGGAACGAATTTCCGGAAAACGCACACAAGACCGAGCAACTCCGGCCAAAGTTGTGTAACGACCAAACCAACAAAATCGTGAGGCAGCCACACAGGGGTTGCCTTTAGGGTTCAATCGTCAATACCGTCGTACATCTCACCCGCACCGGCACGTCGGCACTCGGCACCAGGGGAGGGCTCAGGGGCCGTGGCGTCCACCGGCGCGGGGCGCGGTAGGGGGGTGCCGTGCTCGGTGACCGCAACTGTGACCGAGTCGTGCCGCGCGACCGGCTGCCGTCTTTCTCCGGCGGACCGGCCAGCTTTGCCAGCTCATCGGCGTGCACGGAGATCATTTCACCGCGCCGAAGATGAGAACCCCCCTTTCGAACCGGACACAGAGCCGGGCCGCCCGGGGGTGGGCGGTCCACCGGACGAGAGGGAAAAGACTCATGAGTTCCGTCCTGCGCCCGCCGAGTTCGGGGCAAGATCCTTTAATCGCCGCGCACTACCGGCCGATCTCCTCTCACCTCGCGATCACTCCGCCGGTGAGCGTGGTGATTCCCGCCATGAACGAGGCGGAGAATCTGCCCTACGTCTTCAAGACGCTTCCGGACTGGATACACGAAGTCGTCCTGGTGGACGGCAATTCCACGGACGACACCGTCGAGGTGGCCCGGTCCCTGTGGCCGGACGTCAAGGTCGTCGAACAACGGGGCAAGGGCAAGGGGGATGCCCTGATCACCGGGTTCGAGGCCTGCAGCGGCGACATCATCGTGATGGTCGACGCGGACGGCTCCGCCGACGGCAACGAGATCGTGTCGTACGTCTCCGCGCTGGTCTCCGGCGCCGACTTCGCCAAGGGCTCGCGCTTCGCCAACGGCGGCGGCACCGACGACATGACCTTCATCCGCAAGCTCGGCAACTGGGCGCTGTGCACGGTCGTCAACCGCAAGTTCGGCGCCCGCTACACCGACCTGTGCTACGGCTACAACGCGTTCTGGCGGCACTGCCTCGACAAGATCGACCTCGACTGCACCGGCTTCGAGGTCGAGACGCTGATGAACATCAGAGTGGTCAAGGCCGGCCTGAAGGTGCAGGAGATCCCGAGCCACGAGTACCTGCGCATCCACGGCACCAGCAATCTGCGGGCCGTGCGCGACGGTTTCCGGGTGCTCAAGGTCATCCTCGGGGAACGCTCCAACCGGCGCGAACTGCGCCGCCAGGAACACCACTCGCCGATGCTCGACACGGTCCGGGGAGAGGTGTCTTGAGAGATCCCGGCATCTCCGTCGTGATCTGCGTGTACACCGAGGACCGCTGGGAGGACATCCTCGCGGCGGTCTCCTCGGTGCGCGCGCAGTCGTACCCGGCGCTGGAGACGCTCCTGGTCGTGGACCACAACCCGGCCCTGAAGGACCGGCTGGAGCGCGAGTACAAGGAGGCCGGCGGCGTCCGGGTGCTGGCCAACGCGGGCCCGCGCGGCCTGTCCGCCGGCCGCAACACCGGCATCGCCGCCTCCCACGGCGAGGTCATCGCCTTCCTGGACGACGACGCCGTGGCCGAACGCGACTGGCTGCGCCGCTTCGCCGAGTGCTACGCCGACCCGCGCGTCATGGCGGTCGGCGGCCGCACGGTGCCCGTCTGGGCCTCGGGCCGGCGGCCGGCCTGGTTCCCGGAGGAGTTCGACTGGGTGGTGGGCTGCACCTACAAGGGGCTGCCGCCGGGCCGGGTCCAGGTCCGCAACGTACTGGGAGGAAACGCTTCCTTCCGGCGTACGGCGTTCGAGGCGGCGGGCGGCTTCGCCACCGGGATCGGCCGCGACGGCGACCGCCGCCCGCTGGGCTGCGAGGAGACGGAGCTGTGCATCCGCCTCACCCGGGCCCGCCCCGACGCCGTCCTGCTCATCGACGACCGCGCGGTGATCCATCACCGGGTGCCCGAGCCCCGCGAGCACTTCGCCTACTTCCGCACCCGCACCTACGCCGAGGGCCTGTCCAAGGCGCTGGTCGCGAAGAGCGTCGGCGCAGACAAGGGCCTGGAGTCCGAACGCCGGTACACCACCAGGGTGCTGCCCGCGGGGGTCGCTCGCGGCCTGCGGGACGCGCTGCTGGCCCGGCCGGGCGGCGCGGGGCGCGCGGGCGCGATCGTCGCCGGGGTGCTGAGCGCCGCCGGCGGCTACGCGCTGGGCAGCCTGCGGGCGGCGCGACGGGGCGGTACGACGTTCTCGGTGGCGCCCATCGAAGGGGGAACAGGTGAGTGACACGCCCGTACCGATCCTCATGTACCACTCCGTCGCCACCGCGCCCAACGACGCCACCCGTGCCCTCTCGGTCGCGCCGGAGGCGTTCGCGGAGCAGATGGCGCTCATCGGCGACCTGGACCTGACGCCGGTCACCGCCGCCGACCTCGCGGCCCGCTGGCGCTCCGGCCGCCCGCTGCCCGCCCGGCCGGTGCTGATCACCTTCGACGACGGCTACGAGGGCGTGCACCGGCACGCGCTGCCCGTCCTCGCCAAGCACGGCTTCCCGGCCACCCTGTTCGTCTCCACCGGCTGGATCAGGGGCGCTCACGACACCGGGGGCGGCCTGGACACCATGCTCGACTGGGGGCAGGTGCGCGAACTGGCCGCCGCCGGCGTCGAGATCGGCGGGCACAGCCACACCCATCCCCAGCTCGACCAGCTGGGCGACGCCGTGCTGCGCACGGAGCTGACCCGCTGCACGGAGATCGTCCGGGACGAACTCGGCAACCGGCCGGCGTCTTTCGCCTACCCCTACGGCCACTCCGACCGCAGGGTCCGCCAGGCCGTGCGCGAGGTGGGGTACGGCCAGGCCCTCGCCGTCGGCAACGGCCTCGCCCGCCGCCGCCAGGGGCCGTACGCCCTCCAGCGGGTCACGGTCCGGCGCTCCACCAGTGTGGAGGAGTTCGAGCGGCTGCTCCACGGCCGGGCCATCGCCCGCACCTTCGCCAGGGATCGCGCCCTCACCAAGGGCTACGCCCTCGTCCGCAGAGCCCGTCAGGTCCGCCGGAAGGCCATCCGTTCCCGTGTCTGACACGACCACCACGACCGAGTCCACGACGACCGGCGCCGAGACATCCCAGAAGTCCGGGCGCCGCCTCCGCCTGCCCGGCACCGGCCGGTCCGCCGGCGGCAGCCCGCTGTTCCGCAACGCCTACGCGCTGATGCTCAACACCGGCATCTCCGCCGTCCTCGGACTCGGCTTCTGGCTGGCCGCGGCACGCTACTACTCCGAGTCGGCGGTCGGGCAGGGCTCGGCCGCCATCGCCGCGATGAAGTTCCTCGCCGGGCTGACGGCGGTGACCCTGACCGGCGCCCTGGCCCGGTTCATCCCGGTGGCCGGCAGACGCACCGGCCGGCTCGTCTTCGGTACGTACGCGGGCAGTTCCCTGCTCGTGGCGCTCGCGGCGGGTGTCTTCCTGCTGACCCTGGACACCTGGGGGCCGTCGTACCGCTTCCTGCACGGGACGGTCAACGGGCTCGGCTTCATCGCGGCCGTCATCGCCTGGAACGTGCTCACCCTGCAGGACGGTGTGCTGACCGGGCTGCGCAGCGCGACCTGGGTGCCGGTGGGCAACACCGTGTTCTCGGCGGTGAAGCTGGCCCTGCTCGTCGCGTTCGCCGTCGCCATCCCCACCACCGGTGTCTTCGTCTCCTGGGTGGCCGCGATCGCCACCTCGGTGGTGCCGCTGGGCTGGCTGGTGTTCCGCCGGCTGGCGCCCCGGCACGTCAAGGCGACCGAGGGACGCGCCGAGCCGCCGACGCTGAAGCAGGTCGGCAGGTTCCTGGCCGGGGACTACACCGGCTCGCTGTTCTCCCTCGCGGTGATCTACCTGGTTCCGGTGCTCGTCGCCTCGCAGGTCAGCTCCGCGGAGAACGCGTACTTCTACATCGCCACCACCATCGGCGGCACGACCGATCTGCTCGCCATCAACATGGGCGCGTCGCTCACGGTCGAGGGCTCGCACGACCCGGCACGGCTGGCCGCCTACACCCGCGCCGCGCTGAAGCGGATGGCCCGGATCATGCTGCCCATCGCGGCCCTGTGGATCATCGGCGCGCCCTGGATCCTCGGCGTGTTCGGCGCGGGCTACGCGCAGGCGGCGACCCCGCTGCTGCGCTGGCTCGCGATCGGCTCGGTGCTGCGGGTGGTGATCGAGACCTACTTCGCGGTGCTGCGCGCGCGCAGCCGCACCGCCGGACTCGCCTGGCTCCAGGGCCTGTTGTGCGCCCTGACGCTGAGCCTGACGCTGCTGCTCCTGCCCCGGATGGGGCTGACCGGCGCGGGCCTCGCCGAGGCCGCGAGCCTCGCGGTGATCGCCGCGATCGCCGCGCCGAGGCTCTGGAGGACGATCCGTACCGCGGCCGACGCCGTGCCCGACACGGCGGCACCCGACGGGGACCTCGCCGATCTGGGGGCCCGTGAGATCCCGTCGCCCTCACCGGCGCGCCGGCCCGGCCCGGCCTGGGCGCTGGACTCCGACACCCTCGCCCTCGGCATCCACGTCGACTTCGACCATGTGGAACGCCGTCCGGACGTCCGCCCGGGCCCCGGCACCCCGCCCGCCGGTACGCCGGTGCCCGTACTGGGCCTGCCGGTCGAGGAGCGGGAGCCCGGCGGTGAGGCCTCGCTGGGCCCGGCCGAGGCCGAGCTGCTGCGTGAGGCGGAGGCGGCGGGGGTCGACGCGCCGTTCACGGAGGAGGAGCTGGAGGCGTCCGTCGGGAGAATCGACTCCGTGGCGGAGACCGACGCGTCCCTCGCGCAGGAGGCCGTACCGGACGAACCCGTGCCCGGCGAACCGCCGGGCCCCGTGCCGCTCCGGCAGCGGCTGCTGCCCACCCGCACCGGTGTCGTCCTCGGCTGTCTGCTGTTCGCCGCGCTGCTGCTGTACTGGGTGCCCGCGCTGCGGCTCGGCGAGGCCGACCTGGACCGGATGGGCGGGCTCGGGCTGATCTCGGTGCTGCCGCTGCCGACGCTGGCCGGCGCGGCCCTGCTGGTGATCGTCTTCGCCGCGCTGCTCTGGCTGCGCCGCGAGCACCGGGCGCTGCTGCTGCTCACGCTGCTCGCGACGGTCGTCTCGCTGCACGCGCTGCCGGCGGTGATCGAGACCGAGCCGCGGTTCCCGACGGCCTGGCAGCACCTGGGCTTCATCGACTACATCGACCGCACCGGGTCCGCCGTACCGGACCTGGACGCCCGCTGGAGCTGGCCGGGCTTCTTCGCGGTGGCCGCGTTCGTGGGCCGGGCCTGCGGGGTCAGCGACTTCACCGAGGTGATCCGCTGGTGGCCGACCGCCATCCAGCTCGCCTATCTGGCCCCGATGTTCCTGCTCACCCGGTCCCTGCGGGCGAGCTGGCGGGCGAAGTGGACCGGCGTCTGGCTGTTCGTGCTGTGCGGCTGGGTCGGCCAGGACTACTTCTCGCCGCAGGGCTTCACCTATCTGCTGTACCTGATGTTCGTGGCGATCCTGCTGGTCTGGTTCCGCCCGCCGCGGGTGATCTGGACGAAGTTCCGCCCCGGCGAGGCCGAGGTGGAACCCGCCGACCGCCGCCGGCGAGCGGTGCTCCTGCTGGTGCTGATCGGCCTGTACGCGGCGAGCGTGCCCGCGCACCAGCTCACCCCGTTCGTCATGCTCGGCGTGCTCACCGCCCTCGTCCTGCTCGGCCGGTCCGAACTGCGCGGGCTGCCGTTGCTGTTCGCGGTGCTGGTCGCGGTCTGGGTGGGATTCATGGCCGAGCCGTACTGGTCGGGGCACTTCAACGACCTGTTCGGCGGGGTCGGCGGCGTCGGCAGCAATGTCTCGACCTCCGTCTCCGGCCGTATCCAGGGCGGGAACTCCACCCACAAGCTGGTGCTGTACACCCGGGTGCTGCTGGCCGGCTCGGTCATGGCGTTCGCCTGCTGGGGCTGGTGGCGCCGGCGCTTCCACCGCTACCGCGAACGCTCGCTGCTGGTGCTGACCTTCGTGCCGTTCCTGGGCTTCGGCATGCAGTCGTACGGCGGTGAGATGGCGCTGCGCGTCTTCATGTTCGCGGTGCCCGGCGCGGCCCTGCTCGGCGCCCTCGCCCTCTTCCCGCGCACCGGCGTCACCGCGCAGGAACGCGAGAAGGACCGGGTGAGCCTCGCCCCGCTGGCCGCGCTGCTCGCCGGACTGCTGCTGATGGGCGGCTTCCTGGTGGCCCGCTGGGGCAACGAGCCGTTCGAGCGCACCCGGCCCGGCGAGGTCGCGGCCATGAACTGGGTGTACGCCCACGACAAGCCGACACTGCGGCTGCTGTGGCTGACCCAGGACACGGTCAACGACGTGACCCCGGCGATGCCCTGGGGGTCGAAGGACATGGAGCGGGTGAACTATGTGCCGACGCTCGCACCGACCGACCCGGTGCTGGTGTCCGGCCTGGTCAAGGCGCTCAAGGACGCCGGCCCGAACTCATATCTGATGATCAACAAGAGTCAGGTGACCTATCTGCAGCTGGACGCGGGCTACTCGGCGACCTGGGAGCCCCGGCTGATCGAGAACCTGGACGACCGGCAGGAGCTGACGAAGGTCCTGGTCAACCACGATGTCACCGTGTTCGCGCTGCGCAGGCAGCCGGCCGGCGCGGTGCCGAGACCGCACCCGGGGCCGATCGGGCCACAGGTGACCTGGACCCCGTGGTCGGTGGTCGGCGCGCTGGCCGCCGTCATCCTGATCCTGCTGCTGGCCGCCCGGGAGGTCGTACGGGTCGCGGTGCGGCCCGGCGTGCGCCAACTGCGGCTGCTCCAGGGCATGTTCTGGTTCGCGCTGCCCCTGCTGGCAGTGGTGCTGGCCTCGCTGGTGCAGCGGTTCCTGACCATGAAGTGAGGGTGGCTCGGCCGATCAGCGGTCGAGCCACTTCACCTCGTACGGCCCCATGTCGAACCGCTTGCCGTCGATCTGTGCGCTGATGGTCCGGTTCTGCGTGTTGACCACGAGGACGGTCCTGTCGCTCGCCAGGACGCGGACATTGGGCACGTCGTCGGCCGCCACGGACACGTTCTCGTACCGCGTCCCCGGCGGGAACGCCTTGGCGAACCGGGACACCAGGCCGTACATGGGCAGGGCCGTGCCGCCGCCCGCGCTGTCGGTGGGCGTCCACAGACAGCCGGCGCAGTCGGTGCCCGTCCTCTCCTCCGGGTTCCAGTAGAAGCCGGACTCCGCGCCGCCCTTGACCATGGCGATCATCCCGGTGGCCTGCACGGCGACGCGGTGCGGCTCGGTCCAGCCCTTGCGGTCGTCGTTGCCGTCGCCGGGCTCCACGTAGTACTCGGCCCACCACAGCGGCAGGCCGTGGGTCTGCCGCCGTACCCACGCGCTGACCGCCGTCAGCTTGTCGGTGACGGCGAACTCGTTCGGCAGCATGTCGTCGTCACGGGTGTAGCTGGAGCCGTCGACCACGGTGAAGTCGGCGCCTGCCTTGTGCGCGTTCCAGTAGGAGAAGGCGTCGAGCACCCGCTGGTCCATGGCGCCCCAGGGCCCCTTCAGCGCGGTGGAGGCGTCCTGGTCACGCGGGTCGACGCTGTCCATCACCAGGTAGGGCCCGCCGACCATGATGTCCTTGTCGACCTTCTTCAGCGCCTGGTACACGAGGTTGTACATCTTCGTGTAGCCCTCGTAGTCCCAGCGGGACTTGGCGTCGTTCCAGAAGCCCTTGAACTCGTTCCAGACGATGAAGTGCTTCACGTCCGGGTACCGCCGGGCCACGGTGGCGGCGAGGTCGGCGAAGTCCTGGTAGTGGGCGGGGGTGGGCGCCGTCTCCAGGGCGGCCTGGCTCCAGTTCGTGTTGTCGACGCCGGCCTTGCCGCCCTTCATCCAGTCCGGGGAGCAGCACAGCGTGATCACCGGGGTACCGCCGGAGGCGCGCATGAAGTCGACCCGGCGGTCGAGGGCACCGAAGTCGTAGTGCCCCTCGACCGGTTCGGGATTGTCCGCGCCCCAGCCCATGATGTGCTGGTTCTGCGCCAGCCCGGCGTCCTGCGCGAGCAGCTTCTGCACACGCGCGGTGGCCGCCGCGGCGCCCTCGTCGGCGCTGTACTGGGTGTGGGTGAAGCCCCAGCCGACGTACGGCTCCGGTTTCGCGCCGGGGCTGGCGGGGCTGCCGTGCACCTTGTCGCCGTCACGCGTGGTGCCGGCCGTACTGGGCGTGCCGGACAGCGTGCTGAACAGGGTCACCGCCAGGGCCAGAGCGGCGACGCCCACACCGAGCAGGGCGGTGAGCCGCCACCGCCGAGTATCCGAATCCCACCCATGACGTCCCATCAAGGACAACAGTAACGGCGGAGGCAGCGCCTCGGGCAGGTCTTGGGAACACCCGGAACAGTCTTGGAACACCCGGAACAAGGGGAGGAAATGCCGTGCGCGGAGGGCACCGGTGGCGGATCATGGCCGCATGTCTGCGAACCCACACGACGCTCTGCCGATCCGGCTCCACGTCGACGACTCCGACTCGCCTGCCGACGTCGTCGACGCGCTGTTCCTCGGCCGCTTCGCGACGGGCGAGCAGCCGTACTCGCACGCGGCGAACATCGACCGCGTCCGCTCCGGTGCGACCCTGCTGCCCGACGGCGCCCGCGTGCTCCGGATCGCCCGCGACGACGACCGCAGCGCCACCCTCGCCGAGGGCGAAGGCTGGACCCTGCTGGTCTCCCGCTGGAACCGCGGCGCGGACGTCACGGTGACCGCGACCAGCGCCGAACTGGCCAAGAACGTCCTCGACCTGGCCACGGACGGCGCCGCCGACGAGCCCGAACCGCAGCCCGAGAACGTGACGATGGGCTTCTGGTACGTCTCCCCCAGGCGCGGGCCGTACCGCACCACCCGGCAGATCTCCGCGGGCACCTGGGACGAGGTCCGGGCCAACTACACGGCACCCGTGGCGGAGGCCATGGACCGCCTGATGAAGACGACCCCGGAGGACATCGCGGGCCGGCTGCTCCTCCTGCACGGTCCGCCGGGCACCGGCAAGACCTCCGCCCTGCGCACGCTGGCCCGCTCCTGGCGCGACTGGTGCCAGGTGGACTGCGTCCTGGACCCCGAGCGCCTCTTCTCCGACGTCGGCTATCTGATGGACATCGCGATCGGCGAGGAGGACGGCGCCGGCAAGGGCCGCTGGCGGCTCCTGCTGCTGGAGGACTGCGACGAACTGATCCGCGGCGAGGCCAAGCACACGGCGGGGCAGGCCCTGTCCCGGCTGCTGAACCTCACCGACGGCCTGCTCGGCCAGGGGCGCAACGTCCTGGTCGGCGTCACCACCAACGAGGACCTGGAGCGCCTGCACCCGGCCGTGGTCCGCCCGGGTCGCTGCCTGGCCCGTATCGAGGTGGGCAAGCTGACCCACCGGGAGGCGGTGAGCTGGCTCGGCAGCGAGGCCACCGGCCGGGAGGACGCCATCGGCCGGGACGGGGCGACGCTGGCCGAGCTGTTCGCGCTGCGCCGGGGCACGGCACCGACCTCGGTGCCGGGGGCGCGGGACGGCGCGGACGCGGGCCTGTACCTGTAGTGCTTTGATGGTGTTGTGACCTTGTTCGTCGGCACCTCCGGGTGGCAGTACAAGGACTGGCGGGACCTCGTCTATCCGGCCGGGGTCCCGGCGCGGCTGTGGCTGGAGGAGTACACGCGCCTGTTCGCCACGGTGGAGATCAACAACGCGTTCTACCGCCTCCCCTCCCGCGAGAACTTCGAGGCGTGGCGGGACCGGGTCCCGGAGGACTTCACGGTCGCGGTCAAGGCCAGCCGCTATCTGACCCACATCAAGCGTCTGAAGGACCCCGAGGAACCGGTCCACCGCCTGATGAGTCATGCCTCGGGCCTCGGCGACCGCCTGGGCCCGGTCCTGCTCCAGCTCCCCCCGACCCTGCGCGCCGACCCCGCGCTCCTGGACGCCTGCCTGGCCTGCTTCCCGTCCGGTACGCGGGTCGCGGTCGAGCCGCGTCACGACTCCTGGTGGACACGGGAGGTGCGGGAGGTCCTGTCGGCCCGGGGTGCGGCCCTGTGCTGGGCGGACGTCCTGGCCCGCCCAGTCACCCCGCTGTGGCGCACCACCGACTGGGGCTACGTCCGCTTCCACCAGGGCCGCGCCCGGCCCTGGCCCCGCTACGGCAAACGGTCCCTGGAGACGTGGGTCGACCGCATCGCGACGACGTGGCGGAAGGGGGATGACGTGTACGCGTACTTCAACAACGACCCGGGCGGTGCGGCGGTGCAGGACGCGGTGGCGTTCGGGAGAACGGCGGCACGGGCGGGGCTGCCGGTGACCCGGATCCCGGAGCTCACCAAGCGCTGATCCTCATCCGCGGCTGCCCCACGCCCTACCCGCCGTAAGCGGCCCGCAGGGCATCCCGCACGGCGGCCAACGCCTCGGGCTCCCCCAGCCTCAACCGCCGCACCCGCTCCGCGTACGCCTGAGCGGCGAAGGAGGCCTCACGTTCCGCGGCCGAGCCGGCGGCAGCCACGAACGTTCCGTTGCGCCCCCGTGTCTCGATCACCCCGTCGCTCTCCAGCGCCCGGTACGCCTTCGCCACCGTGTTCACCGCGAGGCCCAGGGACTCGGCCAGCCCCCGCACGGTCGGCAGCCGGTATCCCACCGGCAGTGCCCCGGACCGCGCCTGTTCGGAAATCTGCGCCCGTACCTGCTCGTACGGAGGCGCGCTGTCATCGATGCGGATCTTCAGGCTCACGGGCCGATTGTCCCGTACCCGGCGGAAAATGAGAGGCATCCCCGGCACGCCTGCGCCTACCGTGCCTGCCCATGACAGTGATCGTGCGCGACCTGCGCCCCGATGACCGATCCGATGTCGAGGCCTTCGCCCGGGTACGCCAGCTCGCCCTGCCCTACATCCTGTGGAGCCCGGACGCGATCCTCCACCACCTCAGCCGCACACCGCCCGAGGCCCGGTTCAGATCCCTGGTCGCGGAGGAGGACGGCGAGGTGATCGGTACCGCTCAGGTGGCCCTCGCGCATGACAGCCCAGAGCCGGGTCAGGGGCTGCTCAACATCTATGTGCACCCGGACCGTACGCGGCGCGGCGCGGGCGGGCTGCTGGTCCGCGCGGCCGAGGAGCACCTGGCCGCGCACGGGGCGACGAAGCTGTTCGCCTGGCTCCTGGACGAGCCGGCCAACCGGGCCTTCGCCGAACGGCGCGGCTATGGGCCGGGGCGGTCCGCCCATTTCCTGCGCCTGGATCTGACCCGGGCGGCGCTGCCGCCGCTGCCGGCTCCCCCGCCCGGCGTCGAACTGCGCACGGCCGCCGACTTCATGGCCGACCCGCGCCCGTTGTTCGAGCTGGACGCGGAGACGACGGCGGACGAACCGAGCGATGTGGACGCCGAGTTCACCGACTACCAGGCCTGGATCGAGAGCACCTGGGAACACCCGCTGCTCAACCGTGAGCTGACCACCGTGGTGCTGGCCGACGGCCGTCCCGCCGCCTTCAGCGTGGCCCACACCGACGGCGCTTCCCGGTACGCCACGGCCATGACCGGTACCGCGCGGGCGTACCGCGGGCGGGGGCTGGCCAAGCTCGCCAAGGCCCACGCACTGCACCGCGCCCACGCCGCCGGCTGCACGCAGGCGCTCACGGGCAACGACACCGGCAACGGTCCCATGCTCGCGATCAACAAGTGGCTCGGCTACGAGATCTGCGCCACGGAGGTGCGCTATGTCCGCGAACTCGGCTGAAGCGACCGCCCGGCTGGACGTCGTCCTGGTCAAGGCGGGCCGCACGAAGATCCGTTACCCGGCCGAGCTGCTCGGCGACGACGGCACCCGCATCGCCGTACGCGCGCCCTGGGCGGGCTCCGGGGTCCGCGACTTCGGCTTCGTGCGCTTCGAGCCGGGCGACGTCTTCACCGAGTACTACTGGCGTGACCGCTGGTACTCGGTGAAGGAGGTGCGCGCCGCCGACGGCACCGTGAAGGGCTGGTACTGCGACATCACCCGGCCGGCGGTCCGCACCGGCGATGAACTGGTCGTGGAGGACCTGGACCTGGACCTGTGGCGCTCCGCCGACGGCAGGGACGTACGACGGCTGGACGAGGACGAGTTCGCGGAGAGCGGCCTGACGGAGACGGATCCCGAGGCCGCGTCCGCCGCCGTGACGGCACTCGCCGAACTGGAGACACTGGCCCGCACCGGCGGCTTCGAGAAGCTGCTGGCGTGACACCCCGGTCGGGGAGGCACCACCCGCCTCAGACCACCGCCACCACCGCGTACCGCTCGTCCTCCACCGCCCTCCCCCACAACAGCGCGTCGTCGGACAGCCGCTCCACGCGTACGTCCGCAGTCAGCGGTGCCAGGAGCGCGGTGAGGCGGGCGGCGGGGATGCCCACGGGGTGCAGGGTGCCCCAGACGCCCTCGACCAGCACGAATCGGCCATCGGGGCGCAGGAGGTCCCGCCAGTGCCGCAGGACCCGGGCGGGCTCCGGGAGGGTCCACAGGACATGCCGTACGAGGACGACGTCGAAGCGCTGCTCCCCGACCGGCGGCGCCGCGGCCTCGCCGCGCAGGATCACGGTGTCGCGCCCGGCGAGCTTGGCGCGGGCCCGCTCGACCATGGCCGGGGACGCGTCGACGCCCGTCACCCGGTGTCCCTGTTCGGCCGCGAGGAGCGACAGGCTGCCGGTGCCGCAGCCGAGATCGAGGACGTCGGCGGGGCGCTCGGGCAGCCAGGAGCGGAGCCGGTCCGCCCAGGCCGCGCGGATCCCGGGGTCGCGCAGGCCGTGGTCCGGCTCGTCGTCGAAGGCGCCGGCCTCGGCGTCCCAGTCCACTTCCGGGGTACCTGCCGCAACCGTGCCGTCATTCACGTTCGTCATGCCCCAAGAGTGACAGCCGCCACTGACAATCCGGCTCCGATGAGGAACTCTCGCCAAAAGCGTCTACCACCGTGACAACACGGAAACCCGGTAGGCACTGAAGGAGGCAGCCATGCGCCGCGTAACCGTGCAGAAGCCCCTGAAGAAGACGGACAGCCGCCGGGTTCGCGAAGAGGCGGCGGAACACCCCCCGAAACGCCCCGAGGTGCGCAAGGACATCGCCCGCACCTGGTGGCCCGACGGTTGAGCCCGCCGGGGCCGTCAGTCCAGTCGCTTGCGGTAGTGGATGCGGTCGTAGGGCCCGTCGACACGGCGTTCCACGACCTCGTATCCGTACTTCGGATAGATCTTCCGGTTCTCCCACATCAACGCGTTCGTGTAGAGCCTGATCTCGCCGAGGCCCAGCTCACGCGCGCGTGCGTCGACGAAACGCAGCAGCCGCCGTCCCACTCCGGTGCCGTGGGCACCGGGACGGACGGCGATGCTGTCCAGGAAGAGATGGTCGGCGAACGCCTCGATCACGACCAGTCCGTCGACGGGTGTTCCGGTGACGAACACCTTGCCGGCGGCCACGTTCGCGGCGTGATCCGCCTCCATGGGCTGCGGCACCACTCCGATGCGTTCGATGTAGTGGTGGTAGGCCGCGTCCGTCACGGCCTTGACGGCCGGCACGTCCCCTGCGACGGCCGGCCGCACATGCTCCGCGTTCTGTTCGATCACGGACGCACGCTATCCGCCCGAGCGCGGTCCGAGCAGCCCCTGTCGCAAGGGGGAACGGGCCGCGGCCGTCAGGAGCCGGCGGCGGACACGTGGTGGGCCAACTCGGTGGCCAGGCGCCGCATGACCGTGCGGTTGGCGCGCCGCATGGTGGTCCGTACGACGGGGGACAGCAGCCGGTCGGCCAGCGGGGCGCGCGCCCAGGTGTACGTGAACGAGACGCGGCTGCCACCGTCGGGCAGGGGGGCGATGACGTAGGTGCCGTGGGCCTGGCGGCGGCCGGCCGCGCTGACATTGCGTTCGACGATCCGCCGGGGCGCCTCGGCCTCGACGACCTCGATGGTGACGTCGGTCCGCACGCCGCCCAGCGCGGCGGTGACCGTGGCGCACGATCCGACGCCCCGGCGGGGGCCGCTGTAGCGCCAGTCGGACAGGTAGTGGTCGGTGAATCGCTCGTGGTGGGCCATGACATCGAGGAAGTCGTAGACCTCGTCGGGTGCCTGCGGTACGTCGATCGACACGGTGACCGGCTTCATGTACCACACGGTACATGCGCCCTGTACCAATTGGTACACTCGCGTCGTGGCGAATACGGGCGACTCGCGTCCCGAGGGCGGGGCCGGGCACGGCGCGGACCAGGACCGGCGCGCACAACTGGTGGACGCGGCTGTCGACCATGTCGCGGAGCACGGCATCGCAGATCTGAGCCTGCGCCGCCTCGGGGCCGCGATCGGCGTCAGTCACCGCATGCTGATCCACTACTTCGGCTCCAAGGAACAACTGCTGGTCGAGATCGTCCGGACGTCGGAGCGGCGCCAGCGCGAGCTGCTGTCCCGGCTCCACCTGGAGCCCGGGCTCTCGCCCGCCGAGGTCGCGCGGCTGCTGTGGCGGCGACTGACGGACCCTCGGCTGGCCGGTCAGGAACGGCTCTTCTTCGAGATCTGCGGGCACGCGCTGCGCGGCCGCCCCGAGGCAGTCCCCGTCCTCGAAGGGCTGGTGACGGACTGGCTGGAGCCACTCGTCGCCGCCGAGACCGCAGCGGGGACGGACACCGCCACGGCCCGAAACCGCGCCAGGCTGGGCCTCGCCACCGTCCGCGGACTGCTGCTGGACCTGCTCGCCACCGGTGACCGCGCCGGCGTCGACGCGGCGATGGAGGAGTTCCTTCGGCTGTACTACGGCCCGGAGTGACTGGGCGCCGTACGCCGTCGACCCGGGCAGAGCCGAGCAGACGATGTCGGTGTGAGAGCGTCAGGTGTCGATCCCCTGTGGATAGCTGAAGAAGTCGGTCGGATCGTACTTCCGCTTCACCCTGACAAGCCGGTCGTAGTTCGCACCGTAGTAAGCCCGCCGCCAGTCCTTCAGCGTCGGATCCGGAAAGTTCTGATACGAATGGTCAGGAGGCATGTTGCCGAAAATGTCGTGATAGAACTCACGGAGCCAGTGCAGATTCGCGGTCTCGACGTGGTGCGGATCGTAGTCCGCCCAGGAGGTCTCCGCAGCGAAGATGAACACGGCGTTTCGGTGCACGAACGCGGTCGCATCCGGCGGCACCCGGTTGATCTCGCCGCCGAGGGCGAACATCGCGAACCCGGCCCCGTCCTCGTTGCTACTGCCCGGCCAGTCCAGCAGTTTCTCGGCGGCGGCACCAATCTGCTTGTCAGTCAGGAGCGTCCGGGAAGTGAGAACCGCCGACTTGGCGGCGAACTGTTCCACCGGCGTGGTGGCGCTCAGCAGCACGCTCGCCTGACCGGGAGTGACCTCGCGGACGGACGCGCTGTTGCGGGCGCGCTCCTCGGCCGTGCCGATGGCGAGCAGCGGAGCCAGGATGGCGCGCAACTCCTCAAGGGGGCCGTAGTACTGGCCGATGGCGTTGACGTTGGCGTTGGCACGGATCTGGTCCCTGGCAAGCCCATGGGTCCCGATGCCGACGCGAAGGTGGAACCGCTTGTTGTCCAGGGCGTTCACGGCGATCCGCTGCGCGGTGGCGATCACCGGCACCACGGAGTCCACGCTCCAGCGCAACTGGTAGACGCCCACGTCGCCCTGGAACTGCTCGTACTGGAACGTAAAGGAGGTGTTGACGCCAAAGTTGTTCCCCGCTCCGCCGCGGCAGGCCCAGAACAGGTCGGAATGCGAGTCCCGACCGGCCTCCACCACGCGACCGTCGGCGAGTACCACGGTCGTCGAGACCAGCCGATCACAGGTCAGACCGAACATTTTGTCGCTGAAGCCGATACCGCCGCCGAGCACCAGTCCGGCCACCCCGACCGTGGGACAGCGGCCGGTCGGCACGAAGATCCCCTGGTTCTCCAGCAGCGGGTGCAGGTCGCCATTGGTGACCCCGGCTCCCACGGTGACCGTACCCGCGTCATGGGTGACCTTGATCGGCCCGTAGTTCCGGGTACGGGAGCGGGCGCCCGGCAGCGGGGTGACGGCGATGCCTTGCATCCGGGCCATGTTGAGCAGCAGGCCGGTGGTGCTGGAGTACCCGGCGTAGTTGTGACCCAGCCCGGAGCGGGGCACGGCGGGCAGCCCCACCGCGCGGGCCCAGCGGACCGCAGTGCGGACATCCCTGGTGGTGGCGCACGCGACAATGCCGGCGGGATGGATCCCGGCGTAGCGGTGGTTGAACGGGAGCGCAAGCGGCGAGTAGTTGGAATCCCTTGGCCGGTAGAGGGTGGAGCGCGATGACAACGCGTCGGCCAGCCGCTTCCAGTCCCGAGGGCCGACCCGCTCCACCACCTCGGTCGGTGACGCAGCAACGGGTGGTGCCTGCAAACCCACCAGCCCCGTCCCCAAAGCCCCCAGTGTGCCTGCCCGCACCGCACCCCGCCTGTTGATCACAGTGGCTACCCCTCACGAGAAACGCCCCAAAGACGCGATCGCCTCCCGGTGAAGTCAATCGACTGCCGACTGGCACAGCGGTGCAACAGGGCCCCGCCCACAGGCCCGTGACCCTAAAGAGTGCCCGGTATACCGCCGTACGGGCCGCATCGCATCGAGCGGGGAACCACGGTCAAAGCGACTGTGCGGCGGGTGCGGATACTGCAACCCCCTTCCTGAGCCCCCGGTTAGTCCCGTCTTAACGGCACCGTAAGATCCCAAAGGCCCCTCAGAGCCGCGTTTCCGCACTTCAGAGACGGGGCCTTTGGGGCTCTTCTAGCCTTCGGGAGCAACGGGGAGCCACAGCTGCGAAATCAGGGACCGTCTGGGCAGTCACCCTCGACCGCCTCGTCATTGAACCCTTCTCATCCTGTGGTTCAAGGCTGATGAGGATGGGCTGGTGGGGGCGTGACCCGGCAGGGCTCCTGGTCGTTCGGTTGGTGATCTCGCTCATCAACGCCCGGACATAGGAGCCCTGTTGGTCCCGTATCGGTGTGACGCTTGTCCGGAAAGCGTCATGCCCCTGTCGATCCCGTGAACGATAGGCGGATGGCGTCTCAGGCCAGAAAGTGAAAAGGACTCGTAGCGCGCCCTGGAGCGGGAGCATCGCAGGGTCGCTCACAGGTCACCACCAAGATCCACCGGGTGCTCCCTATGGAGTGCGGCCTTGGCACCGCGGCCGGAGCTGACCAGGGCTGCTGTGGAAGCGGCAACGGTGACGGTGAGTATGGGCATCGTGATCAGCTGGGCCGCGTCATCGGTACTCATGGTCAACGCCGCGACGCAGGCGATGCCTGTCGTGGTCACGGCGAACGCCACCGCAACCCCGGACAGGGCAAGCAGCCGCAAGACCTTGGCAGATGGTCGGCACCGGGTGACGGCGACGGCCGGTGCCACCGCCATGGTGATGAGGAACGCTGCCGGCCCAAGCACCGCCAAGGCTCCGACCCAATAGGAGATCGGGTCGATGGAGGCGTACGCCAGGAGGAACGGCGCGATCAGCCACGTGGGCAGCGTCGGGGCAAGAGCCACCAGCGGGCGCCACGCGGCCCGGTTGCCGGTTCTGGAGGTTTCCGCGAGGAGGGCGAGGGCGCCAGCCAGCAGGATGAGCCCAGCGCCGTACATGGCGTACTGAGCAACGTCGAGCAGTCGGCGCACCAGGTCCGAAGTCAGCCCGGGTTCCTCGGAGAGGATGAAGTCCAGCATCGGCAGGGCATACAGTGCGGCGCACCAGGTGACCCAGGTGGTGGCGACGCTTGCCTGCATGCGGCGCCGGCGCCGTTCGGCGGACTCTTCGGGCATCACCGGGTGAAGCCACGCCCGCAGCGCGCCGACAAGAAGGTCCGCGACGATGCTCGGGCCGGCGCCGGTGTCCTCGACCAGTGCTTCAAGCTCGCAACCGTAGCGCTCCCGGAACGAGGGAGGGTATGACCGCAAGGCCACCCGGGCCGCCATGTTGATCACGCGTTTGCCACCCCCAGTCGGGTCAACCCGGTGCGTGCGAAGCGAGCCATCGCCCGGAGCCTGTCGTTGAGCACGGTCTGGCCTTCCGCGGTGATGCGGTAGGGCCGCCGGCGCTCGTCCTCGTCCAGCGGCGCGACCAGGCCGTTTTCCTCCAGCCGCGCGATGGCGGCATACAACGTGCCCGGCCCCAGCCTGATGGACGTCTGCTCCTCGACATCCTTGGTGATCGCGTAGCCGTGCTTGGGGCCGTCGGCCAGGCTGGCCAGGATCAGCAACGCGGGTTCCGCCCATCCGACACGGTCCCGTTGACGCGGCATCAGGCACCTCCTTCATCCTCCCGACTATTACGTTATACGATACTGTGCTGTACGTAGTACTAGTCGAGTCCGGCAGGACCCGGGCACGATGACTCTCGCAGCGCCCCGCCCGTCGTGGAGGCCACGCTGACCAGCGGCAGATCCACCTGGCCCCCGGCGTGCCGCTTCAGTGAAACCCTTCTCATCCTGAGGTTCGGGGCTGTTGGAGAACGGCTGGTGGGGGTTCGTGACGTGGCAGGGCTCCTGGTCGTTCCGCTGGTGAACTCACTCATCAACGCCCGGACAGAGGAGCCGTGTTGGTTCCGTATCGAGCCATGCTTGACGTCCCACATGAGGTCGTCGAGTACGTCTCGTGGCTCATCTACGCCCGAAGGCGGGAACTGCGCTCGCGCTGACGGCGGCTGAGCTGCTTCCAGCAAGCCGTCCTCGTGCTGGTGCACCTGCGCAAGAACGAGACACTGCAGCAGGTGGGAGTCGGGTTCGGCGTCTCCACCGCCACCCCGGCCGGTATGTGACCGAGGCCGTCGACGTCCTGGCCGATCACGCTCCCACCCTGCTGGACGCGCTGCACCACCATGACCCGAGCGAGCTCCTCATCCTGGACGGCACCCTGATCAGGACTGACCGCGTGGCCGTCGACGAGCCCTACTACTCGCAAAAGCACCGTCATCACGGGATGAACGTGCAGGTCCTGGCCCGCCCGGACGGCACTGCGCTGTGGTTCTCACGCGCTCTGCCCGGGCGGACCCACGACCTCACGGCCGCTCGCGCTCACGGAGTGATCCAAGCGTGCCTGACCAGGCAGATCCTGGTGCTCGCCGACCGCGCGTACCGCGGGGACGGCGCAACGGTCCGCACCCCCTACTACGGCCGCGACCTACCCGAGAAGTACGCCCAGTTCAACCGGGACCACGCTCAGCTGCGGGCACCCTGCGAGCGAGCCTTCGCCCGTCTAAAGCAATGGTGGATCTTCTGCAAGGCCCGCTGCAGCCCGAACCGGATCAGCCGGACCGTCGCCGCCGTTCACGCCATCGAGACCGCCTGGCGATCAGGATGAGAAAGCTTCATTGTCCCCAAAGATGTCGTCCATGGCCTCTGCTCCCTCGGAGATGACCGGGCGCAGTTGCTTGCGATAGACCCTCTCGGTCGTTCCACTGCCGTTGTGCCCAACGAGACGCGAGATGACTTCGATCGGGATCCCGTGGTCCGACAGCACGGACACAAAGCTTGTCCGCAGCTCGCGCGGAGTCCACTCCTTCGGGTTCGCGAAGCCGGCCTCCTTGAGCAGGGTCCTGAAGTTCCGGCGCACGTTCAGAGCACTGCGGAGTTCACCCGTCTCCGTCGGGAAGACCAGTCGTTCATCGGTCCACTCCTTGCTGGCTGCGACGCACGCAGCCTGCTCACGGCGCTTGTGAGCCCTCATGACGACGACGGTCTGCTGCGGCATGGCCAGCGAGCGTCTGCTCTTCCGGGTCTTCGTTTCACCATGCCGGCGTACCGAACGCCACACGTCCACGCGCGGCCTTTCCTTTCCTGACCGTGACAGGTGAACGTGCGACCAGGTCAGGGGCCGTGCTTCCTCCGGCCGGACACCTACAAGTAGGGACAGAACTACGTAAGCGTGAATCCAGGTTCCTTCCTTCGCACGGAGAACAGCAGCAGCCTGCTGGCCTCTGGGGCCCGACCCCTCTGCGCCTTCGGCGCCGGGGCCGGGACCCTGGGGCGGCAGCAAGCAACGGCCCGTGAGTAGAGACCTGGCCATGAAGTGCTCTGGTCAGAACATGCCTCCGGTGGGGGATCGGCCGGCACCGGGATGGAGGGGGCGCCGTCGCCGACCGCAGGCCCGTAGTGGCGTGCGCGGGGAGCTCCCATCCCGTCCACCGCCGCCCCAGGCGAAGCCGAGCAGACGCGGCCCATGGCGTCCAGGTCGTTCGTACAGTGGCGCGCTCCACCTGGACGCCATGGACCACGCCCGTTCCACATGCGTGTGGGTCGACGGCGGACGGGATGGGAGCTGGGGAGAGTGGTGGGTTGAGGAAGTGGGCGGCTAAGCCACCCTCACGATCGGGCGTCCCAAGCTCAATCTTTTTACCCCCGTCCGAGGCTGTGTGCCCGATGCCATCGCCGTCGCCCGCGTGCTGCGGACCGTCATCCGACACGCCGTCCGCGGCGCTCGAAGACCCTTGAGACTGTCGCGGACCGAGGCTCTGATCAGCACTGTACGCACCTCCAATGGTTTGCTAATGAACATGCCAATAGCTAACCAAGTCCGCTACTACGGCATGTAGTGTCCCGTCTCAGCACGGACCTGACATGACATCAACGGGGGGGAACGGCCGTGGCGGACCTTCGCACGCCCACGCAGGGCGACTTCCACGCGTACGCGGATCTCGTGAAGACGCAGGGCGACCATCTGGGCACGCTCGTGGCGTGGAGCAGCAACGAATGCGCCAAGGCTGACGGCTTCGACGGACTGCTCACCCCGCTGCGCCCGCTCGTCCCTCATGTCTCGGCCTTCCTCCACGGCAAGTTCGCGCAGTGCCAGCGGGGCATGGGCCTGATCGACGGAAAGATCCGCCGCACGAGTGCCGTCTACACCGAGACCGATCACAACGTTGCGATGCGGCTGCGCAATATATACCCGCAGGCTTCCTCTCACTTCCCGGACCTCGGAGCGATGCCCGGTCTTCATCGCGTCGGCGACTTCAAGGATGAAGATGTCGAGCTGAAGGAATTGGACAGCGCCGAAGAGGACACGGCTAAGAACATCCACCTTCAGCTCTGGACACTGCGCAACGGCAGTGAACTCAGGGGTGCAGACAGGGTGTTCAAGTTCTGTACGGGACAGAGCCTCGTCGAGCTCCTGATCACCCCGCCGTCCGGCCAGTACGGCCGACTGCTCTACCTGCACAAGGCGTACGACGAGTTGGCTGAAGCCGCTTACACCGTCACCGGTACCTTGCGCAAGGGCTCCTGGACGCTCGGGACCGAGTGGACGGGCGAGGCCGCGACAGCCTTCGACTCGTACCTGTTCAAGTGGACGATGGGCATGGGTGGGGTCGGTGACGCCGCCAAGGAGGCAGCCAAGTTCTACAAGGTGGGTTATGACGCCATCATGCTGCTCGTTCGCCAGGCCCTCGGAGAAATCAATAGGCTGGTGAACGACGAGATCGCGAAACTTGCCACGGAGGGGGAGGAAATGGTCGCAGGCGATGCGACGATCGAGGCAGTCGGCCTCGGGCCGGAGGATCCGTTGGCGGACGCCGTCGCGGGCATCTTCACGGCGGATAAGCTGTACAATATGTACAAATGGGTCAAGAGAATCATCACGGCGATCACGGTGATTCAAGAGACTTTTGCCAAGATCTCCGACGCTGTCGAAGCGATCAACAAGGGCGTCCGACAGGCCGTCGACTTCATCAACGACCCACCCAGTGTCAGCAGCCTTATCGACCAGGTCGAGCAGCGCGGCTTCGCGTTCGAAAAGAGCGACGCCTGGAACGCTACCCTCGGCGCTGCCCGTATTGCCCTGCTCCCGGCAGCCTGAGTAATCGGAGTGTGACGCATGTCCTCCAACTACGACTATCGCCCACAGGATCCCGAGCGCGGCCTCGCCGCGGAAGAGCGGGCAGCGCTGGCCGGCCGGCTCGGTGACGAACTGCTGGCAGGCCGAAGCTCGCAACAGGCGGAGATCGCCGACAGGATCTATCGGGAGTTGAAGGCCGGCGCCGACGTCGATGACGTCAAGGACCTCATCGCGCAGCTGAGCCGGACCGCCACCGAGGACGCCCGCCGTCGAGGCGTGGGACGGGACGGAGGCGTCCGACGGTGATCCAGTCGCTCAGCTCATTCAACATCACCGCCCATTATGGTCGCGCGCATACCACGTACAACGTCCACGTCGACAGCCAGAAGGCGCCGACGGCCCGCGTGCACAAGGACACCGTGTTCAGCAGCCTGAGTGAATACCAGGTGTACACCGGTCCCGGGCTCGATCAACTCGTCGGCTATGTGAACAGCGTCGGTGCCAAGTCGATCGACCGCACACCGCTAGGCAAGGTCGAAATGCGGAAGCGGGTAGGACTTGAGGACCAGTTGACCGTCATTCAGAACGGGCTGGGCGAGTTGACCGCCGAGCCGGTTGGTGTCAGCACAAAGCTCCGCCGCGACTCCAGACTGGTAAATCTCGTCGCGACGCCGGCGAGCGAGTTCGCCTTCACCACCCGCCTCCACTTCCGGTCAGCGGAATCCGCCGGCTTCGAACTGACACGTCGGCGTGGAGTCCGGGCCCGATACGCCGTCACTGTCCACGACGACCGCGTCGACAGGCTGCTCATCCTCGCCTGCGTCGTGCACTACGCCAGATTCCATGCCGAGGACATCCGCCAGCCGCTCGCAGAGTTCACCTCCAACCCTTTCAAACTTGGATGACGACGGCCGGTCAGGCAGGCTCGGTCGTGCCCTCCTATGCATCCGTTCCCACGGTGAACAGGTACTCCACCCGTGCGCCTGTGCCTGCCCGCTCGAGCCAGTCGTGGAGTAGAGCATGAGGAAGTACGTCTGCGGCGCGGCGCTCGCACTCGCGGTGGTGCCGGCGCTGGCCGGGTGCGGCGCTCTCGACAAGGGCGCACCCACGCCGGTCGCGACAGGCCCGGTGACGATGCCCGATCTGGTCGGGAAGAACGCCGAGGACGCCAAGGACCAGCTGGAGAAGCTCGGTGTGCCAAGGAGCCGTATCGAGCTGCAGCCAGATGACGGACACCATGTGGTGGTGTTGGTGGCATCGAACTGGAACGTGAACGCCCAGTCGGTGAAGGCGGGTGCGCGGCTCGGAGTAAAGCAGGTGCTCGTGCTCGGCGTGGACAAGCTGACGTGGCGTGAGCGCCATCACGGCCACCTGCTCTAGTAGTGCTTGGGCCAGATCGGGCCCCGGTCGGTCCAGACGACGCCTTTGTTGCGGCACAGGCAGAAGGGGTGGCCGATCGGGTCGGTGTAGACCTGCCAGCCGTAGCCGTTAGGGCCGATGAAGTCCTGCCTTAGCGTCGCGCCGAGGTCGAGGACGCGGCGCTGCTCGGACTCGATCTCGTCCACTTCGAAGTCGAGGTGGAACTGCTTGGGGTGCTCGCTGTCGGGCCACTGCGGAGCGCGGTAGTCGTCCACCCGGATGAATGCCAGCTCGATCTCGCCGAACTGGATGCCAGCCCAGTCCTCAGAGCTGCCTTCCTTGATCGGACGGCCCGTCACCTCGGAGTAGAAGGCTGCCAGCTTCATCGTGTCCGGGCAGTCGATAATGAAATCGGTGAGTCGCAGCATCCCGCGATCCTCTCAGAGACTCTGTACTGGGGAGTGCTGTACCGCAGAGAAGTACAGCAACCGTGCCGACCGCAGGCAGTCGTCTCAAACCGCTGACGGCCGAGTGGCCAGGCCGGATGACCTCAGCGACTGCACCGCCCGTAGTTCGCATCGAGGGGGCCAGGCAACGGGAACCACTAGCGGCCCCGGGGTATCCCTGGGGCCGTCTGTGGGCCGTCCGAGGGCGGCCGACGACGACAGATGACGACAGCCGAGGGCAGCCCTTCCCCTGGTGAGCGATGGTGGGCTGGGTACCGGCGCAGGCGCCCATCAGCGAAGCAGTGTTGAGGTGGTCCGGTAGTGGCGGACCGGACAGATGCTCTGCCATGGGGGCTGAACTCTCCGACTCGGACAGCCTCTGCGAGCATGCTGGAATGAGCATCGAGAGCCCAGCGGACTCCAACCGTTGCCATGTGGCACTCCAGGCTGGCATTGCCAGTTCCGGCAGGCCAGTGTTCGAGACGCTTCCTGCCCGGGCGGTCGGTCCTGGTAGCTATGAACTGTTGGGTAGCCCTGGCATGGTCGAGGGCTGCGCGGCGGGGGACCTGCTGAAGATCAATGCTGATGGCCTGTTCCAGGTCGAGCGGCGAGGCCCGAACCTCTGCATCCAAGCATTCGGCGAGCCTTCCTTTGCTGCTGAGTCGCTGGAGTCCCTGATCGGGGCCTTCCTCTCCCTGGGCGGCCTGGTGGAGGCGCCTGCCGACCGGCGGTTCATCGTGGTGACGGTGCCGGCCGCTTCCGGATTCCCTGCGGTCGAGGCCGTGATGGCAACGTGGGCAGCAGGCGTGAGCGTGCTGGTCGAGTGGGGCTTCAGTAATGTGTTCGGACCGGACGGAGAGCCGCTGAACTGGTGGCAAGAGTCTGAGGCGTGACCAGCGTGCCCTATGCGTGCCCGTTCGGTCGGGAAGCAATGGCGAACAGCGGGGAATATCAGCGGGCACCCCACAAACGCGCAGGTCACCGTCTCGCCAGGTGAACTCCCACGCGCGTACGCGATCTTCCAAACTGGGGCTCTAGCGGTCGCCTGTCGGCATCCTCGCCGCGGTTCGGGTACGGCGAGCCCCACCGCCGCGCAAGCGGCCTGACGCGGCCGCCCCAGTCGCTGAGAGTACCGGCCGACACCCGCGCCCAGTCAGCACGTGCTTCAACTGTCGGGCGCCGCTCAACCATCGCCCTCTCGGGTGGATCAGCACGGTCAAGTGGGAGCAAGCGCCCCCCAGTGGGGACCTATGGCCTCTCGGGCGAGGCCTGCGGTCCGCCACAAGGAAGTCGACGGACCGGTGCCTGATGAGGGACGAGGATGAAAGTTTCAGTGAGCAAGGTTGCCGTGAGCAAGTTGCCGCTGGTCGGCGCAATGTTCTGGGCGACCAAGATCGTGGCCACAACGCTGGGCGAGTCGGCATCGAACTTCGTCACGATGGCGCCATTGAATCTCGGCTACGCCGTCGGCGCGATCATCTTTCTGGTGGCCTTCGTGCTCACCCTGGTGATGCAGCTCAAGGCCGACCGCTTCCGCCCGATAGTGTTCTGGTCGGTCATTCTGACCACCAGCATCGTGGGCACCTCGATGTCCGACTACATCAACCGCACCGTTGGGCTCGGTTACGCCGGCGGCTCGATTCTGCTGACCAGCCTGCTGGCGATCGTGCTGATCGGGTGGCGGATGACCGGACAGACCATGGATGTGGAGCGGATCGCCACAACGGGGGGCGAGGCCTTGTACTGGACCGCGACACTGGTGTCCAACACGCTGGGCACCTCGAGTGGTGACTTCCTTTCCGGCGGTCTAGGTCTCGGCTTCCGCGACAGCTCTCTGTTGCTGTGCGGGGCCATGCTCGTGATCCTTGCCGCGCACTATCTGACCCCGATCTCGGGCACGGTGCTGTTCTGGGCGGCCTACGTGTTGACCCGCCCTCTGGGTGCGGTGGCGGAGAACGCGGTGGAAAAGCCCGTCGCGCAGGGCGGACTCGGAGTAGGAACCACGATCACCTCATCCGCTCTGCTCGCCGTCCTGGCAATTCTGGTGGGCTGGCAGATGCTCACCGACCGCCAACAAACCCACACGGTGGATACCGTCCTCGCATCCGATAGCCACTATCGCCAGCCCGCTGGTCAATCAACAGAAACTTCTGCGGATGACTACGCGGGCAAACCTGCCGACACGCCACGCGCACCAGAAGGAAGGCGACCGGGCCGATCATTCTGAGCTGAGGGGGTTGAGGCTGTCAACGGGAGGACTCCAGTCGAGGCGTTGTTCCTCGCCATCGGGGCCACGGGGCCCAAAGCCCCATCCGAGCCGGCTGCGGAGGCTGTACGGCAGCGGAGTACAGCAACCACCGCAACCACAGGTGACCGCCAACGGCTGTCGATGACCGCACGAACTGTGCCCTGGACCGGAATGACCTTTCAGCCGAGAGTTCGCATCGAGGGGGCCAGGCAACGGGAACCACGAGCGGCCCCGGGGGTATCCCTGGGGCCGTCTGTGGGCCGTCCGAAGGCAGCCGACGACGACAGATGACGGCAGCCGATGCCAGCCCTTTCCCTGCTCAGCGATGGCGCTTCGGGTACCGGCGCAGGCGCCCATCAGCGAAGCAGTGTTGAGGAACTCCTCTGATCCACAGCCATGTACGGATCAGTCCAGCCCGCTGAGGCCAAAGGAACGTAGATCCAAGCGCATAGCTTTGAGCACGGGCTCGGCCACTTCAGTAATGGCCGGGAAACTTGCCGTGTGATCGTAACTGCCGTCGAAGGCCTGGAGGGCAAATCGGTTAAACAACTGTCGTTGGTGAAGTATTGCTTCAATTGTATGTAGTGGCGCAATCAGCTTAACTACCTCACACACCTTATCGTATTCGTTCTGGGCAGTCTCGTAGGAATCCTGCTTGATCTCGTAAGCCTCATCGAAACGGGGCCCATTTGAGTGCGCAGCGCGTCTGGCGTCCGCGAGCTCTCGCACCGCGTTCTCCACTCGATCCGCTGCCAGCTGATAACTCGTATAGATCTCCAGCAACTCGTCCCGACGCCGCGCCATTTCGATATGATCTCGCTCTTTGGCCGTCGCCCTCTCGGTCCATTGACGGTCCTCGCGGCTCTTAGTCGTATCGAACTTATGCTGCCACCGCACTTGAACAAGGGCGATCATGCCAGCGAGGCTGCCGCCGACCACCGCTCCAGCGACCGCAACCCAGCCACTATCAGCCAAGGTCTATCTCCCCCCGGTTATGCTCCTACCAACAAGACGCTGACCGGAATGCTTGCGTCAACGAGGCGTCTTCTTGGTCTCAACAGCTGAGTTCAGTCGATACCAGTGCACCAGAATGACCGTCTCTCGACGTTGCGGCTAGAGCTACGGATCAGAAGGGGTGAGGAGGGCAACCGTCTGGGAGGCTACGGTGCGACGTATGTCCTCCGACTCCCCACTCACGTGGCCTGAGTGCGCCCAGCTGATGCGGTTCGACGGGTTCATCCTGTCCAAGTGTGACGAGGGCGATAAGCGGGTCTGTCGCAAGTCTGGCGGTGCTCACGCCAGCACGTCTGGTGGCAGTGAGCCGACGGGCCGGACAGGGGCAACACTGAACGACCGTCCAGAGCTTTGATGCCCAGCGGGGTCACGACAGTCGTGGCGGATCCATCGAACTCCTAAGGCAGTGGTCAGCGGGCCGTGGACTATCTGTGGACACGCCCAGCAGAGCCGTGCAGTTAAGAAGCCATGACCAGCTGTTTTTCCTGGGACCGAAGCGCCCTCCGGAGCCATGTGCCCAGGCTCAGCAAGGCAACACGTGCACGCGCTGCCGGGAGCCAATCGGGGAGCCAACTGAGGCGTCCGGCTGCGAACGAACCTGAACGGGCGCGGACAGTCGCGCTGCTTGGGCGCAGGTGGGCCACCGGGTTCCTCCCCCTCTTCCTGAGCCCTCGGTTAGTCCGGCCTTAACGGCACCATAAGGATCTCCTCCATCCGCCTCCGGCAGGCGATTTCGCGGTTTCTCGGGGCTAGCTTCGGATCAACCCCCACGGGTTCCCATGGGTCCCTCCCTCCGGGTTCCGCCCCGCCGAAGAACCGTCCGCCGAGGAGTTCCGCATGCCCGCTCGTGCCCGCCGCGCGGCCGCCGTCGTGGCCGTGCTCGGTCTGCCGGCCCTCGCCCTGACCGCGCTCGCCGCCGCTCCGGCGTCCGCGCACGGTTCGATGGGGAATCCGGTCAGCCGTGTCTCGCAGTGCTATGCGGAGGGTCCCGAGAGCCCGAAGTCGGCCGCGTGCAGGGCGGCCGTGGCGGCCGGCGGCACACAGGCGCTGTACGACTGGAACGGCATCCGGATCGGCGACGCCGCCGGACAGCACCAGAGGCTGATCCCGGACGGCAGGCTGTGCAGCGCGAACAACGAGGAGTTCAAGGGGCTGGACCTGGCTCGCGCCGACTGGCCGGCGACGAGGGTGCACAGCGGGTCGTACACCTTCGAGTACCGGGTGACGGCGCCGCACAAGGGCACCTTCAAGGTCTATATCACCAGGCCCGGTTACGACCCCGCCAGGCCGCTGGCCTGGTCCGAGCTGGATCTGGAGCACCCGGTGGCGACGGTCACGGACCCGGTCGCATCGGGCGGCTTCTACACGTTCTCCGGCGCGCTTCCCGCGCGGTCCGGCCGGCAGCTGCTGTATGCGATCTGGCAGCGCTCGGACAGCCCGGAGGCCTTCTACTCCTGCTCGGACGTGGACTTCGGCGGCGCCGGCGCGAGGAGCACCGGCGGCGGCCCCGTTCCGACGGCCTCCGCGCCCTCCGACCGGCAGATCGCGGCCGGTGCCGACAAGTCGACGATGCGGCACCACGGTCGGGGCGGTGACGAGACGACCGCCCCCGCACAGCAGCCCTCCGGCGCGCCCAACGCGCCCAAGGCCGCCGGTACTTCGAGCGACCTCGCGGAGACCGGCGCCTCCTCCGGCACCGCTTATGTCGCCATTGGCGGCGCGGCGGCGCTGGCGCTCGGTTCGGCGGCGCTGTTGCTGTCGGTGCGGCGGCGCGCGGCGGGTGGCGCCCACCGCCGGTGAGTTCCGGGGCCTGTCCGGCGGCTCAGGCCGGACAGGCCCCGGCGGCACGTCAGCTGAAGGCCGACGCGCAGGTGGTGGCGGTGGCGTGGGCCGGGTCGAGCGCGTTGGCCACCTCGTGGAAGGCGATGCGGTCGAACAGGCCGATGGCGACGTGCTCGGAGAGGTCGAGCGGGCACAGGTTCTGGAGCAGGACGTTGTGGACGTCGGAGCCGCTCAGGTACTGGCTCTGCCAGGGGGTGGCCACCTCGTCGTACTTGGTGGCGATGACCGTGTAGTGCACTCCGGGGACGGTGTCGCCGTCCGCGTTGAGCTTGGTGAGGAAGTCGGAGCCGGGGACCTGGTCGGCGAGGCCGGGGGTGGTGGCCTTGATCAGGTCCGAGGCACCGGGGAAGTACGGCAGCAGGTTGGTGAGGCCGCTCAGGGTGGCGCCGTGGTTGTCGGGGGCGAGGCCGACGAGGGCGTTCACCTTGGCGGATCCGCCGAGGAACCTCAGGTAGTAGCGGGGCATCAGGCCGCCCTGGGAGTGCCCGACGAGGTCGGCCTTGGCGGCTCCGGTCGCGGCGAGCACCTTGTCCACGAAGGCCGACAGCTGTTCGGCCGACTTGTCGATGGGGCCGAGGCCGTAGAAGAGGGGGACGCCGGTCAGTTGGCCGTAGTCGAGGGAGTAGACGCAGTATCCGCGGTCCTTCAGGTAGGGCGCGAGGGAGAGCCAGTTGTCGACCGAGTTGCCCAGGGTGCCGTGCACCAGGACGACCGGGCGGGGATGGTCGGCGGAGGGCTTGCAGGAGAAGTCGTTCCAGCCGCTGGAGGGGGCGGTGTCGGCGGCAGCGGCGGTGGCGGCGGGAACGGTGGCGACGGCGGCGGTGAGGAGCAGCGCGGCGAGGGGTCTGAGCACTCGCTTCCAGGGCAGCATCGTGTGATCTCCTTGCGGCTCAAGGGAGGTGGGGGCCTTGCCCTGTGATCCGGATCACGAGGATGCTGTTCATTCGTCAAGTTACGGGCGAGTAGCACTCGTGTGAAGTTACGCGTCAGTAAAAACTTCCAGTGATAACCAGAGCGCCGCCGAACGCTGACGGATCATCACCAGGCAGGCCTCACCGGACCATAGGGAGCGATCCGCGCCAAACGCTCCCCCAACACGCGCACTTCACCCTCGCCCCGCAGTTCGGCCCATCCCCCCACGACCTCGGCCGCCGCCTCCGCCGCCCGGGTGCAGGCCCAGCCCCGCTCGGTCAGCACGACCAGCCGGGCCCGCGCGTCCTGCGGATGTGGCCGCCGCTCCGCGTATCCCTTCCGCACGAGTCCGCTGCGCAACTCGGACGGTCAGGGGTGTCCGGGGTTGGGGAGTGGCCCACGCCGGCCACTCCCCAACCCACCGCAACGGCGCTGTACCCGGACGCCGTGGTCCGGCGGTGCCCGACAACGCAGCACCCGGGCGGTGCCGACAACACGGGCACCGCTTCTCGGGTACTTGCGATCAGTGCCGCTTCCGGCGCGTGGGGGCGCTCCCCCCGCAGTCGAGAAGGCCCTCAACCCCGCGCAACCCAGCGGAGCGGCTCCGCAGCAAGGAGCTGTGCGCCTGGCGCGGGGAGATTCCGGCCGGCACCAAGGCGCCCGCGCACACCGTCAACCGTGAGGAGATCTTTCATCTGCTCGTGGGCGAACTGCTGATCACCCTCGACGGCCGCACCGACCGCATCGGCGCGGGCGACACGGTGATCATCAATCCCGGCGCCACCCTGGCCGTGGAGAACCCGACCGATCACACCGCGCTCTCCTGGGTCACCACCTCCGTCGGCCTGCAGGCGGAGCTGGCCGACGGCACCCGCATCACGCCGCCCTGGGCCAACTGACCGACGAGGAGCCGCCGCCACGCCCCAGCGCCCCCGGCATCACCGCCCTGGGCCCGAACTTGGCCCGTGCGCGGTCCGCGACCTCCTCGATCCGGCGGACCCGCTCGTCCACGGGGTCGAAGGTGAGCTGGTGGGAGGCCTGGTCGGCCGGAGCCAGGCCCTCCGCGCGCAGGGCGAGCGCGCGGACCCGGGCGCGCTGCAGGCCGAGCGCCTCGTACATGCCGTAGGCCGACCTGGTCAGGGCCGCCGAGTGCGCGGTCGGCTCCTTCAGGGTGCGGCTGCGGGTGGTCGAGGAGCGGTCGGCGTAGCGCACGGTGAGGGTCAGGGTGCGGCAGACCTTCCGCACCGCGCGCAGCCGGGCGCCCAGCTCCTCGGCGGCGGACAGCAGCGCCCTGCGGTGCCGGTCGGGATCCAGCTCGTCGAGGTCGAAGGCGCGTTCCGTGGCCAGCGACCGCGAGACGGCGTTCGGCACGACCCGGTCCCGGTCGATGCCGCTCGCCTTCTCGCGCAGCTCACGGCCGGCCTTCGCGCCGATCAGCCGCTGGAGCGTGGACAGCGGCGCACCGGCGACCAGGCCCAGGGTGTCCAGGCCGTACTCGCTCAGGGTGCGGGCGGTCGCCGCGCCGACGCCGGGCAGCGCGGACACGGGCCGCTCGGCGAGGAACTCCGCGATGCCGTCCGGGTCCTCGGGCACCACACACGTCACCCCGGGCCGGGCGTCGCGCAGCGCCACACGGGCCAGCACCGGCCCGGGACCGGCGCCGATCACACAGTCGACGCCGTGCAGCGCGAGGGCCCGCACCCGGATCACCGAGGCCAGCTCCACCGCGCTGCGCCCGAAGTACCGCTCGGCACCGCGCAGATCGGCCAGCGCCCCGTCCGGCGGCAGCGCCTCCACGACCGGGGTGAAGTCCTCCAGCAACCCGAGCAGCCCCGGCAGGGCCGCCTCGTGCATCGGCGGCAGCTGGAAACGTACGCAGAGAATGGTCATCCCGCACTCCCCGGACTCTGGTGCCACAACTTCCGTACGGCAGCAGGCCCTTGTGCGGCCTCCTGCCCCGCGGGCCGCAGATCGGCCCACGGATGCATCTGGTATCCGGTCGACAGCTGGATCCGCCGTCCACCGGTCGGATCGTCGCCCGCGCCCTCGGCCACGGGCTCCGCGAGCCGCGCCGCCACCTCGTCGAGACCGCCCTCGGCACGCAGCTCGACCAGCTCGGCGAGGTTCCAGGCGGCGGACCCCACCACACTCAGACTGCGCGGACCGCGCCGCTGCACCACTCCCCGCACCAGCAGCAGCCACGAGTGGAAGACGGTGTGGGCGCACGCGTCGTGCGAGTCGTCGAAGAACGCCAGGTCGACCAGCCCCGTGCCGTCGTCCAGCGTGGAGAAGATGACCCGCTTGCCGGAGCGGATCGGCGGGGTCTGGGTGGCCGCCTTGGCGCCCGCGACCAGCACGGTCTCACCGTGCCGCGCCTCGCGCAGCTGCCGCGCGGAGACCACGCCCAGCTCCTTCAGGAACTCCCGGTGGTCGTCCATCAGGTTGCGCGAGGCGTCCATGGACAGCACACCCAGCTCGGCGCTGAGCCGTTCCGCCGACGTCAGATCCGGCAGCCCCGCCGGCGCGGTCTTCCGCCCGCCCGCCAGCGGCAGCTGCCCACCCCCACCGCCCCGGGCACCCCGGTGCAGCTCGGTCAGATGCAGTTGCAGATCGCGCCGGTTGGCACCGAAGGCGTCCAACGCCCCCACCTGGGCGAGCCGCTGTGCCAGCGGCCGGCTCGGCCGCGCCCGCTCCCAGAAGTCCACCAGGGAGGAGTACGGCTGCCCGTCCGCGATCCTCTTCGCCTCGGCCTCGCTGATGCCGTGCACATCGGAGAGGGCGAGCCGCAGCCCCCACACCCCCGACTCGGACTCCAGTTCGATCCGATGGGCGACCCCGGACACATTGACGTCCAACGGCAGGATCGGCACCCCGCGCCGCCGCGCGTCCGCCAGCAGCAGCCGCTTCGGATACATCCCGGGGTCATGCGTGAGCAGCCCGGCGTAGAAGGCGGCCGGGTGATGGGCCTTCAGCCAGGCCGACTGGTAGGTCGGTACGGCGAAGGCGACGGCGTGCGCCTTGCAGAACCCGTACGACCCGAAGGCCTCCACGATCTCCCAGGTCCGCCGAATCGTTTCCTCCCCATACCCCCGAGCCGCCGCCTGCTGCGCGAACCACACCTTGATCCGCCCCTGCGACTCCGGGTCGGACAACCCCCGCCGCACCCGGTCGGCCTCACCACGCCCGCACCCGGTCATGATCGCGACGATGTCGATGACCTGCTCGTGGAAGACGACGACGCCGTACGTCCCCCGCAACGGCTCCTCCAGGTCCGGATGCGGATAGCGCACCGGCGCCCGCCCGTGCCGCGCCTCGATGAAGGGCCGCACCATGTCGGCGGCGACGGGCCCGGGCCGGAACAGCGAAATGTCGACAACCAGATCGTGAAAGGTACTCGGCTGCAGCCGCCCCACCAGATCCCGCTGCCCGGGCGACTCGATCTGGAAGCACCCCAGCGTCTCGGTGGACCGAATCAGCCGATAGGTCTCCGGATCCCCCGCCGGCACCGCGTCAAGGTCGATCCGCTCCCCCGTCACCCGCTCCACCTCGGCGACCGCGTGCGCCATGGCCGACTGCATCCGCACGCCCAGCACATCGAGCTTGAGCAGCCCGAGGTCCTCCACGTCCTCCTTGTCGAACTGCGACATCGGCAGCCCCTCACCGCTGGTCGGCACCACCGGCGTACGGGCGAGAAGCGAGGCGTCGGACAGCAGCACCCCGCACGGATGCATGGCGACCCCGCGCGGCAGGGCATCGAGCGCCTCGACGAGCTCCCACAGCCTGCCGTACCGCTCCCCTTCCCGCTGAAGCTCCCTCGCGAGCTGCTTCAGCTCGGGCAGCTCCTCCAGCGCGGCGCGCGCGTCCCGGGCCCGGATGTGCGGAAAGGACTTGGCCATCCGGTCGATCTCACCCGGATCCATGGACAGGGCGGCACCCACATCCCGGATGGCATGCCGCACCCGATAGGTCTCCGGCATGGACACGGTCGCCACCCGCTCGGTACCGAACCGGTCGATGATCGCCCGGTAGACCTCCAGCCGCCGGGCGGACTCCACATCGATGTCGATATCGGGCAGCACCACACGCTCCTTGGAGAGGAAGCGCTCCATCAGCAACCCGTGCTCGACCGGATCGGCGTGCGCGATACCCAGCAGATGATTGACGAGGGAGCCCGCCCCGGAACCACGAGCGGCCACCCGGATCCCCATCTCCCGTACATCGTCGACCACCTGAGCAACCGTCAGAAAATAAGAGGCAAAGCCATGGTGGGCGATGATGTCCAGCTCATGGTGCATGCGATCCCAGTACGCGCGCCGGCCGCCGTACCCGAGCCGCACCATCCCGGCCACCGCCCGCGAGGCAAGGGCCCGCTGGGCGGAGCGCCGCCCGGCACCCACCAGATGCGCCTCGGGAAAGTGAACGGTCCCGATACCGAGATCCCCCTCGGGGTCGACCCGGCACTCGGCGGCCGTGGCCAGGGTCTGCTCCAGCAGCCGATGGGCGGTGTCCCGCCGATACCCGGCGGCCTCCACCACGCGCTCGGCGACATGCAGCATGGTCTGCGCGTCCTTCAGCCAGGCCTCGCCGGAGTCCAGTTCCCCGCGCGGGTCGATCGGCACCAGCCGCCGCGCGGCATCCAGCACATCGGCAACGGGCCCCGCGCCGGGATCGGCATACCGGACGGCGTTGCTGAGCACCGGCCGGACCCCCTGCTCGGCGGCGAACCCGACGGTACGGGCGGCCAGCCGCAGCGAGCCGGGCCCCGTACCAGTACGCCCATGCCACACAGCCTCCAGCCGCAGCGCATCGCCGTAGACCTCACGCCACGCCCCGAGAAGCTCCGCGGCCCGGTCGGGACGCCCCGCGGCGAGGGCGCGCCCCACGTCCGACCCCGCACCGAGCAGCACGGTCAGGCCGTCGCCATGGTTGTCCGGCCAGGGCAGCAGAGGCAGACCCTCTCCCCCGTGCGCCGCCGTGACGATCCGGCACAGATCGGCCCATCCCCGGGCCCCGTCCCGGGCAAGAAAGGTCACCCGAGGAGCCGACTCGTCCACGAAGGCCCCACCCCGCACCGGCACCTTCCGCCGCGCACACCGCACGGCCTCGGCCTCGCCCACCGCCAGATCCACCCCGAAGACCGGCCGCACCCCCACCCCGGCGCAGGCCTTGGCGAAGCGCACCGTCCCCGCGACGGTGTCACGATCGGTGAGCGCGAGCACGTCCATCCCCCGCTCCGAGGCACGCTCGGCCAGCCGCTCCGGATGGGATGCCCCGTACCTCAGGGAGAACCCGGAGACGGTGTGCAGATGCGCGAAGCCCGGCACACGCACCTCCCGCACTCGTGAGCCCCGAACAGCTCTCGAACATCAGTTCCCAACTTCCACCCCCACCATACCCCCATTCTCGAACGTGTGTACGACGTTCATCAGACAGCCTCCCACCTGCACAAACGCCACAAAAGAACGGTGAGGACATGACACACCACCCGCAGCCCACCCACCCGGCGCGGCGGGCATGACAAAGCCACAGAGGAGAGCGCACGCAAGAGGCCCCCGCACACCACAGGGCATGCGGGGGCCGACGGGAGCGGAGCGTCAGGGCAGCGTGACCCCGTAGTAGCTCAACGCCTCGGTCACCGGCTGGAAGAACGTCGTACCACCGGAGGTGCAGTCACCACTGCCCCCGGACGTCAGCCCGTACGCCACGGTCCCCGCGTACAGCGGACCACCGCTGTCGCCGCCCTCGGCGCACACCGTGGTCTGGATCAGCCCGTAGACGATGTCACCGCCGCCGTAGTTGACGGTGGCGTTCAGCGCGGTGACCCGCCCGCTGTGCGTACCGGTGGTGGAACCCCGCCGGTACACGGTCGTGCCCACGGACGGCGTGGCCGCGCTCGTGATGGACTGGCTGCCCACCGAACTCGGGTGCGAGATCGAGGAGTTGGTGTACCGCACCAGCGCGAAGTCATTGCCCGGGAAGCTGTAGCCGACATTGGTGCCGAGCACCGTGGTGTGGCTGGAGTTGCTGTACCAGGTGGAGGCCACCTGGCCGCAGTGACCGGCGGTGAGGAAGTAGTAGGTGCTGCCGCTGTGCACGTTGAAGCCGAGCGAGCAGCGGTACTGACCGCCGTAGATGGCGTCGCCGCCGGTGATCAGCTTGTTGAACTTGCCGGGGGTGTGCTTGATGGTGAGCGCGCCCGCGTCGGCGCCGGCCTGCCGCTTGATCTTGGCGATCCCGGCCTGGGACACCGTGCTGTCGACGGTGACGACGACACGGTTGGTCTTGCTGTCCACCGCCCAGGCCGTACCGGGTATGTCGGCCTTGAGGACGGCGGAGTCGGCCTTGGTGAGCTGGGCGGCGCTGAACGTGTGGGCGTCACTCGCGTTTGCCGTGGGGGCGGCGAACGCGGCCGCGGCCAGGAAACCGGTGGCCACGGCGATCAGCCGGGTCCGTCTAGCGGTGCCGCTGCCGGAAGTGGTGCGCTTGATCCTCACTTTTCGTTCCCTCCCAGGGGAAGTCGGGGGCCCGCGTGGGGTCGGGGCCCGTGAGGCGCAGCCAGGAGGGGCGCCGGATTCCGCACACGCGTGCCCCCCTGACAAGCGCTGAGGGGGAGTATTCGGCCGAACGACCGGTCGCCACAAGAGTGCCTTTCGGCCGTTGGCTTTTAAACCATCTTTACGCGAACGTCCCCTGACACCGGCTCAGCGCACCCTCACCGCCCGCTCCCCCGCCTCGACCGCCGCGTCCAGCGTGTTGCCGGGCGGCGGGAACGGGCAGATGAAGTGGTCGGCCAAGGCGCACGGCGGGAGTTGGACCCGGTTGAAGTCGACGGTCGTACGCCCCTCGGCGTCGGGCGCGGCCGGGTAGAGGAAGCGGAACCGGAAACTGGTGTCGCCGCTGGTGGCGTCGGCGAACACCGCCCACAGCAGCCCGTCGCCCTGCTGGGCGACCCGCAGCGTCAGCTCCTGCCCGCCCAGGGTGAAGGCGAGCTCACCGGCGAGGGCGAGCCCCCGCTCGCGCCCGTCCGCGTTGCCGACCCGCACGGTGCGGGTGTCGTCGTACGGCGTGAACCGCCCCGGCACCGACCAGCGGCCGTCGTACGGGGTGGCCTCGATACCCTCGAAGGCGCGGCGGGCGGCGGAACCGGGGTCGTAGACCCGCACCCCCCACACACCCTCGCGCACCAGCACGACCAGCCGCTTCTCCCCCAGCGCGACGCGCGCCTCCGCCACCGGCCCGAGGTCGGCGGCGAGCCGTACCTCACCCGCGAACGGCCGCCCCTCCACGCTCAGTCCGTCGGCCTCCACGGCGGTGAGCACCACGCCCTCCCCATCGGCCACCCAGGTCCCGGGAATGTCCGGAAGTCGCCCGTCCGGATGGTCCTCGACCCAGTGCGTGGCGGTCAGCGCGAGCGGCCCGTAGGGCGCGGAGACCTTCTCGACCCGCTGCTCGTGCCACTGCTTCCACGCATCGGCTGCGTCCGTCGTCATGCCGTCGTTCCTTTCATCTGCGATCAGCCTTCCCGTGCCGGGTGTGCCGGCCCGAGATGGGAGCGAAGGGTGGCGCCCTGGTATTCCGTGCGGAACACACCGCGTTCCTGGAGCAGCGGCACCACCCGGTCCACGAACTCCTCCAGCCCGTCGGCCGCGAGCAGGAAACCGTCGGCCGTTCCCTCGCGGACATGGGTTTCGAGGTCGGCGGCGACCGCGTCCGGCGTGCCGACGAAGGACTGCCTGCCGCTCGCCTCGATCACGGTCTCCCGGCTGGAGAGCCCCTTCTCCTCGGCCAGCGCCCGCCATCTCCCGACGCGTGCCAGGGTTTCGCGGTCCCTGCTCCGAGGGGCGATCGCGGGCAGTGGGCCGTCGGGGTCGTGGCCGGAGAGGTCCACGCCCCAGAGCCGCTCCAGCGCGAACCGCGCGTACTGCGGGGTGACCCGTTGCCGTCTGATCCCGGCGGCTCGCTCCTGCGCCTCGGCGGCGGTGTCCCCGAGGACGACGGTGACGGCGGGCATGACCTTCACATCCCGCGGCGCACGGCCGTACGCCGCGAGCCGCCGCCGGACATCGGCGCGGCGGGCGCGGGCCGCCTCCGGGGAGCCGTGCCGGGTGAGGAGCACATCGGCCGTGGCCGCGGCCAGCTCCCGTGCCTCCGCGGACTCGTCGCCCTGGATCACCACGGGCCGCCCCTGCGGTGAACGCGGCAGGCCGAACTCGCCGGCGAGGTCGAAGTGCCGGCCCTGGTGCGTGAACGGCCGGGGCGTCCCCTCGGGTGTCCAGGAGTCCCACAGCAGCTGCGCCACGGTGACGAACTCGGCGGTTCTCGTGGCGCGGGGGGCACGCTCCGGGTGGACGCCGGGGCGGAAGTTCTCCGCGGCGTCCGGCGTGGCCGCCACCCGCCAGGCCGCCCGGCCCCCGCTCAGGTGGTCCAACGTGCCGATCCTGCGGGCGAGTTCGTACGGCTCGCCGAAGGCGGTGTCCACCGTGGCGGCGAGTCCGAGCCGTGCGGTGCCCGCGGCGAGAGCGTTCAGTACGGCGACCGGCTCCGGCCATCCCACCGGGTCCAGGTCGTGCGGCCGCCCCCGGTGCTCGGGCAGCCGCAGACCCTCGTCGAGCAGCAGGAAGTCGAACCGCCCGCGTTCGGCGGTGCGGGCGAGGCGTTCGTAGGAGGGGAACGCGATCCGCGAGCCGGTGCCGGGATCGGACCACACCGCGGTGTCCTCGGCCGCCGGGCACCGGACCGCCAGATGCAGCTGCGGTCGTACGGTCATGGCGTTCCCCCGATCATGACGTTCCCCGCCGGCCCGGCGTCTCTCCCGGTCACCGCGTACTGGTTGGCGGGCCGGGCCAGACCCAGGTGCTCGCGCAGGGTGCCGCCCGCGTAGAAGGTGCGGAACAGGCCGCGGTGCTGGAGCAGTGCCACCGTGCCGTTGACCAGCCGCTCCAGGTCGCGGCCAGGCTCGACGGGCACGAGGTGGAAGCCGTCGGTGACACCGTCGGCGTGCCAGCCGGCGACCAGTTCGGCCAGGTCGACCGGGCCGCCCCGGTACAGCGGCCCCCGCCCGGTCGGCCGCGGGCCCCCGCCCCCGTGTCCGCGCGCGGCCGCGTGCTCGCCGTCGCCGAGGTCGACCAGCAGGCTCACCAGGACCCGCAGGGTGCCCGGGTCCCGCCCGGACTCGGCGGCACGCGCGCGCAGTTCGTCGCGTACGGCGGTGGCCTGCGCCGGGGTCACGGCGCGGACCAGGGCCACGTCGGCGTACCGGGCGGCGACGGCACGGGCCCGGCGCCCGGTGGCGTCGACCAGGCGGACGGGGTGGCCCTGCGGTGGCCGGGGCACGGTCGAGGGGCCGCGGACCGAGAAGGCGGTGCCGGTGAAGTCGACGCGGTGCAGCTTGTCCCGGTCCAGGAAACGGCCGCTGTGCAGGTCCCGGATCTCCGCGCCGTCCTCCCAGCTGTCCCACAACCTCGCCGCCACGTCGGCGACTTCGCCCGCCTCGTCCCACAAGTCCGGGCCGGGCGCCGCGGGTCGGCGGCCGAAGAGCCGGGCCTCGTCCTCACCGGCGGACACGTCGATCCGCCAGCCGGCCCGCCCACGGCTGACCCAGTCCAGCGTCGCCACGGCCGCCTGCACCACGAAGGGCTCGGTGTGGGTGGTGGTGACGGTCGGGACCAGACCGATGCGCCGGGTCGCGGGCGCCGCCCGGGACAGCACGGCGAGCGCATCGGGCCCGGGCCGGGCGAAGGAGTCGTCCAGCGTCACGAAGTCCAGCCCCCCGCGCTCGGCCAGCCGGACCAGCTCGACGTACGGTTCGGCACGGAAACAGTCCGGCAGATCGACGGCGGCGGCGAGATGCAGCGGCCCACGGCCGTACGAGGCGCCCATGTCTCACAGCACCTTCGCCAGAAACGCCCGCGTCCGCTCGTGCCGCGGCCGGTCCAGCACCTCGCCCGGCGGCCCCTGCTCGACGATCCTGCCATCGGCCATGAACACCACCGTGTCGGCGACCTCACGGGCGAACGCGATCTCGTGCGTGACGACGATCATCGTCGTGCCCCGAGCCGCCAGGTCCCGGATGACATCGAGGACTTCGCCGACCAGCTCGGGATCGAGCGCCGAGGTCGGCTCGTCGAACAGCAGCAGCCCGGGCTCCAGCGCGAGTGCCCGCGCGATGGCGACGCGCTGCTGCTGCCCGCCGGACAGTTGCCGTGGGTACGCGTCGGCCCTGTCGCCGAGCCCGACCCGCTCCAGCAGCCGGCGCGCGTCCTCCACCGCCTCCTTGCGGGGCCGTTTCAGCGCGGACACCGGGGCCTCGACGACGTTGTCGAGGACCGTGAGGTGGGGAAAGAGGTGGAAGTTCTGGAAGACGAACCCGATCCGGGTGCGCTGTCGCAGCACCTCGCGCTCGGGCAGTTCGTACAGCTTGTCCCCGGCGCGCCGGTACCCCATCAGCGAGCCGTCGACACTGATCTCGCCCCGGTCCGCCTTCTCCAGATGGTTGATGGTGCGCAGCAGCGTGGACTTGCCGGAGCCGGAGGGGCCGAGCACGACCGTCACCTCACCGGCGCGCACCTGGAGATCGATGCCCTTGAGGACGTCGAGCGGGCCGAAGCTCTTGTGCACCGACCTGATGTCGACCATGACGCTCATCGCGCGGGTTCCCTTTCGAGTGAGGTGCTCAGGAAGGCCAGCGCCGCCCGGGCGGTGGCGTCGTTCTGCCGGAACGCGGCCCCGCCGGTGCGCGGCCGGGTGAAGGCGCCGGGGGTACGGGCATCGGTGTAGGGGCCGAGCGCGAAGCGCCGGGGATGCGGACGCCCGGCGCCGTCGAGGATCCGGCCGTCGCCGGGGTCGACCCGGAGCAGTCCGTCGGGGGTCTCGGCGGCGCCGTCGGCGTGCAGTGCGCGCAGCAGGCGGTCGCGGGCCCGGCCGACGGTGGGCTCGGGCAGCCGGGCCTCGACCAGCGCCCGGGCCTCGACGACGAAGCCCGGCACGGTGGGACTCGTGGCCCGGAACACCCCGTCCGCGGCGGTGACCGTCATGTCGGCGCCGACGAACCTGAGCAGGCCGGCCCGGGACAGCGCGAGCATCTGCCGCAGCCGGGGTCCGGGCGGCCCGGACGCCAGGTAGCTGAAGAATCCATGCCACCACGGGCCGATGTTCCCGAGGCGGACGAGCTGCCCGTAGACGGAGAGCAGCCCGAGGAAGACGCCGAGGTCCGCGCTGTAGGAGGGATCGTGCCGGCGTCTCAGGTCCGCCTCGACATACCCCCGCAGGCCCTCCTGGAAGTCCTCGTGCGAGGCATGGCGCACCCCGTCCAGCGGATGATCGAGCGCGGTGAGGTCGAGCCGGTCGGCCGGATCGGGCACGGCGGCGGCGACCAGCGCCTGCACCTCGGCGGCGTCGCTCGCGGCCGCGTACTTCTCCTCGAAGTCGGCCCAGGCCATCGCGGTACGCTCGGCGTGGGCGGTGAAGAGGCGGTGGTAGTGGGCGAAGCCCAGCTCCTTCTCCACCAGCGGCCACACATCGCGGCGGAAGTCGAGGCCGCCGGGACGGGCCCGCAGGGCCTCGACCTGGGCCGGGCCGAGGAAGCGGGGCAGCGGGGGCCGGTCGCCGGTCCAGTCGTAGCCGATCTTCGCGTGGTACGGCACTCCGCGCCGCGAGCCGACGTGGAGCACCGGCTCCTGCCCCGAGGGAACGTAGGTGTCGCCCTGGTACCGCCCGCCGCGCCCCTCGGTGAGCAGCACCATCAGGTCGACGAAGGCCAGCCCGAAGCCGCGCACGAGAACGGGTTCGCCGGGCCTCAGCGGGGACAGGTCGCTGTCGGCGGTGAAGTCGGGCGGCAGGTGCACCAGGTCGTGCTCGCGGGCGTAGGCGGCCAACTCCGCCTGGTCGCCGTCGAGTTGGGCGTCCAGATGGCCGATGGCGAGGATCACCAGGTCGGCGGGGAGGGGACGCGGGCGGCCCTCCAGCCACACCTGCTGACGGCCCTCGCACGGACCACTGATCCGCAGGGCGCGCCGGGGATGGTGGTGGACGGTGATGCCCTCGGGCAGCTCGGCCCGCGCGCGCTCGTACACCCAGCGCAGGTAGCGGCCCTGGAGCTGCCGGTCGGCGAAGGTGCCGCCGTCGAGGCCTGCCCACTCGTGCAGGGTGGGGCCCTCGCGCACCGGCCCTTCCATGGTCACCGTCTCGTCGGTGAACATGGTGACGTCCTCGGCGTGCGAGTTCATCCACAGCAGCGGGGACTGCTCCTGCCGCCAGATGCGGCCGCCGCCCGGCGGATGCGGGTCGACCAGATGGATGTCGAGGCCCCGGCCGGCGTACAGCTCGGGGGCGTTGGCGGCGATGCGCTCCAGCAGTCCGGTCCCCCGCGGCCCGGCTCCCACGATCACCAGCTGCGGCCTCATCGGGTGTGCTCCGTGCCACGCGCGTAGTGCTTCTCGATGTAGTGCTGTCCGAGGCCGAGAGCCGAGGTGACGACCGCGTACCAGAGGGTCGCGACCATCAGCAGCGGGATGACCTGGTAGGTCCGGTGGTAGATCAACTGGGCGGAGAACAGCAGGTCGTCGACGGCGATGACGCTGACGATCGAGGTGCCCTTGAGGGTGCCGACGAGCATGTTGCCGGCGGGCGGCACGATGGCGCGCATGGCCTGCGGCAGCACGATCCGCCACCAGCGCCGCGACCGGCTCAGGCCCAGCGCCTGGGCGGCCTCGATCTGCCCGCGGTCGACGGAGAGGATGCCGGCCCGGACGACCTCGGCGGCGAAGGCGGCCTCGTGCAGGGTGAGTCCGACGATCGCGACGGCGACCGGGGTGAGCAGGTTGACGGTCCTCACGCCGAACACCTGCGGGTACAGCGCCCCGATGTTGAACCACAGCAGCAGCTGCACCAGGATCGGGATCGAGCGGAACAGCCACACATAGCCCCAACCGACCGCGCGCAGCACGGGGTTGGCGGAGAGCCGGAAGGCGGCGAGCAGGGTGCCCAGGGCGAAGCCGAGAACCATCACGACCGCGGTCAGCCACAGCGTGAGCCAGAGCCCGCGCAGGATGGAGCCGGTGGTGAAGTAGTCGGCGACGACGTCCCACTGGAACGCCTTGTTGCGCAGGACGGAGTTGACGGCGAGGCCGAGCAGCACGAGGACGACGACGGCTGCCGCCCACTGGCCGTACCGGCGCCGCGGGACGATCCGCGGGGCGTTCGCGGGCTCGGGAATGCCCGAGGCGGCGGGGGATGTGGCGAGGGTGTCGGATGACATGCGAAGGCTCCGTGACGCGAAGAGACGTCAGAACACGGGTGGTGCCTTCACACGGACGCGCCGTGCGGCGCGGGTGCGGCCGAGCCCCTCAGCAGGGCCGCCCACCGAGAGTACGTGGGCATTTCCCTTCGCTGTCAAGGCTGTCCGAACTGTGAGCCGTACGTCTCAAGTGAGTTGACGCGGAACCGGATGCCTGTTCCACTTGGCCCATGCATCCACAGCAGTGGCTGGTCACCCGCTCCCACATCGACTTCGGTCGCGTGTGGTCCTCTTCCTGTTGAGCTGACCCCCTGCATGCGCCTGCCCTCCGGGCGGGCGCCCTCGCGTTCTCCCTCTTTCTCCTTTTCCTCGCCTTCACACGCGCACCCCTCCCCTCGCGCTCTGCACCCTTTCCGCTCCCAGGAGACCGCAACCGATGCGCACGCGTCATTTTGTACCTTCTATCTGCATTACGTCGGCCGCCCTGCTCCTCACCGCCTGCGGCTCGGGCGGGGCGGGCACAGCCCCGGTGGCGGCCAAGTCCGACGACGTACCCACCGCCGACGTCGTCTCCGCCGAGAAGAAGGACGAGGCGGCGGCCGGGCTGCTGCCCGCCGGCACCACCCGCCTCACCGTCGCCATCAGCGTCGGCGGCACCCCGCCCGGCACCACGTACCTCTCCGACGGCAAGACGCTGACCGGCCAGGACGTCGACTTCACCAAGGCGGTCGCCAAGGTGCTCGGCCTCAGGCTGAAGGTGGAGCAGGCGAGCTTCGAGGCGATCCTGCCCGCGCTGGACAGCGGCAAGTACGACTTCGGCGCCTCCAACTTCGGCGTCACCGACGAGCGCCGCAGAACCATCGACTTCGTCACCTACATCAACGACGGCCAGGGCTTCGCCACCCGCAAGGACAGCAAACTGACGCGGATCACCGACCTGAAGCAGCTCTGCGGGCTGAACGTGGCGACCGGCGCCGGCACGACCTTCGAGGCCACGTTGGAGGAGAACGAGCACGTGTGCACCGACGCGGGCAGGAAGCCGTACCAGGTGCAGACCTACTCCGAGCCGAGCGCGATCTGGTCCTCGGTCCAACAGGGCCGCAGCGACGTGGTGATGTCCACCATCAACGGCCTGCACTACGCCGTGGCCCACCAGCCGGGCCTGAAGTTCCTGAACGAGTACCACCGCCTGGACGTGGGCTTCGCCTTCAAGAAGGGCAGCAGGCTCACCCCCGCCTTCCGGGCGGCGGTGAACAGGCTGCTGGCCGACGGCACGTACGAGAAGATCCTCAGGAAGTGGGGCACGACGGGCTCGGCCATCGCCAGGTCGCGGATCAGCCCGCCGGAACTGAAGAACTGAGCGGGACGGTCACAGGGGCACCGTCACAGGCCGCAGTCACAGCACGAGCAGCACTCACAGCACTCGCAGCACTGGCAGGCCTCGCAGCACGACAGGTCGCAGTCGCAGTCGCAGTTGGCACAGCACCCCTCGCGCTTCTTGCGCGACCAGGGCCCCTCGAACTCGTCGGCGCAGCACACCTTGCAGGTGCAGCACAGGCCGAGGGCGGCCGCGCAGCCGGCCCAGAAGCCGCGCTTGTCCGGGTGCGGCGGCTGCCCGCCGAAGGGATTGCCGTACGGGTGGCCCGGCGTTTTCGGCGCGTGGTGGCCGGGCGGCGGTCCGAAGGAGGCCTCGGGCGCGTGTCCGCACGCGCGCGTGCCGAACGCGCGGTCCACCGAGCGCTCCAGTTCGTGCACGAGCAGCAGGTGGACCAGCCTGCCGTGGGCGAACTCGGCCTCCCGCAGGGCGAGCCGGATGCCGTGCACGGCGTCGTCGGCGAGCCGGCGGGCCTCGGCCCGGGAGGTGCCGGTGGCGGTGAGGGGGTTCCAGGCGCCCGACGCGGCGTCGGCCTCCTGGTCCTCCACGGCGTCCAGTAGATGCGCGAGCCGCCCGAAGAGCCGGCCGGCCTCCGCGAGCGGCTGTGCGTTGCCCGGCCGTCCGGCCAGCACCGCGGTGTGGGCGAAGGCGGCGGCGGTCGCGCTCTCGGTCGGCTCGGTGACCGTCAGGATCGGGGTGCCGTACCCGGCGAGGGTCTCCAGGCCGAGCTGCCGGCCCGCGGCCTCGACGAGGACGCCGGTGTCGAAGCCGACCGCGGCGCCGCTGTGGGCGCCGGCCCTGCCCCAGCCCGCGGCGACGCGGCGCGCGGCGGCGGCCACGGGCCGGCGGGCCAGCAGCCCGTCCCGGTCGGCGACATGGTCGCGCACCTTCACCGCGGCGAGCACCAGCGAGACGGCGGCGGCGAGCCGGGCGCCCTCGCCCTGGGCGACGGAGGCGGTGCGCATCCCGCGCAGCGCGCACGGCCCGGCCGTACGGCGGCCGTCGGCGGTCCGTCCGGTCTGAGCCTCCGTCAGGACCGATATGAGAAGGCCGTCATAGTTCGTCACGATACGCGCGAGCTGCCCGTGATCGCGGCGCAGGGCGAGGCAGAGCCCGCACAAGTGCGCCATCCACTCGGCCTTGAGGCTTTCGCCGAGTCGATGAGAGCACGGTCTGACGATTCCGAACACGACGATCCCCCGTGGTGTGGTACGACGTTGACGTTCACCCGTACGCACCGATCATCACCCATCCGCCGCCGACAATCATATTTCACTCTCAGTCAGCAGCCGTATGAGTCGCGACCCTTGGGGCACAAGGGCTCTCGACGGATCGGCTGTGCACCAGTACCGTCACAAACCCCCCGCGCGGCGTCTATCCACTTGGCGCGCCGTCCGCATCATGGATGACCATAGGGACGCGGAAAGCAGAAAAAGACCGCTGTGAGAGGAGGCGTCCATGGGATCGGTACGCAAGGCGAGTGCGTGGCTCGGCCTCGTCGACGACAACGATGACGAGCGTTACTACGACGACGAGTACTCCGAGGGCTCCGAATCCGGGGACGCCTGGGTCACCGACCCGCGGGTGAAGGTGGCCTCGGACACGGCCGAGGAGAAGGGCCGCCGGATCGGCACGGTCACCCCGGACAGCTTCCGGGACGCCCGCGCCATCGGCGAGCTGTTCCGGGACGGGGTCCCGGTCATCATGAACCTCACCAACATGGAGCCCGGCGACGCCAAGCGCGTGGTGGACTTCGCGGCGGGGCTCATCTTCGGTCTGCGCGGCTCGATCGACCGGGTGTCCAACCGGGTGTTCCTGCTCACCCCGGCCGACACCCAGATCATCAGCGGTGAGGCGTCCGCCCACCGCGAGGACGGCTTCTTCAACCAGAGCTGAGGCAGGGCCGCTCACCGGCCCTGCCCGCCCCGGTACTCACCGGAAGGCGTCGAGCCCGGTGAGCGCCTTGCCCAGCACGAGCTGGTGCATCTCGACGGTGCCCTCGTAGGTGAGCACCGACTCGAGGTTGGTCGCGTGCCGCATCACGGGGTATTCGAGCGAGATCCCGTTGGCACCGAGGATGGTCCGCGCCGTACGGCAGATCTCGATGGCCTCGCGGACGTTGTTGAGCTTGCCGAAGCTGACCTGCTCGGGACGCAGGCGGCCGGCGTCCATCCGCCGCCCCAGATGGTGGGCGAGCAGGATCCCCTTGTGCAGTTCCACCGCCATGTCGGCGAGCTTGGCCTGGGTGAGCTGGAAGCCGCCGATGGGCCGCCCGAACTGCTCCCGCGTCCTCGCGTAGTCGAGCGCCGCCTGGAAGCTGCTGCGCGCCGCGCCCATCGCCCCCCAGACGATGCCGTAGCGGGCGTGGGACAGACAACTGAGCGGTCCGCGCAGTCCGGCGCCCTCCGGGAGCACGGCGTCCGCGGGCAGTCGTACGTCGTCCATCACCAGTTCGCTGGTGACGGAGGCGCGCAGGGACCACTTGTGCTTGATCTCGGGCGCCGAGAAGCCGGGGGTGTCGGTGGGGACGACGAAGCCGCGAATGCCGTCCTCGGTCTGCGCCCAGACGACGGCCACGCCGGCGACCGACCCGTTGGTGATCCACATCTTGCGGCCGCTGAGCACCCAGTCGTCGCCGTCGCGCTTGGCGTGGGTGCGCATGGAGGCGGGGTCGGAGCCGTGGTCGGGCTCGGTCAGCCCGAAGCAGCCGATCACCTCGCCGGCCGCCATGCGGGGCAGCCACCGAAGCTTCTGCTCCTCGCTGCCGAACCGGTGGATCGCGTACATGGCGAGGGAGCCCTGCACGGAGACGAGGGACCGGATGCCCGAGTCCGCCGCCTCCAGCTCCAGGCAGGCCAGGCCGTACTGCACGGCCGTCGCCCCCGCACAGCCGTATCCGGTCAGGGACATGCCGAGGGCGCCGATGGAGCCGAGTTCGCGCGCGAGTTCACGGATGCCGGGCAACTCGCCCTTCTCGTACCACTCGGCGACGTACGGCAGCACCCGGTCCGCCGCCCAGGACCGCACGGTGTCCCGCACGGCCAGGTCCTCCGGTTCCAGCAGGTCGTCGATCCCGAGCGGGTCGGCGGGATCGAAAGGGGGCAACTTCGCGGACGCGGACATGGGACACCCTCCGGCACACAGAAAACTAGCACCGCTAATCACTTATGTGCCGCCGACGTTACGGTGCGGTGTCCTGCACGTCCAGTACGTCGGGCACGTCAGGCCGAGACGCGGGCCTCCACCACTTCCCGCTGCGCGGGCAGCTCCAGCGCCTCCACCGCCGCCTCGGGTTCCGCGCACTGCACGACCCGCGGCAGCCGCAGCGCCATCACCGCGCCCAGCAGCAACAGCCCCGCGCTCACCAGCAGCGTCACATGCAAGCCGTACACGAAGGAGTCCCGGGCGACCCGCCGCAGCGCGGCACCGGTGGATCCGCCCAGCCGTCCGGCGACGGCGTAAGCCTCGCCGAGCGAGTGACCGGCCGCGTCCGAGGCGTGCCGCGGAACGCCCGGCACCGCTCGCAGATGCGGGGCGTAGGCCGCGTTCATCACGCTGCCCAGCAGCGCGATGCCGATGCCGGCGCCCAGCTGGTACGAGGTCTCGCCGATCGCCGCCGCGCCGCCGGCCTGCTCCGCCGGAGCCTCGCTGAGCATCGACTCGTACGCCCCGAAGAGCGTGGTCTCCAGACCGAAGCCGAGAAGCACGAAACCGGAGAGCAGCAGCGGTGCGTTGTCGGTGCCGCCCATCGCGGTGAGCGTCAGGACCGCGGCGGCGGTGAGACAGAAGCCGAAGCAGACCATCCGGCGCGGCCCGAACCGGCGCAGCATCCGCGCGCCCGCCAGGCCCGCCGCCATCGCAGCGACGGTCAGGGGCAGCAGCCGCAGGCCGGTCTGCAGCGGGGAGAGCCCGAGCACCAGTTGCAGGTACTGGGCGGCGATCAGCTCCAGGCCGACGAGCGCGAGCATCGCCAGCACGATGCAGCCGACCGAGGTGCTGAACGCGGGCCGGCGGAACATGCGCAGATCCACCAGCGGATGCGCAAGCCTGCGTTGCCGCCGTACGAAGAAGAAGAGGAGGGCCGCGCCGGCCAGCAGCGGCAGCACGGTGAAGGGGCTCGCCGGTGCCTCGCCGCCGCCCAGCCGTTTCACGCCGAGGACCACACCGAACAGTCCTCCGGCCGCCATCAGGGCGCCGACGACGTCCCAGGGACCGCGCCGGTCACCGCGCGACTCGGGCAGCAGGATCCGGCCCACCGGGAGGCTGATCAGCATCAGCGGGATGTTGACGAGGAAGACCGCGCCCCACCAGTAGTGCTCCAGCAGGAAGCCGCCGAGCAGCGGGCCGACGGCCGCGCCGACGGCGGCCACCGCGCTCCAGACGCCGATGGCGAGCGCGCGTTCGCGCCGGTCGGGGAAGACCTGACGGAGGATCGACAGGGTCGCCGGCATGATCATGGCGCCGCCGACGCCGAGCAGCGCGCGGGCGAGGATGAGCGTCTCGGCGGTCTGCGCCAAGGCGGCCAGGGCGGAGGCGACGCCGAAGAGGCCGTAGCCGAGCAGCAGGACGCGTCTGCGGCCGACCCGGTCGCCGAGGGTGCCGAAGAGGATCAGCAGCGAGGCGCAGGCCAGCGGATAGACGTCGACGATCCAGAGCAGTTCTATGGCACTGGGCTTGAGGTCCTCGGTGACGGCGGGGACCGCCACGTGCAGCACGGTCGCGTCGAGGGCGACGAGCAGCAGGCTGGTGCAGAGGACGACGAGGACGACCCAGCGGTTCGCACCGGGCCCGGCCGTCCTACGGCGCGGCCGTACGGCAGCCGTGGTCGTCCCGGACATGTACGTACCTCCCAGATGTGCCGCGCGTGGGGCGGACCGACGGGGTGGGGACTCCCTGTCGTACGGCCGGAGAGGAGCGGGGTCTCCGGCCCGCGCACAACCCACGCGGGTGACTCGTCAGCGTACGCGAGTTCGCCACGGGGGCACGTGGCGGACCTCTCACACGCGGGACGGAACCCGTGTGGCGTACGCCACGTCGTTCCCCCTTGACCACGCCCCGGGAGCCGGTGTGGTTCCACCGCCCGTCGATAATCGAGTCCGTGACCGATCTTGACACGCGTGTGGCCCCACCCCACGCCCCACTTCTCCGCCGGGCGATCCCGGCCCTCCTGGGCTATGCGGCAGTCCGCGCCCTGGGGCTGGTCGTGCTGGCGTTGTGGAGCGCCGCGCGCGGCAAGAGCGCGTACACCCTGCTGACCGCGCGCTGGGACTCGCTCTGGTACACGCGGGTCGCCGAGCTGGGGTACGGCTACGAGGTGCGGCTGCCGAACGGCGATGTGCACTCCAATCTGGCGTTCTTTCCGCTGCTGCCGTGGCTGGAGCGGCTGGGGCACGCGGCCCTGCCGCTGTCGTACGCGGACGCCGGTTTCGTGGTCAGCGTGCTCGCCTCGCTCGCCGCGGCCTGCGGGATCTTCGCCGTCGCCGAGCGCGTGTACGGGCCCCGGGTGGGGATCTGCGCCGTGCTGCTGTGGGCGGTGCTACCGGTCGGGATCGTGCAGTCGATGGCGTACAGCGAGTCGCTGTTCACGGCGCTGGCGGCCTGGTCGCTGTACGCGTTGCTGACCGGCCGGTGGATCACCGCGGGCACGCTGGCGGCGCTGGCGGGGCTGACCCGGCCGGTGGGGGCGGCCGTGGTCGCGGCGGTGTGGGTGGCGGGCATGCTCTCGTTCGTGCGGGATCGGAGCACGATGCACACACACGGCGCACACAACGCCGAACGCGCCCCGGCGCCCACACCCAGCGCATCCGATAGCACGCGCGCCCCGGCGCACACGCCCGGCGCGGAGGCCGCTTCGTACAACCCTCATATCCCTGAGGCCCCGACAGACACCCATGCCCCCAGCGCCCCACCCGCCCCCGCATGGCGCCGGGCCCTCGGCATGGTGATCGCGCCGCTCGGGGCCGCCGGTTATGTGCTCTGGGTCGGACAGCGGACCGGTAGGGGATTGCTCGGGTACCTGGACGTCCAGGCCGGATGGCGCAATGGGTTCGACGGCGGCTATGCGTTCGCGCGCTTCGTGGCCGACAAGTTCACGTCATTTCCGTCCGCGTTCGCCGGCGCCGGTCTGATCATCGGGGTCGCCCTGCTGCTGTGGCTGTACGTGATCGGTCTCCGCCGGCGTCAGCCGCTCGAACTGCTGGTGTACACGGGTGTCGTCCTCGCCCTCGCCCTGTGCGCGTCGAGCTACTTCGGCTCCAAGCCGCGGCTGCTGATGCCGGCGTTCCCCGTGCTGCTGCCGCTCGCCTGCGCCCTCGCCCGGCTGCGCACGTCCCGATCCGTGCTGGTCACGGGCGGGTTGGCGGTCGCCACGGCGGTCTACGGGGCCTTCTGGCTGAACGGCTCCGGGCCCCCATGATCGACTTCAGCGGCCGATGACACCCCGGAAAATTCCGCGCCAGGACCGGGTTAACGCATTCATAAGCGCGATATAAACAACGCCCGGCATGATCAAAGGAATTGAAGGGAACGGCCTCACAGGATTGCGGAATGCCTGGAATTCGGGCCGCTCTTGAGAGGTTTCCCACATCACATCGTCATCACAAAGCCGCTGTTTCGACCGGGAACACAGCTCACTCGCTGTAACGTCGATTGGGTGCGTACCGAACGAAACCTCACCCGGCGTCTGGACCGGGTGTTCGCCAGACTCGACCGTGAGCCGGAACGACCGGCTCACATCGATGTGCCGAGGATGAGCCGGCACCGGGTCGTTCTGTTCACGGCGACCCTGGCTTTCTACCTGGCGATCGTGTGGGCCGTGGTGATCACGTCCTGGCTGGTCCGGCTCGACTGGCAGGTCATGTTCTTCCGGCCGTACCAGCAGTGGCCGCAGATCCACGCCTTCCTCGACTACTACGTGGTGCTCGGCCAGCGCGGCCCCACCGCGGTGATGGTCGCGGCCTGGCTCGGCTGGCGCTCGTGGCGGCAGCACACCCTGCGCCCGCTGCTCACCCTGGCCACCTCTCTGCTCCTGCTGAACATCACGGTCGGCGCCGCCAAGCTCGGCATGGGGCGCCTCGGTCCGCACTACGCGACCGTGATCGGCTCGAACGAGATGGGCCTGGGCGGCGATATATTCCCCAGCGGCCACACCGCCAACGCGGTCGTGACCTGGGGCATCCTGGCCTATCTGGCCTCCACCCCGAGAGCGCGCCGCTGGCTGTCGGCGCTGTCCGCGATCACGGCGCTGGGCGTCGGCCTCACCACCGTCTACCTCGGTACGCACTGGCTGAGCGACGTGCTGCTGGGCTGGGCCGCCGGCCTGCTGATCCTGCTCGCCCTGCCGTGGTTCGAGCCGCTGATCGCCAGGGCCGAGACCGCGCTGTTCGACCTGCGCGACCGCTGGCGCGCCCGCCGCAGCCGGCCCGTGCCCGAACCGGCCGTCCCGGTCACGCCGGTGGTGCTCAGGCCGGCTCGCGCCCCGGCCGGGCAGCCGGCCCCGGCGCGCGAGCCCGCCGCCTCGACCCGTGCCTCCAGAGGGCTGGCGCATCTGGCCCCGGGACCGCACACGACCCGCTCGGAACGCACCCCGGTCACCCCGGCGGGCAGCCGGCGCCCGCCACACGCCGACCACCGCGTGCCGCGCGGCACGACCCAGCCGGCCCGGCCGCTGACGGGCGGCTGACGCCGGGGCCCGGTACGCACAACGGCCCCGCGCATACGACGAAGGCCCCGCTTCCCGAAGGAGGGAAACGGGGCCTTCGCCCTGTACGCGTCCACAAGGCGCGGCCCTCAGCCTTTCCAGGCGCGAGCCACCACGCCCTCCCGCACCTCGAAGTTCAGCCGGCCCACCCGGTACTCCATGGTGATGATCGCGCCCGGCGGCAGCGACCGTACGGTCGACCACCCCCGCTCCCGAGCGAGCCGCTCGGCGTGCGCGGCGTCGAGGCCGACGTACCCGTCCGGACTGTCCTGGGGCTCCGCTGGCGGAGTGGGAATCGGTGCCATGCCGCCACGCTACCGTGCAGCGCAAGGTAAGAGTCGTATCCGGCTCCCGTCACACTTCTGTCACAGCTGCCCGACCGCGTTTCCCTCGAACTCCATCACACGTACGGGCGTTTCCACAGGGTGCACCGGGGTAATCGAACAGAATTCACGCGCCCCTGAGCAACCCGCCGAATTACCCGCCGGAAAGTTCCGCCGCCGGGATCCGGACGAGGCCCGGGGATGTGAATCCCCGCGCAATCCGGCAGCGCGGCCAGGTCATCTGACGCCGCATGGGAATTTTCACGGATTCAGCACATCAGCGCCCACGCCCCCTGTCGGAACGGGTGACCCCGCGAGCATCATGGCGCCGGTCCGCGGGTACGCGGGTCGGCAGGCCCGGGCGCGACGATGCGAAGGGGCGGGCGAGCGATGGGGACCGAGACCGTAGGGGCGGCGGCAGGGCCGGCGCACGGCAGGAACCGGGCCGGCCGGATGGTGGTCGACTGGCTCACCACCACCGACCACAAGAAGATCGGGCATCTGTACCTGATCACGGCGTTCGGCTTCTTCCTGGCCGGCGGGGCCATGGCGCTGCTCATGCGCGCGGAACTGGCCCGGCCGGGGCTGCAGATCATGAGCAACGAGGAGTACAACCAGCTGTTCACGCTGCACGGCACGATCATGCTGCTGCTCTTCGCGACCCCGAGCTTCGCGGGCTTCGCCAACGAGCTGATGCCGCTGCAGATAGGCGCGCCGGACGTGGCCTTCCCGCGCCTGAACATGCTGTCGTACTGGCTGTTCGCCTTCGGCGGGCTGATCGTGCTCGGCTCGCTGCTCACCCCGGACGGGCCCGCGGCCTTCGGCTGGTTCGCCTACGCGCCGCTCAACGACTCCCTGCACTCCCCCGGCGTCGGCCCGGACCTGTGGATCATGGGGCTGGCGCTGTCCGGCTTCGGGACGATCCTCGGCGCGGTCAACTTCATCACCACGATCGTCGGGATGCGCGCGCCGGGCATGACGATGTTCCGGATGCCGATCTTCACCTGGAACACGCTGTTCACGTCGATCCTGATCCTGCTGGCGTTCCCGGTGCTGGCGGCGGCACTGCTGGTGCTGGAGGCGGACCGGCGGTTCGGCTCCCAGGTGTTCGAGGCTGGCAACGGCGGGGCGCTGCTGTGGCAGCACCTGTTCTGGTTCTTCGGGCATCCCGAGGTGTACATCATCGCGCTGCCGTTCTTCGGGATCATCACCGAGATCATCCCGGTGTTCAGCCGGAAGCCGATCTTCGGCTATCTGACGCTGGTCGCCGCGACCATGGCGATCACCGGGCTGTCGATCGTGGTGTGGGCGCACCACATGTTCGCCACCGGCGCGGTGCTGCTGCCGTTCTTCTCCTTCATGTCGTTCCTGATCGCGGTGCCCACGGGCGTGAAGTTCTTCAACTGGACCGGCACGATGCTGGGCGGCTCGCTGTCCTTCGAGACGCCGATGCTGTGGGCGACGGGCTTCCTGGTGACGTTCCTGTTCGGCGGTCTGACCGGGGTGATCCTGGCGTCCCCGCCGCTGGACTTCCATGTCACGGACTCGTACTTCGTCGTGGCGCACTTCCACTACGTCGTGTTCGGCACGGTCGTCTTCGCGGTCTTCGGCGGCTTCTCCTTCTGGTGGCCGAAGTTCACCGGGAAGATGCTGGACGAGCGGCTGGGGAAGATCCAGTTCTGGACCTTGTTCACCGGCTTCCACACCACGTTCCTGGTGCAGCACTGGCTGGGCGCCGAGGGCATGCCCCGCCGGTACGCCGACTATCTGGCGGCCGACGGCTTCACCGCGCTCAACACGGTCTCGTCGATCGGCTCCTTCCTGCTGGGCCTGTCGACGCTGCCGTTCCTCTACAACGTCTGGAAGACCGCCAGGTACGGCGCGCAGGTCGAGACCGACGACCCCTGGGGCTACGGCCGCTCGCTGGAGTGGGCGACCTCCTGCCCGCCGCCCCGGCACAACTTCAACGCGCTGCCCCGGATCCGCTCGGAGTCCCCGGCGTTCGACCTGCATCACCCGGAGTACGCGGCGAAGGAGCGGGCGCCGGGCCCCGCGCCAGCGCCGCGTCGAGCCGGTCCCGGATCCTCCTGATCTCCTCGGTCAGCCCGGCGGGCTCGATCACCTCGAAGGGGAAGCCGGTCATCATGATGTGAATGACCATCACCTCCAGGTTCGCCGCTCCGCTGTGCAGGACGCAGGCGTCCTCCCCGTCCGCCTCCAGCGTCCCGGCGGACGGCGAGATGCGCTCGGCGGCCTCGTGCAGCGGCACCAGCAGCCGTACGGCGGAGTGCGTGGCGTACGCGCGCGTGGAGACGCCCTTCGAGACGTAGGCGGCCAGGTCCTCCGCGGGCGGCTCGCGAGGGGTGAAGCGGGGCCCGTGCGGGGGCTTGGGAGTGATGCGGTCGACGCGGAAGGTCCGCCAGTCCGCCCGGTCGACGTCCCAGGCGACCAGGTACCAGCGCCGCTCGGTGCACACCAGCCGGTGCGGCTCGACGGTACGGCGGCTGTCCGCGCCGTCGTGCGTGCGGTACTCGAAGCGCAGCCGCTCGGCGTCCCGGCACAGGTTGGCCAGTTCGGTGAGAAGCGCCGGGTCGACGTCCGCGGCCGGCGGGCCGCCGCGCAGCATCGGCACGGTGTAGGCGCCCAGGGCGCTCACCCGGCGGCGCAGCCGGCCCGGCAGCACCTGTTCGAGCTTGGCAAGGGCGCGTACGGAGGTCTCGCCGATCCCCTCGATGCCCTGCCCGGCGGCGGTGCGCAGGCCGACGGCCACGGCCACGGCCTCGTCGTCGTCCAGCAGCAGCGGCGGGAGTTCGGCGCCCGCGCCCAATTGGTAGCCGCCGCCGGTGCCGGGGCTGGCGTTGACCGGGTAGCCCAGCTCGCGCAGCCGGTCCACGTCCCGGCGGACCGTGCGCGTCGTGACGCCGAGCCGGCCGGCGAGTTCGGCGCCGGACCACTCGCGGTGGGCCTGGAGCAGCGAGAGCAGGCGCAGCAGACGTGCCGAGGTCTCCAGCATGGGGCCGAGTCTGTCAGGGAACGCGGACAGCCGCTGTCCTCGACGGACAGCGGCTGTTCTGCGCGGGTGCCCGGTGTTCAGAGCGCGAGGCGCTGGCCGGGCACGATCAGGTTCGGGTCGTCGCCGATGACCTTCTTGTTGGCGGCGTAGATCCGCTGCCAGGTGGTGCCGTGCCGCTCGGCGATGGCGCTCAGGGTGTCGCCCTCGTGGACGGTGTAGTCACCCGTGCCGCGGGACTCGCTGCGGTTGATGTGGCCGGCCGGGCGTTCCGGCGCCTTCGCCGGGGCGGACTTTGTCGTCACGCTGCCCTTGTCGACGCTCGTGCCGGTGGTCGCGGCCGCCGGGGCCGCGCCGAAGGCTCCGGCGCGGGCCGAGCAGACCGGCCAGGCGCCCCAGCCCTGGGCCTGCTGGACCTTGGTGGCGACGGCGATCTGGGCGCTCCTGGAGGCCTGGTCGGCCGTCGGGGCGTAGGCGGTGCCGCCGTACGCGCGCCAGGTGCCGGCGGAGAACTGGAGCCCGCCGTAGTAGCCGTTGCCGGTGTTGATGTGCCAGTTGCCGCCGCTCTCGCACTGGGCGATGCGGTCCCACACTCCGTTGTCCGCCGCGGCGGCGTTGCCGGTGGCGGCCAGCAGTCCCAGCGGGGCCAGCAGTGCGGCTCCGGCCAGCGCGGCCGTCGTACGGCCCTTGCGGGCGCCGTCGGGACGGGCGGTGTTGCGGGTGGTATCGGCACACTCGGACATGTAATTCCCTCTCCACGAACCCGGGCTCCCCCGGGCGGAGCACGCCTCGCCGCGCAGGACCGCGGTCGTGCGTGCCCGCCCCGTCCGTGTGACCGGTGCCGGCGGTGGTGCTGTGCCGGTGCCGGGCGTCGGACGTACCCGAGCGGTGCTCGTTGCACACGGCGGAGGAATGTAAGGAGGGCGAGCGGTCGGAATCAACCAACTCACTGTCATTCCAGGCCAGTTGCCCGTTACCGCGAGTATCGGCGATTTTCGGCCACCCACTACATCCGCTGATTTCCTGATTTTTCGACCAACGGCTGAAGCGATCTGTGACCCACTTCACCACTCCAAGTTCCTTGACGAAGCGCGGAGTTGACCATGAGTAGCGAATTCCGGACCGTTGGTGACCGTGTGCGCCGCTTGGTTCGAACCGGTTGCCCTCGGGGCGTGACTCCCACCACAGGACGTCCGTTGTCTTCTTCATGAGCCCGGAACCCCGGGACTCAGCGGCCGGGAGCCACCCGGCCGACCCAGCACCGCATCCCGAGGAGCCACCGTGCCGCGCATGCTCGACGTCAGTGACGCCGTACGCGCCGAGATCGGCGACGAAGAAGCCGACCGGCTGCTCGCCGGAGAGAACGCCCCGGGCAGTTACGACTGCACGTCCTGCCGCACCCCGGGCGACTCCGAGCAGGAGCGCACCAGCACCGTTCTGTTCGTCGGCGACGAGACCGCCGTCCTCGCCTTCGCCCACGCCAGCTGCCTGCCCTCGCAGGTCGTCCAGGTCACCGAGGAGCAGTTGCAGGGCGCCGTCCGGTCCATCGGCGGCGGCGCACCGGACTCCGGGGCCGCGGGCTCCGCCGCCGCGGGTGAGCCGCAGAAGGCCGTGCCCGAGCAGGCCGTGCTCGGCGTGACCAGCGGACTCGTCCTGATCGAGGGAGAGTTGCACCCCGCGCTCGTCGTCGAGCCGACCTCGCCGATCGTGCGCCCGGGCTCCACCGGGACGGGTGACGACTTCCTGCCGCTGCTCATCGAACAGGGGTTCATGCCGCTGACCGAGCTGGCGTCCGTGCCGCCGGTGCTGCACGGCTGGTCGGTGCTGCTCGCCGTGGGCCAGCTGCACGCGGTGCTGCAGCCCTCGGCGAGCGGCGGGCAGCCGGTGGCCTGGTGGCAGGCGCATCAGCCGCTGCAGGTGACGGACAGCTGGCGGGCCGCCGCGAACAAGCACCAGCAGGTGCTGATGTTCGCTGCACCGGTGGGTTCCATCGGCCGGCAGCCGCGGGAGGACCTGCTGCGGGAGTCTCTCGACAAGGCGGCGGCGAGTGGGAAGCTGGTCGCGGCGGCGCTTCCTCTTGCGGGTACGTGATCTTTCGCCCGCATATGGGCACAGCCCGGCGCCCCTGATTCCGTGACCGCATCCCTTTGGGGCCCCGGTCGTTTGGACATACGTGCACGCATACGACGCTCCCCCTCCCCGCCGGTCCGCCTTCGTCTCTGTTCCCTCTGCGCGGTTGGCGCAGGACGGGGGCGGTGGGGGCTCGGCCACGCCGATCTACGACTCGCTCTACGCGGAGTGGGTCAAGACCTTCCGTACGCTGCCGGGTGACCGCAGCGGGGAGGAGGGGCTGACGTTCAGCCCCTTCGGGCAGCTGCCGGACCGCACGGGGGGCTACGGGGGCCACCGGGCGGGGTCGTTCAGCAGCACGTACAGCGCCTACAGCGCGGGCGCGTACAGCGCGCGGCAGCAGTCGCAGTGGCAGCGGGTGGGCACGCTGGGGCGGCAGCATCAGGACAGCGGGATGCAGCACGTGCCGGCGGCGCTGCCGCCGGGGCCGCGCCGCGGTGTGTGACCGGCCTACGACGTGAAGGGCGACTCCTGGAGGACCAGGTGCCGCCCTTCACGTCGTACCACCGTTACTTCTTCTTCGCGCCGCGCTTCTCGCGCACCCGCACGGAGATGTGGATCGGGGTGCCCTCGAAGCCGAACTCCTCGCGCAGGCGTCGCTCGATGAAGCGCCGGTAGCCGGCCTCGATGAAGCCGGAGGCGAAGAGGACGAAGCGCGGGGGCTTGGTGCCGGCCTGGGTGCCGAACAGGATGCGCGGCTGCTTGCCGCCCCGGATCGGGTGTGGGTGGGCCGAGACCAGCTCGCCGAGGAAGGCGTTGAGGCGGCCGGTGGGGACGCGGGTCTCCCAGCCGGCGAGGGCGGTCTCGATCGCCGGGACCAGCTTCTCCATGTGGCGGCCGGTGCGCGCCGAGACGTTCACGCGCGGGGCCCAGGCGACCTGGCCCAGCTCGGTCTCGATCTCGCGTTCCAGGTAGTAGCGGCGCTCCTCGTCGAGGGTGTCCCACTTGTTGTAGGCGAGGACGATCGCGCGGCCCGCCTCGACGGCCATGGTGACGATCCGCTGGTCCTGCACGGAGATGTTCTCGGAGGCGTCGATCAGGATGACGGCGAGCTCCGCCTTCTCCACCGCGGCCGCGGTGCGCAGGGAGGCGTAGTAGTCGGCGCCCTGCTGGAGGTGGACGCGCTTGCGGATGCCCGCGGTGTCCACGAACTTCCAGGTCACGCCGCCCAGTTCGATCAGTTCGTCGACCGGGTCACGGGTGGTGCCCGCCAGCTCGTTGACGACGACGCGCTCCTCACCGGCCACCTTGTTCAGCAGGGAGGACTTGCCGACGTTCGGGCGGCCGATCAGGGCGATCCGGCGCGGGCCGCCGATGCCGGTGCCGCCGAAGGTCTCGCGCGGCGCGTCCGGCAGTACCTCCAGCACCGCGTCGAGCATGTCGCCGGTGCCGCGGCCGTGCAGCGCCGAGACGGGGTGCGGCTCACCGAGGCCGAGGCTCCACAGGTAGGCCGCGTCGGCCTCGCCGCTCGGGCCGTCGACCTTGTTGGCGCACAGCACCACCGGCTTGCCGGCCTTGCGCAGCAGCCGTACGACCGCCTCGTCGGTGTCCGTCGCGCCGACCTTGGCGTCCACGACGAAGACGACCGCGTCGGCCGCCTCGATGGCGTACTCGGCCTGGGCGGCCACGGAGGCGTCGATGCCGAGGACGTCCTGCTCCCAGCCGCCGGTGTCGACGACCTTGAAGCGGCGGCCGGCCCATTCGGCCTCGTAGGTGACGCGGTCGCGGGTGACGCCCGGCTTGTCCTCGACAACGGCCTCGCGGCGGCCGATGATCCGGTTCACCAGGGTCGACTTGCCGACATTGGGGCGGCCGACGACGGCGAGCACGGGCAGCGGACCGTGGCCCGCCGCCTCGATGGCGCCCTCGACGTCCTCGATGTCGAAGCCCTCTTCCGCGGCGAGCTCCATGAACTCCGCGTACTCGGCGTCGCCGAGAGCCCCGTGGTCGTACTCGTGCTCAGCCGAGTCGCCGGGCTGGATGTCGTCGTTCATGTAGTCCGTACCTCGTCGTTCTTCGTGGTGATCGGTGGAACAGGCCCCTGACGGGATGACCCCTGGTGGGCTGATCCACTACTCAAGTGTCGCCTAGCGCCCGGTCAGGCGCCTGGCGTTTTCCAGGTGGCTGGTGAGCTGCTTCTGGATGCGCTCGGTCGCCTCGTCCAGCGCCCTGCGGGTGCGCCGGCCGCTGCCGTCGCCCGCCTCGAAGGGGTCGCCGAAGACGACGTCTATGCGCGAACGCAGGGGCGGGAGCCCCTTTATCAACCGCCCGCGCCGGTCGGAACTTCCCAGTACGGCTATGGGCACGATCGGTGCCCCGCTGCGTACGGCGAAGTAGGCGAGCCCGGCGCGCAGCGAGGCGAAGTCGCCCTCGCCCCGGGTGCCCTCCGGGAAGATGCCCAGCACTCCCCCGGCCTCCAGCACGCCGAGAGCCCGGGTGATCGCGGCGCGGTCGGCGGTGGCGCGGTCCACCTTCACCTGGCCGATGCCGGTCAGGAAGGGGTCCAGCGGGCCGACGAACGCCTCCTGCTTGATCAGGAAGTGCGTGGGCCGGGGTGCCACGCCCATGACCATCGGGCCGTCGATGTTGTGGGAGTGGTTCACGGCGAAGATCACCGGACCGCTCCTGGGCACCTTCCAGGCGCCGAGCACGCGCGGCCTGAACAGCCCGTGCATCAGGCCGACGCCGATGCGCCGCCCGACCTCGGCGCCCCGCTCCGAGGGCAGCTTCTCCGCGGGAGCTGACGGAAGGCTCACTTCCCGGCCCGCTTCTCCTCGACCAGGGTGACGACGCACTCGATGACCTGGGCGAGGGTGAGCTCGGTGGTGTCCACCTCGACCGCGTCGCCGGCCTTGGCGAGCGGCGAGGTCTTGCGGGAGGAGTCGGCCGCGTCCCGCTTGATCAGCGCCTCGCGGGTGGCGTGGATGTCGGCGCCCTTCAGCTCACCGCTGCGGCGGGCCGCACGGGCCTCCGGGGAGGCGGTGAGGAAGATCTTCAGGTCGGCGTCCGGGAGGACGGTCGTACCGATGTCACGGCCCTCGACCACGATGCCGTTCCCGGCGCCGACGGCAAGCGAGCGCTGCAGCTCGGTGATCCGGGCGCGCACCTCGGGCACCGCGCTGACCGCGCTGACCTTGGAGGTGACCTCCTGGGTGCGGATCGGGCCGGACACGTCGACGCCGTCGACCGTGATGGCCGGGGCGGCCGGGTCGGTGCCGGAGACGATCTCCGGCTTGCCCGCGACGGCGGCGATGGCGGTCGGGTCCTCCAGGTCGATGCCGTTGTTCACCATCCACCAGGTGATCGCCCGGTACTGGGCGCCGGTGTCCAGGTAGCTCAGGCCGAGCTGTGCGGCGACGGCCTTCGACGTGCTCGACTTGCCCGTGCCGGAGGGGCCGTCGATCGCGACGATCACGGGCTTGGCGGTCGGGGCGGCGCCGTTTTCCACGGAGGGACACCTTCCTGGTGCGGTGTGGGCGGGTGCGGGGGCGAGAGCGCCCTGCACAAGGTTACTGGGTGCGGGTCACTCGTCCGGCCCTGCGGGCGCGGGCGCGGACATCGGCGGGCTACTGCCGCAGGGCCCACCCGCGCTCCCGGAGGGCGGCCGTCAGCACCGGTACCGCCTTCGGCTCCACCATCAGCTGCACCAGACCGGCCTGCTGCCCCGTCGCATGCTCGATCCGCACGTCCTCGATGTTGACCCCGGCCCGTCCCGCGTCGGCGAAGATACGGGCCAGCTGCCCCGGCTGGTCGTCGATCAAGACCGCCACGACCTCGTAGACCCGCGGAGCGGACCCGTGCTTACCCGGTACCCGCACCTGGCCCGCGTTCCCGCGGCGCAGCACGTCCTCGATGCCGGCGGTGCCCTCACGCCGCTTGTCCTCGTCGGAGGACTGCAGGGCGCGCAGTGCCTCGACGGTCTCGCCCAGGTCGGCGGCCACGTCGGAGAGCAGGTCGGCGACCGGTCCCGGGTTGGCGGACAGGATGTCGATCCACATGCGCGGGTCGGAGGCGGCGATCCGGGTCACGTCCCGGATGCCCTGCCCGCACAGCCGTACAGCGGCCTCCTCGGCGTTCTCCAGGCGCGCGGCGACCATGCTGGACACCAGGTGGGGCATGTGGGAGACGAGGGCGACGGCGCGGTCGTGGGCGTCGGCGTCCATGACGACCGGCACCGCCCGGCAGTGCGAGACCAGCTCCAGGGCGAGGTTCAGCACCTCGGTGTCGGTGTCCCGGGTCGGGGTGAGCACCCAGGGACGGCCCTCGAAGAGGTCGGCGCTCGCGGCCAGCGGGCCGGACTTCTCCCGGCCGGACATGGGGTGGGTGCCGATGTACGCCGACAGGTCCAGGCCGAGCGCCTCCAGCTCGCGGCGCGGGCCGCCCTTGACGCTGGCCACGTCGACATAGCCGCGGGCCACACCCCGGCGCATGGCGTCGGCGAGCACGCCGGCCACATGGGCGGGAGGGGCGGCCACGATCGCCAGGTCGACCGGGCCCTCGGGGGCCTCGTCGGTGCCGGCGCCCAGTGCGGTGGCCGTACGGGCCTGCTGGGGGTCGTGGTCGGCGAGGTGGACGGTGACGCCGCGCTGGACGAGGGCCAGGGCGACTGAGGTGCCGATGAGGCCGGTGCCGATGACGAGTGCGGTTCTCACGGCGCGATGTCCCCCCGCGGGGCGGCCGCGACGCCGAGGCGGACGCGGCTGATGCCGGCTGCGACCTGCTCGTCCCTGTGTCCGGCCGCGTTCCGCCCGACCGGGACGGCCCCCCGGACCGCTCGTACCGCCACGGCGCTGCTCCCTGCTGACGTGCGGATCTTTTCTTGGTCCGTCCAGCGTAGTCAGCACGCGCGCACGAAGCGCACGGCGCCCGACCGCTGAGACGATGCGGGGAATCCGGCATTTACCGAATTCGACGTGTTGTACGGAGGTCGGCATGGCTGAGGGCGCGACGCGGCGCACGGTTCTGGCGACGGGTGCGGCGGCGGTCGTCGCACCCGTCGCGGCATGCGGTGGCGGCGGCACCACGAGCGCGGGCGAGGAGCTGGCCAGGACCAGTGACATCCCGGAGGGTGGCGGCAAGATCTTCAAGGACAAGAAGGTCGTCGTCACTCAGCCCAAGAAGGGTGACTTCAAGGCGTTCTCGGCGATCTGCACGCACTTGGGCTGCACGGTGAGCACGGTCGCGAACGGCACGATCAACTGCCCCTGCCACGGCAGCAAGTTCCACATCGGGGACGGTTCGGTGGCCCACGGCCCGGCGAAGCGGCCGCTGCCCAAGGAGTCGATCAAGGTGGAGGGAAATTCGATCAAACTGACGTGAGGGCTCGGCGTACGCTCCCGGCATGCAGCCCGAGACCCTGGTACGCGACCACACCGTCTACGCCTGTGTCATGGGTTCCCGGGCCTTCGGTCTGGCCACGGACACGAGCGACACCGACCGGCGGGGTGTGTTCCTCGCCCCCACCCCCCTCTTCTGGCGGTTCGAGAAGCCGCCGACGCATGTGGAGGGGCCGGGCGAGGAGCAGTTCTCCTGGGAGCTGGAGCGGTTCTGCGAGCTGGCGCTGCGCGGCAACCCGAACATCCTGGAGTGCCTGCACTCCCCGCTGGTGGAGCGGCTGGACGACACCGGCCGGGAGCTGCTGTCCCTGCGCGCGGCCTTCCTCTCCCGCCGGGCCTACGACACCTTCACCCGCTACGCCCTGGGCCAGCGCAGGAAACTGGACGCCGACATTCGCACGCAGGGCGCCCCGCGCTGGAAGCACGCCATGCATCTGCTGCGCCTGCTGATGAGCGCCCGGGACCTGCTGCGCACGGGCGAGCTGCGGCTCGACGTCGGCGACCGGCGCGAGCCCCTGCTCGCGGTGAAGCGGGGCGAGGTCCCCTGGGCCGAGGTCGAGAGGTGGATGGCCCGGCTCGGGACGGAGACGGAACAGGCCCTGCACCGCACGCCGCTCCCGCCCGAACCGGACCACGCGCGCGTGGCCGACTTCCTGTTCCGGGTGCGCCGGGACTCAGCCTTCCAGACGCACGCGGACCACGAAGTCGTGCAGGGCGTCGTACGCATCGGGCGCGTCGGGCAGGGCTGAGGCGGCCTGTGCCTCGTCGAGCTCGGCGTGCAGCCGCTCCACGTCGGCCTCCACGCGCGCGTGCGGGATGTCCGCGCTGCCGTGCTCCCGCTCCGCCTTGGCAGCGATCAGCTCGGGCAGATAGCCGGGGGCGTCGAGCTGCTCCAGCAGCGTGGGCAGGTGGGCCTGGACCTCGCCGCTGCGCATGAGGTGGATGCCGGTGAGCAGCACCCGGAACGTGTAGAGCAGCGGCTTGAGTTCGCCGGTCTTCTCGAACAGCCGCCACTGGGTCACCGCGAATCCCCGGTAGTGGTGGGCGTGGTGGCTGGTGAGGACGCCGGGGGCGAGCGCGGCCAGCTCCCGGTGCGTGTCCCCGGTGTGCACGACCAGCGGCGAGAGCAGCTGCTCCAGCACATAGCCGTTGCGGCGCAGCATCAGCCGTACGAACTTGCGCAGATCGTGGGTGACGAGGTCCAGTTCGACGCCGTAGCGCACCCAGGCCCGGGAGCGGGTCTCCTCCGGCTCGCGCAGCCCGACGAGGTCGGCCGCCGGGAGCAGATGGACGCCCCGCAGGTCCACGTCGGAGTCCTGCGAGGGGAAGCCGTACAGATGGGCTCCGGACACGGTCGCGAACAGCAGGGGGTCGGGCTGCTCCGCGACCACGGGCTTCAGGTCGATGCCGAGGTCGTCGATCATGGGGCTAAGCGTCCCAGAGCGTGCCCAGCGCCAACAGATCGCCCCGGTACTCGATCCGCTCGGTCCAGTCGGCCGGCCAGGCCCCCTCGCCCAGCCACGCACCCGCGAAGGCGCCGGTGAGGCAGGCGACGGAGTCGGAGTCGCCGGAGGAACAGGCGGCCCGGCGCAGGGCGGTGACGGGCTCGTCGGGGAAGAGCAGGAAGCACAGCAGTCCGGTGGCGAGGGCCTCCTCGGCGATCCAGCCCGCGCCGGTGGCCAGGCACGGGTCGGTCTCCGGGGAGACGGTCCGCACGGCCTCCTGGAGCCGGTCTAGGGCGGCCAGGCAATCGTCCCAGCCGCGCGCGATGAAGTGCTCGGGGCCGGGGTCCTGGGAGCGGGTCCACAGGTCGCCGAGCCAGGTGTGGTCGTAGTGCGTGCGGTGGTCGAGGGCGTACGAGCGCAGCTGTCCGACCAGACCCGTCGGGTCGGTGCCCTGGGCGAGCAGGTGGACCGCGCGGGCGGTGAGGTCCGAGGCGGCGAGCGCGGTCGGGTGGCCGTGGGTGAGCGCGGACTGCAACTGGGCCGCACCGGCGCGCTGTTCGTCGCTCAGGCCGGGGGCGAGCCCGACGGGGGCGACCCGCATGTTGGCCCCGCAGCCCTTGGAGCCGACCTGACTGGCGTCCTGCCAGGCGCGGCCCTCCTCCTTCAGCGAGGCGCACGCGGTCAGGCAGGTGCGGCCCGGGGCGCGGTTGTTCTCCGGCGAGTCGTACCAGTCCACGAACTCCTCGCGCAGCGGCCGCTCCAGCCGCTTGGGCGCGAGATACCCGCGCCCCATGGCCGTCCCGAGCGCGCGCCCGACGGCGAGGGTCATCTGGGTGTCGTCGGAGACGAAGGCGCGCCGCGGCAGCTCCATCTCCCGCCAGGGCCCGCACTTGGCGAGGATCGACGGTACGTCGTTGAACTCGGTCGGGAAGCCGAGGGCGTCCCCGAGGGCGAGGCCCAGCATGGCCCCGGTGGCCGCGCGCTTGGACATAGGATCACCATCCCCCTTTATCGTCATCCTGACAATAAAGGGGGATGGTGATCGCGGCAAGGCGTTTGCGTCGTCGGCTTAGAGGTCGACTTCCTTCATGAGCATCCCGACCTCGGTGTTGGACAGGCGCCGCAGCCAGCCCGACTTCTGGTCGCCGAGGGTGATCGGGCCGAAGGCGGTGCGGACCAGTTTGTCGACCGGGAAGCCGGCCTCGGCCAGCATGCGCCGGACGATGTGCTTGCGGCCCTCGTGCAGGGTCACCTCGACCAGGTAGTTCTTGCCGGTCTGCTCCACGACCCGGAAGTGGTCCGCGCGCGCGTAACCGTCCTCCAGCTGGATGCCGTCCTTCAGGCGCTTGCCCAGGTCGCGCGGGATCGGGCCGACGATCGCCGCGAGGTAGGTCTTCTTCACGCCGTACTTGGGGTGGGTCAGGCGGTGCGCCAGCTCACCGTGGTTGGTGAGCAGGATGACGCCCTCGGTCTCGGTGTCCAGCCGGCCCACGTGGAAAAGCCGCGTCTCGCGGTTGGTGACGTAGTCCCCGAGGCACTGCCGCCCTTCCGGGTCCTCCATCGTGGAGACGACACCGGCGGGCTTGTTCAGCGAGAAGAACTGGTACGACTGCGTCGCGACCGTCAGGCCGTCGACCTTGACCTCGTCCTTCTCCGGGTCGACCCGGCGGCCCTGCTCCAGGACGATCTCGCCGTTGACCTCGACCCGTGCCTGCTCGATCAGCTCCTCGCAGGCCCGCCGCGAGCCGTAGCCGGCGCGCGCGAGGACCTTCTGCAGCCGCTCGCCCTCCTGCTCCGCGCCCGGGAAGGTCTTGGGCAGCTTGATGTCCTTCTTGCCGGCGTAGCGCTCCCGGTTGCGCTCCTCGGCGCGCGCCTCGTACTCACGCGAGCGCGCGGGGGCCGTACGGCCGCGCCCGCCGCTCTGCTGGGGCTGCTTGGGGCCGCCCTTGGCGCCGCCGCGGGCCGCGCCGCCGCGCCCCGACTTGGAGCCGTCCTTCGAGGCGGCCGGGCCCACGTCGTAGCGGCGCTCCTCGGGGCGGGGCTTGCGGGGACGGCCCTGCCCCTGTCGCTCGTCCCGGTTGTTGCCGGCGCCGCGGTAGTTACCGCGCCCGCCGCTGTTCCTGCCGCTGCCGCTGCTTCGCATCAAGGTTTCCGTCTTAGTCGTCTGCGTCCTGAGCACCGGGCGCGTCGGGCGCGTCCGGGTCGAACGACGGAACCCCTTCCTGGGTCTCGGCCTCGATCGCCTCCGCCTCCGGGAGGAAGGGCGCGAGCTCCGGAAGCTCGTCCAGGCCACGCAGGCCCATCCGCTCCAGGAAGTAGTTCGTCGTCCTGTACAGGATCGCACCTGTTTCGGGTTCCGTGCCCGCCTCCTCGACCAGACCCCGTTGCAGGAGGGTGCGCATCACACCGTCGCAGTTGACTCCGCGTACGGCGGAGACACGGCTGCGGCTGACCGGCTGGCGGTAGGCGACGACCGCGAGGGTCTCCAGCGCGGCCTGGGTGAGCCGGGCGGTCTGGCCGTCCAGGACCAGCCGCTCGACCGCGGGCGCGTAGTCGGCGCGGGTGTAGAAGCGCCAGCCGCCCGCGACGAACCGCAGCTCGAAGCCGCGGCCCTGCACGGTGTACTCGTCGGCCAGCTCACGCAACGCGTCCGCGACCTGGCGCCGCGGCCGCTCCAGCAGCTTGGCGAGGTGCTCCTCGGTCGCGGGCTCGTCCACGACCATGAGCATCGCCTCCAGGGCGGGTTTGAGGTCGAGATCGGCGACGCCGCGCAGCCCCTGGGGGACCTCTGTGGTCTCGCTCATACCTTCTTGTCCTCCTTGGGCTGCTCCGGCGGCCGGTCGAACTCGTCGGTGACCATCGGTGCGGTGTCGGTGTCCCCGCCGGTCCAGCGCACGAGCAGCTCGCCGAGCGCGGTCTCCTGTTCCAGGGCGACGGCCTTCTCGCGGTACAGCTCCAGCAGGGCGAGGAACCGGGCCACGACGGTGAGGGTGTCGTCGGTGTCCTCGACCAGCGCCCGGAAGCTGGCCTCGCCCAGCTCCTTCAGCCGCGCGACCACGATTCCGGCCTGCTCCTGCACGCTGACCAGCGGGGCGTGGATGTGGTCGACGTACACCTGTGGCTTGGGCCTGGGCTGCATCGCCTTGACCGCGAGCCTGGCGAAGCCCTCGGGGCCGATGCTGATGACGACCTCGGGCAGCAGCTCGGCGTGGTGCGGTTCCAGGCCGACGGTACGGGGCCAGCGCCGGGCTTCCTCATCGAGCCGCCGGTTGAAGATGTCCGCGATCTGTTTGTACGCGCGGTACTGCAGCAGCCGCGCGAACAGCAGGTCCCGCGCCTCCAGCAGCGCCAGGTCGGCCTCGTCCTCGACCTCGGCGGCGGGCAGCAGCCGGGCCGCCTTCAGATCGAGCAGCGTGGCGGCGACGACAAGGAACTCGGTCGTCTGATCCAGGTCCCAGTCGGGCCCCATGGCCCGGATGTGCGCCATGAACTCGTCGGTGACCTTGGAGAGGGCGACCTCGGTGACGTCCAGCTTGTGCTTGGAGATCAACTGAAGGAGCAGATCGAAGGGCCCCTCGAAGTTGGCGAGCCGCACCTTGAAAACACCGTCGACGGAGCCCTGGGACTCCACGGCCTCTCCGGGTTCAGCGGCTACGGGAGCTTTGGCCTCGGCGGCCACGAGCACTTCCGGCTCACCGGGCGCGAGAGCTGCCGGCCCGGCGACTGCCAAAGCCTCCGGCCCGGCGGCCACCTGCACTTCCGGCCCGGCGGGCGCGGACCCATCGGAGCCGGCAGCTACCGGCACTTCCGGGTCGCCGGCTGCGGGCACTTCCGGCCCGGCGAATGCGAAAGCCTCCGACTCGGCGGTCACCAGCACTTCCGGCCCGGCGGGCGCGGACCCATCGGAGCCGGCAGCTACCGGCACTTCCGGGTCGCCGGCTGCGGGCACTTCCGGCCCGGCGAATGCGAAAGCCTCCGACTCTGCGGTCACCAGCACTTCCGGCCCGGCGGGCACGGACCCATCGGAGCCAGCACCTACCGGCACTTCCGGGTCGCCGGCTGCGGGCACTTCCGGCCCGGCGAATGCGAAAGCTTCGGGCCCGGCGACTGCCAAAGCCTCCGGCCCGGCGGCCACCAGCACTTCCGGCCCAGCGACTGCGGGAGCTGCCGACTCGGCGGCCACCTGCACTTCCGGCACGGCGGGCGCGGACCCATCGGAGCCGGCAGCTACCGGCACTTCCGGCACGGCGGCTGCGGGAGGTTCGGGCTCGGTGACTGCGGGGGCTTGCGGCTCGGCGGGTGGCGGTTCCTCGGGTGGGGTGGCTACGGGTGCCTCTTCCGGCAGGCCGTCGGGCTCACCCGCCTGCGCCGGAACCTCGGCCTCAGCCATCGGCTCGCTCTCCGGCGCAACCGGCGGAGCCACTCGCGGGGCCCCCGGACCCCGCCCCAGCGCACGCCGGCGGCCGGCGCCGGTGCCGGGGAGGGGAACGTCGTTCGAGGTCATAGCCCCCGCAGGCTACCCCTACCGCCCCCGCAGCCGGCGTACGAGGATGCTCGCGTCCCCGCGGGACTCCAGGTCGGCCAGGACCACGGCCACCGCCTCGCGGACGATGCGCCCGCGGTCGACGGCGAGCCCGTGCTCGCCGCGGAGCACCAGACGGGCGTGTTCGAGGTCCATCAGCTCCTCGGCCGACACATACACCGTGATCTTCTCGTCGTGCCGCTCGCGCCCACTGGGCCGCCGCGCCGCCGCCCGCCCCCGCTTCCGCGGCGCCGCGGCGGAGGGCTCACCAGAACCGTCCTGCGCCGCCTGCCGCCGCGCCGGGCGGGTGCGGGACTCGCCGGCCGCGTCCTGCTCGGCCTCCGCCGCGGCATGCTCCGCGCCCTCGCCGTCACCGCTCTGGACCGGCACCGACGGCGGTGCGTCCTCGGCGGCGGCCGCGCCGTCGCTCTCCCCCGCGGGAGCCGGCACCCGGGCCTCACCGTTGGCCGAGCGGCGGGGAGTCGACGGCTGCAGTGCCGTCCCCCCTGTCGTACGGAAGAGTTCGTCGGCCCCGGGCAGACTCACTCGGCGTGACACCGGGCGAGCACCTCCCTGGCGAGCTGGCGATAGGCGGCGGCACCGACGGAGTTGGAGGCGTACGTGGTGATCGGCTCACCGGCGACCGTGGTCTCCGGGAAGCGCACCGTGCGGCCGATGACCGTGTGGTACACGTGGTCGTCGAACGCCTCGACCACACGGGCCAGGACCTCACGGCTGTGGACCGTGCGCGAGTCGTACATCGTGGCGAGGATGCCGTCCAGTTCCAGCTCGGGGTTGAGCCGCTCCTGGACCTTCTCGATGGTCTCGGTCAGCAGGGCCACGCCGCGCAGGGCGAAGAACTCGCACTCCAGCGGCACGATCACCTTGTGAGCGGCCGTCAGGGCGTTCACGGTGAGCAGGCCGAGCGAGGGCTGACAGTCGATCACGATGTAGTCGTAGTCGGGCATCAGCGGCTTCAGGGCGCGCTGCAGCGTCGACTCACGGGCCACCTCGGAGACCAGCTGGACCTCGGCGGCCGACAGGTCGATGTTGGACGGCAGCAGGTCCATGTTGGGGACCGCGGTCTTCAGCAGGACCTCGTCCGCCGACATGCCCCGCTCCATGAGCAGGTTGTAGACCGTCAGGTCGAGTTCCATCGGGTTGACGCCGAGACCCACCGACAGCGCGCCCTGCGGGTCGAAGTCCACGAGCAGCACGCGCCGGCCGTACTCCGCGAGCGCGGCACCCAGGTTGATGGTCGACGTGGTCTTGCCGACGCCGCCCTTCTGGTTGCACATCGCGATGATCTTCGCGGGGCCGTGGTCGGTCAGCGGTCCGGGGATCGGGAAGTACGGCAGCGGGCGTCCGGTCGGGCCGATGCGCTCACGGCGCTGGCGGGCCGCGTCGGGCGCGAGCGTGGCCGCGTACTCCGGATCGGGCTCGTACTCGGCGTCGGGGTCGTAGAAGTGCCCCTCGGGCAGTTCGTCGTAGTCGGCGAATTGGTTGTGGGGCGCGCCACTTCCGTCGCCGGCCATGGCGTTCACGTGATGGCCATCCATGCTCTGGTGTGCTGTCCGGGCGGTCTGCGGACCCGGACTCTGGTGGGCTGCGAAGGTGCGCACAGCTACGGAGCCGACAGCCTCGAATCCCGCGGGGCCCTGGCCCCGTGCAGGCATTCCTGGTTGACCACCCCCGGGAGAAAATGTCGACTCATTCACAAGTCGTCTTACCTCCTTGGTGACCAGGAAACTTCTAGACAAGGTCAGCGTGGCACCATGCCGACGGTTGGCGACTCTATGGCGTGTCGGCGGTCCGCAGCAACACAATCCGCCGGACCCGGCAGGATGTGTCGGCAATGAAACATCTCGCTGTCAAGGGCGTACGGCCGTCGCACAGCAGGTTTCACCGGTGTACGAATCGGTCCAAGGGTTGCGTTCGAGGCGAGTTGACCAAGAGTCGCCAAGTGACCATACACACATCCGGCCGGACCTTGTCGGGCAAGGTCCGGCCGGTTGCGCGCTGTTGACGAGTCGTGTTGACGAATCGCCTTTTACCTCAGCCGAGCAGGGTCTCCAGCTCCACGTGCTCCAGGCCGTGGGCCTCGGCGACCTCCTTGTAAACGACCTTGCCGTCATGGGTGTTGAGACCCTTGGCGAGCGCGGCGTCACGGCGCAGCGCCTCGACCCAGCCGTTGTTGGCGAGGGAGACGATGTAGGGCAGCGTCGCGTTGGTGAGGGCGTTGGTGGAGGTGTTGGGCACCGCGCCGGGCATGTTGGCGACGCAGTAGAAGACCGAGTTGTGCACCTGGAAGGTCGGCTCGGCGTGCGTCGTCGGGCGGGAGTCCTCGAAGCAGCCGCCCTGGTCGATCGCGATGTCGACAAGGACACTTCCGGGCTTCATGCGGGCCACCAGCTCGTTGGTGACCAGCTTCGGGGCCTTGGCGCCCGGGATGAGGACCGCGCCGATGACGAGGTCTGCGTCGAGGACGGCCTTCTCCAGCTCGAACGAGTTGGACATGATCGCCTTGACCTTCGTGCCGAAGATCTTGTCGGCCTCGCGCAGCTTGTTGATGTCACGGTCGAGCAGGGTCACCTCGAAGCCCATGCCGACGGCGACCTGGGTGGCGTTCCAGCCGGAGACACCGCCGCCGATGACGACGGCCTTGGCCGGGGTCACACCGGGGACGCCACCGGGCAGCACGCCACGGCCGCCGGCCGCGCGCATCAGGTGGTAGGCGCCGACCTGCGGGGCCAGCCGGCCCGCGACCTCGGACATCGGGGCCAGCAGCGGCAGGGCGCGGTTGGGCAGCTCGACGGTCTCGTAGGCGATGGCCGTGGTGCCGGACTCGATCAGCGCGTCCGTGCACTCCTTGGAGGCGGCCAGGTGCAGGTAGGTGAAGAGGATCTGGTCCTTGCGGAGACGGTGGTACTCCTCCGCGATGGGCTCCTTCACCTTCAGCAGCAGGTCGGCGGTGGCCCACACCTCGTCGGCGGTGTCCAGGATCGCGGCACCGGCGGAGACATACTCCTCGTCCGTGATGGAGGAGCCGAGGCCGGCGCCCCGCTCGATGACGACCTGGTGGCCGTTGCGCACCAGCTCATGCACACCGGCGGGGGTGATGGCCACCCGGAACTCGTTGTTCTTGACCTCGCGGGGGATGCCGACCTTCACGTCGATCACGGTCCTTGGCTCAGAGGGTATGGGGGTGCTTTACAGACGTACCCAGACATGCAAGGGCATACCGGGAGACACCGCAGGAGAACGTGCGGCAGAGCCAGTTTAATGAAGGTGTTCCGACTGTCTAGCCTTTCATTGCATCAATCTTCGCTGGATGCACTGCGGATTTCGCAGGCATTGGCGTCCTGTTTGGGGCTTGCCTCGTCCTCCGATCCCTCCTCGTCCAGCATGCGCCCGGCCGTCGCGCGGTGCAGACGGGCGGCAGCCGGGTCCCCCAGGTGCTCCAGCGTGTCGGCCAGCCGGAGGTGCAGCGCGGCCTGCAACCGGAGGTCGTCGGCGCGGCGCGCCCACTCCAGCGCCTCGTGGCAGGTGTGCAGGGACTCCTCGAACCGTCCCGCGTACTCCTGCACCCGGGCCAGCTCGCTCAACGCCCGTGCGTGGGCGGTGACATCGCCGCTCCTGCGGTAGCCCGCGACGGCGGCCCGCCAGTTCCGCAGGGCCTCGCCGTAGCGGCCCGCGTAGGTGTGGGCGGTGGCGATCCGGCCGTACAGCCGGGCGGCCTGCTCGGGCTCGCCGCGCGCCAGTCGCTCGGCGAGGGCCCGGCCGAACCAGTCCGTGGCCCGGTCGTAGTCCCCGAGTTCCTGGTAGGCACCACCTACGGATTCCATTGCGCGACCGGCGGCGTACGGGTCATTTGCTCTGCGTCCGGCGTCCAGAGCCGACCGATAGCGTGCCAACGCGTCCCGGGTACGGCCGGTCTGCGCGTCCACGTCGCCCAGGTTCAGCAGGGCCGCGGCCTGCTCCCGGGCCAGCCCGCGGCGCTCGGCGACATCGAGGACCAGGCTGTGCAGCTCGTACAGGTCGGCCGCCGCGGCCTGCGTGCCGACATGCGCCACCATGGCCCTGACCAGCTGGGACATCAGCCGTCGGGCGAGGGTGTCCAGCTCGCCGTCGGCCACCGCCAGCCGTGCGCACGCGAGCAGCGCGGGGCGCCGGACGCGCAGCCAGTCGGCGGCGGCCCTGGGGTTGGGGAAGCGCACCTCGCGAGGCATGGCGCTCAGCTTCTCCCGGGCCTGCGGGCTGTCCGTCTCGGTGATCGCCCGGCACGACTGCAGCAGCCGAACGGTCCGCTCCAGCATTCGGGCCCGGGCCAGCTGCAGCTCCGCGGGCCGTTCCTGGCTCTCGGCGCGGGCGCGCAGCAGCGGCTGCAGGCAGCCGGGGACGTCGTACTGGGGCAGCGGGGAGTCCACCGCGCGCAGCAGCCCGAGGGCGACGAACTCGTCCAGGGAAACGCGGGCGGCGCTCACCGAGCAGCCGGCGAGGGCCGAGGCGGTGTGCGGGTCGATCAAACCGGCCGGGGCGAGGGAGAGCAGGCGCAGTATCCGGGCGGCCGGGCCGGGCAGGTCACCGAGGACGTGCCGGAAGACACGGGCGAGCGGGGTGCCGTCCGGGCCGTCTTCGGCGGCCGTGTGCAGCCGTTTGGCGAGGTCGGAGACGGCGGCCTTGGGGTGGGCGGCGAGCCAGCCGCCGGCCAGTACCAGGGCGGTCGGATGGCCATGGCAGGCCTCGACCAGGCTCTCGGCGGCGTGTGGGTCGACCGTGATGCGGACGGTGCCGGTGTAGCGGCTGAGGAGTTCCACCGCCGACTTGGTGTCCAGGCCGCCCAGGGTGCAGGGGCGGACGTCCGCGATCCCGGTGAGCGGGCCCGAGGAGACGGCCACCACCAGGGAGTCCGGGGCCTGCGGGAGCAGCGCGTCGACCTGCTCGGCGCCGGCCGCGTCGTCCAGGAGCAGCAGGGCGCGCCGGTCGGCGAGGGCGGTGCGCAGCGCCTCGGTGAGGTCGTCCTCGGCGGCGCCGGCCGGGGCCGGCAGCTCCAGCGCGGCGAGCAGCTCGCGGGCGGCGCGCCCGACGGGGACGGGGGTGCCGCCGGGCTCGCTCAGCCGGGCCCGCAGCACCCCGTCCGGGTAACGGTCCCCGAGCTGCCGGACGAGTTCCTCGGCCAGGGCGGTCCGGCCGGATCCGGGGCGGCCCGCGATCAGCAGCACACGCGCGCGTGGCGCCTTGCGGCCGGAGAGGGTGTCCAGTCCCGCGCGCTCGATGTCGGCGCGCAGCTCCTTCAACTCCCTTGTGCGGCCCAGGAAAAGGTCTTGTGTGCCCTCGTGCGCCGACAGTCGCACGCCGTCCGTGTCCACCGCCTGATCCGTCACGGGCCACACTCCCGTCCCACCGCACGCGCAAGCCCGCCGGATCTTCCGCTACGGGCGTGCAAGAGCCTAGTTCACGCCCTGCGAGGTGCCGTGACGAGCGCGACGGACGGATCCCCTGATCGGATCAGCCGATCGTCACACCAGCACGCCGATCGACCACGGTTCCGAACGCCGGGCGCGGATCAGGAACAGGGCCACGGGTGCGGCCCAGGGTCGGGCGACGGGGGCGGCCTTTGACCGGGCGACGGGTGCGGCCCTGGACCGGGCGACTGGCGCTGCACAGGACCAGACCATGGGCGCGCGGCACAGGACCGGGCGACGACTGCGGCTGAGGGCCGACCACAGGCACGGCCCGGGACCGGATCACAGGCACGGCACAGGACCAGCCCACGGGGGACGGCCCAGGACCGGACCAATAGGTGCGGGCCCAGAACCGGGCCACGGCTGCAGCCCAGAACCGGACCACAGACGCGGACCGGGACCAGGCGACGGGCACGGCACAGGACCGGACCACGGGCGCCGACCCAGAACCGGGCGACGGCTGCGGCTCAGGACCGGACCACAGGTACGGCACAGGACCAGGCCACGGGCACAGACCATGACCGGATCCCCGGCACGGCACAGGACCCGACCGCAGAGTCCTCGGCCCGGGACCGAATCACAGGCGCCGGCCCGGAACCGGGGCCACGGCTGCAGCCCAGGACCGGACCACAAGTGCGGACCAGACAAGGCCACAGTCGCGGCACAGGACCGGACCAACAGGCGCCGCCCGGAACCGGGCCACGGCTGCAGCCCAGAACCGGACCACAAGCGCGGACCAGTACCAGGCGACCGGCGCGGCACGACCCCAGCTGCGGCCAGGGCCAGGGCGCGGCTGCTGATCAGGACTGGAAGGGGCGGGCCGGCCAGGGGGCGCCGGCCGGGCGGAGTGCGTCGAGGCCGTCGCCGCCGCGCGCGGCGACCAGGGAGAGGACGCCGACGACCAGGCAGTTGTTGTGCACATCACCGGCCAGGACCCGGCGCACCAGTTCCTCGACCGGCACGCGTGCGTGCTCCATGTCGGTCTCCTCGTGCTCCGCCTCGAACCGCTCGCCCTCCGCCTCGGACAGATCGCGGGCGAGGAAGATCCGTACGGCCTCGTCGCAGCCGCCGGGTGTGGTGTAGACGTCGGTCAGCACCCGCCAGTCCTCGGCCTTGACGTGCGCCTCCTCGTACAGCTCGCGCTGGGCGGCGTGCAGCGGGTTCTCGCCGGGCACGTCGAGCAGACCGGCCGGGATCTCCCACAGCTTGTGCCGCACCGGGTGGCGGTACTGGTTGATCAGCAGCACCCGGTCCTCCTCGTCCAGGGCGAGCACGGCGACCGAGCCGGGGTGAACCTGGTAGTCGCGGCGGGCCACCGAACCGTCGGGCATGACCACATCATCCGTGCGGACCGAGGTCTTGTTGCCCACGAAGGGGGTCTCCGTCGCCCGGATCTCCCACTCCTCGGGGGTGTCCTTGATCGTCATGCCCTGTCCTTCCCCAAAACGCCAAGCGGCCGGGGCGCGATCGTTTTGAATGCGCGCGCCCCGGCCACCGTACAACCGTTGTGTTACTTCGAGATCTTCCGCTCGACCGCGGCCTTCACCAGGCCCGCGAACAGCGGGTGCGGACGCGTCGGCCGGGAGCGCAGCTCGGGGTGCGCCTGCGTGGCCACCAGGTAAGGGTGCACGTCGCGCGGGTACTCCACGTACTCCACGAGCTTGCCGTCCGGCGACGTGCCGGAGAAGAGGATGCCGGCCTTCTTCTCCAGCTCCGCGCGGTAGGCGTTGTTGACCTCGTACCGGTGGCGGTGCCGCTCCTCGACGTACTCCTTGCCGTCGTACACCTCGCGCACGATCGAGCCCTCGGCGAGCTTCGCCGGGTACATGCCGAGGCGCATCGTTCCGCCCATGTCGCCCTCGCCGGCGACGATGTCCAGCTGCTCGGCCATGGTGGAGATGACCGGGTGGCCGGTGGCCGGGTCGAACTCGGTGGAGTTGGCGTCCGGGATGTCGGCCAGGTTGCGCGCGGCCTCGATCACGATGCACTGCAGGCCCAGGCACAGGCCGAGCAGTGGGATCCTGTTCTCGCGGGCGTACTTGATCGCGCCGACCTTGCCGAGCACACCGCGGTCGCCGAAGCCGCCCGGGATGCAGATGCCGTCCACGTCGGACAGCTGGGCCTTGGCGCCGGCCGGGGTCTTGCAGTCGTCGGAGGTGACCCACTTGATCTTCACACGGGCGCGGTTGGCGAAGCCGCCGGCGCGCAGCGCCTCGGTGACCGACAGATAGGCATCGGGCAGGTCGATGTACTTGCCGACCAGCGCGAGGGTGATCTCGTGGTCGGGATTGTGGACACGGTCCAGCAGGTCGTCCCAGGTGGTCCAGTCGACGTCACGGAACGGCAGGTCCAGCTTGCGCACGACGTAGGCGTCGAGGCCCTCGGAGTGCACGACCTTCGGGATGTCGTAGATCGAGCGGGCGTCGGGGCAGGCGACCACGGCGGCCTCGTCGACGTCGCACATCAGCGAGATCTTGCGCTTGATCGCGGTCGGCACCTCGCGGTCGCAGCGCAGCACGATCGCGTCGGGCTGGATACCGATGTTGCGCAGGGCGGCGACGGAGTGCTGGGTGGGCTTGGTCTTCAGCTCGCCGGAGGGCCCGATGTAGGGCAGGAGAGAGATATGAACCACGAAGACGTTGTCCCGGCCGACCTCGTGGCGGACCTGGCGGACGGTCTCCAGGAAGGGCAGCGACTCGATGTCACCGACGGTGCCGCCCACCTCGGTGATGACGACGTCCACCTCGTCGGTGGCCATGCGCCGGATGCGGTGCTTGATCTCGTTGGTGATGTGCGGGATGACCTGCACCGTGTCGCCCAGGTACTCGCCGCGCCGCTCCTTGGCGATCACCGTCGAGTACACCTGTCCTGTAGTGACATTGGCGGTGCCGTCCAGGTCACGGTCGAGGAAGCGCTCGTAGTGTCCGATGTCCAGGTCGGTCTCGGCCCCATCGTTGGTGACGAACACCTCACCGTGCTGGAAGGGGTTCATCGTGCCCGGGTCGACGTTCAGGTACGGGTCGAGCTTCTGCATCACGACGCGCAGGCCGCGGGCCTTGAGCAGCATGCCCAGGCTGGAGGCGGTCAGGCCCTTGCCGAGCGAGGAGGCGACGCCCCCGGTGACGAAGATGTGCTTGGTCGTCGTGGATTTGGGCGGCATGGCCAAGAGGGGGCTCCCGTGGTCGCTGTCTGTGATGCGGAGCGGCTTCCCGGCCGGAGATCTCCGGAGGTGCCGTCGCTGCGGTTCGGGGGACTCCTGCTTTTTCCTTTGGGGCCCACCGGTCCACGGGCTACCAGGGTATCAGCGCCTGACGCGGATGGCTTCCGGCCACGCTCCGCGCTTGTCCGGGTACGGGACGGCCCGTCACAGGAGTCAGCACAGGCACGCACATGTCACATGGTTATCACCCGCTGCTCACCCGTTCGGCCCACACAGGTTGCCCGGAGCGGCGCGCAGATCATCTACGTGCGTCGTATCCTGCTCGGACACTCTCTGCCGAGCCCGGCCGGAACGACGGCACACCCCCGCCTGCACCACCCGGAACAACGTGAGCGCGGCAGTTCGTTGAGCAAAGACTGTCGTGTTGCCCTAGGGATCGGCGGGCTGCTTTGCTTCACCGCTCAACGACGCATAACAACGACCCTTGACCGCACTAGCGACAGCCCCCGTGTGCGGGGGTGACGTGGCCGTTCGACTGGAGTTGCACGTGGCCGGGCGCATCGAAGACTACGCACTCATCGGAGACATGCAGACCGCAGCCCTGGTCTGCCGGGATGGCACGGTGGACTGGCTGTGCCTGCCCCGCTTCGACTCGCATGCCATCTTCGCCGGTCTGCTGGGCACCGAGGAGCACGGCTTCTGGCGGCTCGGCCCGGCCCACGCCGCCGACTGCCCGCCGCCCGCGGCCGCCCGGCGGAGCTACCGGGGCGACTCGCTGGTCCTGGAGTCGGAGTGGGACACCCCGCGCGGCACGGTCCGCGTGACCGATTTCATGCCCCCGCGTGAGGGCGCGCCGCAGCTGATCCGGATCGTGGAGGGCGTCACCGGCCGGGTGCCGATGCGCTCGGCGCTGCGGATGCGGTTCTCCTACGGCCGGGTCATCCCCTGGGTGCACAAGCACGAGGGCCGTACGGTGGCGGTCGCCGGGCCGGACTCGGTGTGGTTCGACACGGAGGCCGAGACCTATGGAAAGTCGCTGACGACGTACGCCGACTTCACGGTCGCCCCGGGTGACCGGATCGCGTTCACCATCTCGTGGCAGCCCTCGCACAAGGAGCCGCCGCCGCTGCCGGAGCCGGAGGCCTCGCTGGAGGCGACGGAGGAGTTCTGGCGCGAGTGGGTCGAGCACTGCACGTACCACGGGCCGTACCGCGAGGCGGTGATCCGCTCCCTGATCACCCTGAAGGCCCTGACGTACGCCCCCACGGGCGGCATCGTCGCGGCCCCGACGACCTCGCTCCCCGAGGACATCGGCGGGGTCCGCAACTGGGACTACCGCTACACCTGGCTCCGCGACGCCGCGATCACCCTGTCCTCCCTGCTGCGCACCGGCTACCGCGAGGAGGCCCGTGCCTGGCGCGAGTGGCTGCTGCGCGCGGTCGCCGGCGACCCGGACAACCTGCAGATCATGTACGGCATCGCCGGCGAGCGCGAGCTGGGCGAGGCCGAGCTGGACTGGCTGCCCGGCTATGAGAACTCGGCCCCGGTCCGGGTGGGCAACGGCGCCGCGCACCAGCTCCAGCTGGACGTGTACGGCGAGGTCACCGAGGCCCTGCACCTGGCGCACATGACGGGCCTGGCCCGCAACGACTACGCCGCCCTGCTCCAGCTGAAGCTGATCCGCTATCTGGAAGACCACTGGCAGGAGCCGGACGAGGGCATCTGGGAGGTGCGCGGCCCGCGCCGGCACTTCGTGCACTCCAAGGTGATGGCCTGGGTCGCGGTGGACCGCACCATCAAGCTGATCGAGTCCGGGGACGCGGACGGCCCGCTGGAGCGCTGGAAGGAACTGCGCGACGACATCCACCGGGACGTGTGCGAGAAGGGCTACGACAAGGAGCGCAACACCTTCACCCAGTCCTACGGCTCCCAGGAGCTGGACGCCTCGCTGCTGCTGATCCCGCAGATGGGCTTCCTGCCACCGGACGACAAGCGGGTGATCGGCACGATCGAGGCGATCCAACGCGAGCTGTCGACCCCGGACGGGTTCATCCTGCGGTACCCGACGGAGGGCGCCCACGCGGGCGTCGACGGCCTGCCGGGCGACGAGGGCGCCTTCCTGGCCTGCTCGTTCTGGATGGCGGACGACCTGGCGATGATCGGCCGCGTCGACGAGGCCCGCAAGCTGTTCGAGCGGCTCCTCGCCCTGCGCAACGACCTCGGTCTGCTGGCCGAGGAGTGGGACCCGCGGCTGCAACGCCAGGTGGGCAACTTCCCGCAGGCGTTCAGCCATGTGCCGTTGATCGACACGGCGCTGCGGCTGACGGCGTCCGGCGCGTACGGCGGCTGAGCGACGCCTAGGCTGAACAGCAGCACCCTGTCCGGAAGGGGGCTGCCATGGCTTCCTGTTCCAAGGCGCACGCCGCCCTCGCCGCGCTGCGTGAGGATCTGGCCGGTGACGTCGTCGCTCCAGGGGACGCGGGCTACGACGACGCCCGTACGGTCTTCAACGCGATGATCGACCGGCGCCCAGCGGTGATCGCCCAGTGCGCGAACGTGACCGATGTCGTCCGAGCCGTGCGCTTCGCGCGCGACCTGGATCTGCACATCGCCGTCCGCGGCGGCGGTCAGGGACTGGCGGGAGCCCGGGCCGACGGCGCGCTCGTCGTGGATCTGCGCCGGATGCACGAGGTGACCGTCGACCCGGCGGCCGAGGCGGTCCGGGTCGAGGGCGGGGCCACGACCAGCGACCTGGACCGGGCGACCCAGCCCTGCGGCCTCGCGGCCCCCGGCGCCCGGGCTCCGGACACCGGTGTCGGAGGCTTCGTGCTCGGCGGCGGCACCGGCTGGCTGGACCGCGCCTTCGGCCTCGCCGTCGACAACCTCATCGGCGTGGAGCTGGTGACCGCCGACGCCGAGCGGGTGCACGCCAACGCCGATGAGAACCCCGAGCTGTTCTGGGGGCTGCACGGCGCGGGCGGCAACTTCGGCATCGCCACCGCGCTCACCCTGGAGCTGCACGAGATGCCGGAGTTCTCGGTGGCGCTGCTGCTGTGCCGGGCGGAGTTCGGCCCGGACGTGGTCCGCACCTTCCGCGAGATCATCCGCACCGGTCCGGACGAGGTGGGCGGCGCCGTGCTGTACCTGACCGGTCCGCCGGCGGAGTTCGGGCTGCTGTGCGCCGCCCTGCTGACGTACGTGGGCGGCGAGACCGGCCTGCGCAAGCTCGCCGAGCCGCTGCTGGCGCTGCCGCACGAGACGGAGGTGCTCGGCGCCCTGCCGTACGCGGATGTGCAGTGCCTGCTGGAGCCCCCCTGCGGCCTCCGGAACCACTGCTCGGCCGAGTGCCTGACGGACCTCCCCGACGAGCTGGTGGGCCTCATCCACGCCCGCGCGGACGGCATGCCCGGGTCGAACGGCAGCCGGCACCTGCTCGTCCCGTTGGGCGGTGCGATCGCCGCCGGTCCCCGCGCGTACCCGGTGCCGTACCGGGACGCGTCCTGGCTGGTGCACCCCTTCGCCTGCTGGGCGGACCCGGCCGACGACGAGCGGGCGACGGACTGGGTGCGGGAGGCGTGCGCCGAGATACGGCCCTGGAGCTCCGGTGCCGTCTGCCTCGACCTCGTCGGCGACGAGGGCCCCGAGCGCGTCCGGGCGGGCCTGGGCGCCGGGAATCTGCTGCGGCTGGAGAAGATCAAGCGGCGCTGGGATCCCGACAACGTCTTCCGCTTCAACCACAACATCAAACCCATCTGACAGGGAGCTGTCCCGAGGGCGTTCACGCAGGTAGCGTCCGCTGCATGGACAGCCGTACCGACAACCGATTCGACACCCAGGGCGCCGGGATCACCGTTCAGCGGGCGCTGGAACTGCCGGGGCTGCGCAGCGGGCTGCCGGAGATCCTGGCGGGTGCCGACCGGCTGGGTCGCACGGTGCGCTGGGTGCACGCGGGCGAGGTACCGAACATCGCCTCGCTGCTCAAGGGCGGCGAGCTGCTGCTCACCACCGGCTACGGCCTCGGCACCCGCCCGGCCGAGCAGCGGGCGTTCGTGCGCACGCTGGCCGAGCGCGGGATCGCCGCCCTGGTGGTGGAGCTGGGTCCGCGCTTCAGCCGGCTGCCCGCGGCCCTGGTGGACACCGCCCGCGCCGCCGGGCTGCCGCTGGTCCAGCTGCACCGCGAGGTGCCGTTCGTGACGGTGACCGAGGAGATCCACACCGAGATCGTCAACGGCCACTACGCCCTCCTCCAGCGGGCCGAGGAGGTGCACCGGCGCTGCACGGAGGCGCTGCTGGGCGGCGGCGGGGTGCCGCAGGTGCTGGGCATCCTGGCGGACTTCAGCGGCAACCCGGTGTTCCTGGAGACGGCCGACGGCCGGCTGCTGTACGCGGCCGGGGAGGGGCCCGAGGGCGCGGACCCGCTGCAGGTGTGGGAGGGGCTGCGCGGCCCGCACAAGGACGCGCCGCCGCCCGCCGGTTCCGTGCTGGTGGACGTGCCCGGCGGCGGCCCCGGTACGGCGGGCTCGGTGCGCGCCCGCCTGGTCCTGCTGCCGGTCCGCGCACCGCTCGCCCCGGTGCACCGGATCGCCGCCGAGCGGGCCGCGGGCATCCTGGCCGTGGTACTGATGCAGGCCCGGCAGGAGGAGGAGCTGGCGGCACGGGGGCGCGGCGACTTCCTCACCGATCTCGCCGAGGGCCGGATCACCGCGGAGGACGCCCCGGCGCAGGCCCGGGTCCTCGGCTTCAAGCCCGGCGACAGCCCGCTGCTGCCGGTGGTGATGCGGCTCGGGGACAGCCTCTCCCCCGGCGGTGGCTGGGCGGTGCTGGCGCGGGCGGTCTCCGAGGAGCTGGCCGCGGTGGGCGTGCCGGTGCTGCTGGGCGTACGGCCGGTGGAGGGCCGGGTGCTGGTGCTGCTGGGGCTGCGCTCGGAGTCGGAGCGCTCGGCGGTCGCCGACCGGGTGGCGGCGGCGCTCAGGGCGGGCGTGGAGCGGGCCGGGATGCGCCGGCCGGGCTCGCCGCCGCCGGTCGTGGTGGTCGGCGTGGCGGGCGGCTGGGCGGCCGCGTCGGCGGGGCTCAGGCATGCGGCGGAGACGGCGGCGGCGGCGCAGGGCCTCACGGACCGCCCCTGGTACGACGCCCGCCGCCTCGACATCGACCTGCTGCTGTGGCGGCTGCGCGACCATCCGGACCTCGCCGCGTTCGTGGACCGGGCGATCGGCCCGCTGCGCGACCACGACAACCGGTCCAGGCCCCCGCTGCTGCCGACCCTGCAGACCTATCTGGCGCACGCCGGGCGCAAGGCGGAGACGGCGCGCGAGCTGCACCTCAACCGGCAGACCCTGTACAACCGGCTCGCCCGCATCGGGGAGTTGCTGGGCACCGACCTCGACGACCCGCAGACGGTCCTGGCGTTGAGCCTGGCCCTGCGAGCCCGCCGGCACGTCTCCTGAGAGTGCACGGCCGAGGATGGTCCCTGCCACGATGAGTTCCGGCCGGTCCGCGAGTCTGTTCCGGTGACCGCCTTCGGGCATCGTACGGCGCTGCCCGGCACGAGACACCCCGGTGGCAACGGGCGGGTCAACGGGTCCCTCGGCCTGCTCGACATGACGCCCCACCTGGGGCCCGACCAGCCGCCCCGTGCCGCGGTGGACCCGGCCCGGCGCGCCCCCCGACAAGACCCTCGGCCGGCGCAACCACCACCACTGACACGCCTTCAGAGCAGGGGTGCCAGTTCCTGTTCGGCCCAGACGATCTTGCCGTCGGTCGTGTGGCGGGTGCCTCGCCGGTGGGACAGTTGCGCGACCAGGAACAGTCCTCGACCGCCCTCGTCGGTGGTCCGGGCGTGGCGCAGGCGCGGGACGGTGTCGTTGGCGTCGAAAACCTCGCAGACCAGCACCTGATGGCGGCTATCTCATTGATACCATTTTGATGCAGGCCTCAGCCGGAACAAGATCGCTGGGTATCTCGCAGACCCACGGTCGCGCCGCCCCTAAGCGAGCGGCCGGGGCTGCGTCAACTCGTCGTAGACGCTGAGCACTTGGGCGACCGTCTCGTCCTCGGTCGGCCAGCCGGCGGCCTGCCGCACCCCGCGCTCCCGCAGCTCCTCCCGGCGCTCCGGGTCCGCGAGAAGGCGTACGACGGTGGACGCGAGCGCGTCCGGGTCGCCGTAGGGGACCAGCTCGGCCGCGTCGCCGACGAGGTCGGGGATGCCGCCGACCCGGGTCGCGACGAGCGGCACGCGCGCGTGGAGGGCCTCCTGGGCGAGGACGGATCTCGACTCCCAACTGCTCGTCAGCAGCGCCAGATCGGCGGCGGCCAGCAGCTCGGGCACGTCCTGGCGGGTCCCGATGAGCCGCACCGGCAGCCCCTCGTCCTCGATCCGCCGCTGCAGCGCCGCCCGCAGCGGCCCCTCCCCGGCGATGACGACCAGCGGCGCGGGGTCCAGGTCCCGCCAGGCGCGGGCCGCGTCGAGCAGGACGTCGTAGCCGCGGTGCCGGTCGAGGGTGCCGACCGCGATGAGCAACGGGCGTCCGATGGCGCCGAGTTCGGCCCGGACCTTGGGGCGCAGCCGGTCGGGGTCGTCCAGCGCGACGGGCCGCCGCTGCCCCGGCAGGCCGACGGCGGCGAGCCGGGCGTCCCGCGCCCCCGTGTGCCGGGCCCGGTCCACCAGGTCGGAGCTGGTGCCGAGGACCACGGCCGCCGTGCGCACCACCCGCCGCTCCAGCAGCCGCAGCAGATGCGCCCGCGGCCCCTCCGCCTGGGCCCGGTTGTGCCAGGTGACCACCAGTGGGGTGCGCCGGCCGCTGAGCGCGAGGACGGCCCGGAAGGAGGCGTGCAGGCCGTGCGCGTGCACCAGGTCGGCGTTGGCGCAGGCGGTCCGCAGCGCGGCCACCGAGACGGGATCGCTGCTGCGCGGCACGTGCACGTGTTCGGCACCGGCGCCGGTGAAGTCGTAGGCGCGGTCGGCCTCGACGGGGGCACACACCGTGACCCGTACGCCCCTCGCGACGAGCCCCTCGGCCAGCGAGCGCACATGCGCGCTGCTGCCGGCATTGCCTCCGCCCAGCACCTGCACGGTGCGCAGCGGCGACTGGCCGCGCGGTGCGTTGCTGCTCAGGGGGCTCACGTGGCCGGGGCTCCTGGTTCGGCGTGGGCGGTCACGAGGAAACGTACAGAAGGTAGCGGGCTCAGGGGGGCGGAAGGACATACCCCGCGCGCCTCCCGCGCGGACCGTGTGCCCTCAAGCATGCCAGGGGGAACGGCGGTTACGGGAAACCCAGGGGGCGCACTCGGCGGCGGGCCGGGGCAATGCGCCGGAGCATGTCACCCACACGAGTGAGGAACACCGCCGCACGACCGAACGCCGTGCGACCGCGACCGACAAGGTCACAGGCTCACCGCGGCCGCGCCCACGCACTCACCCGGTCCCCGTGCACGGCGGCGGCGACGACCGCGACGGCGTGCGCGAGCAGTCCCGCGCGCCGGTTGCCCGCCACCGCGGCCGCCCCCAGCGCGGCGCCGAGCGCGTGCGCCCCCGTGTCCCCGATCATCACGTGCTCGCCGAGGTCGTCGGGCAGGACGGCAGCGGCGCCGCCCATCGCGACGGCCGACAGTTCGGCCCCCGGCCCCTTCCGCAGCAGCCCCGGCGCCCCGAGCGCGAGCACGGCACCGGCGGCCCGCCCCGGCCGTACGTCGACGAGGTTCACCACGTGCGCGGTACCGGCGATCACGACCCCGGCGAGCACCTTGTCCAGCACCCGCTCCTTCAGCGCCGCCCCCGCGACCAGCCCGGCAGCCGAGATCCCGAACAACTTCACGGCCCCGCTGGTGACCTCACCGTCCCGCAACGCCCGCAGATGCGCCCGGAATCCCCGACGGTCGTCCCCGGCGACATCGTCGTACGCCCCGCAGACCCCGGCGGCGAGCACGGCGAGCCCGGCCTCGGGACGCACCCGCGCGGCGGCGACGGCCGCGCCGAGCACCGCGGCGGGCCCGGCGTACAGCTCGACGGTGCGCCCGGCGTGGTTCTTCCGCTGCCAAAGCTCCGGCCCGCCGGGCGCGGCCTTGCGCAGCACGGCCAGGCCGGCCCGGGTGAGCGCGGCGGACAGCAGGAGGGAGCGGGACGTGCGGTTGGCGATCATCCCGCCACCCTAGAACCCGAACCCGGCTACAGGTCCGCCCTGGCCGTCGCCAGCAGTTCCTCTGCGTGGGCGCGGGCCGTCTCGGAGTCCTCCTGACCGGCCAGCATCCGGGAGAGCTCGCGGACGCGCTCCTCGCCCTCCAGGACCTTGACGCCGGAGCGGGTGACCGAGCCGTCGTTGGTCTTCTCGACCAGCAGCTGCCGGTCGGCGAAGGCGGCCACCTGGGGCAGGTGGGTGACCACCACGACCTGCGCGGTCTTGGCGAGCTTGGCCAGCCGGCGCCCGATCTCCACCGCGGCCTTGCCGCCGACACCCGCGTCGACCTCGTCGAAGAGGTACGTCGGCACGGGGTCGGTGCCCGCGAAGACGACCTCCACGGCGAGCATCACGCGGGACAGCTCACCGCCGGACGCACCCTTGGCGATGGGGCGCGGCGGCGCGCCCGGGTGCGGGGCGAGCAGCAGCTCGACCTCGTCCACGCCCGACGGCCCGTACCCGACCGTGCGCCCGCCGACCTCGACACCGTCCGGGTCCTCGGTCTGCCGGATGTCGAAGGACACGCGCGCGTGCGGCATCGCCAGCGACGCCAGCTCGGCCGTCACGGCGGCGGCGAACCGCTCGGCGGCCTCCGTCCGCGCGTCCGTCAACGCCTGTGCCAGGCCACCCAGTTCGACCCGGAGCGCGTCCCGTTCGGCGGTCAGCTCCTCGATCCGCTCGTCGTCGCCGTCCAGCTCGGTCAGGCGTGCGGCACTCTGCTCGGCCCAGGTCAGGACGGCGTTCACGTCGTCGCCGTACTTGCGGGTCAGCGCGGTCAGCGCGGCCCGCCGCTCCTCCACAGCCGCCAGCCGGAGCGGATCGGCGTCCAGGTCGTCGGCGTACCCCGCCAGCTCACCGGCCACGTCACCGAGCAGGATGCCGATCTCTCCGATCCGGTCGGCGAGGGAGGCCAGCGCCGGGTCGTGGGACCTGACGGCCTCCAGCGCGCGATGGGCGCCCGCGACGAGGGTGGAGGCGTCGATCCCCTCGGGATCCTCGGGATTGCCCGCGAGAGCGGCGTGCGCGGCCGTCGCGGCGGACGACAGCGCCTCCGCGTGCCCCAGCCGCTCGGCCTCCTCGGCGAGCTCGACGTCCTCTCCGGCGCGCGGCTCGACGGCGGCGATCTCCTCCAGCCCGTACCGCAGCATGTCGGCTTCCTGCGCCCGCTCACGCGCGCGCGTGGTGATCTCCTCCAGCTCGGCGGAGACGGCCCGCAGCCGCCGGTAGGCCTCGGTGTACTTGGCGAGCGGTACGGCGACCGCGTCCCCGGCGTACCGGTCGAGTGCCTGCCGCTGCCGGGACAGCTTCAGCAGCCCCTGCTGGTCGGTCTGCCCGTGCACGGCCACCAGGTCGTCGGCCAGCTCGGCGAGCAGCCCGACCGGCACCGAACGCCCGCCCAGATGGGCCCGGGAGCGCCCCTCGGCGGAAACGGTACGGCTGATCAGCAGGGACCCGTCGTCCAGCTCGGCCCCGGCCTCCTCGGCGCGTACGACGGCGGAGGCGTCCGCGGAAACGGTGACCCGCCCCTCCACGACCGCCTTCTCGGCCCCGATCCGCACGAGCGCCGGGTCCGCCCGCCCACCGAGCAGCAGCCCCAGGCTGGTGACCACCATGGTCTTGCCCGCACCCGTCTCACCGGTGACGGCGGTGAACCCCGGCGACAGCTCGACGACGGCATCGTCGATGACCCCGAGCGACCGTATCCGCATCTCCTCCAACACGGAACAGACCATACGAGGTCTGGGGCGGGGAGTGCACACAGGCCGCCTTTCTCACTCCGCCGAGTGGTGCGGCGCGCCCCGCCATCCGGTCGTCGGCAACGCAAACTTCGCAACCAGCCGATCCGTGAACGAAGAGTGATGCAGCCGAGCGAGCCGTACCGGCACCGCCCCCCGCCGCACCTCCACCCGTGCCCCCGGCGGCAACTCGACGGTCCGCCGCCCGTCGCACCACAGCACCCCCGGAGGGATGTGCGGCAGGACCTCCACCGCGAGCACCGAATCCGGCGATGTCACCAGCGGCTTGGCGAACAGCGCGTGCGCACTGATCGGCACCATGAGCAGCGCCTCCACCTCGGGCCACACCACAGGCCCGCCGGCGGAGAAGGCATAAGCGGTGGACCCGGTCGGGGTGGACAGCACAACTCCGTCGCACCCGAACCCCGTCACCGGCCGTCCGTCGATCTCCAGCACGACTTCCAGCAGCTTCTCCGCGCCGGCCTTCTGCACGGCCGCCTCGTTCAGCGCCCAGTCGGTGTGCACGATGTCTCCGTTGCGGTGCACGACGACGTCGACGGTCATCCGCTCCTCGACCTCGTAGGACCGTGCCACCACCCGGTCGACCACCCGATCGAGGTCGTCGCGTTCGGCCTCCGCGAGGAACCCCACCCGTCCGAGGTTGACGCCGAGCATCGGCACCCCGGACGCCCGGGCGAACTCGGCCCCGCGCAGCAGCGTGCCGTCACCGCCGAGCACGATCAGCAGCTCGCACCCGTCGAGGCACTGCGGAGTCGCCTCCTTGACCAGCTGCACCTCGTCCGGGAGCGGCAGGTCGCACGCCTCCTCCTCCAGCACCCGCACCCCGATGCCATGCCGCAGCAGGCCCTTGACGACGAGTTCCGCACTGCGGATCGCCGCGGGCCGCCCGGTGTGGGCGAGCAGGAAAACAGTACGCGCCAGGTTCTGTGTCAACGCGGCCCCTCCGCCACTGCACGGTCTACGTCGGCCGGGTCCACCTCGGGTGCCCCCGACCGCAGCCAGAGAAAGTACTCGACGTTCCCCGAGGGGCCGGGCAGCGGACTGGCGGTGACTCCCTGCACCCCGAGCCCCAGCTCCCAAGCCTTCTCGGCCACTCCCCGCACGGCCTCCGCCCGCAGTTGCGGACTCCGTACGACACCCCCGCTGCCGAGCCGCTCCTTGCCCACCTCGAACTGCGGCTTGACCATCATCACCAGGTCGGCGTCCGGCTTCACGCACCGCTTCAGGGCCGGCAGCACCAGTCCGAGCGGGATGAAGGACAGATCACCCACGACAAGATCCACAGGTTCCCCATCGATCGCCTCGAGCGTCAACTCGCGTACGTTCGTACGGTCCTTGACGGTGACGCGTTCATCGTTCTGGAGAGACCAGGCGAGCTGTCCGTATCCGACGTCCACGGCGACCACGTGCGCGGCGCCCGCGCGCAGCAGGACGTCGGTGAAGCCGCCGGTGGACGCGCCGGCGTCCAGCGCGCGCCGGCCCTCGACCACGAGCCCCTGCGGTACGAAGGCCTCCAGCGCGCCCGCGAGCTTGTGCCCACCGCGGGAGACGTAGTCGGGGTCGCTGTCGTCGGACTGGACGACGATCGCGGCGGCCGTCTCCACCTGGGTGGCCGGCTTGGTCGCCACGGCCTTGCCGACGGTGACCCGCCCGGCGGCGATCAGCTGGCTGGCGTGCTCACGCGAGCGCGCGAGCTTCCGGCGGACCAGCTCCGCGTCCAGACGGCGGCGTGCGACTCCTGCCACGTTCGGTTCAGCTCCTGCTCTGGTGGTACGGCGGTGAAGGCGCCTTCGGGTACGACGGTGAGGGCGCCGGAGGTCCCGGCCGGGCGTCGAGCGCGGTGAGCGCATCGCGCAACCCCCGATGTACATCCTCGTACACCTCTACGTGCCCGTCGGTGGCGAGGTGGTCGGCGTCACCCAGCCGCTCCAGTTGGGCGTCGACCTCGGCGTTGCCGGTGGGGGTGCGCGGGACGTTCAGGGGGGCCGGCGCGGCAGGGTCGTACGCCTCCGGTGCCTCCACCGCCACCTGCACCGAATCCCGCTGGATCTCCGTCTCCGGAACCGAGTCGCTCATGCCCCGACGCTACCCCGAACCGCTGGGGTACCGTCGGGGGCGATGGCCACGATCGAGGAGTGCCGCGCCGCACTGGGAAAGCTTTCGGACAATATGCAGGGCGCCGAGGGCGATGTCCGGGCGGCCGCCGCCCTGGACCGCTCGGTGAGCTGTCACATCACCGACCTGGACGTCACCTTCGCCGGCCGGATGACCGGCGGGCGGATCGAGGTGGACGAGACGCACTCCGGCCCGCCGCGGGAGAAGGCCCAGATCAGGCTCGCCATGGCCGGGGACGACCTGGTGGCCCTGGTGGACGGCGAGCTGAACTTCGCGACCGCCTGGGGCAAGGGCCGGGTGCGGCTGGAGGCGAGCCTGCTGGATCTGTTCCGGCTCAGGAAGCTGCTGTGACGCTTCAGGAAGCTGCCGCGACCCGTGCCTTTCGGGCTGCCGGTACCACCAGAGGCGTCCCCGTCTCCGGGTCCTCGATGACCTGACACCGCAGCCCGAACACCTGCTCCACCAGCTCGGCGGTGACGATGTCGCCCGGGGAACCCTCGGCGATCACCTCACCGCCGCGCAGGGCGATGAGGTGCGTGGCGTACCGGGCGGCGTGGTTGAGGTCGTGCAGAACGGCGACCAGGGTGCGGCCCTGTGTCTCGTGCAGCTCCGCGCACAGGTCGAGCACGTCGATCTGGTGCTGGATGTCGAGGTAGGTGGTCGGCTCGTCCAGGAGCAGCAGCGGGGTCTGCTGGGCCAGCGCCATGGCGATCCACACCCGCTGGCGCTGCCCGCCGGACAGCTCGTCGACGTACCGGTCGGCCAGCTCGGCGACCCCGGTCTGCCGCATGGACTCCTGTACGACCCGCTCGTCCTGCGCCGACCACTGGCGCAACAGGCCCTGGTGCGGGTAGCGGCCCCGGCCGACGAGGTCGGCGACCGTGATGCCGTCGGGCGCGATGGACGACTGCGGCAGCAGACCGAGGGTCCGGGCGACCTTCTTGGCGGGCATCGACTGGATGACCTGCCCGTCGAGCAGCACCCGGCCCTGGCTCGGCCTGAGCATCCGCGACAGCGCCCGCAGCAGCGTCGACTTGCCGCACGCGTTCGGGCCGACGATCACCGTGAAGGAGTTGTCCGGGATCTCCACGGACAGCTGCTCGGCGATGACGCGCTGGTCGTAGGCGAGGGTGACGTTCTCGGCGGACAGGCGGTTCACAGTGCTCCTCGTCGTGTTCGTGTCGGTGCCACTCATATCCGGCCCGTCCTGCGCTCGGTGACCAGCAGCCACAGCAGATAGGCGCCGCCGAGGACGCCGGTGACCACGCCCACGGGCAACTGGTCGGCGCCGAAGGCGCGCTGCGCGGCCCAGTCGGCGGCGACCAGCAGCGCGGCACCCATGCAGAGTGAGGGCACCAGGTTCGGGCCGGGCGAGCGGGTCAGGCGCCGGGCCAGCTGCGGCGCGGTGAGCGCGACGAAGCTGACGGGTCCGGCGGCGGCCGTGGCGGCCGCGGTGAGCAGCACGGCGGAGACCATCAGCGCCAGCCGGACCCGCTGCACGCGCACGCCGAGGGCGTTCGCGACGTCGTCGCCCATCTCCATCATCCTCAGGCCGCGCGCGTTGACGAGGACCACCGGGACGAGGACGGCGCACAGCGCGAGCAGCGGCCAGACCTGGTCCCAGTCCCGGCCGCCCAGCGAGCCGGTCATCCACACCACCGCACGGGCCGCGTCGACCAGGTCGGCCTTGGTGAGCAGATAGCCGTTGGCCGCGGTGGCGATCGCGGACACACCGATGCCGACCAGGACCAGCCGGTATCCGTGCACGCCCTGCTTCCAGGCGAGCAGGTAGATGGCGAGTCCGGTCACCAGGCCGCCGATCAACGCGCCGACGGTGACCTGCGTGGTGCTGCCGGACAGCAGCACGATGACGACCAGTGCGCCGGCCGTCGAGCCCTGGGAGAGGCCCAGCACGTCCGGGCTGCCGAGCGGGTTGCGGGAGACGGACTGGAACACCGCGCCGCCGAGGCCGAGCGAGGCGCCGACCAGCAGGCCGACGAGGACGCGCGGCAGCCGCAGTTCGTCGACGATGAAGTCCTGGTACGCGTTGCCGTTCCCGGCGAGGGTCCGAAGCACGTCGGCCGCCGGGATCTCGGCGTCGCCGGTGCCGATCAGCGCGACGCCCGCCGCACAGGCGGCGGCCAGCAGCAGGACGACGACGAGCAGCGCCCGCGGGTCCAGGCGCAGTGAGAGCCCGCCGGGAGTGCGGACGGCCCGGTTCATGGATCGGGTCTTCACAGCTGGGCCGTCCTCCGCCGTCGTACGAGAAGGATGAAGACCGGGCCGCCGATGATCGCGGTGACGATGCCGACCTGGAGTTCCGAGGGACGGGCCACGACCCGGCCGACGACGTCGGCGCCGAGCAGCAGCACGGGCGACAGGACCGTGGCGTACGGCAGGATCCAGCGCAGATCGGGGCCGGTGAAGGAGCGCACGACGTACGGCACCATCAGGCCGACGAACACGATCGGGCCGCAGGCGGCGGTCGCGGCGCCGCACAGGACGGTGGCGGCCAGCATGGCCAGGGCGCGGGTGCGGCCCAGGCCGGCGCCGAGGGCGCGGGCGGTGTCGTCGCCCATGGCCACGGCGTTCAGCGGCCTGGCCAGGGCGAGCGCCAGGACCATGCCGGCCGCGAGGAACGGCAGCACCTGCAGGATGGTCGAGTCGGTGGCCGAGGCCAGCGAACCCACGGTCCAGAAGCGCATCCTGCCGAGCGCCGCGTCGTCCAGGATCATCGTGGCCTGCAGATAGCCGTACAGGGCGGCGCTGATCGCCGTGCCGGCGAGCGCGAGCCGCACCGGGGTCGCGCCCCGGCTGCCGCCGAGGAACCACACCAGCGCGCCGACCGCCGCCGCCCCGAGGAAGGCGAACCACACATAGCCGGTGAGGCTGGTGACGCCGCAATAGGTGATGGCCGTGACCACGGCGGCCGAAGCGCCCGCGTTGATGCCGAGCAGCCCGGGGTCGGCCAGCGGATTGCGGGTGAGCGCCTGCAGCACCGCGCCCGCGAGACCGAGCGCGGCACCGGCGAGCAGCCCCAGGACCGTGCGCGCGATCCGCTCGTCCACGACGACGTCGCCGTAGGTCCCCGTGTCGTGGAACAGGCCGTGCCAGACCTGGTCCACTGACAGCGATTTCGCCCCGATCGCGATGCTCGCCAGGGCGACGAGCACCAGGATCGCGGCGGAGAGCAGGAGCCCAAGAGCCCTGGCTGCCCGGCGGGTTGGGGGCGCGGGGGCGGTCTCCGCGCGCTGTTCCGGAGGACTGTCGACCAACACGAGGTTAGGTTAGCCTACCCTCGCTACTGACCTCGATCCCCCCGGGGCGGATACATCACGGTCCGCCCGGGCCCCTCTCACAGCCCGAGCCGAGCCAGCGCCTTCCCCCCGTCCAGCTCGCAGGAGCCGTCGCCTGCCGCCGTCCAGGCCGCCGCGCACAGCGCCCGCAGCCCGTCCAGCGACTCCCCGTCGCCCTCCAGCTCCAGCCGGTCCGCCCCGGCCGTCGCCGTCCAGCCACCGCACCGGAAGCCCTCCGCCAGTGCGCTGACCTCCGGCTGCCCGGTGAGCAGCCCGCGCAGATCGGCGTCCACATACGTCGGCCGGTGCTGCGGTGGCGCGGCGAGCAGCTGCGCGCCGTCGGTGACGCCGGTCAGCACCAGCAGCGAGTCCACCCCGCCGTTGATCGCGCCCTCGATGTCCGTGTCCAGCCGGTCCCCGACCACCAGCGGGCGATTGGCGCCGGTCCGGATGATCGTCTCCCGGTGCATCGGCGGCAGCGGCTTGCCCGCCACCTGCGGCTCCTTGCCCGTTGCGATCCGAACGACCTCCACAGCCGCCCCGTTGCCCGGCGCGATACCCCGCCCGCTGGGAATCGTCAGGTCCGTGTTGGACGCGAACCACGGCACCCCGCGCGCGACCGCGTACGACGCCTCCGCGAACCGGCCCCAGGTCAGATCGGGGCCGCCGTACCCCTGCACGACCGCCGCCGGATCGTCGTCCGCCGACTCCACGGGCACCAGGCCCCGCTCGCGCAGCGCCACCCGCAGCCCCTCGCCGCCGATCACCAGCACCCGCGCCCCGGCCGGCACCTGCTCGCTGATCAGCCGCGCGACCGCCTGCGCGGAGGTGATGACGTCATCGGCGCCCGTCGGTATCCCGAGCTCCGTCAGATGCTCGGCCACCGCGTCCGGGGTCCGCAGCGCGTTGTTGGTGACGTACGCCAGATGCATCCCGCTGGAACGCGCCACCGCCAGCGAGTCCACCGCATGCCGGATCGCGCTCCCGCCCGCGTACACCACCCCGTCCAGATCGAGCAGCGCCGTGTCGTACGCCTCGCTCAGGGGCTGCCCACTGCCCTCGGGGCTCGTCCTGACCGCCTGGCTCATTCCACATCGCTCCTCGTTCGACCGTCTTTCCCCCGATCATCCCGCACGCCACTGACACACGTACGATGCCGGGATGAACACTGCAGGTCACTCGGAAGCAACGGCGCGCCAGGGCCTGGAACTCACCCCGTTCCGCGGCCTGCGCTACGACCCCGACCGGGTCGGCAGCCTCGCCTCCGTCACCTCCCCGCCGTACGACGTCGTCGTACGCCCCGATGGGGTGCACCACCTCCAGTCCGCCGACCCGTACAACATCGTCCGGCTGATCCTGCCCCAGGCCGGCACCCCGAGCGCCCGCACCGAGCAGGCGGCCGACACCCTGCGCCGCTGGCTGGACGAGGGCGTCCTCACCGCGGACCCCGAGCCCGGCCTGTACGTCTACGAGCAGCGGGACGAGAGCGGCATGCTCCAGCGCGGTGTCATCGGCGCGCTGCGGGTCTCGGAGCCGGCCGAGGGCGTGGTCCTGCCGCACGAGGACGTCATGCCGCCCGTGGTCGCCGACCGCGCGGCCCTGATGCGGGCCACGCGCGCGAACCTGGAGCCGCTGCTGCTGACCTACCGCGGCGACGGTACGGCGGCCGAGGTCGTCGAGCGCACGGCGGAGAAGCCCCCGCTGCTCGCCACGACCACCGAGGACGGCTACCACCACCGCCTCTGGTCCGTCACCGACCCCGCCGACGTGGCCCGCATCCAGTCCGACCTCGCCCACCAGCAGGCCCTGATCGCCGACGGCCACCACCGCTGGGCCACCTATCTGCGGCTGCGCGCCGAGCATCCCTCCCCCAGCCCCTGGGACCACGGACTGGTCCTGCTCGTCGACACCGCCCGCTACCCGTTGCGCGTCCGCGCCATTCACCGCCTGCTGCACCGCCTGCCGGTCGCGGACGCGCTCGCGGCGGTGCAGGGCCTGTTCCGGGTGCAGCATCTGGACGCGCCGCTCCCCGAGGCCCTGGAGGCCCTGGCGGACGCGTCCTGCGCGGGCAACGCCTTCCTGCTGGCCGGCGACGGCGCCTTCCACCTCCTCGACCGTCCGGACCCGGACCTGCTGGCCCGGACGATCCCGGCCGACCGCCCGCCGGCCTGGCGCTCCCTGGACGCCACGGTCCTGCACGCCGCGCTCCTCGACCATGTCTGGCACATCCCCGAGGACTCCCCGGCCCACATCGCCTACATCCACGACACGGCCGCGACGGTCGCCAAGGCGGAGCACGACGGCGGTACGGCCGTCCTGATGCACCCGGTCCGCGAGGAGGTCGTCCGCGAGCTGGCCCGCCAGGGCGTGACGATGCCCCGCAAGTCGACGTCGTTCGGCCCGAAGCCGGCGTCGGGGCTGGTGCTGCGGGCGCTGGAGATCTGAGCCCGTCCGCGTCCGGGAACACGAAAGGGGGCAGGTTCCACCAGGAACCTGCCCCCTTACAGTGACTGCCGCTTCTCGGGACTGCCGTCAGTCCTCGTCGCCGTCCTCCTGCGACGGCTTCTCCGGCTCGCTCTCGCTCTCGTCCAGAGCGTCGACGAACTCCACGCCGTCCAGCTCGGCGAGCCGGTCGGAGGCGTCCGTGCTGCCGTCCCGGTCGGCCTCCACGGCCTTCGCGAACCACTCGCGCGCCTCGCCTTCCCGGCCTGCGGCCAGCAAGGCGTCGGCGTAGGCGTACCGCAGGCGGGCGGTCCACGGCTGGATCGAGTTGGAGGCGAGCTCCGGGCTCTGCAGGGTCACGATGGCCGCGTCCAGCTGGCCCATGTCACGCCGGGCGCCGGCCGCGACGAGCCGCATCTCGACCTGACCGGCCTTGTCCAGCTTGTGCACCTCCGGGGCACCGGCCATGTCCAGCGCCTTCTCCGGCCGCCCGAGCCCACGCTCGCAGTCGGCCATCACCGGCCACAGGTCCACGGTGCCGGTCATCCGCCGCGCGGCCCGGAACTCGGCGAGGGCCTCGCCGTACTTCTGGTTGGCGTACGCCGCGAACCCGCCGGCCTCGCGTACGGCGGCCACACGGGACGCCAGACGCAGGGCCACCTTGGAGTAGGCGTAGGCGCCCTCGGGGTCCTCGTCGATGAGCCGGGCGACCATCACCAGGTTCTTGGCGACGTCGTCCGCGAGCGTCTTGGGCAGGCTCTGGAGCTCCTGCCGCACGTCCTTGTCGATCTCGTCACCGGTGACGTCCTCCGGGATCGGCAGCCGCTTGATCGGCTCACGGTCCCGGTCGCGGTCACGCTCGTCGCGGAAGCGGCCACCGCCCCGGCGGTCGTCACGCCGGTCGTCACGCCCCCGGAAGCCACCGGGTCGCCCACCCCGGTCGTCCCGACGGGGCCCACGGCCACCGCGGTCGTCCCGGCCGCGGAACCCACCGCGCTCACCGCGCTCACCGCGCTCGCCCCGGTCGTCGCGCCGGAAGCCACCACGGTCGCCGCGGTCGCCGCGGGTGTCTTCGCGCCGGTCGCCGTAGCCACCGCCACGGTGGTCGTCGCGCCGGCCACCGTAGCCGCCGCGGTCGTCGTCACGGCGGAAGGAGGGGCGGTCGCCACCGCGGTCGTCGCGACGGAACCC
>NZ_JBSFDI010000015.1:0-244834 GCF_053593835.1 Streptomyces sp. NPDC002076
TCGCTACGAGCGCAAGCCCGACCACTTCCTGGCCTTCACCGCGATCGCAGCTGCCCTTATCTGCTACCGCAGAGTCTCCAAATGAAATGGCCTGTCATTCCTTCCCTTCCACCGAGGCCCCTCCGGCCCCAGCACCGTCCCGTCGGGGCGGCTGACCTGGCCTGAAAGCCTTTCCTGCACGTAGTCCCGCAGCCGGTCGTTGGCCGCCAGTTTCGCGGGCTTCGGGCGCCGGGCCACCAGATCGGCCTTCCCACTGGGCGACCGAAGCCCGTAGTCCAGCCGGCCGCCACGAGTCGCGGCGTTGCGCCGCAGTTCCCGGGACACCGTCGAATGATCACGGCCAAGGCGTCGCGCGGTCTCCCGGACCCCGATGCCCTGCGCTTTGAGGATCGCGATCTCCTCACGCTCTTGAAGGGACAGGTACCGGCCGGACTGCGGAGCAAGATCCATCGGGGGCATGCCGCCACCGTGGCGGAACCTTCTTCCCCCCGCCGCTTGGGATACGCCGACCGAAGCTGCCGCCTCCTCCGGCAGCAGTCCCTTCGCGATCTCCCGCCAGAACCGACGTTCCACTTCCCGTCGAAGCGCCGGCGCACCCGGCGACTTCATCGGCGACCGCCCGGTCAACGCCGCCATCCACCCTGCTGGCCTGCCCCTCAACATCTCCGAGGACGAGGTGTTGCAACGACGGATTGAATCCGTCCCGTTCCGGTCCCGGAAGTTCGTCCGGGCGCTCGACCGTCACCGGATGGCCGGATCGATAGGGAGGGTCGGGGCGGCGGGCGACAACGCGGCCATGGAGTCCTTCTTCCAGCCTGCTCCAGAAGAACGTCCTCGACCGCTGGACCTGGACCACCCGCGAGGAACTGCGGATCGCGATGGTGACCTGGATCGAACGGACCTACCACCGACGCCGCCGACAAGCCTCGCTCGGCCGGCTGACCCCCCTCGAATACGAGACCGTCATGACCACACCGGCCCTCCACGCCGCGTGACCGAATCTGTCACCCAAACCTGCAGCAGACCCGGCTCCAGGACCCACGAGATCGAGCGCCTGCTCGCCGCCGAACTCACCCGCCCGCAGCCATCCTGGCTCGAAGCCCACTGGCTCCACTGGCGACGCCGCCACCAGGCACGATACCGCTGGTTCCACAAACGCACACGCCTGGCGCGCAACTACGCCCTGGCCAGCTGGCGATTGGCGGCTGCCGTACTAGCTGTTGTCAGTACGCGGGTCGCTGCGCGATCGGTAAGGTCGGCTACCGAGTTGCCCCGGCTCGACAGCTCGAATTACTCACGGCTGGGGAGTCGTCAGGCAGGCAACGGTTCCGAGCGACTGGGGAACCGACCTCGTACGAAGGATCTGACTCATGGCAAGGTCTCTTGTGAAAACTCTACTGCCTGAGGTGCGCGACCGCTTGGAGACGATTGGCCCGCTGGGCGGCTCGCTCTCCGAGCTAGGCGAGGCGGTGGTCCGCACGCTCAGCAGGCGCGACGAGATGCGATACTTGCTGGACGGGATTCTGTCGGACGACCGTCAGCTCGGCGAGATCGCAGCGCGGTCGTACTATCACGCGAACAGCTTCCTTAAAATCGTTCTGGCGGTGGGCGACGAGAACGCCTGGAAGCTTCGTCTGCACGTGTGGCACTCGCGGTCGGAGGCGGATCTCCTGCCGAGGGAGGACATCCACTCGCACCGCTGGGACTTCACGACCGCCCTGCTGCTCGGCGAATACAACGCCCGCGAGTACATGATCGCCCCCGGCGACGACTACCACCACTACCGGTACACCCCGGTCCGAGCGGACCAGCACTTCTCGCTGGAGGCCGTGGGGAGCGAACAGCTCGCCAAAGTCTGCGAAATCAACGTTCAAGCCGGCACGGTCTACCACCTTGACCATCGGGTCCTTCACAGCATCGCGCGTTCCAACGACGGGCCCACAGCCACGGTGGTGCTCCAGGGGCCCACGGTGCGGGATACGACGAATGTCTATCGCACGAGCCCGGTCGGCGAAAAGGGCGGCGGAGACAAGGGGATCTACGTCGAACGACCTTCCGTCGACCAACTGCGTGGCGAGCTGGCGCAGCTCCACCACTGGTTGTGACGCGGGCCAGGTGCACGGGAACATGACCCAGTACAAGTACCCGGCGGATGAGGCAGCCCACTTCACCAAGCACGGCGTCAATCTTACCGTGTACGGGCAAGTGGACCCGTCCGTGACCGTCGTCCACGTCAGCGTCTCGGAAGGCCACTTTCAGGAGTTCTACAACTCGGAGAGCACCTATGTGTATTATGTCATCAGTGGCTGCGGCACCTTCTATCTCAATGACGATGCCGTGCCGGTGAACGCCAGGGATCTGGTCGTCGTTCCACCGATGACGCGCATCTATTATTTCGGCGCCCTGGAGATGGTGCTCACGGTCTCCCCAGCGTTCGACGAAGCGAAGGAACGGCACGTCAGGTTTCTGGAGAAGAGCCAGATTCCGGACACGGCCCGCTCGTGAAGTCCTCACTCCACCCCGACTCGGCATTCCTTGAGCTGGCGACCTGGAACATCGGAGGTGGGATTCTCGGAGCGTCTCATCAGCGCGGTGGAACCTCCTCGCCTGACTACTACGCCTCGGTGCTCCGACGGCACGCGCCGGATGTGGTCTGCCTTCAGGAGGCGCACGACTACTTCGGGTCTCGGGAGAGCCAGCCGCACTACTTGGCGCGCCAAGCGGGCTATCCGCATGTGGAGTTGTTCCCCACCAGCGTCTCGCACCTGGCCGGAGACGCCAATTTCGCACTGGCGGTCCTGTCTCGGTTCCCGATTAAGAATACGGTCTACCGGCAGTTCCCCAATCCAGGCCGGACCGGAACCGGCCCCGACGGAGAGCCATGGACGCTGGACGACAAGGGGTACCTGATCACCCGGGTCGACCTAGGGAATCATGAGATCGGGCTGATCAACGGCCATTGTTTTCCGCTGCGGCACTTCGGCGCGTGCGCCACGGATCCGGAATTCGACGAGGGTTGGGCCATGCTGGTCCGGGACATGTTGACTCTGCGGGAGTCCGGTCCAGCGCTGGTCGCCATCGACCTGAACCATGACCCGATCGAGGACGTGCTGAACGCGGCTCTCGGGCGAGACAAGTACCTGAACGCGTTCCCGAGCGGCACAGCGGTTAGGGGAGCCAAACGAGACTATGTCCTCTACGGGCCGGGGATGTGTCTGCTGTCGGCTACGGCGATAGCCACCGAATCCGATCACGCCTACCGACAGGTGAGGCTCCTTGTCGAGCATTCCGTCCCGGATGGGTGACTGTGTCCGTCCGGCATCCGCCCTGGTCTACTCTGATATGTGAGGTACGGTGGCAGAAGGTAAAGGCGTCGTGCCCAGCACGGCTGCACGAGGACAGTACGAGCGTGAGCTCTTTGGGTTGGCCCGTCGACTTCGCGATGGCCATCACAGCGGCCGGGAGGCGCTGAGTCTGGTTCCAAGTGAGAACCGCCTTTCCCCGTTGGCGCAGTTGCCGTTGCAGCTTGATTTCTACAACCGCTACTTCTTCAATGAAAACCACGACCCGGATTTTTGGCAATTCCGGGGCGGGGAAAGCATCGCGGATATCGAAACGGATGTGGCGTACAGCAGCTTGAGCATGCTGTCCGGTGCCCCGTTCGTGAACCTCCGCCCCGTCTCCGGGCTCAGCGCGATGATCATCGCGATCTCGGGCATGGGGGGCGAGACTGGCAGCACGGTGGTCTGTGTTGACCCCGCGAGCGGAGGCCACTATGCCACTGTGGCGGTGATTAAGCGTTTTGGCTTTGTTCCGGCTACGGTCTCGGCCGAAGCGGGTGTCGTGGACGTCGATGGCCTGCGAAAGATCCTTTGCGCGCAGGACGTGTCCCTGGTCTACCTTGACCTGCAGAACAGCCTGCATCTGCTGGACGTCGCACCGGTTGCCGCCTGCCTGGCCGAGCACAGCCCGCACACCTTGCTGCACGTCGACGCCAGTCACACCTTGGGCCTCATTCTAGGCGGTCAGGTGCCCAACCCCCTTGAGCTCGGCGCGACCTCCTTCGGTGGCTCTACGCACAAGACCTTTCCCGGGCCGCACAAGGGTGTTCTGTTCACCCGGCTACCGCGGGTACGTGAGCTGATCAAGGACGCGCAGTACGTCTTGCTGAGTAGTCATCACTTCGCCGCGACCCTGGCACTGGGCCTGGCGGCGCGCGAGTTCCAGTACTTCGGAACGACTTACGCCCGTCAGGTGGTTGTCAATGCCCGGCGGCTCGGTGCTGAGCTGGCGGCGCGGGACTTCAAAGTCGCGCGCTGCGCGGACGGGTTCACCGACAACCATCAGCTTTGGGTTGATGTCGGGGACCAGGCCGCGACGAACAAACTTTCCGGGGCACTGGCTCAGGCTGGGGTCCGGGTCAACGTCCAGACCGACATGCCGGGCTTCGCGGGTCCTATCTTCCGACTGGGCAGCGCCGAGGTGACGTTCGAAGGCGCTTCCGAGGCGTCCATGACCCTCATCGCTGAGGCCTTCGCGGCGGCTCGGAACGGTGAGGTCGATCGTGCAGCCAGAATCCGCGCCCGGGCGCGGCAGGCATTCGAGAGCCCTTACTTCTTCGTTGACCCGGAATAGGCGCTCACCACGATGTCGGTCTTGCTGCGTCCTCGGCCTACAGCGGAGGACGGATACCGGTCGGCCGGAGTGGGTAGGCTGGATGGGATACGCGCACCATTCCTCACGGGCCTCGGGTGATCAATGGCCGACAAGCATGCAGCGTCCACCGCGCGGCAGGTCGACATGGGGTCCTTGCCGGCCGGAGTCGTGGACTTCTTCACCGGCCTGGCGCCGGGCGAGATGATCGTCCTGACGCGGGCAGGCGACTTCGCGGCGACTGTTACCGCTGCCGGCGGTCCGCTGGAGGGCGTCATCGTCAGCACCGGTGAGGACGACCCCGCACCGCCGACGACAGACCGTCAGAACGCCACGGTCGTCGCCACGGCGATGATGCTCTCCGAGGCCGCGCGCGCGACCCTGTCCGAGAAACTCGGTGCCGACTACGTCGTTCTCGACATGCACGCCGCGCCGCGGAGCGCCGACGTGCTGCTGGTGCCGCCGATCAGCGCCCAGCTGCTGGCCCGGTTGCGCTATCGATTTCCTACCGCCCGGATCGTCGTGACCGAACTTGAGGACCCCGAGCTGGGCCTAAGCTATCGCGGCCCGGTGCGGCGTCTTCTCGACTGCGGTGCCGACACCTACGTGACGTCGGCGAGCGTCCAGGTCCTGGCTCGGCAACTCGATCAGGCCGTCGGCCAGCGCGAGATCACTGGGGGATCCTCGCGGTCCCAGCTCGACTCCGCTGGCTGAGTGTCACGGAAGGCTCCCACCCACGACACCTGGGTCCGGCCCCAGGTCCAGCTCGGCAACCACTACACGGCCGACTGCATGATCGCCGGTCAGACCTCACTCGGAGTTCGGTGGACGCTGGTCGAACTGGAGAGCCCGGTCAGTCGCCTGACCAACCCCGACAATAGGCGGGCGACGGCCACCCTGCGGCACGCAGTCGACCAGATCGAGGACTGGCGCAGGTGGCTGTCCACCAATCTGCACTACGCCCGCTCCGCGCGCGACGCCGACGGGCTGGGCCTGGCGGGCATCACGGCCGAAGTCCCAGGCTTGATCATCATGGCCCGCGAGACTTACGACGACGCAGCCGCCGAAATCCGGGAACTGCATGCCCGGCGCTCCCACATCCAGGTACGCACCTACGACTGGTTGATGCGCATCAACGAATGTCCCGACCCTCTGCGCCAAGATGCCCCGGACCAACGCCTTCGGCTCGCTTGAAACCAGCGGTCCCTCTGCAAGCAGCGTCAGCCTGGAAGAACCGAGGCCCTGGCGTTCTCGATGGAGTGCAGAAGGCACGGCTTCATCGGGTGCGCCAGCGTTCAGCCCGAAAGCACACAGGCGTGCCTGCCGAGCAACGGGCCGTGCCGGGGTAGTTGGTCGTGGCAGCCTGTTCCGTCCCGGACAGGAGGGATGTGCTGTGTGTCATGACGCTCGTTTGACGCTCTGGTCTCCCGCAGGCGGGACAGCGAGTCGAGAAATGGCCTCTGACCTGGCCTTTTCCGAGACCCGCTCAAGCCGACATCTTTCCGATGACGCATCACGTGGAGTGCGTGGCGATTCTTGAGCCCGCGGCAAAGGGCGTCTGACCTGCTGTTCTTCTGGCTTCCCAGTTGCGTGCGGGTCGTGCCGACATGTTTCCGTAGGTCCACCGCGTGGAGCATGATGCAGGTTCCCGCCACATGTCTCACCTGCGGTTTCGCAGCGGGGGCGCGGGTCGAGAACGCTCTGCCTCAACTCCGTGAGGGCCGGGTTCGGCACATGTCTTGACGCTCGTTCGACGCTGATTCTGACGGAGCGTGACGCGGTTGTCCCGGATCGGATAGCGCGGGTCAATCGCCAGCTGGCACGTCCTGTCGGGGGAAGGCGACGCGCACCCGCACTCTGGGATGGCGGCAGCCGAGTGCGAGCCGGTGTCCGAAGCGAGCGAGGGCGGATCCCCGGGTGAGCTGGTTGCCGCAGTCTGCTCAGCCCTGAGCAGGACGGACTCTCGGCCACGGTGTTCGCCCTCGCCGCCTCGGCGGGCGCCGGATGCACCGCGGCGAGCATCCCGATCGCGAGGTCGCCGCCACCACGGCGGCGACCCGGGACCGTCAACGATGTCCTTGCGGAGGGGCGGGAGAAGCCGCACCGTGGGCTGTCACGGCTTCACCCCTCGTTTGTGGCAGGCCCCCTCAGGTACGGGTCCAGCGTTGGTTGTTGCCGTTCGAGCAGGAGTAGAGCTGGATCAGGGTGCCGTTGGCGGTGCCGCCCGAGACGGCGTCGAGGCAGAGGCCGGACTGGACGCCCACGATGGATCCGTCGGAGTTGAGGCGCCATTTCTGGTTGTCGCCGCCCCAGCAGCTGTAGATCTGGACTTTGGAGCCGTTGCCTGTGCCGGCGGCGTCAAGGCATTTGTTGCCGTAGACCCTGAGCTCGTCGGCGTCGGTGTACGTCCACTGCTGGTTGGTGCCGCTGTGGCAGTCCCACAGCTGGAGCTGTGTGCCGTCGGTGGTGCCGGCTCCGGGCACGTCCAGGCAACGGCCCGAACCGACGCCCTTGATCTGTCCGCCATCCGCAGGGGGCGTCGTGGAGCCGCCGCCGTTGAGTGCGTTGAGGACGGCGGTGTAGGCAGGCTTCTTGCTGCCGTCGCCGTTGAACAGCAGCGGCGTGTCCCCCGATCGCCAGGAGTCGGTGTCGCGCACACCCCAGACGGTGATGCCGAGGCAGCGCGGGACGGCCAGGCAGTCGTTGGTCACGTTGGCGTAGGTCGAGGCCGAGGCGCCCTGTATGTCGAGTTCGGTGATGGCCACGTCGACGCCGAGGGCGGCGAAATTCTGCAGGGTGGTGCGGAAGTTGCTGTTGTAGGGGCTGCCGCTGTTGAAGTGCGACTGGAACCCGACGCAGTCGATCGGCACGCCGCGCTGCTTGAAGTCCCGGACCATGGCGTACACGGCCTGGGTCTTGGCCCAGGTCCAGTTCTCGATGTTGTAGTCGTTGTAGCAGAGTTTGGCCGCCGGGTCGGCGGCGCGCGCGGTGCGGAAGGCGACCTCGATCCAGTCGTTGCCCGTGCGTTGCAGGTTGGAGTCCCGCCGACCTCCCGAATTGCCGTCGGCGAAGGCCTCGTTCACGACGTCCCACTGGGCGATCTTGCCCTTGTAGTGGCCCACGACGCCGTTGATGTGGTCGATCATCGCTTGGCGCAGTGAGCTGCCGCTGAGGCTCTGCATCCAGCCGGGCTGCTGGGCGTACCAGGCCAGTGTGTGGCCACGCACCCGCTTGCCGTTCTGCACCGCCCAGTTGTAGACGCGGTCGCCGGCGCTGAAGTTGAACTGGCCCCGCTGTGGTTCGGTGGCGTCGATCTTCATCTCGTTCTCGGCCGTCACCATGTTGAACTCACGGCTTGCGATCGTCGTGTACGCCGAGTCGCCCAGCCTGCCGGAGGCGATGGCGGTGCCGAAGTAGCGGCCGCTCTGTGCCGCCGCGGCGCCAAGCGTGTTCTCGGCGGCGTGTGCGGTCGGCGGTGCGGCCAGTGCGGTGACCGCACCGAGGACGCCGACGACCAGCGCCAGCAGCAGGCTGCGGATCTTCCGGCGGGTAACGGATCCGGGAAGGGCATACGAGCCCATGACTGTGCCTCCGAGGTAGAAATCGCTGATCGACTGAAGCGCAGGGGATTGCGTCGTCCGGCCCCGTCCGGCAGACGGACGGGGCAGGTCGGAACCCGGGCAGGACGGAATCACCGGGCACCGCAGTCATTGGGACCGAGATGACGCCGACGGCAAGGGCGCCGCACCCGGTCGGCCGTCGGGCGACGTACGGCGGGCGGCGGGCGTGTTCCACGTCTCGACACAGGCATGGGGTACTCCAGCGCGGCTCAGCCGGGGGACCGTCACACGGCGTCGCATGCCTCTCCAACTGCGGGAAGAGCCAGGATGCGCTGGTGCGAACCTCACCGGAACGGAACGGGGTGGCGCAGGTGATTTGGTGCGCGGGTCTGCCGTGCAGCTGGTCGCTGATCTGCCGTGCAGCATGGATTGCCCAGGCCGATACAGCCCGGAATCTCGAACCAGGCCCGGCTTCTCAGACAGGGATGATTGAGGCGTGACCGTGGATCGTCAATACTCCCGGCCGAAGAAATTTCCGATTGTTGGGCGAAACTTTCGGTCATCCAGTGAGCGGACGGCGGCCCCCGGTGCTGGCATCGGCGGCGTGCGGATTTCGTCGTCAGGGACGTCGGAGGCAGGGTCGACCAAGTGTCTGCACCGTCCGCACATCGCTCCCTTCCGGGGTCAAGTCGCTTACGAGCCAGCCATTTGACGGTGTGGCGTGCGCTGGTCGGCGCGTGGTGGTGCGAATGTTTCGGCGCTTGAGGCGATACATGCGAGAGGTATTGACGGCGCTCACCGGTTCTCTATCATCGGGCTGCCTCGATGGTTCGCACTTTGTTCGACATGACGAACATTTCGGGCCGCTCCATCGCGCAGTAGGGCCATGCCGGGCAGCACCGCCTGAAAGTCGGAATCGCAAGGGTCATGCCGCATGTGTATGTAACGGATGCATATGTCACGGTTGCATATGTCATGGACTCATCAACCGCCCAGTCCGCCGCTGTGCTCGCGGACTGCTGCACACCGCACCACGCCGACAGTCCGGCCAGCCTCCGACGAGGCCAACCGGAACCGCCTACTCAGGGTCTAGGGAGTATCCATGCGCAGAGGAAGTTCCAGCCGCAGGCATCCGTCAGTGGTGCTCGCCGCCGTGGTTGCGGCCCTGGCCGCGTTGGCGGCGATGCTCGTCGCCGCCCCGGCTCAGGCGGCTTCCAGCGGCGCCTTGCGCGGTGTTGGTTCCGGCCGGTGTCTCGATGTGCCGGGCGCCAGCCAGACCGACGGCACGTATCTGCAGATCTATGACTGCTGGGGCGGGACCAACCAGCAGTGGACGTTGACGGACAGCAACCAGCTCACCGTGTACGGCAACAAGTGCCTGGATGTTCCGGGCCACGCCACCACGGCCGGCACCCGGGTGCAGATCTGGTCCTGCTCCGGCGGTGCGAACCAGCAGTGGCGGGTGAACTCCGACGGCACTGTCGTCGGCGTGGAGTCCGGGCTCTGCCTGGAGGTTACGGGTTCCGGTACGGCCAACGGCACAGCGGCGCAGATCTGGACGTGCAACGGAGGCAGCAACCAGAAGTGGACCGGCCTGTCCGGGACGACCCCGCCGGGGGACGGCACGTGTTCTCTGCCGTCGACGTACCGGTGGACGTCGACGGGTGCGCTGGCGCAGCCGGCGAACGGGTGGGTCTCGCTGAAGGACTTCACCAACGTGACGTACAACGGCAAGCACCTGGTCTACGCGTCGAACGTGTCGGGGTCGTCGTACGGCTCCATGATGTTCAGGCCCTTCACGAACTGGTCGGACATGGCGTCGGCCGGCCAGACCGGGATGAGCCAGTCCGCGGTGGCTCCCACGCTGTTCTACTTCGCACCCAAGAAGATCTGGGTGCTGGCGTACCAGTGGGGTGCATGGCCCTTCATCTACCGCACGTCGAGCGACCCCACCAACCCCGACGGCTGGTCCGCGCCGCAGCCGCTGTTCACCGGCAGCATCCCGGGCGCCGCCCCGATCGACCAGACATTGATCGCCGACGACCAGAACATGTACCTGTTCTTCGCCGGTGACAACGGCAAGATCTACCGGGCGAGCATGCCGATCGGGAACTTCCCGGGCAGCTTCGGCTCGTCGTACACGACGGTCATGAGCGACACGGTGAAGAACCTGTTCGAGGCGCCGCAGGTCTACAAGGTCCAGGGCCAGAACCAGTACCTCATGATCGTCGAGGCGCGGGGTGCGCATGAGCAGCGCTACTTCCGCTCGTTCACGGCCTCCAGCCTGAACGGTTCGTGGACCCCGCAGGCCGCCGGCGAGAGCAACCCCTTCGCGGGCAAGGCCAACAGCGGTGCCACCTGGACCAACGACATCAGCCACGGCGACCTGGTCCGCAACAACCCCGACCAGACCATGACCATCGACCCCTGCAACCTGCAGTTCCTCTACCAGGGCAAGTCCCCCACCGCGACCGGCCCCTACGACCAACTGCCCTGGCGGCCGGCTGTCCTCACCCTGCAGCGCTGAACCGGCCTGTGCATCTCGCCGACGGCCGGCCTCACCCAGATCGGGCCGGCCGTCGCCTTTGCCACCATGAAGCAGCGCCGGGGAAGCCGATGAACCGCTAACGAGCGCCGAGCCGGACACGGTGCTCTAGTGGAAGCTCTATGCGTTGACTCCAGCCGCCGGTCCGGGCTGGTGTTGAGCATGTCACCCGCCGCCGTGCTCCGTCCCACCCATGAGCTGTCGAGGAACGGGCTGGGCCTGCCGTGCCAGAAGACGCCACGCTGTCGCGTGCCCGGGTCGAGGCCACGAAGAGCAGGTCCGAGCAGCTGGTCCTCATGTCCATGGCCCGGATCGTCCATGCCGCGGCACATGGCCTCACACACCCGAATCGCTGGGCTGCCGGACTCGCTCTGCACGGCGATTCACTCGGTGCGGCCATGCTCACTTCCAGCGGGATCCTCGCTGACGGAGTCTTTTCCAGCGTCGACCTGATCATCCTTAACGCTTGCAGAACGGGCACGCATGAAGGCACCGACCGTACCGTGCAGACCTTGCGCAGCATCGAGTCCGCCTTTCTCGCCCGCGACGCAAAAGCGGTCATCTCCACTCTGTGGGGAAACACTGACCTGCAAGGCGTCGTGTTCTCCGCTGTGCTCCACGCACACCTCGCACGCCACTTTGACCAACAGGTCGCCGAAAGCCCGCTGTTCTGGGCTGCATTCAAGATCACCGGAGTCGTCTGAGAGAGTCCCGTGGATTGCTCAGCTGACCACCTCGGACCCGTCTCGTCGATGCTGTAGCGCCACCGCGGTGACGCTCGTCTGACGCTCCGGGGCCGGACGAGCCGTTCAGAGCGCCCCGTGAACCTACGCTGACCTGCAGATATCCAGTTTCCGTGTCTTGGCACGTCTTTCGATGACGCATCACGTGGAGTGCGTGGCGATTCTTGAGCCGCGGCAAAGGATCTCTGATCAGTAGGCGTGCCGGTCGGGCTTCGTCTCCCAGGCTTCGTATGCGCGCGCACCAAGCTCCGGGTGGATCTGCTCGATGTGGATCCGGCGCCGGTCCAGCGGCTTCTGGAAGTCCTCGTACTGGAAGGCGTCATCGAACCCGATCTTCGCCGTGGCCTCCAGGTCGCAGCTGAAGTAGACGTTGTCGATGCGCGACCAGTAGATAGCGCTCATGCACATGGGGCACGGTGCGCCACTGATGTAGATCGAGCAGCCCTGGAGCATCCGGGCCCGCTCCGGGACCGGGTCGGGGGAGCCTTCGGGGCGCGGCACGTATTCCAGGGTGCCCTCGTTCTGGTGCTCTTCCGAGATGGTGGGTGCCTCCTCGTTGAGGAGTTGGGACGCCTTGCGGATGGTCTCTATCTCGGCATGTGCGGTCGGGTCGCCGGTCAGGAGGACGCGGTTCTGGCCGCGGGCGACGATCTCGCCGTCCCGGGTGAGCACCGCGCCGAACGGACCGCCCCAGCCGTGCTCCACCGACTCCGTGGCCAGCCGTACCGCTTCCGCCAGGAACTCCTTGTGACCCATGGCGACCTCCACTCCGCACCGGCTCGGGCATTCCGAATCGATTGTCAGGATTCAGTTGGCTTGATTACATATTTCCCATTTGTCTCATAAGTCGCTTTGTGTCTACGCTACTCCGTATGAGTGCCAGCGCAAACCGCGGCCATGGTGCGGCCGGAGCAACCGTGGTGACCTCGCAGAAGGTCGTCCCCGGTCGCGAGGAGGACTACAAGCGCTGGCAGGAACAGGTGAACGGGGCCGTACGGGCCTTCGACGGCTTCGAGGGAACGGAGCTGTACCCGCCCGACTCCGCCGAGGACAACGAGTGGGTCGTGGTGTTCCGCTTCTCGGACGTCGACCGGTTGAGCGCCTGGCTCGGGTCGGCAAGACGCCGAGAACTCCTCGATGACAGCCGCGACTTGTTCGAGGACGAGCCCTCCCAGGAGGTTCTGCGCGGAGGGCAACCGGCTCAGGAAGCCGTGACGGCCGTAATCTCCCACACCGTGCGGCCAGGTCGCGAGCAGGACTTCGAGCGCTGGCAGGAAAAGGTCCTGAGGGCCCAGCAGAAGTGCCGGGGTTTCATGGGATCCGAACTCTTCGCGCCCGTCGAAGGCATCCAGGACCGCTGGGTCGCTGTGTTCCGGTTCGACACCCGCGAACACCTCGACCAGTGGCTGAAGTCGGATGTCCGCAGGAAGCTGCTGGACGAGGGGCGCGACTACTTCGCCGACTACGACGTGCGCCAGATCGGGTCGGCCTTCAGCGGATGGTTCCGCTTCGGTGAAGGGGAGGAGGCGGGTGTCCCGCCCAACTGGAAGCAGGCCATGTCCGTTCTTCTCGCGCTCTACCCCACCGTCATGGTGCTCAACCTCACTGTTGGTCGCGCCTTTACGCATGCCGGCGTTGCGGGGTACCTCGGCCTTTTCATCTCAAACGTGCTGAGTGTTTCGATTCTGACCTGGCTTCTGATGCCACTGGTCGTCAACCGCGGCCTGGCCTTCTGGCTGGCACCCGACCGACCGCATTCGCGCCGCACCGACCTGGTGGGTGCGGCCGTGGTGGCGGTGTGTTACGCGGCGCTCCTTGCGGTTTTCAGTCTCACCGGCTGAGTTTCGGTCTCACCGTCGGATGGCGTATCACCCGCCGTCAACCGCCAAAGTGAATCAGCGGCTTGATGATGCCATCGACCCCGGCCTCCATCATTGGGTCGTCATCGGGGTGGGGTCCACCCTGCCGTGCTCCATCAGCCGGAAGATCCGCCTCAGGCGCTCCCTGCCTCCTCGGTTGAGCCCGCCGTGGACGTGCTTGTCGGACATCCCGTACCCGAAGGGCTCCAGCGGGATCCTCAGTGGTTCAGGCACCTCGCCGTGGTAGCCGACATTGGAGATGTGGCCGCCCGGCTTGGTGACGCGGAACGTCGCCTCCCAGGTACCCGGTGTGCCCAGCGCCTCGATGGCCGCGTCCACACCCTGCCCGTCCGTCAGTTCAAGGATTCGCTCGACGGGATCGCAGTGCGTGTGATCGACGATCACATCGGCGCCGAAATGACGGGCCAGTTCCTGACGCTCGGGCCGCGATTCGACGGCGATGATGAATCCGGCGCCGCGCAACCGGCACCCGATGGTGGCCGAAAGACCCACTGCTCCCTGAGCGAAGACGGCGACGGTCTGCCCGAAGTCGAGTTCAGCGTGTTCGGCGGCGACGAATCCGGTCGACAGCATGTCCGTCGCGTACAAAGCCTGGTGGTCGGACAGTGTCTCGGGAATCGGAGCGAGATTCGCCTGTGCGTCGTTCACCAGGAAGTACTCCGCCAGGTTGCCGTCCCGCTGCACGGTGAACCTGGCTCCACCCATCATTCTGCCTCCGCACTGCGAGGACAGACCGCGCTGACAGAATTCGCACTGAAAGCAGGGCGTGACTCCGCCCACCGCCACGCGTTCACCTTCGGTGAGTCCCTCCACCGCGGAGCCGAGCGCATGGATCGTTCCCACCGCCTCGTGTCCCAGGGTGACATCGGAGGCGACCGGGATCGCTCCCCTTACCGTATGGACGTCGGAACTGCAGATCATCGCGGTGGTCGTACGCACCACGGCCTCATTCGGGCCCGGTTCCGGAACGCGTTTGTCGACTACGGCGACCTCGCCGACGTTCCTCATGACGAAGCATTTCATGGTGTCTGTGGGCAATCCCTGCCGGCCACGAGTCGTTCCCCTGCGGGCCGCGCGGTAAGCTGTAAAGGCCTGAACCGTCCTGGCTCATCACTGGATAGCGACGTCCTTTCAGCGTCGTGTAAAACGGCGGTCTCCGCAACTCCTCCGCTCTGAGGGCGTGCAGACCGCGGGTGCCGGGGCAAGGAGTGCAGGATGAGCCGCTACACGCAGATTCGCGGTCTCGGGGAACTGTCGGTACGGCGGAACGACGCCCGTTACGAAGACATCCGCAGGGCCGTCGTGTGGAACGCGCTCACACCGGCGCGGTTCCCGGACGTCATCGTTCGCGCGGCGTCGGCCGATGATGTCAGGGAAGCGGTGCGCCTGGCCCGGTCCCAGCGCCTCCAGATCGCCATACGGTCGGGGGGACACAGCTGGTGCGGGTCGCCCCTGCGCGACGGGGGCATGCTCATCGACCTGTCCGGGCTGCGCGGCTGCGCCGTCGACCCGGCCTCCGGGACGGCGACGGTGCAGCCCGGCGTCACAGGCGTGCAGCTCACCTCGGAACTCGGCCGTCACGGACTCGCTTTCCCCACAGGCCACTGCGGGTCCGTCGCCGTCGGCGGATACCTCCTCAGCGGAGGGCTCGGCTGGAATTCCGGGGTCCGCGGGCCGGCGTGCGCCAGTGTGGAGCAGATAGAAGCCGTGACCGCGGACGGGGAGCCGGTCACCTGCAGTGAGAGCGAGCACAGGGACCTGTTCTGGGCGGCCCGGGGAGCGGGTCCCGGCTTCTTCGCCGCGGTCACCGCCTTCCGCCTCAGGCTGTATCCCCGCCCCGGCGCGATCACGAGCACCAGCTGGACCTGCTCCCTCGCGAACCTCACCGAGGTCGCGCACTGGGCCACCGAGCTGGCCGCAGGGCTCTCCCCGAACGTCGAGTTGAGCTTTTCCCTCGGCACGGTGGACCCCGGTACGAAGCCAGGCCCCAAAGCGGTGACCGTCACCGGCACCGCCTTCGCCGCGTCGCCACAGGAAGCAAGCGAGTTCCTCCTGCCGCTGCGCGACTGTCCCCTGCGCCAGAGCTCCCTCTCCCATCGACTGGACGAGCCGACGACGTTCGAGGCCCTGTACGACTCCTCCGCCGCCATGTGGCCTCCGCAACTCCGCTATGCAGCGGACACCCTGTGGTCGGACGCCGACTTCCCCACACTGCTCAGCGAGCTCGCGGATGTCGTGGACTCGGCCCCTTCGAGCAGATCGCTGGTCCTCGCACCGTTCTCGCCGGCAGGCCGGCCGCCGCCGGACATGGCCTTCTCCGTGCTCGGGGAGAGCTATGTCGTTCCCTACGCCGTCTGGGACGACCCCCGTCAGGACGCCGCCAACATCGGCTGGCTGCGGGAAGCGATGCACAGGGTGGAACCCTTCGGAACGGGGCACTACATCGCCGAGGCGGACCTCACCGCGGCATCGTCCCGCGCCCGCCGCTCCTTCACCGACGACGACTGGCAGCGCCTGCAGAACCTGAGAACGCGCTACGACCCGGACGGAGTCTTCTGCTCCTACCTGTCACCTGTCGACGTGCGGGGACATCGCGGGTAGTTCCACAGTGATGCGGATCCCGCCGGCGGGGCGCGGGGTGAGGGTGAGCGTTCCGTCGTGTGCCTGGGTGATGGCTCTGACGATTGCCAGGCCGAGGCCCACGCCCGCGTGATCGGCGTGTATGCGCTCGGTGCCGCGCTGGAACGGCTCGGTGAGTGTCGGGACCAGCTGTGGGGTGAGCTTCTCACCGGTGTTCTCGACGGTGAGCACCACGGTCCTGGGGTGGACGCCGGTCTTCACTCACACGGTGCCCTGTGCAGGCAGGTTGTGGACGATCGCGTTGTGCACGAGGTTCATGGTCAGCTGCAGCAGGAGCGCTTGCGATCCGCTCGTGGGGCTGATGTCGCCGCAGGTCTCGATGGTGACGCCATGCTTTTCCGCGAGGGGGAGGAGTGTTTCGGTGGCTTCCTCCGCCAGGAGGACAGGTCGAAGCCGCCGGGGAACTCAGCGGCGCGGGCCACCAAATCCTCGCCCTCACCTGCGACGTCAGCGACGAAGAGCAGGTCGCCGCCGCGGTCGACCGCACCGTCGCGACCTTCGGCCGTCTCGACATGGCCTACAACAACGCCGGCATCCAGATCCCGCCCAGCGACGCGGCGGACGAACCGGCCGAGAGGTTCGACCGCGTCAACGCCGTCAACCTCCGTGGCGTGTGGGCCTGCATGAAGCACGAACTGCGGCACTTGCGCGCTCAGGGCAGCGGCGCCATCGTCAACTGCTCCTCCCTCGGCGGGCTGGTCGGCCTGCCCGGCCGCGCCTCCTACCACGCCTCCAAGCACGGAGTCATCGGCCTGACCACCAGCGCGGCCCTCGAACACGCCCCGCGCGGCATCCGCATCAACGCCGTCTGCCCCGGCACCATCGACACCCCCATGGTCAGTGACATGATCGCCAAGGGGGAGCTGGACCGGGCCGAAGCGGAGGCCAACCAGCCCGTCAGCCGCCTGGGCACCGCGGACGAGATCGCCCAGGGCGTCCTGTGGCTGTGCAGCCCCGGCGCCCAGCTTCGTCGTCGGCGTCGCCCTGCCCGTCGACGGCGGTTACGTGGCCCGATGACACCTTCGCGGGTTCCCCGGGCCGCACAGCCGCACAGCCGAGCGTCAGGTCTCCGGGCCGGCGGTCCCGACGCCCCACCGCATCCGTGCCCGTCGGCAGCCCGCTCTCGTGGCGGCTCAGTCGGCCGTCGGCGGAGCCGTACGCACGCCGAACGCCTCCAGAATCCGTTCCGCCGCCAGGGTCGCCGTCAACCGGCCTTCCCTGACCTGTCGTTCGAGGTCCGGCGCGGCCTCGCGCACCGCCGGGTCGGCGTGGAGGCGGTCCAGCAGTTCGTCGCGGACCATCGCCCAGGTCCAGCCGACCTGCTGATCGCGCCGCTTGGCGGTCAGCCGGCCGGTGGAGTCGAGGAGGGTGCGGTGCTGTTCCAGGCGCTCCCAGACCGTGTCCAGGCCCGTCGACTCACGGGCGCTGCAACTCAGCACCGGCGGGGTCCAGAACGCCTCCTTGCCGTGCATCAGGCGCAGCGCGCCCGCCAGTTCACGGGCGGCGGCCTTCGCGTCGCGCTCGTGCGGGCCGTCCGCCTTGTTGACGGCGATCACGTCGGCCAGCTCCAGGACGCCCTTCTTGATGCCCTGCAACTGGTCGCCGGTGCGGGCGAGGGTGAGCAGGAGGAAGGAGTCGACCATCTCCGCGACCGTCGTCTCCGACTGGCCCACGCCGACCGTCTCGACGAGGATCACGTCGTAGCCCGCCGCCTCCATGACCACCATCGACTCCCGGGTGGCCTTCGCGACCCCGCCCAGCGTGCCCGCGCTGGGGGAGGGGCGGACGAAGGCCGCGGGGTCGACCGCCAGGCGTTCCATGCGCGTCTTGTCGCCCAGGATCGAGCCGCCGGTACGGGTCGAGGAGGGGTCGACCGCGAGAACCGCGACCCGGTGGCCCAGCGAGGTCAGCATGGTGCCGAACGCATCGATGAACGTCGACTTGCCGACACCCGGCACCCCGCTCACGCCGATCCGCCGCGCCCGGCCGCTGTGCGGAAGGAGCTGGGTCAGCAACTCCTGAGCCGCCGACCGGTGCGCGGGGCGCGTGGATTCCACGAGCGTGATCGCGCGGGCCACGATCGCGCGCTTCCCGTCCAGCACGCCCTTCACATACGTGTCGAGATCGATCGATGCCACCCCGAGAGCCCCCGCTACAGCTCGTGGCCCAGGTCGGCCGACAGCCGCCGCACCAGGTCGTAGGCCGCGTCCGGGATCACCGTCCCGGGCAGGAACACCTCCGCCGCGCCCATCTCCCGCAGCGTCGGCACGTCCTGCGGCGGGATCACCCCGCCCACCACGATCATGATGTCCTCGCGGCCCTCCTCGGCGAGCTTCTCGCGCAGCGCCGGGACCAGCGTGAGGTGACCCGCGGCCAGCGAGTTCACGCCGACCACGTGGACGTCCGCCTCGACCGCCTGCCGGGCGACCTCCTCCGGGGTCTGGAACAGCGGGCCGACGTCGACGTCGAAGCCGAGGTCGGCGAACGCGGTCGCGACCACCTTCTGGCCGCGGTCATGGCCGTCCTGGCCCATCTTGGCGACCAGGATGCGCGGCCGGCGCCCCTCGGCCTCCTCGAAGGCGTCCACCAGGGCGCGGGTGCGGTCCACGTTCGGGGACTTGCCTGCTTCGTTGCGGTACACGCCGGAGATCGTACGGATCTGGCTCGCGTGCCGTCCGTACACCTTCTCCAGGGCGTCCGAGATCTCGCCCACGGTGGCCATGGCGCGGGCCGCGCGCACGGCCAGTTCCAGCAGGTTCTCCTTGCCCTCGGCGGCCCGCGTCAGCGCGTCCAGCGCGTCCCGGCACGCCGTCTCGTCCCGCTCCTCCCGCAGCCGCCGCAGCTTCTCGATCTGCTGGGCGCGTACGGCGGAGTTGTCGACCTTGAGGACCTCGATCGCCTCGTCGTTCTCCACGCGGTACTTGTTCACGCCGATCACCGGCTGACGGCCCGAGTCGATGCGGGCCTGGGTGCGGGCCGCGGCCTCCTCCACGCGCAGCTTCGGGATGCCGGCGTCGATGGCCTGCGCCATGCCGCCCGCCTGCTCGACCTCCTGGATGTGGGCCCAGGCCTTGCGCGCGAGGTCGTACGTCAGCTTCTCCACGTACGCGCTGCCGCCCCAGGGGTCGATGACCCGGGTGGTGCCCGACTCCTGCTGGATGAGCAGCTGGGTGTTGCGGGCGATGCGCGCGGAGAAGTCGGTCGGCAGGGCCAGGGCCTCGTCGAGGGCGTTGGTGTGCAGCGACTGGGTGTGGCCCTGGGTCGCCGCCATCGCCTCCACGGCCGTACGCGTGACGTTGTTGAACACGTCCTGCGCGGTCAGCGACCAGCCCGAGGTCTGCGAATGGGTGCGCAGGGAGAGGGACTTGGAGTTCTTCGGCTCGAACTGGGAGACCAGCTTGGCCCACAGCAGGCGAGCGGCCCGCATCTTGGCGATCTCCATGAAGAAGTTCATGCCGATCGCCCAGAAGAAGGACAGGCGCGGCGCGAACGCGTCCACGTCCAGGCCCGCTTCCCGGCCCGCGCGGAGGTACTCCACGCCGTCCGCGAGCGTGTACGCCAGCTCCAGGTCGGCCGTCGCGCCGGCCTCCTGGATGTGGTAGCCGGAGATGGAGATGGAGTTGTAGCGGGGCATCCGCTGTGAGGTGTACGCGAAGATGTCGGAGATGATCCGCATCGACGGCTTCGGCGGATAGATGTAGGTGTTGCGGACCATGAACTCCTTCAGAATGTCGTTCTGAATGGTTCCGGCCAGCTTCTCGGGCGGTACGCCCTGTTCCTCCGCCGCCACGATGTACAGCGCGAGCACCGGCAGCACGGCGCCGTTCATCGTCATCGACACCGTCATCCTGTCCAGCGGGATGCCGTCGAACAGCTGCCGCATGTCGTAGATGGAGTCGATGGCCACGCCCGCCATGCCGACGTCGCCGGTCACGCGCGGGTGGTCGCTGTCGTAGCCCCGGTGCGTGGGCAGGTCGAAGGCGACCGACAGGCCCTTCTGGCCGGCCGCCAGGTTGCGCCGGTAGAAGGCGTTGGACTCCTCGGCGGTGGAGAAGCCCGCGTACTGGCGGATCGTCCAGGGCTGGTTGACGTACATCGTCGGGTAGGGGCCGCGCAGATACGGCGCGATGCCCGGGTAGGTGCCCAGGAAGTCCAGGCCCTCCAGGTCACGGCCGGTGTACAGCGGCTTGACCCCGATGCCCTCCGGGGTCTCCCACAGCGGCTCTTCGCTCCCGGCCGCCCGCGCGACGGCCGCACGCCACTGATCGGCACTGCCGTCGGCGACCGGCGTCCCCAGCTCGATGCCGGAGAAGTCGGGGATTCCCATCAGGACACTCCCATGCGGTCGAGGGTCGCGGACAGCACGTCGATGGCGTCGCAGCCCGCGAAGACGTACGAGTCGATGCCGGCGTACTCGCCCCGGCCCGCCAGGAACACATGCCGGGCCCCGGCCGCCCTGAGCGACTCGGCGGCCTGCTCGGCCTGTTCGGCGTAAAGCGCGTCGCTGGAGCACAGCACGGCCTCGGTGGCGCCGCTGTCCTCGAAGGCGCCCTCCGTGACCGGCTCGATGCCGCCGGCCTGGAAGAGGTTGGCGGCGAAGGTGGCGCGCGCGGTGTACGCGGCGGCCGACCCGATGGTCGCCAGGAAGATCCGGGGGCGGGCGCCGGTCGCTACGAGGTGGGCGTCGGAGCGGGCGCGCAGCTCCTCGTACGCCTCGTCGCGGCGCACCCGCGGCAGACCGCCGGACGGCGGCTCGGGCGCAGGCTCGCGCTCCACCGGCTTCTCGGCCAGCAGCGGGAACTCGCTGACGCCGGTGATGGGTTCGCGCCGCTTGGCGAGCTTCTTGGAACGCTCCGCCCAGGTCGTCGCGAGGTCGGTGCGCAGCCGGCCGGAGCGCAGCACGGCCGCCTGGCCGCCGTCGCGCTCGATCGTCCGGAAGAACTCCCAGGCGGCCTCGGCGAGTTGGTCGGTGAGCTGTTCCACGTACCAGGAGCCGCCCGCCGGGTCGATGACCCGCGCCAGGTGGGACTCCTCGATGAGGATCGTGGAGGTGTTGCGGGCGATCCGGCGCGCGAACGCGTCGGGCAGGCCGAGCGTGTGGTCGAACGGCAGCACGGTCACCGAGTCGGCGCCGCCGACCCCGGCGGCGAGCGTCGCGACGGTCGTGCGGAGCATGTTCACCCACGGGTCGCGGCGGGCCATCATCACCGGCGAGGTCACCACGTGCTGCACCTGCGCGCCGGGGGCCCCGCAGACCTCGGCGACCCGGGCCCACAGCCGGCGCGCGGCGCGCAGCTTGGCGATGGTGAGGAACTGGTCGGCGGTGGCCGCGTAGCGGAACTCCAGCTGCCCGGCGGCCTGTTCGACGCTCAGTCCCGCCTCGGTGAGCTCCCGCAGATACGCCACACCGGTGGCGAGCGAGGCGCCCAGCTCCTGCCCGGCCGAGCCGCCCGCCTCGTGGTACGGCAGCGCGTCCACGGTGAGGGCGCGCAGCCCGGGGTACTGCCCGGCGCAGCGCGCGGCCAGGGCGGCGTACGGCGCGAAGTCCAGCGCCGTGCCGGTGCGGGCCTCGTACCCGAGCGGGTCGCCGCCCAGATTGCCGCGTACGGCCTCGGCGGCCACGCCCTTGTCCGCGGACAGCCGCAGCAGCGCCTCGGCGGCCTGCGCGGTGTCCCGGCCCGCGTCCAGGACGACCGGCGCCAGGTCGAGGTAGACCCCCTCCAGCGCCCGGCCCAGCCCGTCGACCGGGAAGCCGCCCTCGCCCAGCACCAGCCACAGCGAGGTGCCGCCGTTCTCCAGGTCGGCCAGCACGGCGCCGTCCGCGAGGGCGGTGTGCCGCTGCCGTACGTCCCAGCCGCCCGCGGTGTTGCCCTCGGGGCGGCTGCCGCGCACATACGGCGCGAAGCCCGGCAGACCGGGGTCGGGCGCGGCGTCGCGCGCGGTGTAGAGGGGCCGGGTGCGCAGCCCGTCCTCCAGCGTCGTGGACAGGGCGTCCTCAGCTGCCGCGCCCGAGACTTCCTTGCCCGACTTGCGCAGCACGCCCTCGACCAGGCGTTGCCACTGCTCGTGCGTCGCGTCAGGGAACTCGGCGGCCAGTGAGAGCCCGTCGTCAGGCAGGACCGTCATGGCTCGGATGCTAGGGCAGCATGCTCAAGTGAGTGCAGCGCGGGGGCTGTGAGGTTTCCCTCCTTGCGCTTGTGACCTGTGCCGCTCAGCCGCCGGAGGGCTCCTCGTCGAGGTCCGGGACCAGCGCGCACATGGCCGCGCGCTGGTCGGGGCCCATCGAGTCGGCGAGGGCCTGGCGGACGGTTCCGGCGAGCAGGGCGGACGTCTCGTTCAGGAGGTCGCGCGCCTTGTCGGTGAGGGCGACCTGCACGCCGCGCTTGTCGCCGCACACCGAGGTGCGGACGACCAGGCCGGCCCGCTGGAGGCAGGCGATCTGGTAGGTGAGCCGGGTCTTGGGGCGGCCCAGGAGGTCGGCGACCTGGGTCATGCGCAGTCCGGTGCGGGGCTGCTCCGCCAGCAGGCACAGGATCAGGAACTCGTCGTGCGAGACGTCGAGGGTCTCCTTCACGACCGACCGCAGCCGCTGCTCCACGGCGCCCGTGGCGGCCAGCAGGATCATCCAGGCGCGCAGTTCCGGGGGCAGCAGGCCGCCCCCGGAGGCGGGGCATTCGAGCCGGTCGGCGGGGTGCGCGTCGGATGCGGACATGGGTCGAGTCTACCTGTTGTCCAATTTTGGACCAGAAGCTTGTTCAGTTTTGGATGAGTGGGTTGTTCAAATTTGGATGAGGCGCTAGCGTGACCGTCAGTCATCCAAATTTGAATCACCTGAATCCGGAGTACGACCATGACCGTCGCCGTGCAGACAGGCACCTGGCAGCTCGACCCGGCCGCTTCCACCGTGGGACTGCGGCACAAGACCATGTGGGGACTCGTCACCGTGAAGGGCACCTTCACCGCTGCCTCCGGCGGAGGTGAGGTGCACGCCGACGGCTCGGCCACCGGCGCCGTGACCCTGGAGGCTGCCTCCCTGGACACCAAGCACGCCAAGCGGGACACCCACCTGCGCTCGGCCGACTTCTTCGACGCCGACAACCACCCCGAGATCACCTTCGCCGTCCGCGGCGCCGACCGCCTCGACGGCGACGGCGTACGGGTCACCGGTCAGCTGACCGTACGGGGCGTCAGCAGGCCCGTGACCTTCACCGCGCACCTGACCGACGCGGGAGCCGACGCGCTCACCCTGGACGCCGAGTTCAGCGTCGACCGCGACCAGTTCGGCATGGGCTGGAACCAGCTGGGCATGATGCGCGGCCTGACCACGGTGACGGCGAAGCTGCGCTTCACGCGGGCGCGGGCCTGAGCCGGCCGCTCAGCCCTTCATGCCCAGCTCGGCCCGGCTCACGTCCTCGGTGGAGAGCGTCTGCGGGGTCGCCGTGAAGGCGCGCAGCCGGATGTGCGAGGCCTTCTTCCCGGGCAGGGGGACGCCACCCTTGGGCGCCCGCAGCAGGATGGTCGCCGTGGTGTGCGCGGGGATCGTGGCCGGACCGTGCGCGAGCGTCCAGTACCGGTTCATGCCCTGGCCGGTCGTCAGCATGTAGTGCGGGGTAAGCGCGCTGCTCCCGGTGTTGGTGACCTCCACCGTCAGCGCCGACAGAGTGTGCGCCGAGGAGTGCCGGGCCGCCGTGATGTGCATCCGCAGGGGCGGCTTCCCCGTCACCGCGAGGGTCGCGCTCACCAGCGCGGGCAGCACCAGCAGCGCCACGGCGGCGGTCAGCGCGGGCCGGCGGCGCGGGCCCGTCAGCCACCGGGGGCGCGGCTGCCACGCGTTCCTGAACTCCGACAGAGGCACGGTGATCGCCGCCGCCAGCCACAGCGGTGTGTACATCAGGTAGTAGCCGTCCTGGGACCGGGTCGCCAGGTAGAAGGCGCACCAGGGCAGCACGGTCGCGGCCGGGCCGAGCCGCCGCACGAACAGCACGAACAGCGCCAGCAGGGCCGCGGCGAGCAGCATGCTCGCGTGGCCGTACCAGTCGAGCCGGTCGCTGCCGTGGGTGAAGTACAGGGAGATGTCGACCAGACCCTGGCCGTGCAGCACCGCGCCCTGGGTCAGCGGCAGCGCGATGCCCCGGAACCATGGACCCGGCTCGGTCACGATGAAGTACGTGTTGATCAGCAGCCAGGTGAGGACCGCGATCCCGGCGATCCGCAGCACCACCCGCGTGGCCGCCCGGCCGTCGAGCTCACCGCGGCGCACGGCGTAGATCCCGGCCAGCAGGAACGGCGTGACGAACCAGGGGAGTTGCTGCGCCGCGCACGCGGCTCCGATGCACGCGGCGCGTGCGATCCCGGCGGGACCCAGCCGGCCGCCGGCGCCGAACCGCGGCCAGCGCACCACCACCGGGATCAGCAGGACCAGGCCGACGATCGCCGGGTAGCCCTGACGGGCGTACATCGGCAGGAAACTGAAGCCCAGACAGACCATCGTGGCCGCCGACCGCCACGGCATCGGCAGCAGCCGCCACAGCATCACCGCGCCCACGATCAGTACGACCGTCACCGCCAGCGTCGCCGGCGCCCCGGTGTGACCGAGCCACAGGAAGGGCACGGTGAGCAGCGGGGTCAGCGGGGGATAGCCGTATGTGTAGTCGTAACCGCCGGTCGTCGTCGCGGTCAGGGCGACGCCCTTGATGTGGAAGAGCCACGGCCACGGCTGGTCGTACACCAGGTGTCCGCCGACGATCTGTTTCGCGGCCTGCGTGGTCAGGACCGCCTCGTCGCCGCCCGCGTGGTTCAGCGCCCAGGCGCACAGGGTGAGCGCGATCGCGGTCACCAGCACCACGGCGTCGAGACGGGCCAGCGAACGCGCCCGGCGGACCGTCAGCGTGAGCACGCCGGTCACCAGGATCGAGGCGTAGCACACGGAGATGACCCCCGCGAGGGCCAGCCTGTGGGTGGCCGCCTGCGTCCACACCGAGCGCGTACCGATGAACAGGCTGACGTCGGCGAGCAGCGTCAGCACGCGGTGCCACTGCGCGGGTGGCTCATGGAGCTCAGCGCGGGCGACCGGTACGGCGGACACCGCCGACCGCGTCCGCCGGCCGGCTGTCACCTGCTGTGTTTCTGCCAAGTGCACGGGCCGGACGCTATCGGGGGCGAATGAGCGACATGTGGCCGGGGGTGAAGAGAACGGTATGAGGGAGGTAAGAAGCGGGCGTATTCGTACATGTGCCTCAGGTCGCTCCGGGAGATGCGCCGCCGGATCGGTCGCGCAGTGTGTCGTTGTTGGGCCGAACGGGTGACTTGGCGTAAGAATTGGCTGGTGCAGGCATCGAGTGCGAGTCAGGTCGGGGGGAGCCGGTGAGCCGCTACGACGTCACCGATGAACAGTGGGAAGGGCTCGCCCAGGTCGTGCCGCTGCGGGGCCGGGACGCCTGGCCGTCCGCGGTGAACCACCGCTCACTGCCGGACGCCGAGACCGAGACTCGGCGCCGGTTCGTCGTGCTGCGCGTCAACGTCTTCGCTGACGCCCGGGAAGTCGCCGAGACCCTGATGGCCGGCGCGCCGGTCCTGCTCGACCTGACCGGCGCGGAGACCGAGGTCGCCAAGCGCGTCCTCGACTTCAGCACGGGCGTGGTCTTCGGCCTGGGCAGCGGAATGCACCGCGTCGACCGCAATGTGTTCCTCCTCACCCCACCCGGCACCGAGGTCAGCGGGCTGATGGAGGGCGCGGGGGTGTCGGGCGGCTGACCCCTGGCCCGGCTGCCGAGGCGGTGCTTGGGGTGGCTGGACGCGGGGCCTCCGGGGTGAGCGGGGGCGGGCGTCGCTGGTGGATGCGTCTGGTGGTCGGACGGGGCGCTTGGGGTGGCTGGGCCCGGGGTCTCTGGGGTGGGTGTGGGGCGCGGGTGTTCCTGGCCGGGTGGCTGGGGGATGGCCTGGTGGCTGGGCGGGGTGCTGGGGCGGATGAGTCGTGGGTCTCTGGGGTGGGTGTGGGGCGCGGGTGTTCCTGGCTTGACGGTTGCGGGGGTGCGTCTGGTGGCTGGGCGGGGTGCTGGGGCGGATGAGTCGTGGGTCTCTGGGGTGGGTGTGGGGCGCGGGTGTTCCTGGCCTGGCGGTTGCGGGGGTGCGTCTGGCGGTCGAGCTAGGTGTTCGGGCGGATGAGTCGTGGGTCTCGGAGGGGAGCGCGGGGACGCCGGCGTTCTGGCCCGGAGGCTGAGGGGATTGGACCTGGCGGTTGAGCGGGGTGCTCGGGGCGGCTGAGTTCTCGGTGGGCGTGTGGTGGGTGCGTGTCCGGGGGGCGCGGGTGTCGGTCCGTCCGGTGTCACTCGACCGAGTGTCTCCTGGTCCCGTTTGGGCCGGCCCGGCCGCCCGTTCGTAGGAAGGTCTCGGCAGGAAACGGTTCGGCAGGTGGGGCGGGTTCTACGGTCCCGGCATGGCCGTGCCTTCCGTGTCCGCTGAGTCCCCCGCCGTCGGCGCGCCCGCCGGGACCGTCCCCGCGCGGTCCCGGCGGTCCCCCGATGTACGTGCCCGGATCACCGAGCTGCGGCTGTCGGCCTTCGCCAGGCATCGGCGGGCCGGGTTTCCGCTGGGGTCCGTCACCCTTTTCGCCGGGCCCAGTGGAGCGGGGAAGACGACCGCGCTCACGGCGTACGAGGCGCTGGCCCGGCTCGGTGGCGGAGCCTCGCTCTTCGAGGTGTTCCCGGATCCGGTGGCCTGTGTGCCGCAGCGGGCGCGCCCCGATGCCGGAGGGCGGCGCGGCTTCCGGATCGGCTGCACGGCCGACGGCGCCGAGGGGCCGGTCCGGCTCGACGTCGCCGTACAGGCCGAACCGGACCTCAGGATCGTGGGGGAGCGGCTGACCGCGGGCGGGGTCGTCCTGCTGGAGACCGCCCTGCGCGATCCCGGGCGCGGTACCGTCCAGGCGGCCTGGTACACCGCCGGCTCCGCCCCGGTGACCCGCGCCCCGCTCCCCGACGACCGCCTCGGCACCGCCCTGCTGCCGTTGCGCGTGGCCGGCAAGACCGACGGGCAGCGCCAAGTGCTCGCCGCCGCCGAGCAGATGGTGGTCGCCCTGCGCTCCGTCTTCCCCTGCGACCCCCGCCCCGAGTGCATGCGCACCCCCGTACCCACCGGCTCCGGCCGGCTGCTGTCCGGCTGCGACAACCTCGCCGACGTGCTGTGGCGCACCCGCGCGGAATGCGCCCGCCGGCACGGCCTGCTGGTCGATGTCCTGCGCGCGGGCTGTGCGGGGCCGGTGACCGATCTCGTCACGGAGCCGCTGCCGGACGGCACGGTACGGGCCCTGCTCGACCGCGGCGACGGACTGCGCACCGAACTCGCCCGGCTCGGCGATGGCGAACTGCGCTATCTCGCGCTGGCGCTGGTGCTGCTGACCGGGCCCGGCGTCCTGGACGTGGACACCCCGGGCGAGGTGCCCGACGCCCTGCGCACCCTCACCGTCCTCGCCGACGGCTTCGACCGCGGCCTCGACCCCGCCCAGCGCCGGGAGTTGCTGCGGACGGCCGTCCGGATGGGCGAGCGTGGCCACATCCGGTGGGTGGGCGCGGTGAGCGACGCCTCGTGGGCAACCGGGACCGAGGGCGTCACAGTGGTACACCTGGACGCGTGACGGAACCTCTCGACCTGGCCCGACTCCAGCGCAGGCTCGCCGAGTTCGCGGCCGCGCGGAACTGGCAGCCCTACCACACTCCCAAGAACCTCGTCGCCGCGCTCAGCGTGGAGGCCTCCGAACTGGTCGAGATCTTCCAGTGGTTGACACCCGAGGAGTCCGCACGCGTGATGGACGACCCGGACACCGCGCACCGGGTCACCGACGAGGTCGCCGACGTCCTCGCCTATCTGCTGCAGTTCTGCGATGTCCTCGGCATCGACGCGCTGGCCGCCCTGGACGCCAAGATCGACCGCAACGAACGGCGCTTCCCGGTGCCGGGGGCGCACGGCGCGTCCGAGCGCCCCCCACGGCCGGAGGGCTGAACTCCGGTATTACGCTCCGGAGTTGAAGCGCCTGTCGAATCCGAATTGTTGTCCACAGATTTCCGTCTACCTCTGGCTTTTCGCCCCGAGCGGTTTCACTCTGGGTAGTGACCAGGAGTGTTCAAGCGGGCGTGCGAGGAAGCACGCGGAAGGACGGGGGCGACGCATGGATGCGATACGGCTCATCCTGACGAGCAGGCGTGCGCTGGCGTGCGGTGCCGACGCGGCCGAGATCATGGCGGAGGTGTGGCAGGCGCAGGCCCTGGCCCAGGCGATCGGGAGCCGGCTCGCGGTCTCCGGCCCGCCCGAGCTGCGCGGCGAGGCGCTCGGCCTGACCGAACTGGCGGGCCGGGGCTGCGGAGTCCTGGACCCGCCCGAACTCGACCTGGGCGACCTGCGCGCCGCCCAGCTCACCGAGCTGGCCGACGCCCGCGAGACCCTGCTCTGCCTCGGGGGTCTGCTCGGCGAGGTCGGCATGGCCCTGGTCGGCATGGCGAGCGCGGCCGACGACGAGACGACGTACTGGCAGTGCATGGAGGCCATCGACGCGGCCGACGAGTCCCGCGACCGCGTCCTGGAGATGCTCCGCAAGCTGGCGGCGCGGGAGGAGGCATTACAGGAGAACGGCAACCAGAACAGCCCGTCGGGCGTGTGACCCGCCGAGGGGCCGCCGCCGTGCACCACGGCGGCAGCCCCCCGTCTGCCTCAGCCGCTCTGCGCGAAGCCGTAGTCGAGGATCTTCGCCGCGTCCTGGAAGCGCTGGTCCGCCGAGGTGTCGGCGAGCACCGTGCCCACGACCGTCCGGCCGCCCCGGGTCGCCGCGAACACCAGGCAGAACTGTGCCTCCGGTCCGGAGCCGGTCTTCACGCCGATCGCGCCCCGGTAGGAGCCGAGCAGCTTGTTGGTGTTGTCCCACGGCTGCATCGCGTGCGTTCCGCCGCCCGGCCGGTAGGACTGCATGTCCTTGTACTCCTTGGTGCCGACGACCTTCTTGAAGGTCGCGTTCTTCAGCGCGACCCCGGCCAGCTTCGCCAGGTCGCGCGGCGAGGCGAAGTTGTCGCCGTTGGACACCCCGTCGAAGGAGTCGAAGTGCGTGTTGGCCAGGCCCAGTTCACGTGCCTTGGCGTTCATCCCGGCGATGAACGACTTGGTCCGCTGGGCCGTCGTCGACCCCGTGCCGTAGGTGTCCGCGAGCGCGTAGGCCGCGTCGCAGCCCGAGGGCAGCAGCAGCCCGTACAGCAGGTCGCGCACCTTCATCGAGTCGCCGAGGATCAGGTGGGCGCTGGAGTAGCGCTGGGTGTGCGTGGTGGGGTCGATGACGTAGTCCGTGTACTCCTTCTTGATCTCCACCTTGCGGTCGAGGTTCAGATGGGGCTGGGACAGCACCACCAGCGCGGTCATGATCTTCGTCGTGGACCCGGTCCGCAGCCGTCCGTCCGGCGCCTTGCCGAACAGCGCCTTGCCGGTGGCGGGGTTCAGCGCGAACGCTCCCTGGGCCGACACCTGCGGTGCCGTGGCCGCCTGGGCGGGAGCGGCCGCGAGGACCCCCGTACCGAGAACCGCACCCGCCAGTGCCGCTACGACTGCTCTTCTGCCGGCGCGGACCTTGTGGCCGTGGGACATGGTTCCCCCTTCAGTCAGTGGTCAGTTGACGGTCGATCACTATGCCGTAGGCGTGGACGACTTGTGTGTGGACTGTGGGCTTGGCCACAGCGCAACTGATCAAGGCCCCAGGGGATGGCATGGCCGCGATGAGAAAACCGGTGGTCAGCGGGCCTTGGTCCCGGGAGACTCGGTCATGTGTTCCTGACGATCTCCACGCGCGGCGACGCCGCCCACCCGGCCACCGACCTCGGGTACCTGCTGCACAAGCACCCCGACAAGGCGCAGAAGTTCTCCACGTCGTACGGCACGGCGCACGTCTTCTACCCCCAGGCGGACGACCTGCGCTGCACGGCCGCGCTGCTGCTGGAGATCGACACGCTCGCGCTGGTCCGGCGGGGCAAGGGCAAGGGCCGCGGCGGCGCCCCCGACGCGGCGCTCGCGCAGTACGTCAACGACCGCCCCTACGCGGCCTCCTCGCTGCTCGCGGTCGCGCTGAGCGGCGTGTTCTCCAGCGCGATGAAGGGCACCTGCCACGCCAGGCCCGAACTCCCGGCACAGACAAGGCCGTTGCACATCGAGGTGCCCGCGCTGCCCGCCCGCGGCGGACCGGAGCTCGTACGGCGTCTCTTCGAGCCGCTGGGCTGGACGGTCACCGTCGAACCGGTCCCCCTGGACGCCGAGTTCCCCGAGTGGGGCGACTCGCGCTATGTGCGTCTCGTCCTGGCGGCCGAGGAGCTGACCCTCGCCGAGGCCCTGCGCCACCTCTATGTCCTGCTGCCGGTCCTCGACGACGCCAAGCACTACTGGGTCTCCTCCGACGAGGTCGACAAGCTGCTGCGGGCCGGCGAGGGCTGGCTGCCCGCCCACCCGGAGCAGAAGCTGATCACCAGCCGCTACCTCTCCCGCCGCTGGTCGCTGACCCGGCAGGCGATGGAGCGGCTGGAGCTGGTGCGGCTCGCCGAGGCCGACGACAGCGAGGTCGAGGAGATCGACAACGCCGTCGAGGCCGAGACCGAGGAGGAGGAGCGGCCCACCCCGCTCGCCGTCCAGCGCCGGGAGGCGATCCTCGCCGTCCTGCGGGACCGGGGTGCCGCGCGCGTCCTGGATCTCGGCTGCGGACAGGGTGAGCTGGTGCGGGAGCTGCTGAAGGACGTGCGGTTCACCGAGATCGTCGGCCTCGACGTGTCGGTGCGGGCGCTCACCATCGCCGCCCGCCGGCTGAAGCTGGACCGCATGGGGGAGCGGCAGGCGTCCCGGGTCAAGCTGGTGCAGGGCTCGCTCGCCTACACCGACAAACGGCTGAGGGGCTACGACGCCGCCGTGCTCAGCGAGGTGATCGAGCACCTCGACCTGCCCCGGCTGCCCGCCCTGGAGTACGCCGTGTTCGGGCACGCCCGTCCCCGTACGGTCCTCGTGACCACCCCGAACGTCGAGTACAACGTCCGCTGGGAGACCCTGCCCGCCGGACACGCCCGGCACGGCGACCACCGCTTCGAGTGGACGCGCGAGGAGTTCCGCACCTGGGCGGCGAAGGTGGCGGAACGGCACGGCTACGACCTGGAGTTCGCCCCAGTCGGCCCGGACGACCCCGAGGTCGGCCCGCCCACCCAGATGGCACTGTTCACGATCAAGACCGAGAGGGAGGCGAAGGCGGCATGACCGAGACAACAGAGAACAAGGGGCGGATCCTCCCCGTCACCGACCTCTCCCTCGTCGTCCTCGTCGGCGCCTCCGGCTCCGGCAAGTCCACCTTCGCACGACGGCACTTCAAGCCCACCGAGGTGATCTCCTCGGACTTCTGCCGCGGTCTCGTCTCCGACGACGAGAACGACCAGAGCGCGACCCGGGACGCCTTCGACGTCCTGCACTACATCGCCGGCAAGCGGCTGGCGGCCGGCCGGCGCACCGTCGTGGACGCCACCAGCGTGCAGCAGGACGCCCGGCGTCAGCTGATCGAGCTGGCCAGGACGTACGACGTGCTGCCCATCGCCATCGTGCTGGACATGCCGGAGGAGGTGTGCGCCGAGCGCAACGCGGCCCGCACCGACCGCGCCGACATGCCCCGCCGGGTCATCCAGCGGCACATCCGCGAACTGCGCCGCTCGCTGAGGCACCTGGAGCGCGAGGGCTTCCGCAAGGTGCATGTCCTGCGCGGCGTCGAGGAGGCCGAGAACGCCACCGTCGTCACCGAGAAGCGCTTCAACGACCTCACCCACCTCACCGGCCCCTTCGACATCATCGGCGACATCCACGGCTGCTCCGCCGAACTGGAGGCGCTGCTCGCCAAGCTGGGCTACTCGGACGGCGTCCACCCGGACGGCCGTACCGCCGTCTTCGTCGGCGACCTGGTCGACCGCGGCCCGGACACCCCGGGCGTGCTGCGCCGGGTGATGTCGATGGTCGAGACGGGCAACGCGCTGTGCGTGCCCGGCAACCACGAGAACAAGTACGGCCGCCACCTGGCGGGCCGCAATGTCCAGCACACCCACGGCCTCGCCGAGACCATCGAGCAGATGGAGGGCGAGAGCGAGGAGTTCAAGGGGCGGGTACGCAGGTTCCTGGCGGGCCTGGTCAGTCACTACGTCCTCGACGGCGGCAAGCTGGTCGTCTGCCACGCCGGCCTGCCGGAGAAGTACCACGGCCGCACCTCCGGCCGGGTCCGCTCGCACGCCCTGTACGGCGACACCACGGGCGAGACCGACGAGTTCGGTCTTCCGGTGCGCTACCCGTGGGCCGAGGACTACCGGGGTCGCGCGGCGGTGGTCTACGGCCACACCCCGGTTCCCGAGGCGACCTGGCTCAACAACACCATCTGCCTGGACACCGGCGCGGTCTTCGGCGGCAAGCTGACCGCGCTGCGCTGGCCGGAGCGCGAGCTGGTCGACGTACCCGCCGAGCGCGTCTGGTACGAGCCGGCCCGCCCGCTGCGCGCGGAGGCGCCCGGCGGCCGGGACGGCCGGCCGGTGGACCTGGCGGACGTCCACGGCCGCCGGGCCGTGGAGACCCGGCACGCCGGCATGGTGGCGGTCCGCGAGGAGAACGCGGCGGCGGCCCTGGAGGTCATGAGCCGCTTCGCGACCGACCCGCGCCTGCTGCCGTACCTGCCACCGACCATGGCACCGACGCCGACGTCCCGGGTGGACGGCTACCTGGAGCACCCGGTCGAGGCCTTCGCGCAGTACGCGGCGGACGGCGTCGAGCGGGTCGTGTGCGAGGAGAAGCACATGGGCTCGCGGGCCGTGGCCCTGGTGTGCCGGGACGCGGAGGCGGCACGGAAGCGCTTCGGAGTGGATGGTCCGACCGGGTCGCTCTACACCCGTACCGGGCGGCCGTTCCTCGACGACGAGCAGGTGACCGAGGAGATCCTCGGCCGGCTGCGCTCGGCGATCACGGGGGCGGGACTCTGGGACGAACTGGCCACCGACTGGCTGCTGTTGGACGCCGAGCTGATGCCGTGGTCGCTGAAGGCCTCGGGGCTGCTGCGCAGTCAGTACGCGGCGGTCGGCGCCGCGTCCGGCGCGGTCTTCCCGGGTGCGCTGGCCGCGCTGGAAGCGGCCTCGGCCCGGGGCGTCGACCTCACCGGCCTGCTGGACCGGCAGCGGGACCGGGCCGCCGACGCGGCCGCGTTCACCGCCGCCTACCGCCGCTACTGCTGGACCACCGACGGCCTGGACGGCGTACGCCTGGCACCCTTCCAGCTGCTGGCCGTCCAGGGCCGCAGCCTCGCCGCGCTGCCGCACGACGAGCAACTGGTCCTGATCGACCGGCTGGTGGAGCACGACGGCACCGGACTGCTGCAGACCACCCGGCGGCTGTACGTCGACACCGGCGAGCCGGAGTCGGTGCGCGCGGGTGTCGACTGGTGGCTGGAGATGACCGGTCGCGGCGGCGAGGGCATGGTCGTCAAGCCGTTCGGCGCGCTGGTCCGGAACAGCGACGGCCGGTTGGTGCAGCCCGGCATCAAGTGCCGGGGCCGGGAGTACCTGCGGATCATCTACGGCCCCGAGTACACCCGCCCGGACAACCTCGCCAAGCTGCGGCAGCGGTTCCTGAACCACAAGCGGTCCCTCGCCCTGCGCGAGTACGCCCTCGGCCTGGAGGCCCTGGACCGGCTCGCGGACGGGGAGCCGCTGTGGCGAGTGCACGAGGCGGTGTTCGGGGTGCTGGCCCTGGAGTCGGAGCCGGTGGATCCGCGCCTGTAGTCCGCCACGTCACATCCTGTCCGTCACGGAACGCCCTTGTGTCGCACACACTCTGTCCATATGGTGGACAGCCGTGCGGCGCAAGAGTGTTCGCGTGCGGGGAGGGGTGGACATGGAGATCAAGAAGGTCGTGGTCCGCGAGGAGCAGCAGGGCACCGGGCGTCGGCCGGCGATCCTGGAGAAGCGGCCGACCCGCTGAGCATGCGCGTTCACCTGGTCACGATGCCCTGGCATCCGCTCGACCTGCCGTCGCTGCAACTCGGCCTGCTGAACCCGCTGGTCCGGCAGGCGCGCCCGGACGCCGAGGTGACGGAGTTCCACGGCTCCCTGCGCTGGGCCGAGTTCCTGCTGGAGCGCTCCGGGGGCCGGCTGCGGCCGGGTGACTACGTCTCCGTCGGCAGCGACGCCATCTTCCACGGCCTCGGCGACTGGGTCTTCTCCGGCGTCCTGTACGACGATCCGGACTGGGGTCTGGCCCGGCTGCGGGACTACGCCGCCGAGCGGGACGTCTTCGTCGACACGGCCGTCGCGATGCGGCCGTACGCCGCCGCCTTCGTCGCGGCCTGCGCCGACGAGGTGCTGGCGGCGGAGCCGGACCTCGTCGGGTTCACCACCACCTTCATGCAGAACGTCGCCTCCCTCGCGCTCGCCCGCGAACTCAAGCGAAGACGCGCGGAGCTGAGGGTCGTCTTCGGCGGCAGCAACTGCGACGGTCCGATGGGCCACGCCCTGCACCGCAACCACCCCTTCGTCGACCATGTGGTCCGCGGCGAGGCCGAGTACGCCTTCCCGGCCCTGTTACGGCACCTGGCCGAGGGCACCGACCCCGTAGACGTGCCGGGCCTGTGCTGGTGGGACGGCCCGGTGTCGCGCGCCAACCCCGCGACCCGGCGGACCGTGGCCCCCGCCGACATCCCCTCGCCCGACTACGACCAGTGGCAGGCCGCGCTGGACGCCTCCCCGGTCCGGGAGTACGTCCATCCGAAACTCGTGGTGGAGGGCGCCCGCGGCTGCTGGTGGGGCGAGAAGCACCACTGCACCTTCTGCGGGCTCAACGGCTCCGCGATGGCCTTCCGCGCCAAGCCGGGGGAGCGGCTGTGGGCCGAGATCGACCGGCTGGTGCGCCGGCACCGCATCCTCGACGTGGTCACCGTCGACAACATCATCGACATGGCCTACTTCCGGGACTTCCTGCCCCGCGTGGTGGACAGCGGCTGGGACCTGCGGCTGCACTACGAGGTCAAGTCCAACCTCACCCCGGCACAGCTGGAGCTCCTCGGCGCGTCCGGCACCGTGCACATCCAGCCGGGCATCGAGAGCCTGGGCAGCCGGGTGCTGGACCTGATGGACAAGGGCGTCACCGGGGCCCGTAACGTCCGCACCCTGCGCGAGTGCGAGAACCACGCGCTGACCTGCTCCTGGAACCTCCTCTACGGCTTCCCCGGCGAGACGGCCGACGACTACGCACCGGTGATCGACCAGCTCCCCGCGCTGGTCCACCTCCAGCCGCCGAGCGGCGCCCACCGCATTCAGCTGGAGCGGTTCAGCCCGCACTTCACCGACCCGGACCTCGGCTTCGGCAAGCGCCGCCCGGCCCGGATGTACCAGCACGTCTACGAGCTGCCCGAGGAAGAACTCGCCGACCTCGTCTATCTGTTCGACACCGAGGACGCCGGGATCGCCGGCCCGGTCGAGCGCCGGCTTCAGGCCGCCGTCGCCGACTGGCGGGCCGGGCACGCGCACTCCCGGCTGCTGTTCGAGGAGGACGGCGGGGAGCTGCTGGTGCACGACCGGCGGCACGGGCGGCCACCGGCCACCCACCGCTTCACCGGCTGGCGCGCCGAGGCCCTGCGCCGCCTGGAGGAGGGCCGTACCGTACCGGCGCTGCACCGGCTGCTGACCGCCGACGGCCGGGGACCGGCCTCGGACGTTCTCACCGCATGGGTCCGACAGGCCTTGGAGCTCGGCCTGTTGTTCCGCGACGGGGCCACCTATGTGGCCCTGCCGACCTGGGGCGAGCCGGTCCGCCTGCCCGAGGGCGTGGTATGAGCGCGCCGGCGACCGCCGTGCCGTACCGGGTCACCGGACGGCGGGTCGAGGTGACCGGGCCGTTGGACCTGAGCGGCTCGGGGCGCAGCACGGCGGAGGCGGTGCGCTTCCTGCGCGAGTGCCAGAGCCAGGGGCTGCCGGTTGCCTGGCGGGCCGTGGGCAGGCCGTCGTACGACATCGGACTGCTGCACCACCTGCCGCCGCCGAGCGAACTGGCCGCCGAAGAGGCGGAGTTGGCCGCCTGGCGGGCCGGACACGCCTTCGGGAACCTCTACCACCGCCGCGGCCCCGGCTTTGTCACGGTCCTGGACCGCAGGGAGAAGGGCACGGCCGTACGACTCACCCTCGACCACCCCGATCTCCTCGCCGCGTTCCTCCGCCTCCAGGACCCGGCACCGCTGGACGCGGTCGACCGGGAGGCCGTCGGCCTGCTCCGCGCGGAGCGGCTGGTGCTGGCCGCCGGAGGCTGGGCGGTGGCGCTGCCCCCGCGCGTCCGGCGCTGGCCGGTCCCGTGCACCGCGATCTGACCGCCCCTTCTCGTCAGGGAGACGAAAACAGGAGGAGTCGGAAACAGTCAACAAGGGCGTGAAGACGGGCGCGGACGGCCAGGATGGAGACATGGCATACCACGTCGACTCCGAGGCCGGGCGGCTGCGCCGTGTGATCCTGCACCGGCCCGACCTGGAGCTCAAGAGGCTCACCCCCAGCAACAAGGACGCCCTGCTCTTCGACGACGTGCTGTGGGTGCGCCGGGCGCGCGCCGAGCACGACGGATTCGCCGACGTCCTGCGGGACCGCGGGGTCGCCGTCCACCTCTTCGGTGACCTGCTCACGGAGACCCTGGAGCTTCCCGAGGCCCGCGCCCTCGTCCTGGACCGCGTCTTCCACGAGAAGGAGTACGGCCCCCTCGCCGCCGACCATCTGCGCGCCGCGTTCGAGGCCCTGCCCGCACGCGAGCTGGCCGAGGCGCTCGTGGGCGGCATGACCAAGCGCGAGTTCCTGCAGGCGCACGCGGAGCCGATCTCCGTCCGCTTCCATGTGATGGACCTCGACGACTTCCTCCTCGGCCCCCTCCCCAATCACCTCTTCACCCGCGACACCTCCGCCTGGATCTACGACGGGGTCGCGATCAACGCCATGCGGCTGCCCGCGCGGCAGCGGGAGACCGTCCACTTCGAGGCGATCTACCGACATCACCCGCTGTTCCGTGCCGAGACGTTCAACGTCTGGTCCCAGGGACAGGCCGACCATCCCTCCACCATCGAGGGCGGCGACGTCCTGGTGATCGGCAACGGCGCCGTCCTGGTCGGGATGAGCGAGCGCACCACCCCGCAGGCCGTGGAGATGCTGGCGTACAAGCTGTTCGCGGCCGGCTCGGCACGCACCATCGTCGCGCTCGACATGCCCAAGCGGCGCGCCTTCATGCACCTCGACACCGTGATGACCATGGTCGACGGCGACACCTTCACCCAGTACGCGGGGCTCGGCATGCTGCGCTCGTACACCATCGAGCCGGGGGTCTCCGAGAAGGAGCTGAAGGTCACCGACCATCCGCCGGAGCACATGCACCGCGCGATCGCCGCCGCCCTCGGCCTCGGTGAGATCCGGGTGCTGACCGCCACCCAGGACGTGCACGCCGCCGAGCGCGAGCAGTGGGACGACGGCTGCAATGTGCTCGCCGTCGAGCCGGGGGTCGTCGTCGCCTACGAGCGCAACTCGACCACCAACACGCATCTGCGCAAGCAGGGCATCGAGGTGATCGAGATCCCGGGCAGCGAGCTGGGCCGGGGCCGGGGCGGCCCGAGATGCATGAGCTGTCCCGTGGAGCGAGACGCTGTATAGATTTGTGAATGGTCGTATAGACTTCCATTGTCATGTGTAGTCGTACGTCTGGAGCGCGCCCCATGGCGACAGTCCCGACCGCCCTCGCCGGCCGCCACTTCCTCAAGGAGCTGGACCTCACCGAGGAGGAGTTCCGCGGCCTGGTCGAGCTGGCAGCCGAGCTGAAGGCCGCCAAGAAGGCGGGGACGGAGACGCAGTACCTGCGCGGCCGGAACATCGCGCTGATCTTCGAGAAGACCTCGACGCGCACCCGCTGCGCGTTCGAGGTGGCCGCCGCCGACCAGGGCGCCCACACGACCTACCTGGACCCGTCCGGCTCGCAGATCGGCCACAAGGAGTCCGTGAAGGACACCGCGCGGGTGCTGGGCCGGATGTACGACGGCATCGAGTACCGCGGGGACAGCCAGGCCAAGGTCGAGGAGCTGGCGGCGCACGCCGGCGTGCCCGTCTACAACGGCCTCACCGACGACTGGCACCCCACCCAGATGCTCGCCGACGTGCTCACCATGACCGAGCACAGCGCCAGGCCGCTGAAGGAGATCGCCTTCGCCTACCTCGGCGACGCCCGCTTCAACATGGGCAACTCCTACCTGATCACCGGCGCCCTGCTCGGCATGGACGTGCGGATCGTCGCCCCGAAGGCGTACTGGCCCGCCGAGGACGTCGTCGCCCACGCCCGCAAGCTCGCCGAGGCGAGCGGCGCCCGGGTCGCCCTCACCGAGGACGTCCGGGAGGGCGTGTCGGGGGCGGACTTCGTCGCCACCGACGTGTGGGTCTCCATGGGTGAGCCGAAGGAGGTCTGGGCCGAGCGGATCGAGGCCCTCGCGCCGTACGCCGTGACCATGGACGTCCTGCGCGCCACCGGCAACCCGGACGTGAAGTTCCTGCACTGCCTGCCGGCCTTCCACGACCTCGGCACCGAGGTCGGCCGCGAGATCCACGAGACCTACGGCCTGACCTCGCTGGAGGTCACCGACGAGGTCTTCGAGTCCGCGCACTCGGTCGTCTTCGACGAGGCCGAGAACCGCCTGCACACCATCAAGGCGGTGCTGGTCGCCACACTCGCCCGCTGACCCTGGCCCACCGCCCCGACCTGCCCTTATCCTGACCGGCGGCCCCGCACCACCCCAGCCCGGGCCGCCGCCGCGACCTCACCCGGTCGCCCGCACCACCCAGAAACGAGCACCACCCGCAATGCCCGCTCCCCGCATCAAGTCCCCGCACCTGCTCGTCGCCGAATCCGGCGCCGACCGCGAGGGCCACGGCCTCAAGCGCACGATGGGCCTCTTCCAGCTCATCTGCTTCGGCGTCGGCGCCATCGTCGGCACCGGCATCTTCGTCGGCCTCTCCGACTCCGTCGCCCAGGCCGGCCCGGCCGTCGTCGTCTCCTTCGTCCTCGCCGCGATCACCTGCGTCTTCACCGCCTTCTCCTTCGCGGAGCTGGGCGGCGCGATCCCGGTCTCCGGCTCCTCGTACTCCTTCGCCTACGCCGGACTCGGCGAGTCCACCGCCTTCCTGGTCGGCTGGTGCCTGCTGCTGGAGTACGGCATCTCCATCTCGGCCGTCGCCGTCGGCTGGAGCCAGTACGTCAACGAGCTGCTGCACAGCCTCACCGGCGTCCAGCTCCCGGCCGCGCTGTCCGCGGGCCCGGGCGACGGCGGGATCATCAACCTCCCCGCCGTGATCGTCATCGCCCTGGCCTCCGTGCTGCTGGTGCGCGGGGTGCGCGAGAGCGCCCGGGCGACGGCCGCCATGGCCGCGGTCAAGCTCGTCATCCTGCTGGCCTTCTGCGCCATCGGCTACAGCGCCTTCAAGCACGGCAACCTCACCCCGTTCTCCCCGGCCGGCCTCGGCGGCATCGGCGCGGGCACGACGGCCGCGTTTTTCTCCTACATCGGCTTCGACGCGATCACGACCGCCGGCGAGGAGGCCAAGACCCCGCGCCGGGACATCCCGGTGGCGATCATGGTCTGCATGGGCATCGTGACTCTGCTGTACTGCGCGGTCGCGCTGGCGGCGATCGGCGCCATCGGCGGCAAGCAGGTCGCCGGCCGCCCCGCCGCGCTGTCGTACGTCGTCAACGAGGTCACCGGCTCGGCCGTCGGCGGCGGAGTGATCGCCTTCGGCGCCGTCGTCGCCATCGCCTCGGTGGTCCTCGCGGTGATGTACGGCCAGACCCGCATCCTGATGTCGATGTCCCGGGACGGACTGATCCCGCGGGTCTTCGAGAAGGTGAACCCGAAGACCTCCACCCCGGTCGCCGGCACGCTGATCGTCGCGGTCGTCTTCGCGCTCCCGGCGGCCTTCGCCTCCCTCGACGCCGTGATGAACCTGTGCACCATCGGCACCCTGGCGATCATGGCCGTGGTGAACATCGTGGTGATCGCCCTGCGCCGCCGCGAGCCGGGCCTCACCCGCAGCTTCCGGGTGCCGCTCTACCCGGTGGGCCCGCTGCTCGGCGTCGGCTTCTGCCTGTACCTGATGTACGAGACCGGCTGGCAGACCTGGATCCAGTTCGCGGTGTTCCTCGCGGTGGGCCTCGCGATCTACGCCGGCTACGGCCGCCGGCACTCCACGCTGGCCCGGGCACTCGCGCCCGAGGTCACGCCGAGCGTCGCCGCTGAGCGGGAACCGCAGGCAGTCTGAACCACACCGCCTTGCCCGACGGGGTGGGGCGGTGACCGCAGGACGAGCTGAGGGCACGGATCAGCAGCAGCCCGCGCCCGCCCTCCTGCCAGACGTCGGGCTCCTCGATCACCGGCCGGGTCAGATGGCCGGGCGGCGCCGGGTCCGGGTCGTGCACCTCGACCTGGCAGCCGGTCGGCAGCAGCTCAACCACCAGCTCCAGCGGGCCGCGCCCGGCGGTGTGCTCCACCGCGTTGGCCACCAGCTCCGCCGTGAGCAGCTCCGCGGTGTCGCTGTCGGCCGGGTGCTCCACCTCGGCGAGGGCCGTGCGCACCAGGGCACGGGCCACGGGCACCGCCGCGGCGGTGTGCGGCAGTGCGATGCGCCAGGAGGCCGGTTCGGTGGGGCGTTCGTGCAAGGCGAGTCCGTTCATGGAGCAGGCTGTCCTGCTTTCGACTGTAGGAATGGTACGGGCCCGGCCACTTCGGACCGTCGGCGGGCTTCGCCCGGGACCCTCGGCCCCGGTACGGGCGGCTTACCCCGGCGAACGCCCCGCCTCGCCCGCCCGGGCCCCTTGTTACGGCGCTGTCGACAACCGGTGACGCACGTGACCGGATCCGGCCGATCGGCCGCCGCCTGTCGCGTACTCGTGACGACAGTCACAAACAGGTGATAACTTCAGGGGACAGCGCAACGTACGGCACCGCCGCCCTAGGAGGCCGCACGTCATGAGTCCCTTCACCGGCTCCGCCGCCCGCACCTCCGACTGGGAGCATCTGCGGGTCCGGCTCGCCGACGGTGTCGCCACCGTCACCCTCGCCCGTCCCGAGAAGCTCAACGCGCTCACCTTCGGCGCCTACGCCGACCTGCGCGACCTGCTGGCCGAGCTGTCCCGGGAGCGCGCCGTACGCGCCCTGGTGCTCGCCGGCGAGGGACGCGGCTTCTGCTCGGGCGGCGATGTCGACGAGATCATCGGCGCCACCCTCGGCATGGACACCGCGCGGCTGCTCGACTTCAACCGGATGACGGGCCAGGTCGTGCGGGCGATCAGGGAGTGCCCGTTCCCGGTGATCGCCGCGGTGCACGGCGTGGCGGCCGGTGCCGGAGCGGTCCTGGCGCTGGCGGCCGACTTCCGCGTCGCGGACCCGAGCGCCCGCTTCGCCTTCCTCTTCACCCGCGTCGGCCTGTCCGGCGGCGACATGGGCGCGGCCTATCTGCTGCCCCGTGTCGTCGGCCTCGGCCACGCCACCCGGCTGCTCATGCTGGGCGAAGCGGTCCGGGCCCCCGAGGCCGAGCGCATCGGCCTGATCAGCGAGCTGACCGAGGAGGGGCGGGCCGACGAGGCGGCTCAAGCGCTGGCCCGCCGCCTGGCCGACGGCCCCGCACTGGCGTACGCCCAGACGAAGGCCCTGCTCACGTCCGAGCTGGACATGCCCTTGGCGGCCTCCGTCGAACTGGACGCCTCGACCCAGGCCCTGCTGATGAACGGCGAGGACTACGCGGAGTTCCACGCGGCCTTCACGGAGAAACGCCCGCCGAAGTGGCGGGGGAGGTGAGCCTTCATGCGCGTGGCGATCATCGGCGGCGGCCCCGGGGGGCTGTACGCCGCGGCGCTCCTCAAGCGGCTCGATCCCACCCGTGAGGTCACCGTCTGGGAGCGCAACGCCCCGGACGTCACCTTCGGCTTCGGAGTGGTCCTCTCCGACGAGACCCTCGGCGGCATCGAACACGCCGACCCCGTCGTCTACGCGGCCCTGCAACGGGACTTCGTCCGCTGGGACGACATCGACATCGTCCACCGGGGTGTCACCCACCGCTCCGGCGGCCACGGATTCGCCGCGCTCGGCAGGCGCCGTCTGCTGGAGATCCTGCACGAGCGCTGCCGCTCCCTCGGCGTGGACCTGAGGTTCTCCACCGAGGCGCCCCACCCGGACACGCTCTCCGCCGCGTACGACCTCGTGATCGCCGCCGACGGAGTCAACAGCACCACCCGCGCCGCCTACGCCGATGTGTTCCGCCCGCAGGTGACGACACACCGCTGCCGCTACATCTGGCTCGCCGCCGACTTCGCGTTCGACGCCTTCCGCTTCGAGATCGCCGAGACCGAACACGGCGTGATGCAGCTGCACGGCTACCCCTATGCGGCCGACGCCTCCACCGTGATCGTGGAGATGCGCGAGGAGGTCTGGAAGGCGGCGGGATTCGACGACCTCACCCCGCACGAGTCCGTCGAGCGCTGCGCCAAGATCTTCTCCGACGCGCTCCGCGGCCGCCCCCTGCGCTCCAACAACTCGGCCTGGACCACCTTCCGTACGGTGGCCGACGACCGCTGGTCGCACGGCAACGTCGTCCTCCTCGGCGACGCCGCGCACACCGCCCACTTCTCCATCGGCTCGGGCACCAAACTCGCCGTGGAGGACGCCCTCGCACTCGCGGCGTGCCTGCGCGAACAGCCCACACTCGAAACGGCACTGGCGGCCTACGAGGAGGAGCGCAAACCCGTCGTCGCCTCCACCCAGCGCGCCGCCCGGGCCAGCCTCGAATGGTTCGAGAACCTCTCCCTCCACCTCGGCCGGCCGCCCCGCCAGTTCGCCTTCGACCTGCTCACCCGCAGCCGCCGCGTCACCCACGACAACCTCCGGCTGCGCGACCCCCACTTCACCGCGGCGGTCGAGCGCGAGTTCGGCTGCCCGCCCGGCACACCCCCGATGTTCACCCCGTTTCGGCTGCGTGGTCTGACCCTGCGCAACCGGGTCGTGGTGTCGCCGATGGACATGTACTCCGCCACCGACGGCGTCCCCGGCGACTTCCACCTCGTCCACCTCGGCGCCCGCGCCCTCGGCGGGGCCGGTCTCGTGATGACCGAGATGGTGTGCGTGAGCGAGGAGGGCCGGATCACGCCGGGCTGCGCCGGGCTCTACACCGGCAGGCAGGCCGAGGCGTGGCGGCGGGTCACCGACTTCGTGCACGCCCAGGCGCCCGGCACCGCGATCGGCGTGCAGCTCGGGCACTGCGGCCGCAAGGGTTCCACGAAGCTGATGTGGGAGGGCATGGACGAGCCGCTGCCGCGCGGCAACTGGCCCCTGGTCGCCGCGTCCCCGCTGCCGTACAAGCCGGGCAGCCAGCTCCCACGGCAGCTCTCCCGGGCCCAACTCACTGATATCCGGGAGCAGTTCACCGCGGCCGCGTGGCGGGCCGCGCGGGCCGGCTTCGACCTGCTCGAACTGCACTGCGCGCACGGCTATCTGCTCTCCGGCTTCCTCTCCCCGCTCACCAACCGGCGTACCGACGCCTACGGCGGCTCGCCGGAGCGACGGCTGCGGTTCCCGCTGGAGGTCTTCGACGCCGTCCGCGCGGTGTGGCCGGCGGAGCGGCCCATGACCGTGCGCATCTCCGCGACGGACTGGGCCGAGGGCGGTACGACCGCCGAGGACGCGGTGGAGATCGCCCGCGCCTTCGCCGCGCACGGCGCCGACGCGATCGACGTCTCCACCGGGCAGGTGGTGGCCGAGGAGCGGCCGGAGTTCGGGCGGTCGTACCAGACGCCGTTCGCCGACCGGATCCGGCAGCAGGCGGGTGTCCCGGTGATCGCCGTCGGCGCGATCTCGTCCTGGGACGACGTCAACTCCCTGCTCCTCGCCGGGCGCGCGGACCTGTGCGCGCTGGGCCGTCCGCACCTGTACGACGCGCACTGGACCCTGCACGCGGCGGCCGAGCAGGGGTACGAAGGCCCCGGCGTCGCCTGGCCCGCTCCCTATCGCGCGGGCAGCCGCCGCCCGCAGACCGGCCGCACGGACGCCCCGAAGCCGCGGTTGACCCTCGGCGGATGATTGTCAGTGCCGTCTGCTGTACTCGACTCGTGGGGGAGTGAGACGAACGGAGACATCATGGGCGTGTCGCACGAGTACTTCCTCGCCGGCGACCGGGGCACGGCGGTGGAGCGGGTCATCGGGCCGGACGGTGAGTGGCTGGGCTTGGACGGGCTCGATGTGGGGAACATGGACCCTCATCTGGCGTTGCCCCGGCTGATCGCCTTCGCGGCGGGCATACCGCCCGCCCGCGGGGAGCGGCCCGAACTGGTCTCGCCCGACCCGGACGAGGTGCCGTACCCCCATGAGACGCTGGTGGTGTCCGGGACCGCCTGGGACGAAGGGACGTTCCTCGAGGAACTGCCCGACGCCTGGCGGGATGCGCTCGCCGACGTGGTCGAGGACGCGGTGCCGATGCTCGCGCTCCAGGCGTGCGACATCGACGAGGCGCACTTCGCCGACTACCTGCACGCCGAGGACAGCATCCGCACCTTCGTCGGCCTGGCCCACCGCGCCCGGACGGAGGGAGCACACCTGTACTGCCTGACCTCCCTGTGAAACCGCCCCGCCTCACACCCCGGCGAACTCCGCCCCCGCGTCCCGCAGCCGCTCGTGCAGCCCCCGGAACACCTCCGCCGAGCGCACGCCCGGCCAGCCGGTGGGCAGCAGAGGGGTGGGCAGGCCGGGGTCGGTGTACGGCAGGTGGCGCCAGGAGTCGAGGGCGAGGAGGTAGTCCCGGTAGGCCTCCTGGGGCGGGGTGCTGCCGCGGCGCTCCCAGGCCCGCAGCACCGGGGCGTGCGCGTCCAGGAACCGCTCGTGCTCCTTGGCGATCGCGGCCAGGTCCCACCAGCGGGCGACCGCCTCGGCCGTCGGGGCGAAGCCCAGGTGCTCGCCGCGGAAGAGGTCGACGTACGGGTCCAGGTGCAGCCGGCGCAGGGTGTGCCGGGTCTCCTCGTAGAGGCGGGCCGGGGCGATCCACACCCCGGGGGCCGCCGTGCCGAAGCCCAGGCCGGCCAGCCGGGAGCGCAGCACATGCCGCTTCTGCCGCTCGGACTCGGGCACGGAGAACACCGCGAGCACCCAGCCCGCGTCCTCCACGGGCGTGGTCGCGTAGATGCGCCGGTCGCCGTCCTCCAGCAACTGACGTGCCTCCGGGGAGAGTTCGTAGCCGGCCGCGCCCTGCTCGGTGCGGGCCGGCAGCAGCAGGCCGCGGCGTTTGAGCCGGGACACCGAGGAACGCACGGAGGGCGCGTCCACGCCGACCGCGGCCAGGAGCCGGATCAGCTCGGCGACGGGCACCGGGCCGGGCATGAAGCGGCCGTACGCGCCGTAGAGCGTGACGATGAGGGACCTGGGGGCGTGCTGCTCGGACACGTTGATCATTTTAGGTCGTCGGCATTACTGCCGGTCACCTTCGCTGCGCAGCCGGAAGCGCTGGAGCTTGCCGGTGGCGGTGCGCGGGAGCGCGTCGAGGAAGACGAACTCGCGCGGGCATTTGTAGGGTGCCAGCTCGGACTTGAGGAAGCCGCGCAGGGCCTCGGGGTCGTGCCGGGCGCCCTCGCGCAGCACGGTGTAGGCGACCACCACCTGTCCGCGGGCCTCGTCCGGGCGGCCGACGACCGCCGTCTCCACCACGTCCGGGTGCCGCAGCAGCGCGTCCTCCACCTCCGGTCCGGCGATGTTGTACCCGGCGGAGATGATCATGTCGTCGGCCCGGGCCACATAGCGGAAGTAGCCGTCCGGCTCGCGGACATAGGTGTCGCCGGTGATGTTCCAGCCGCCGCGTACGTACCCGCGCTGGCGCGGGTCGGCCAGGTAGCGGCAGCCGACCGGGCCGCGCACGGCGAGCAGTCCGGGCTCGCCGTCCGGCACCGGCGTGCCGTGCGCGTCCTGCACCCGCGCCTGCCAGCCCGGCACCGGCACCCCCGTGGTGCCCGGCCTGATCCGCTCGTCGGCCGCGGAGACGAAGATGTGCAGCAGCTCGGTCGCGCCGATGCCGTTGATGACGCGCAGGCCGGTGCGCTCGTGCCAGGCCCGCCAGGTGGCCGCGGGCAGGTTCTCGCCGGCCGACACACAGCGCCGCAGCGAGGAGACGTCGTGCCCGTCGAGCTGCTCCAGCATGGCGCGGTAGGCGGTCGGGGCGGTGAACAGGACCGAGACGCGGTGCTCGGCGATCGCGGGGAGCAGTTGCCGGGGGCCGGCCTGTTCCAGGAGCAGGGAGCTGGCGCCGGCCCGCATCGGGAAGACCACCAGGCCGCCCAGGCCGAAGGTGAAGCCGAGCGGGGGGCTGCCGGTGAAGACGTCGTCCGCGCGTGGGCGCAGCACATGCCGGGAGAAGGTGTCCGCGATCGCCAGCACGTCCCGGTGGAAGTGCATGCAGCCTTTCGGGCGACCCGTCGTCCCCGAGGTGAACGCGATCAGGGCCACGTCGTCGGCGGCGGTGTCGACCGCCGGGTACGGCGCGCCGGGCGCCGGTCGGTTGAGGAGGTCGTCGGGGCCGTCGCCGCCGTACGTCGTGATCCGCAGCCCGGGTATGTCGGCCTTCGCCAGATCCGCCACCGACCGGATGTCGCACAGCGCGTGCCGCACCAGGGCGATCTCGCACATGGTGGCCAGCTCGTGCGGGCGCTGCTGGGCCAGCACGGTGACGGCTATCGCGCCCGCCTTCAGCACGGCCAGCCAGCAGGCGGCCAGCCAGGGCGTGGTGGGGCCGCGCAGCAGCACCCGGTTGCCGGGGACCACGCCGAGGTCGCCGGTGAGCACGTGCGCGATCCGGTCCACCTGCGCGCGCAGCTCGCCGTACGTCCAGCTCGGCCCGTCCGGGGTGTGGAAGACCGGGCGGTCCGCCTCGGCGTGGTCGAGGAGTTCGGCGGCGCAGTTCAGCCGTTCGGGGTAGCGCAGTTCCGGCAGGTCGAACCGCAGCTCGGGCCATTCGTCCGGCGGCGGCAGATGGTCGCGCGCGAAGGTGTCGACATGGGCCGAGCGGTGCATGGCGGTTCGCCCCCTTGCCGTGACAAGCGTCGAAGACGGGCGTCGTGGTGGGCACCGGCGTCCTGATGGGCTCGCGCAACGAGCGTATCGGCTTGGTGACGGCAGTCAAGCTTGCGCGATAACGTGGGTGGGGAGCCGGGGTGGCCGAGAGGGTGGCTCGTCGCCGGAAGGCGCTGGAGCGGGCCGCGGTGGTGCCGTCCCGGACGGTGAACGGGAAGGGTCAGGGTGGCCCGGACCGGAGGGAGGACCGGCAGTGCCCGCATTCTCGCTCGACCCGCGGCAGACGGCCTGGTGCGCCGAGCTGCGCACGACGGCCGCCGAACGGCTGCGCCCGCTCGCCGACAAGGGCGAGCCCGGACACGTCAACCGGCCGCTCCTCGCCGAGCTCGGCCAACTCGGCCTGCTCGCAAGGATGTTCACCTCGGGCGCGCTGGACCTGTGCCTGATGCGCGAGTCCCTCGCTCAGTCCTGCACCGAGGCCGAGACCGCGCTCGCGCTGCAGGGCCTGGGCGCCCATCCGGTGCACGCCCATGGCAGCCCCGCCCAGCGCGAGCGCTGGCTGCCCCAGGTCGCCGACGGCAGCACGGTCGCCGCCTTCGCGCTGAGCGAGCCGGGGGCCGGTTCGGACGCGGCCGCGCTGTCGCTCGCCGCCGAGCCCGACGGCGCCGGCCGCTGGCGGCTCACCGGCGCCAAGCGCTGGATCTCCAACGCCCCCGAGGCCGACTTCTACACCGTCTTCGCCCGCACCACACCCGGCGCCAAAGCCCGCGGCGTGACCGCCTTCCTCGTCCCCGCGGACCGGCCCGGGCTCACCGGCACCCCGCTGGACATGCTCTCGCCGCACCCCATCGGCGCCCTGGACTTCGACGCCGTACCGGTCACCGCCGACGACATGCTCGGCGAGCGCGACCGCGGCTTCACGGTCGCCATGGGCACCCTCAACCTCTTCCGCCCCAGCGTCGGCGCCTTCGCGGTCGGCATGGCCCAGGCCGCGCTCGACGCCACCCTCGGCCACACCCGCCGCCGCGAGGCCTTCGGCGGCCGGCTGATGGACCTGCAGACCGTCTCCCACCAGGTCGCCGAGATGGCCCTGCGCACCGAGGCCGCCCGGCTGATGGTGTACGCGGCGGCGACGGCGTACGACGAGGGCGCCGCCGACGTCCCGAAGCGCGCCGCGATGGCCAAGCTGCTCGCCACCGAGACCGCGCAGTACGTCGTCGACACCGCCGTCCAGTTGCACGGCGCCCAGGCCCTGCGCCGCGGCCACCTCCTCGAACACCTCTACCGCGAGGTGCGCGCCCCGCGCATCTACGAGGGCGCGAGCGAGGTCCAACGGGGCATCATCGCCAAGGAGTTGTACGCAAGGACCGAGGAGGCCCCCCGGTGACGACCGAGCGCGTCAACCCGCCCGAGCTGTCCCCGCCCACGGGGTTCTCGCACGCCGTCGTCGCCTCCGGCTCGCGCGTGGTGTTCCTCGCGGGCCAGACCGCCCTGGACGCCGACGGCAAGGTCACCGGGGACACGCTGCCCGAGCAGTTCGAGCGGGCCCTCGGCAACCTCCTCGCGGCCCTGCGCGCGGCCGGCGGCACCCCCGCGGACCTCGCCCGGGTCACCGTCTACGCCACGGACGTCGCCGCGTACCGCGCGCACGCCGGCCGACTCGGCCGAATCTGGCGGGACTTGGCGGGCCGGGACTACCCGGCGATGGCCGTCGTACAGGTCGTACGGCTGTGGGACGAGCAGGCGATGGTGGAGCTGGACGGGTTCGCGGTGCTGCCGTAGTGGGCCGGGGTCAGGCCGCTGTGGCGAGGCGTTCGGCCGGGACCCGGCACGGCGGGACCACGCTGCCGTCCGGGTGCAGTTCGCCGCTGTCGTCGAACACGATCGAGCCGTCGCACAGCAAGGTCCAGCCCTGCTCGGGATGGGCGGCCACCGGATGCCGCAGGGCGGGGCCGGACGCGGGGCACGAGGACTGGTTGGAGCACATGGCGCACCTCCACATCGGGATGTGAGGGGCCGGCGGGTTCGGCCGCCGCCCGTCATGCATAGACCATGCTCCCGCCGTGAACGCCCCGGAACCGCGCGCCGTGAAGCGTGACAACAACCGGACAACTCCCGGACGGTTCCAAGACGCGCCACCGATGGAGTGATGATCACGCCCTGCGGCACGGCCGACCGGTACCAGTGGAAGCCATCGTCCCCCCGCGGAACCGGGAGATACCCCATGCCCACTCGCCCCGCCCTCGCCGCGGCCCTCGGCGCCGTCGCCCTGCTGTGTGTCGCCGGCGGCCCGGCAGGCGCCGACTCCGCAGAGACCGTCACCGTCGACACCACCGGCCGTATCGCGTCCGACGGCACGATCACGCTCTCCGGCAGCTACCGCTGCACCGCCGGCACGGGACCGGTGTTCGTCAGCTCCTCGCTCAGCCAGAGCGACGCCCGGGTCAAGCACGGCATCGGCGGCGGCGTCGCGCGGTGCGACGGCGCCGAGCACCGGTGGCAGAACACCGGCAGGGCCGACTCCGAGACCCTCAGCACCGGTACCGCCCATGTGCAGGCCACCCTCACGGAGTTGCGCCCCTCGGGCATCGCCCCGCTGCCCGCCTTCCACGCGGTCACGGACCAGGACATCACCCTCGGCCGGGGGTGAGCGAGGGGCACCGGGCGGCCCGGACGCGGGATGCGCCGGGCCGTTCGGTGCTGTCGCGGGGTGCGCCGGTCAGGAGCGCTGCCAGCTGTGCGGCGCGTGGAAGGCGTGCGGGCGCCAGGAGGTGGTGCCGGGGGAGGAAGGCTCCGCATCGGCACCGGCGAGGGCGCCCCGGCTGAGGAGCAGCACCGCGAGGGCGGCCAGTTCCTCGTCGGTGGCCTGGCCCTTCTCGACCCGGATCGGGGGAGTGGGGGACGCGGGGGACACGGGCATGGGGACCTCCGTCACATGGCGGGACTCACCGGGGACACTCACTGCGGGGGATTGCCGTGCTTGCGGGCCGGGCGCTCGGCGTGCTTGGTGCGCAGCATCGCGAGCGCACCGATGAGGACGGCGCGGGTGTCGGCCGGATCGATCACATCGTCGACCAGGCCGCGTTCGGCCGCGTAGTACGGGTGCATCAGCTCGGCCTTGTACTCCTTGACCAGCTCCGCCCGCCTGGCCTCGGGATCGTCGGCCTCGGCGATCTGCCGCCGGAAGATGACGTTCGCGGCGCCCTCCGCGCCCATCACCGCGATCTCGTTGGTCGGCCAGGCGTAGGTGAGGTCGGCGCCGATCGACTGGGAGTCCATGACGATGTACGCGCCGCCGTAGGCCTTGCGCAGGATCAGCGAGATACGGGGCACGGTGGCATCGCAGTAGGCGTACAGCAGCTTGGCGCCGTGCCGGATGATGCCGCCGTGCTCCTGGCCGACGCCGGGCAGGAATCCGGGCACGTCGAGCAGCGTGACGATCGGGATGCTGAACGCGTCGCACAGCTGCACGAACCGGGCCGCCTTCTCGGACGCCTCGATGTCCAGCACACCGGCCAGGGTCTGCGGCTGGTTGGCGACGATCCCGACGACCTGGCCGTCGAGGCGGGCCAGCGCGCAGATGATGTTGCGGGCCCAGCGCTGGTGCACCTCCAGGTACTCGCCGTCGTCGACGATCTCCTCGATCACCCGGGCCATGTCGTAGGGCCGGTTGCCGTCGACCGGCACCAGCTCCGTCAGCGACTCGCAGCGCCGGTCGGCCGGGTCGTCGCAGGGCACCGCGGGCGGGTTCTCGCGGTTGTTGCGAGGCAGGAGGGAGAGCAGATACCGGACCTCCTCCAGACAGGTCTCCTCGTCGTCGTAGGCGAAGTGGCACACCCCGCTGGTCTCGGCGTGGACGTCGGCGCCGCCCAGGCCGTTTTGCGTGATCTCCTCGCCGGTCACCGCCTTGACCACGTCGGGGCCCGTGATGAACATCTGCGAGGTCTCGCGGACCATGAACACGAAGTCGGTCAGGGCCGGGCTGTAGGCGGCGCCGCCCGCGCACGGGCCCAGCATCACGCTGATCTGCGGGATCACCCCGGAGGCGGCGGTGGCGCGGCGGAAGATGCCACCGTACCCGGCGAGCGCGGTCACACCCTCCTGGATGCGGGCGCCCGCCCCGTCGTTCAGGGACACCAGGGGGGCACCGGCCGCGATGGCCATGTCCATGATCTTGTGGATCTTGGCGGCGTGGGCCTCGCCCAGCGCGCCGCCGAAGATCCGGAAGTCATGGGCGTAGACGAAGACGGTACGGCCCTCGACCGTGCCCCAGCCGGTGACCACACCGTCGGTGTACGGCTTCTTCGCCTCCAGGCCGAACCCGGTCGCCCGGTGCCGGCGCAGCGGCTCGACCTCGTGGAACGAGCCCTCGTCGAGGAGCAGACCGATCCGTTCCCGCACGGTCAGCTTCCCCTTGGCCTTCTGTGCGGCCGTCGCCTTCTCACCGGGGCCGGCGAGCACGCGTGCGCGCAGTGCGGCCAGTTCCGCGACCTGGGACTTCATGTCTCCCTGCCTCTGTGTGAGGTGGACATCGGATGCCGCGCCCGCGCCGGCTGCCGGCCCCGGCGTGCGTGGGCACGAGCGTGGCAGGGCGCGCTGACCGGCGACTGACGGGCGCTCACGGCCGTCGATCCGCACGGCCGTCAGACGGGTTGGAGCGGCGTGTGGATGCGCGGGTCACCGGTGAGGACCGGATCGTGGGAGAGGATCGCGGTCTCGACCTTGCGCAGCGCGGGGGAGGGCTGGATGCCGAGTTCGTCGTCGAGGTGGCGGCGCATACGGCGGAAGACGTCGAGGGCGTCGGCCTGCCGGCCCGCGCCGTACAGGGCGATCATCAGCTGCTCGCAGAACCGCTCCCGCAACGGGTGGTTGGCGTGCGCCTCGGCCAGCTCGGCGAGCACGGCCGCGTGCCGGCCGAGCCGCAGCTCCGCGTCGAAGCGCAGCTCCATGGCCCGCATCCGGTACTCCTCGTAGCGGGCGCCGGCCAGTTGGCAGAGGGTGCCGCCGGGAAAGCCGCCGAACACGGGCCCGCGCCACAGCGCCAGAGCCTCGCCGAGCGACCGGGCGGTGCGCGCCGCGTCCCGGTCCGAGGCCGTCTCCGCCTGCCGTACGGCCCGCACGAACTCGGCCGCGTCCAGCTCGCCCTCGCCGACACTGAGCCGGTATCCGGCGGGATGGATGGTCACCCGCGAGGCCGGCCGGTCCGGTTCCAGCGCCCGCAGCCTGCGCCGGAGCCTGCTGATGTGCGCCTGCAGGGCGTTGGCCTGGCGGTCGGGTACGGCGTCGCCCCACATCTCCTCGGCCAGGCCCTCCCCGGAGACCGGACGCCCCTCGCTGACCAGCAGCGTCTGCACCAGGGTGCGCTGCAGGTCCCCGGAGACGTCCGCCGGACCCGCGGCGGTGCATATCTCGAGTGCCCCGAGAACGGAGAACCTCAGCATGTCTCTCCCCCTTGACGACAATTCCTCGGCGATGGTGTTTCTGGGGTGGTGCTGCGGTGAAAGACAGAGTGACCGAACAGGCCGCGCCCCGGCGGGCCTCGACTCCTTCATCGGCCCGCCGGGGCGGCTGCTCCGCCGGGACGGGGGGTGGCCGGCGGTCTCTGGGGGTTCCGGTGCGCCATCGTCTTCGGCGGCGCACCGGCCGGGCGGAATCCGATTCCGCTCGCCGAATCGGCGAATTCCCCTTCACCCGGATGGGGAAGTCCGTTCGGCGATGATTCCGGCTGTCGGCGGAGAGGGCAGGATTTGAACCTGCGTGGGCCTGCTGGGCCCGACCAGAGCTGTGCTCACGGTCCCCGATCAGCCACTCCGGGCACCTCTCCTCGTTCCCGGCCCGGATGCCCCGCGCCGTTCACATGGACCACATTGGCAGTACCGGCTGACGGAATGCTGACACGCTTCTGACGCAGGCAATGAATTTCCAACGACCCTTTTCCGGGACAACCTTCCGGTGCTGTACTCGCTTCGACACTCCCGTGCCGTGAAAACGCTCCCGAAAGGGGTAAGGGAATGACCGCCACCACCACCGAAACCGCCACCGGCAACCGGATTCTCGACGCGATAGGCAGGCACACCGCGAGCGAGAATCCTAGTTCCTTCCTGGCGCTCAACAGCGGAAACAGCATCTTCACCGTCCCGGGCGCGGACGGCGTCGTCGTGTACCGCCGCACCGGCCGCTGGGCCGTGCAGTTCGGCGGCCCGTTCGCCGCCGAGCAGGACTACGACACCCTCCTCGACGCCTTCCGGCAGTACGTGCGCGACGAGGGGCTGAACCTCGTCGGCGTCCAGCTCCAGCGCACGGACGCCGAGCGCTACGCCCGGCGCGGCTGCATCGTCAACCAGGTCGGCGCCTCCTGGGCGGTTGCCCTCGCCGAGTTCACCCTGCGCGGCACGAAGTTCATGCAGCTGCGCAACAAGATCTCCCGCGCCCACCGCAACGGCCTGACGATCCAGGAGGCCGACGCGGCCGCCGTGCAGGACGCCATCGCCACCATCGACAAGGCCTGGCTCGGCTCCAAGGGCGGCGCCCAGCAACTGGAGTTCCTCGTCGGCCAGATCGGCGGCGAGGCCCAGGCGCACCGCCGGCTGTTCACCGGCACCATCGAGGGCGCCCCGGTGGCCTACATCTCGTACTCGCCGGTGTACGGCAGCCGCGCCGGCTGGATGCACGACCTCAGCCGCCGCATCCCCGAGGGCTCCCCGGGCCTGATGGAGGCCATCAACGCGCACGCCATCGAGGTGTTCCGGGCCGAGGGCGTCGAGTGGCTGCACTTCGGGTTCACCCCGTTCACCGGTCTCGACGCGAGCCACGAACTCGACGGCCACAGCCCCGCGTTCCAGTGGCTGATGCACGCCCTGTGGGCCGAGGGCGCGGCGCTGTACCCGGCGCAGACCCAGCTGTCGTACAAGCAGAAGTGGGCGCCGGACGTGATCATCCCCGAGTACGTCGCCTTCGACGGTCCGCAGGCCTCGCTGCCCGGCTTCGCGCACATCTTCCGTGCGTGCAACGCCTTCTGACCGGCCGTCATCGCCTCACGTCACCTCATCTGGCCTCACCGAACAGGAGACTTCGTCATGAGCCCGTCCACCGAGGAACTCCAGCACGCCATGGTCGAGCAGCTGATGGCCGTCATCGGCGCGCCCGACGACGAGCAGGTCGCCGAGGCCGCCGACGCCGCCGTGCGCGCGCTGGACGAGCGGCTGTGCGCCGAGGCGGCCGCCTGACCACGCCGCCGGCGGCCGCCGGCCGGAGCGCCGGCGGCCCGATCAGACCGGTATCAGTGCCACATCAGTACGGCACGGAACGCTGGCCACACGTTCGCCCGGCGGCCCGGGCCCGGGAGCACCGCACTGTGTTCCCGTCGCCCGGACCCGCCGGGCGGGCCCCGACAGGACCTGTCCCGCGACGGTGACCGCACGCGGGAGCCGAAGTCGAACTCGCGGCGCCCGCGGCTCCGCGCGGGCAGCGGCGCCGCCGCTCGCACCGGGCACTTCTCCCAAGGAGAGCAACGCATGCAGCGTCCGCACACCCAGACGGCCGGGGTCCCGGCCTCCGAGGCCGCCCCGCGCCCCGGCGCCTCGGCGACCTTCGCCGAACTGCTCAAACGGGTCAAGGCCGAGGGCCTGCTCGACCTCGACCCCCGCTACTACGTGGGCAAGCTCGCCCTCAACACCACCCTGCTGCTGATCGGCTTCGCCGCCTTCTTCGAGCTGGGCGACACCTGGTGGCAGCTCGTCACGGCCCTGTGGATGGGCCTGTGCGGCGGCCAGTCGGCGTTCATGTGGCACGACGCCGGCCACAAGGCCATGTTCCGCAGCAAGAAGGCCGCGTCCGCGGTCGGCTATGTGCACGCCAACCTGGTCAACGGGGTCAGCTACGGCTGGTGGGTCAACCACCACAACCGGCACCACAGCAACCCCAACCACCTGGACATGGACCCGGACATCGCCCGGCGCACCGCCATCTTCGACATCAAGCAGTACCCCACCCGCAAGGGCACCCAGAAGTTCGTCGTGCGCTACCAGAGCGTGCTGTTCTTCGTGCTGCTCGTGCTGGAGGGCTTCAAGATGCTGAAGACGGCCGTCCTGTCGATCGCCCAGGGCAGGACCAAGCGGCCCGTGCTGGAGACGTTCCTGATCCTGCTGCGCGCCGCCGTCTATCTCACCTGCGTCTTCACCGTGCTGTCCCCGGCGCTCGCGGTCGCGTTCATCGTCGTCCAGCACGCCTCCCTGGGCGTCTACTTCGGCATGATCTTCGCCCCGAACCACAAGGGCATGCAGATCCGCGACGGCGAGGAGGAGACCCTGGACTGGCTGGAGCGCCAGGTCCTCACCTCCCGCAACATCCGGCCGGGCAGGCTGGTCGACTTCCTCTACGGCGGCCTCAACTACCAGGTGGAACACCATCTGTTCCCGGCCATGCCGCAGAAGAACCTGCCGCGCGCCCGCGAGCTGACCATGGAGTACTGCGCCGAACGCGGTGTGCCGTACCACGAGGTCGGGTTCTGGGCCTCCTACCGCGAGGTCGCCTCCTACCTCCACGAGGTCAGCGCGCCGGTCCGCCGCGGCGATGTGGAGGAGCAGATCCGGCGCCGGGCCATGGAATCGGTCTGACCCCCCACCTGTCGCCGCGGCGCCCTTTCCCCGACCCTCCACCCCCCACCTCCCCACAACCCCACACCCCCGGCCCCCGGGCCGCACGCCCGGGCCCGTCGGCGGCCCGGGCGGTTCCTTGGCCAGGGGCGGACGTGCACCCCACGCAGGAACCCGTAAGGAGCCAGCCCCATGTCCCAGACCACCGCGGCGGCGGGCGGTCTCACCGCTCCCGCCCCGATCGGCGCCCGCCTGGACCGGTTGCCGATCACTCCGCTGCACCGCAGACTCACCGCGGTCATCGGCGTCGGCCTGTTCTTCGACACCTTCGAGAACAACCTGTCCGGCACCATCGGCAAGGTGCTGCAGAGCGACTTCGGCTTCGGCACGACCTCGCTCAAGCTCGTCCTGGCCTCCGCGTTCCTCGGCCAGTTCCTCGGTTCGCTGACGCTCGGCCGGATCGCCGACCGGTTCGGCCGGCGCCGGGCCTTCCAGGTCAACCTGGCCGTCTACTCGGTCTGTTCGCTGCTCGGCGCCCTCGCGCCGAACGCCGCCTGGCTGATCGTGACCCGCTTCCTCGCCGGGCTCGGCATCGGTGCCGAACAGGCCCTGTCCGACTGCTATCTGGCGGACGTGCTGCCCGCCTCGCGGCGCGGCCGGTTCATCGCCCGGGCCTACACCCTCGCCTTCTGCGGGGTCCCCGCGGTCGGCTTCGCCGCGCTGTGGCTGGTGCCGCGGACCCCGCTCGGCGTGGCCGGCTGGCGCTGGCTGTTCGTGCTCGGCGCGCTCGGCTCGGCCGTCGTATGGCTGCTGCGGCGCGGGCTGATCGAGTCCCCGCGCTGGCTCGCGGCGCAGGGCCGCGCCGCCGAGGCCGAAAGGCTGGTGTCGCGCATGGAGGCGGAGGCGGCCGGCCGGGGCCTGCTCCCGGCCCAGCCGGTGCCCCGGTCCGAGCCGCCCGCGCAGCGCGCCCGGCTGCTGGACGTCGTCCGGCCCGGCCTGCGCCGCCGCACCCTCGTGCTCTGGCTCTTCTGCGTGCTCTCGGTCGTCGGCTACTACGGCTTCGGCACGCTCGCCCCGCAGATCGTCGCCGCCAAGGGCTACGGCGTCGTCGCCGGCCTCGGCTTCACCGCGCTGTCCTTCCTCGGCTACCCCGTGGGCTCCGCCCTGGCGCTGCCCGTAGTGGACCGGATCGAGCGGCGCACCCTGATCGCCCTCTCGGCGGCCGCGATGGTCGGGGCGGGACTCGGCTTCGCCTACGCGGGCTCCGCCGCCCAGATCGTGACGTGCGGCTTCGCCTACACGCTGTTCAGCAACGTCTTCTCCAGCGTCTCCCATGTGTACCTGTCCGAGCAGTACCCCACCGCGATCCGGGCCACCGCCGCCGGCGCCGCCTACTCGCTGTCCAAACTCAGCGCCGCCGCACTGCCGTTCGTCCTGCTGCCGGTCCTCGACGCACATGGCGCCGGCGCCCTGTTCGCCGTCATCGCCGCCGCCATGGCCGTCCTGGCGCTCACCGTGCTGACCCTGGGCGAGCGCACCACCGGCACCCCGGTCGACTGAACCCACCGAGCAGAAGGAGGAGTTGAACATGGCCTACGTCATCGGACTGCCCTGCGTCGACATCAAGGACCGCTCCTGCATCGACGAATGCCCCGTCGACTGCATCTACGAAGGCCGCCGCGCCCTCTACATCCATCCGGAGGAATGCGTGGACTGCGGGGCCTGCGAACCGGTCTGCCCGGTCGACGCCATCTACTTCCAGGACGACCTGCCCGAGGAGTGGGGCGACGACCACGCGGCCTCCAACGCCGAGTTCTTCGCGGACCTCGGCTCGCCCGGCGGCGGCAGCGCGCTCGGCCCCCAGGACCACGACTCGGCGCTGGTGAGCGCGCTGCCCAAGGGGGTGTCGGTGGCATGAGCGGCATCCTCGCCGGCAAGCGGATCCTGGTCACCGGAGTGGTCACGGACGCCTCGATCGCCTTCCATGTGGCCCGGATCGCCCAGGAGGAGGGCGCCGAGGTCCTGCTCACCGGCTTCGGCCGGCTCTCCCTGATCGAGCGGTTCGCGGGCAAGCTGCCCAAGTCCACCCCGGTCATCGAGCTGGACGTCACCGACCAGGACCACCTGGACACCCTCGCCGAGCGGATCGGCGCGCACACCGACTCCCTCGACGGCGTCGTCCACTCCATCGCCTACGGCCCCCAGGGCGCCTTCTCCTTCCTCGACGGCACCTGGGCCGACGTGTCGACGGCCGTGCATGTCTCGGCGTACTCCCTGAAGTCCCTCACCACGGCCTGCCTGCCGCTGCTGGAGCGGCGCGGCGGCTCGGTCGTCGGCCTCACCTTCGACGCGAGCGTGGCCTGGCCGCACTACGACTGGATGGGCGTCGCCAAGGCCGCCCTGGAGTCCACCAGCCGCTATCTGGCCCGCGACCTCGGCGCCCACGGCATCCGCTGCAACCTGGTCGCGGCAGGCCCCTTGCGCTCCATGGCCGCCAAGTCCATCCCCGGCTTCACGGAGCTGGCCGACGTCTGGACCACCGACCGCGCCCCGGCCGGCTGGGACCTCACCGACCCCGACCCGGCCGCCCGCGGCGTCGTCGCCCTGCTCTCGGACTTCTTCCCGCGCACCACGGGCGAGATCGTGCACGTGGACGGCGGGGTGCACATGACGGGCGCGTGAGCCGCGCAGGGAAAAGGGGCGGGAGTGCGACTCCCGCCCCTTTCCGCTGCCCTCACTCGGTTCCGCCGCCCGGCAGGATCCGCCGGAAACCGGTGTAGGGCACCAGCGCCTCGGGCAGCACCACGGACCCGTCGCCCTGGACGCCCTGCTCCAGCAGCGCGGCCACGGTCCGCCCGACGGGCAGAGCCGAACCGTTCAGGGTGGCCGCCGGGGTCTTGCGGCCGTCGGCCCGCTTCACCCGGATGTCCGCGCGGCGGGCCTGGAAGGTGCCGCAGTCGGAGACCGAGGAGATCTCCCGGTAGGAGCCGCCGCCCGGCAGCCAGACCTCGATGTCGTACGTCATCCGCGCCGAGAAGCCGATGTCGCCCGCGGGCAACAGCACGGTACGGAAGGACAGTTCGAGCCGGCGCAGACATTCCTCGGCGTGCCCGGTCATCAGCTCCAGCTGCTCCTGCGCCTGCTCCGGCGCGCAGATCCGCACCAGCTCCACCTTCTCGAACTGGTGCAGCCTGAGCACACCCCGGGTGTCCCGGCCGTACGCCCCCGCCTCCGCGCGGAAACAGGGGGTGCGGGCGGTGAAGGCGTACGGCAGGCTCCGCGCGTCCAGCAGCTGTCCGGCCACCAGGTTGGTCAGCGGTACCTCGGCGGTCGGGATCAGGAACAGCTCCCGGTCGCCGACCTGGGTGCGGAACAGATCCTCCTCGAACTTGGGCAGTTGCCCGGTGCCGGTCATGGTGTCCCGGTTGACCAGGAACGGCACGGACTGCTCGGTGTAGCCGTGCTCGCGGGTGTGCAGGTCCAGGAAGAAGTCGCCGAGGGCCCGCTCCAGCCGGGCACCGGCACCCCGGGCCACACTGAACCGGGCGCCGGACAGCCGGGCCGCGGCGGAGGAGTCGAGGATGCCGAGGGCCTCGCCGATCTCGGCATGGTGGCGGGCCCCGTCCGCCGGACGCGGCGCGGGACCGCCCCGCCGTATCTCCACCGCCTCCTTTTCCGAGTCCCCGTCCGGGACCGCGTCCAGCGGCAGATTGGGGATGGAGAGCAGCAGCTCGCACAGCTCGCCCGAGGTCTTCCGGGCCGCGCTCTCCGCCCGCTGCACCTCGGCCCGCAGCGCCCGCGCGGCCTCCTTCTCCGCCTCGGTCGGCGGGCCGGAGCGGCGGGCCTTGGCCGTGCGGTTCAGCTCGGTGCGCAGCCGGGTGACCTCGGCCTGGGCGGCGGAGCGGTCGCGCACGGCGGCGCTCAGCGCCTCCAGGTCCAGCTCGTGGCGGCGGCGGGCCAGGCGCCGTACGGCGTCCGGGCCAGCCTCGATCAGCTCGTGGGCGTCATGCATGGCGGTCTCCAGTCAGGGCGGGGGAGGGTGCCGGTGCGGGGGAGGCGAGGTGCCGGGTGCCGAGCCGGCGGTAGCGCAGCGGGTGGGCCGAGCGCATGCGGGCGGCGTACGCCAGACCGCCCAGCGCGACCAGCGGCAGCAGCCAGGGCAGGGCGGCGATCACCTTCGACGGGGAGCCGGTGAGCATGTCGAAGTTGCCGACGACCAGCCAGACGGAGGCGGCCAGCCCGGCGAAGCCGAGCAGCGGGGCGAGGGTCTCCCGCCACCAGTGCCCGCCGCCCCCGTGCAGTCGCAGGCCGAGCACCGACAGCGCGGCCAGCGCCTGCAGGGCGACGATGCCGAGGGTGCCGAGCCCGAGCATGCTGGTCGTCAGGTCGGCGTACGGGTCGAGTCCGGCGACGGCGAACCCGGCGACGACCACGACCGTCAGCGCGCTCTGCGCGAGACTCGCCCGGTGCGGGGAGCCGTGCTTCGGGTGCTCGGCGGCCAGGGCGCCCGGCAGCAGACCGTCCTCGGCGAGGACCTGCGCATACCGGTTGGCGGCGCTGTGCAGCGCCAGCGTCGCGGCGAACAGGCTGGTGCACAGCAGGACTTGGAGCCCGGTGCTGCCCGCCTTGCCGAGGAAGTCGTCGCCGAGCACGAAGAACAGATCGCCCATCTCCTTCCCGGCGACCACCCGCACCCGGCCACTGCCGACCGCACCCACCGCCAGCCAGCTGGTCAGCGCGTAGAAACCGGCGATCAGCACGACCGCCGCGTAGGTGGCCCGGGGCACACTGCGCCGCGGATCCCGCGCCTCCTTGCCGTACAGCGCGGCCGACTCGAAGCCGATGAAGGAGACGAACGCGAACATCAGCGAGACCCCGGCACCCGGTCCGGCGGCCGTATGGGGCGAGAACGAGACGGCGGGCAGCGCGTGCACCCCGTGCCGGACGAGGATCGCCCCGTCGAGGGCCGCCAGCACACCGATCTCCCCCAGCATCAGCAGGGCGAGCACCCGGGCGCTGAGCGCGATCTCCCGGTACCCGAGCACGGCGGTCAGCACCAGCCCGACGGCGGCGCACCACTCCCAGGAGATCGCCAACCCGTGGGCCGCGAGCACCAGTTGGGTGAAGTAGCCGAGCGCGCCCGCCAGTCCGATGGTGGCGCAGTTGTAGGACAGCAGAGCCACGTAGCCGGCCGCGACGGCGGGCGGCCTGCCGAGCCCGTCGGCGACGGAGGCGTAGAAGCCACCGGAGCCTCCGGTACGCCGGGCACTGACCGCGTATCCGACCGAGAAGCAGAGCAGCGTCACGCCGGCGAACAGGAAGGCCGCGGGTACGCCGGCGCCGTCACCGAAGGCGAACGCGAGCGGGACCGTGCCGACCATCGCGGAGAGCGGAGCGGCGGCGGCGACGATGAGGAAGAGGATGTGCCCGGTACCGAGCCGGCCGGGTGAGGAGGGGGGACCACTGGTGGACATGGGGACTCCAGAGCTGACGGGACGTGACAGGGGAACAGCCGCCCGCGGAGGCTTGCTCGGCGGACGGCTGCTTGCTCAGGGGGCTCAGGCGGGCGAGATCGCCAGCGCCGTGTTCTGCCCACCGAAGCCCAGGGAGTTGCTCAGCGCCAGATCGATCGGCATCTCGGTCAGGGTCTGGGCCAGCTTGATCTCGATCCGGGGATCCGGCAGGACCAAGTTGGCGACGGGCGGAATCAGTTCGTGCTCCACACTCAGCACGGCGAACGCGGCCTCGACCGCCCCCGCCGCGCCCAGCAGATGCCCGGTGACTCCCTTCGTGGACGTGACCAGCGGATCCCCACGCAGGGTCCGCTGGATCATGCGGGCCTCGGACAGGTCGTTGAGCGGTGTCGACGTGCCGTGGGCGTTCACGTGCTGCACGTCGTCCGGATCGGCACCCGCGTCCGCGAGCGCCGCCCGGACCGCCGCCTCGATGCCCGCGCCGTCCGGATGCGGTGACGTCATGTGATGGGCGTCGGCCGTCGCTCCGTAGCCGATGATCCGGCCGTGGACATGGGCGCCCCGCGCCCGTGCGTCGGCCACCCGCTCCATCACGAGGATCCCGGCGCCCTCACCCGCGACGAACCCGTCCCGGTCGGCGTCGAACGGCCGGGACGCGGAGGCCGGATCGTCGTGCCGCTTAGACAGCGCGCCCATCTGGGCGAACCCGGCCATGACCAGCGGGGTGATCATGGCCTCGCTGCCGCCCGCGAGCACGATGTCGCAGCGGCCCAGCGCCAGCAGGTCCCGGGCCGTGCCGATGGCGGTCGCACCCGAGGCACAGGCCGTCGCCACCACCAGGTTGGGCCCGGTCGCCCCGAACTCGATGGCCGTCTGACCGGCCAGCATGTTCGGCAGCTGCATGGGCAGCAGCAGCGGCGACACCCGGTCGGCGCCCTGCTCGCGCAGCACATGGTGCTGGTCCTCGACCGTGCCCGGACCGCCGTCGGCGCAGCCCAGCACCACACCCACCCGCGCGCCGTCCCAGGTCTGCGGGTCCAGGCCCGCGTCGGCCACCGCCTCGTGCGCGGCGACCAGCGCGAACTGCACGAACCGGTCCAGCCGGTGGGCGCGCCGCGCACTCAGCAGGGCCTCGGGGTCGAAGCCGGGCACCCGGCAGGAGATCTGTACGGGGTTGTCCGCCAGCACCGGATCGAGGGCGGCGGCCGGCCTGCCGTCGCAGACCGCCGCCCAGCTCGGCCCGACCCCGATCCCGCCCGGGGTGACCAGACCGAGCCCGGTGACGGCGATGTCCATGCCGGCCATCAGACCGTCGCGCTCCGCTCCTCCATGAGCCGGACCATGTCGGCCACGGTCTCGGCCTCCAGGAGGTCGTCGTCGCTGATGTCCAGGTCCAGCTCGGACTTCAGCAGCAGCGACAGCTCCACCACGGCCAGCGAGTCCAGCTCGATGTCCTCCCGGGTCGCCTCCGGGGTGATGGCCTCGGGCGACACCTTGAGCTTGTTGGACAGGATTTCCTTGAGCTGCTCCAGCATGTCGGTTCCTTTCGAAGGTGTACGCGCCCCGCGTACCGCTGAATACGAGTGGCTGACGTCGCGTCGGACCGCGCGTCAGAAGGTCTGCAGCTGAGGCCAGACGACCGTCGCCGCTCCCCACGACAGGCCGCCGCCGAACGCGGTGAGCAGCACCCGGTGGCCCGTGCCGAGCCGGCCCTCGGCGGTGGCCTCCGCGAGCAGGAGCGGGATGGAGGCGGCGCCGGTGTTGCCGACCCGTGCGATATTGCTCAGCCGCCGTTCGGCGGGGATGCCGAGCCGGTCCGAAACCGCCTCCAGGATCCGGGCGTTGGCCTGGTGGGCCACGAACCGGTCGACGTCGGCGAGGCGCCAGCCGGCCCGCTCGGCGGCCTCGGCGGACGCGGCGGTCATGTGCTCCACCGCGTGCCGGTAGGTGTCCCGGCCGAGCATCTGGAAGTAGTGGTCCTCCGGGGCGGCCGGGCGGCCGGTGGACCGCTGCCGGGAGCCGCCGGCGGGCACCTCGATCAGATGGCTCAGCTCGCCGTCGCTGCCCAGCACCAGCGGACCGATCGCCCCGGGCTCGGCGGCCGAGCCGGCCCGCAGCACCACCGCGCCCGCACCGTCCGCGAAGATCACCGCGGTGGTGCGGTCGGCGGGGTTGATGATCGTGGTGAAGGCGTCGGCGGCGACCAGCAGCGCGCTGTCCGCGATCCCGGCCGCGATCAGCCCGGCGGCGGACGCGAGGCCGTACAGGAACCCGGAGCACACGGCCGCCACGTCGAAGGCCGGCACCGGTCCGAGACCCAGCCGCGCGGCCACCTGCGGTGCGGTCGCCGGGCAGGGCTGGTCCGGAGTGGTGGTGGCCAGCACCACCGCCCCGACCCGCTCGGCCCCGGCGGACTTCAGGGCCCTCAGGCCCGCCTCCACCGCCAGGTCGCCGGTGGCGGTACCCGGCGGGACGACGTACCGTTCGGCGATCCCGGTGCGGGACCGGATCCAGGCGTCGGAGGTGTCCAGCCGGGCCGCCAGGTCGTCGTTGGTCACCCGGTTGGGCGGCACGTACGACCCGATGCCGGCGATCACCGCGGCCCGCCCGGTGCTCATGCGCCGGTCTCCGAGGCGAGGACCTCGACGGGCAGGCCCATGTACGCCATGCGGACCTCGGCCATCTCGTCGGTCCACCGCTCCGCCATGTCGTAGCGCTGCTCGGCGGTGGTGTCGAGCAGCCGCACGCCCGGCCAGATCTCGTAGTCGCCGATCAGATCCGCGTGCCGGAACATGCCCTCCTGGAACAGCTCCTCGCGGTGGATGACGAACTCCCGGTCCGGGATCTCGTCCCACAGCTTCACGCCCGCGCGCAGGATCTCCAGCAGCCGCGGCCTGTACTCCGGGTGCTCGATCACGTGGTCGCGCAGAATGGTGCTGGCCACGGTGAGGTGCCTGATCTCGTCGATGGCCGTGCCGCGCGAGATCTCGCCGGTCGCCGGGGACAGCGGGGTCCACTTGCGCTCGCTCAGCTCGGCGGCCGGGGCGAGTACGCCCTCGATGACGATCGCGAACACGGCGACCCCGCCGGGGAAGTCGGCCCGGTCGCGGACGATGTCCAGGGTGAAGTCCACCACCGGGTCCAGGACCCGCTTGCGGTAGTCCCGGGCCATCTCCTCGATGTCCTTCAGCAGGGTGTGCTGCGGGATGCCCAGTTCCACCAGGTGCTGGCGGAAGACCCGGGCGTGCCGGGCCTCGTCGAGCAGCTGGGTGGCGTAGAACTCCATCTGGGGGATGCCGGGCGCGATCGAGACGTAGTGGCCGAGGAGGCGGGTGGCCAGCTCCTCCGCCAGCGCCCGGAAGCCGAACTCCAGCACCAGGGCCTCACGCAGCGGGCCGGGCGCCTTCAGGAAGTCCGGGGTGAACGCGTTCTCGTGGTGGCCGGTCGCCCCGCGGTCGCGCAGGGTGCCCTGGGCGACGGAGGTGATCCAGTAGGCGAGGTCGCACTCCTCGGGGCCGAGGGTGAGTTCCTTCGCGCCGTCCAGCAGACCGGGCGCCTTGTCCCAGTCCGCCTCGGGAGCAACGGGTGACGAGGTCATGACGCGGCGGCCTCCTTCGCCGGGCGCAGGGAGCCGGCGTACAGCCCGCCGGCGTAGCTGAACAGCGGGAGCCCGTCGTCCGCGGTGGCCCGGACGACATGGCCGAGCAGCAGCTCGCTGTCGCCCGCCGCGTGCGCGGAGTGGAAGCGGCAGACGTAGTGGGCGAGCGCGCCCGCGATCAGCGGGGCGTGCGCGTACCGGTCCGCCGTCCAGGCCAGGCCGGCGAAGGCCGCGTCGCCGTCGGGCCGCGTGCTGTCGGCGAACCGCCGGGCCACATCGGCCTGTTCGGCACCGAGCACATTGATCGTGAACCGGCCCTCGGCGGCCGCCAGCCGGGCGAAGGACGAGCCCGCGCGCAGCACGACCCCGACGAGCAGGGGGGCGCGCGAGACGAGCGTGACCGTGCTGGCCGTCGTGCCGTGCATCTGGTCCTCGGGACCCGTGGTCAGCACGGACACCGGGGAGGCCAGGTGGTACAGGGCGCGCCGGCGCTCGGCGGGGTCCTGTCGGACCGGACGCCGTACATCCGTGGCGGTGGTCATCGCACGGCCTCCGTCTCGCGTACGGCGGGCCGCGCCGGGACGTGCCCGACCGGCACCGGGTCCATGGCGTGTCCCACGGGCTTCGGGTGGGGCAGCCCCAGGTCGTCCAGCAGCCGCAGATAGCCCTCCTGGCGCACCGGCTCGAAGGGCAGCGCGAAGGACTTCATGAAGTTGCCGAACAGGCCGCGGTCGCCGAACAGATGGAACGGCAGCACCAGCAGTGCCCATTCGGGCCTGACCAGCCAGCACCACAGCGCGGCGACCGCGCCTTGGGTGATGAGGCTGTGCATGACGTTGTAGAGGACGTAGTACGCCTTGTGGATCGGCCGGCCGCCGCTCCTGCGGAACGCGATCGCGCCGGGGATGTAGCCGATCAGGTCGATGTAGAGGAACAGTCCGAGCGCCGGCAGCCAGCGGATGTCGCCGAAGTGGTAGACGATCAGGCCGGTGGTGACGGCGAGGCCCACCAGGTACTCGGCGCGGTGCAGCGAGTAGGTGCGCGGGGTCTCGAAGGGGTTCGCCTGGTCCATGGTCAGCTCCTCGCGCGGGTCCTAGGCGCCGACCGCGGCGGGCTCGGTGAGTTGGATGCCGCCCTGGATGCGTACGGCCGGGAACAGGCCGGTCAGCGCCCAGGCGACGGTCTCCTTGATGACCCGCTCGGCGATCGGGTCGAGGATGCCCTCCAGGCTCGGGATGCCGAAGTCGAAGTCGGCCTCGAAGCGGACGGTGACGTCCGCGCCGGACTGCTGGACGGACCAGGTCCCGGAGAAGGAGTCGAAGTCGCCGTCGGACTGCTCGAAGCGGATCGTGCCCTCCTCGGGCACGATCACGTCGTCCTCGGTCCAGCGCAGCAGACCGCTGCGGAAGTGCAGCTCCCAGCTGGAGGAGGCCTTCGGATCGGGGTAGGAGGCGTGCACGGTGGTCGCGTTGACATGGGGCGCGAGGTCGGGGTACTTCTCCCAGCGCCGTACGGCGTGCAGGACCGTTTCGGCCTGCTCCGCGGGTATCAGGGCATCGAGTTCGACGTGCCGCACGATCAGTTACCGCCTTCCGGCATCTTGGCCGCGCCCTTGATCAGGTCGCGGGTGGCCAGGTCGAAGGAGTTGACGAGGAAGTCCACGTCGGTGTCGTCCAGCACGGCGGGCGGGGTGAACCGCACCACCGAGCTGCCGTTCATGGAGTGGTTGGCGACCACGCCGTGGTTGAACAGCTCGATCAGCAGCTCGCCGGCGAGACCCGCCTCGACCAGCTCGACACCGATGAGCAGGCCCCGGCCGCGCACATCCACCACCAGCTCGGGGATGTTGCGCCGGGCGACCTCCGCGATCCGCGGCAGCAGCCGGGCGCCGAGGTCCATGGCCCGGGTGACCAGGCGCTCCTCCTTGACGGCCCGGATCGCGCCCTGCACCGCGGCCATCAGCACCGGCTGCCCGGAGAAGGTGGCGGTGTGGACGTAGGGGTCCTTGTCGAAGGGGCGGAACGCCTTGCGGGTGGCGACGGCCGCCGACACCGGCATCACTCCGCCGCCGAGCGCCTTCCCGGTGAGCAGGACGTCCGGTACGACGCCCTCGATGTCGGCGCCCCACCACTCGCCGAGCCGCCCGAACCCGGACTGCACCTCGTCGAGGATCAGGAAGCCGTCGTACTCCCGGACCAGCTCCTCGACCCGCTTCAGGTAGCCCTTGGGCGGGACGATCACCCCGCCCTCGCCCTGCACCGGCTCCAGGATCACGCAGACCTCGCCCGGGTGGGCCTTCAGCTCGGCCTCCAGGGCGTCGGCGTCGCCGTACGGCAGATGCTGGAAGTCGGGGACGAGCGGGCGGAACGGCGCCTGGTAGACGTCCTTGGCGGTCGCCGACAGCGCGCCCAGGGTCTTGCCGTGGTAGCCGCCGCGCATCGAGATCGTCCGCTTGTAGCCGCCCGCACGGGCCAGCTTCAGTCCCGTCTCGACCGCCTCGGCGCCGGACAGCGCGAAGTGCACGCGGTCGAGACCGGGCGGCAGCACGGAGACCAGGGCCTCGGCGGCGCGGGCCACCGTCGGCTCCAGCAGGATGCGGGTCGCGGTGGGGTGGGTGCGCAGCTGGCGCTCCACCTCCTCCATGACGATCGGGTGCCGGGCGCCCATGATGAACACGCCGTAGCCTCCGGCGTTCAGGAAGCGCTCACCGTCACTGGTGGTGAGCCAGGCGCCCTCGGACGCCACCTCCATATGACTGCCGAACAACTCGGCGAGCGTGGCCCGGCCCTTGCTGAGGTGGGCGCGATAGAGGTTGAGGATCTCCGCCTCGGTGTCGGCGGCCGAAGTCGCCGGTGATTCCTGGATAACGGTCACGTGTCGCTCACTCCAAAAGGGGTGGGTGGGGGAAACGCCCCGAAAGGGGCGCGGGGAACTGCGCGACCAGCCACAGACGGACCCGCAGCCGCCCACTGAGCTATGCCGACCGAGCTCTACGCCAGAACCAGCGACCCCCCGCCGAAGTACGCGAGCAACGGCTCCGAGGCGGCGATACGGGACGGCGGATGAAAGGCCAGCGCACGCGTAGCCGCAGCGCCTTGCGCGGAGGCCGAGTTGCTGATGAACTCCAGCCCCCCGAGCAGCTCCAGCGCCCGCCCCACGATGTCCGGCAGCGCGTTCTGCACCGCGTACCGGGCGACCAGCACCCGCGCCACCGACTCCTCGTCACCGGGCTCGGGACCCGTGCCGCGGGCCACGCCCTCCAGCAGAGCCAGCGCGGCCTCCATGTCGACGGCCAGCGCGGCCCGTTCCTCCACGCCGCCCCGCTTGCGCTCCAGCACCTGCTCCACCAGCGCGGCGGCGGTGCCGGCGTACCCGGCGGAGATCAGCATCTCGAACCAGACGAACCCGGCCGACTGAAGGTCGTCGAGGCGGGTGGGGTCGTCGGCGCCGGCCCGGACCACCATCTCGGCCGGCACGAACACGTCCGCCAGCCGGACCTCGTCGCTCTCCGCGCCGGCCAGCAGGTCGTTGCCCCAGAACGGGTGCACGGACAGGCCGGGAGCGTCGGCGGGGACGATCGCGAGCGCCAGCTCCGGCTCGCCGCCGTCCTCGCCGTGGATCGCGATGGACGCGGTGAGCAGGCTCATCGAACCGGACAGGCTGCACGGCTTCTTCGCCCCGGAGAGCAGGAACCCGCCCTCCACCGGGCGCGCGGTCACGGCCGGCTTCAGGATGTTCTGCGCGGTACGGCCCTCGGCCCAGCCGGAGGCCATCACCTGCTGCTCCGGCACGATCCGGTGCAGCAGCTCGGTCTGCGCGGCGGTGAGCCGGCCCGACTTCACCGCGAGCGAGTACAGCATGGCGGCGGTGAAGTGGTGCATGGACACGGCCGCGACCAGGGACGGCGAAAGGGCGCCCAGGGCCAGCTGCACGCGCAGCGCCTCCAGCGGGGCCGCGCCATGGCCGCCGTAGGTCTCGGGGATGAGCAGGCCGACCCCGCCGTGGATGCGGAAGAGGTCGATCACAGGGCTGCCGGGCTGCTCCCGCTCGGCGTACGGGATCTGCTCCAGCTCCTTGAGCAGTCCGGGGTGGAACCGCTCGCAGACGGTCCGGGCGGCATCGAGGGAACGCACGGGAAACCTCCGCAGGTCGGAATGTGGTCAGGCGCCGAAGACCGCGTCGTACGGGCTCACGTCGCGGGCGATGCTGACCCCCTGCACATGGGAGGTCTTGAGCATCGGGTAGTTGGCCTCGCCGAAGGCGCCGCCGGTGCGGCCGGTGCCGCCGTGGCTCGGCAGATACGGCAGGAAGCCGATGTGGGAGTCGTTGACCTTCAGCAGACCGCCGTTGACCGTGCGCCGCACGAAGGTTTCCACGACGTGGTCCGAGCGGGACCACAGCGAGTTGCGCAGCCCGTAGTCGTTGCTGTTGACGAACTGCAGGAAGGCTTCCAGCAGGGCGTCGTCGTGGTCGCGTTCGGCGATCACGATCGGGATCAGCGGGAAGAACGTCTCCTCGCGGACCACGTCGTACGTCCGCGCCCGGTCCAGGCCGTCCACCCGCACCACCGTAGGCTGCAGGAACACGCCCGTCTCCGAGACCGTGCCGTCCAGCTCGGTGCGGTGGCCGCCGGTGACCAGCTCGGCGCCGTTGTCCAGGGCCTGCCGCAGCAGCCGGAAGAACCGCTCGCTGCGCCTGACCGGCGACAGCAGCACGTCCTCCTCCTCGGGCAGGCCCGGACGGATGCCCTTGACCTGCTCCTTCACCTCGGCGATCAGCGCCTCGGCGACATCGGGGTGGACGAGGACGTAGTTGGGCACCATGCAGATCTGCCCGGAGCCGTAGAAGGCCTCCGTGATCGCCTCGGCCGCCCACTTCACGTCGGCGTCCTTCCACACCACGATGCCGTCGTTGCCCGCGAGTTCGAGGATCGGCTTCTTGCCGTGCGCCACGCACTGCTGCTCGAAGCGCAGGCCCTCCTGGCTGCCGCCGATGTAGAAGATGTCGTTGATCAGCGGGTCGGCGATCCAGCGGTCCATGGTCTGCTTCGGATTGGAGCACACCGCGTTGAGCACCCCGGCCGGCGCGTCGATCTCCTCCAGCAGCGGGGCGACGACGTCCCGCAGCAGCCACATCGTGGACAGCGCGATGCTGCGCGGCGCCCGCACCACCACCGCGTTGCCGGCCATCAGCGCCAGCACGCACAGGGCGGCGCTCGGCAGCGGGGCGTTCTGCGGCGGGTTGAAGGCGACCACGCCGTCCGGCTGGCGGTGCAGGATCAGCTTGCGGCCGTTGTACTCCTTCTCCACCCGCATCTGCTTCAGGTACCAGCGCAGGGAGCCGGGGGCGTAGATCTGCAGCAGGCAGCTCAGCTCCCAGCGGGCGAGCTTGACCGGGTGGGACTCGGCGACCAGCATGCGCAGGAACTCGTCCTGGTGCTTGATCAGTTCCTCGCGGAAGCGGGTGCCGAGGCGCATCCGCCGCTCCAGCGGCACGGCCGCCCAGTCGGGGGCGGCAGCGGCGGCGGCCTGGGTGGCCAGGTCGATGGCGGAGTCGTCCGCGATCGCGCAGCGCCCGACGACATAGGGGTGCCTCGCCGCCTCGGACTCCGGGTCCTGTTCGAGGGAGCGCTTCAGGCTCACGCTGGTGAACACGTCTTCCAGCAGGGAGCGTCCGCTGACGGTGTAGACCCAGCCGTCTCCGGCGACGTCCTTGCCCGCGATGTAGAGGTCGTAGCTCTTCAATCCGGAAGGTGCCTCAGCACTCTCCTCCTGCGCGGCTTCGCGAAGCATCTTCAGCCTTTCGGATATGGCGTGTGGATTTCTTGAAGCAAGGCGAGCGTGGCAGCGGAATCTGACCCCGCGCTGACGCCCGACTGACCGGCCCGATCCGGCCAACTGCCCTGTGCGAAGCCGTCAGTGGGGCGTCAGCCGGCGCTGCTTGCATGAGGCGCATGCCACCTGTCGACAGCACCAGCCGGCGCCTGCGTGAGCTGCCGCGCAGCGAACTCGCCGAGGAGATCGAGGGAATCGTCCTCGCCAAATTCAGGACCGTTCTGCTCATGGACGATTCCGAGGATCTTCCGCTCGACATCAGCTATTTCGATCTCGGCCTCACCTCGCTGCGGCTGACCGAGATACGGCAGAGCCTGGAGCAGCTCCTGGACCTGTCGATCAACGTCAGCGTGCTCTTCAACGAGCCGACGATCGCCCATCTCGTGGACCACCTGACCCAGGCCGTCAAGGAAGCTTGAGGAGTCGCTCCATGCCGCGTACGGAGACAGAGCAGGCGCCCGAGCCGGTCGCGATCGTCGGAATCGGTCTGCGGTTCCCCGGCGGCAGCGGCTCGCCCGACGAGTTCGACGCCTTCCTCAAGGAGGGCAGGAGCGGGATCGGCCCGATCCCGCGGGACCGCTGGGACGTCGAGGCGTTCACCCCCGAGGGCCCCGACGACAAGGGCAAGATCATCGCCTCGGCCGGCGGGTTCCTGGACCGCATCGACCTGTTCGACGCGGGCTTCTTCAACATCTCCCCGAAGGAAGCCCGCTACATGGACCCCCAGCAGCGGCTGCTGCTGGAGACCGCCTGGCAGGCCCTGGAGCACGCCGGTATCGACCCGGCCCCGCTGCGCCGCGGCAACGGCGGCGTCTACATCGGCGCCAGCTCCATCGACTACGCCCTGGAGCTGGACTCACTGCCGTACGAGGAGCTGGACGGCCATCTGGCGTCCGGCATCACCATGTTCCCGCTGTCGGGCCGGCTGTCCTACTTCCTCGGCTGGCGCGGCCCGAGCATGAGCGTCGACACCGCCTGCTCCTCCTCCCTGGTCGCCCTGCACCTCGCCGTGAACGCGCTGCGCGCCGGCGAGACCGACATCGCGCTGTGCGGCGGCGTCAACGCCCTGCACCACCCGCGCATCCCGGTGATGTTCTCCAACGCCCAGATGCTCGCCCCGGACGGCCGCTGCAAGACCTTCGACGAGTCCGCCGACGGCTACGCGCGCGCCGAGGGCTGCGGCATCGTCGTGCTCAAGCGGCTGTCCGACGCCGAGCGCGACGGCGACCGGATCCTCGCCCTGGTGCGTGGTACGGCCGTCGGCCAGGACGGCGACAGCGCGGGCCTGACCGTGCCCAACGGGCCGGCCCAGGAGAAGGTCATCCGCAGCGCGCTCGCCGCCGCCCGCCTGACGCCCGGGGACATCCAGTACGTCGAGGCGCACGGCACCGGCACCCCGCTCGGCGACCCCATCGAGTTCGGTGCCATCGGCGACGTGTTCGTGGACTCCCACACCAAGGACCGGCCCGTGCTGGTCGGCTCGGTGAAGACCAACCTCGGGCACATGGAGCCCGCCTCCGGCATCGTCGGCGTCATCAAGACCGTGCTTCAGCTGCGGGCCCGGACGATCTACCCGCACCTCAACCTGGAGACGCCCTCCGGCCGCATCCCCTGGGACCTCTACCCGCTGCGGGTGCCCACCGCCTGCGAGCCGTGGGACGCCGAGGTGCGGCGAGCGGTCGTCAACAGCTTCGGGTTCGCCGGCACCATCGGTGCGGTGGTGCTGGAGCAGGCGCCGGCGCCCGCCGAGCCCGCAGCGGGCGAAGGGGCAGCGCCGCTGTTCACCCTGTCGGCGAAGAACGCCGCCGCCCTGCGCGAACTCGCCGCCGCCTACCGGGAGTCGGTCGACCACCGGCCCCTGGACGCACTCTGCCACAGCGCCAACACGACCCGCGCCCACCACCCGTACCGCATCGCCGCCCCGGTCGCCGACCGGGCCGCCCTGGCGAGGCTCCTCGACCGGGCCGCCGAGCAGGAACACGAAGGCCCCTCGGGCATCCGCAAGACCGCGTTCCTGTTCACCGGCCAGGGCTCCCAGTACGCCGGCATGGGCGCCGCCCTCTACGCGGCCTGCCCCGTCTTCCGCGAGCACGTGGACGCGTGCGACGAGCTGTTCGCCGCCCATCTCGGCCGGTCGGTGCGGGAGTTGCTGCTCGGCACCGCCGCCGACCCCGAGGCGATCGACCGCACCGAGTACACCCAGCCCGCCCTGTTCACCCTGGAGTACGCCCTCGCCCGGCAGTGGATGGCCTGGGGCGCCCGGCCGAACGTGCTCATCGGACACAGCATCGGCGAGGTCGTCGCCGCCGCCGTCGCCGGGCTGTTCGACCTGCCCGACGCCGTCCGGCTGGTCGCCGCCCGCGCCCGGCTGATGCAGGCCGTGCGCACCGCGGGCGGGATGGCCGCCGTCGCCGCGCCCGTCGAGGACGTCGAGCCCCTGCTCCAGGGACACGACGACCTGGCGCTGGCGGGCGTCAACGCCCCTGACCAGACGGTGATCTCGGGCGCCACGGCCGCGCTGGACGAGGTCGTCGCCGCCCTGGAGGCCAAGGGCGTCCGCGTGGACCGGCTCAAGGTCTCCCACGCCTTCCACTCCCCGCTGATGGCCGAGGTCTACGACGACTTCCGCGCCGCCCTCGACGGCATCACCTTCCGCGAGCCGGCCATCAGCCTCATCTCCAACGTCACCGGCCGCCTCGCCCGCTTCCGGGAGATCGGCGACCCGGACTACTGGGTACGCCACATCGGCGAACCCGTCCGCTTCCTCGACGGCATCCGGGCCGTCGCCAGGCGCGGGCGGCACGCGATGGTGGAGATCGGCCCGCAGGCCGCGCTCACCGCGCTCGCCCGGCGCGGCGTCACCGCCGAGGACCACCTGTGGCTCGCGAGCCTGCGCCGCCGCGACACCACGACCGCGACCACCCTCACCGCGCTCGCCGACTACTACACGGCCGGCCTCACCGTCGACTGGAGCGGCTACCACGCCGGACACCCGGTGCCCGCCCGCGTGGACCTGCCGACCTACGCCTTCCAGCGCAAGCGCTACTGGCTGCCCTCGGTCACCCCGCGCCGCTCCGCCGCGAACGGCAGCGCCCGGCACCCGCTGCTCGGCATCGAGGAGCGGTTCGCCAGCGGGGTGCGGGAGTTCACGGCCGAGTTCACCGCCGAGGAGCTGGGCGCGCTCGCCGACCTCGCCGACGGCGGCCGTACCGTGCTGCCCGCCGGCGCCTACGTCGACCTGCTGTTCGCCGTGCAGGACGCAGTCCAGGGCCACGCCCGCTCCGCCGTCCGCGACCTGAGGCTGCTCGCCCCGCTGGAGCTGCCCGCCGAGACCGTGACCGCGCTGACCACCCGCTGGCGGCCCCGGCACGGCGGCGGCGCCGAGGTCGAGGTGTTCACGATCGTCGGCGGCGAGGAGAACCTGCACGCCACCGCCGTCGTCGCCGCGGCGCCCGAACCCCTCGTCCCGGTCTCGGAGCTGGCCGAACTGGACGCCACCCTCGCCCCCGCCGCCCAGCACATCGACGACGAGGACATCTACACCGACCTCGCCTCCGTCGGCCGCCCCCAGGGTCCGAGGATGCGGCTCCTCTTGAGCGCCGCCCGGCACGGCGACGCAGTGCCCCGACAGGCAACGTCCGCCCCGTCGCGACGCCCGGCACGCACTCTCGCCGCACGAGCCGAAAGCCCAAGTACGTCCAGTACGAGGGCTTCCGGCGGGCACGCCGATAGCACGCACCGGACGCCGCTCCTTGATGGGCAAACGTTGCCTGCCGGGGCACTGGTCACCGGCGAGCTCACCGGCCGCGACGCCACCGCCGTGGAGCACGTCCCGGCCGAGCTGCTGGAGGCCGCCGTGCAGGCCCTGGTCGTCCTCGACCCCGAGGGCCCGGTGTTCGTGCCGCGGGAGATCGCCGCCGTACGGCACTTCCGCAAGCCGCGCGGCGAGAACCTGAGGGTCCTCGCCCGGGTGCGCGGCGAACAGGACCGGCGCCTCGCGGACGTGCTGCTGCTGGAGAACGGCGAGCCGGTCGCCGAGCTGCTCGGGGTACGCATGGCCCGGCCCGAGGGGCGCGCCGGCCGCCGTCAGTTCCTGCACCGCCCCGACTGGGTCCGCCGCGCCCTCCCGGCCACGGAGCACGGCCCGGCCCGGCATGTGGTGCTGCTCGACCCGTCCGCCGCGCGGGCCGCCGAACTCGCCGCCGAGCCCGGCCTCAAGGTCACCTGGCTGACGGAGTTCACCGACCTCAAGGCCGCCCTGGAGGACCCCACCGTCACCGACGTCTGCCGGCTGTGGCGGCAGTGCCCCGAGCCGATGTCCGCCGAGCGGCTGCGCGCCGAGTGCGAGGACAACTACCGCGAACTCCTCGCGCTGGTCGGCGCGTTGGAGGCCGCGGCCCGGCCGCCCCGGCTGTGGCTGGTCACCGAGGGCGCCCAGTGGCTGCCCGGCGACCCGGCCGGCGACGGCGGCCACCTCGGCGCCGCCACCCTGTGGGGCTTCGGCCGGGTGCTGCTCACCGAGTACCCGCAGTACCGGGCCACCCTGGTCGACCTCGCCCCCGGCAGCGGCCTCACCCCGCTCGCCGAGGAGTGGCGGGCCGAGCCGCCCGGCGAGTACCAGGTCGCCCACCGGCCCGGCCGCCGCTATGTGCGCCGGCTGCTCGCCGGTGACACCGCGCTCACCTGGACCGGGGGCTTCGAACTGCGCGCCCCCGACTCCGGCGACCTGTCCGACCTGGCCCTCGCCCCGGTCCCCGACCGGGCGCCCGGGGCCGGCGAGGTCCAGGTCCGCGTGCACACCGTCGGCCTCACCGCCGAGGACGCCCGCACCGCCCTGGACACCGGCCGGGCGGAACGCGCGGCGGAGGGCGAGGAGGAACCCCCGCCGCTGCTCGGGCGGCTGGCGCGCGGCACGGTCCTCGCCACCGCCGACGGCACCGGATTCGCGCCGGGCGACGAGGTGCTCGTACGGCACGACGGCACCTTCCGTGCCACGCTCACCGTGCCCGTCCCGGCCGTCGTCCACGCCACCGGCTCCGACGACACCGCACCCCGCTTCCGGCTCGACGAGACCGGCGAGGCCCTGCGCACCGCCCTCGCCGACCCCGCCGGACGGGCCTGGGTGACCCTGCCCGAGGACCCGGCCGAGCAGCCGCCGGACGCGGTGCTCCTGGCGGAGGGCCGGGCCGGATCGCAACGGGACGCGGTGATCCCGCCGGAGGGCCGGCCCGAGCCGCAGCAGTACGCGGTCGACGAGGGCCCCACCCGGCTCCGCGCCGACCGCACCTACCTGGTCACCGGCGGCCTCGGCGGCCTCGGCCTGGTCACCGCCCGCAAGCTGGCCGCCCTCGGCGCCCGGCACCTGACCCTGGTCAGCCGCAGCGGCCGGGCCACCGAGGAGGCCTCGGCGCTCCTCGCCGACCTCGCCGCCGACGCCGAGATCGACGTCGTACGCGCCGACATCTCCCGCCCGCAGGACGTGCGGCGGCTCGTCCGGCAGCTCGCGGCGGGCCCGTACCCGGTCGGCGGGATCGTGCACGCCGCCGGCTCCTACGACAAGAAACTGATCTCCGAGCTGACCTGGGAGTCCATCGACGCCCAGCTCGCCGCGAAGGCCTACGGCGGCTGGCTGCTGCACGAGGCCGCCGAGGAGTCCTTCCCGGAGCTGGAGTTCTTCGTCACCTACTCCTCCATCGCCTCCGTCCTCGGCGGCGCCACCCAGGGCCACTACGCCGCCGCCAGCGCCGCCCTCGACGCGCTCGCCGAGTGGCGCGGCCGGCGCGGGGTGCCCGGCCTGTCGGTCAACTGGGGCGCCTGGGCCCGGGTCGGCATGTCCGCCCGCCTCGAGGAGCACCTCAGCCAGGAGATCGAACGCAGCGGCGTCCGCTTCTTCTCCCCGACCCGCGCCCTGGACACCCTCGCCCGGCTCTGGGGCCGGCCGCGCACCCAGCGGATCGTCGGCGAGTTCGACTGGGACCGCTATGTCTCCGGCAGCGTCACCGGCGACCTGTTCTACGACCGGCTCGCCCGGCGGACCACGGACGAGGACGGCACCGGGCTCGACCTCGGCGCGCTGGCCGCGCTGCCGGAGGCCGAACGGCTCGCCGCCGTCACCTGCGTGGTCCGCGAGAAGGTCGCCGCCGTCCTGCACCTGGAGGAGGGCGACGAGCTGGACGCGAACGCCGAATTCGTGTCGCTGGGCCTGGACTCCCTGATGGCCCAGCAGGTCAAGGCCGCACTGGAGCAGGCGTTCCGGCTGCCCCTGCCGGCCTCCCTCACCCATGACCACCCCACGGTCCGCGCGCTGGCCCGGTTCGTCGACGGGCAGCTCGCCCCGGCAGCGTGAACAGCAAGGGACGGGAAACCGAGATGACCGACACACCGAGGGAGCGCTGGACGCTCCACCACTCCGTGCGCGCCCACGCCGGAAGCCGCCCGGAGCACCCGGCGATCGTCTGCGAGGGCCGGGTCACCACCTACGCCAAGCTCCACCAGGACAGCAACCGGGCCGCGCACGCCCTGCGCGCCGGCGGCGTCCGGCGCGGTGACCGGGTCGCCTACCTGGGCCGCGAGTCCGCGAACTACTACCTCGTGATGATCGCCTGCGCCAAGGCCGGCGCGGTCCTGGTCCCGGTCAACTGGCGGCTCACCCCGAACGAGGTCGACCACATCCTGCGCGACTCCGGGGCAACGCTGATCTTCGTGGACGACGAGTTCTGGGACACCGTCGCCACCGTCCGCCACCAACTGCGCGGACTGCGCCGGGTGATCCGCGTCGACGGCACCGACGCCGACGGCGAACCCGCGCGCGGCGCCGGCGTGCCGGCCTGGGCGGCCGACCAGCCCGAGACCGACCCCACGCCCGGCACCGGCCCGGACGACGCGGTGATCCAGATCTACACCAGCGGCACGACCGGCCTGCCCAAGGGCGCCGTCCTCGCCCACCGCAGCTTCTTCACGCTGCCGCACGCGAGCCGCGCCGAGGGCGTCGACTGGATCGACTGGCGGCCCGAGGACGTGGCCCTGATCTCGCTGCCGGGCTTCGGCGTGGCCGGCATCGGCTGGTTCCTGCACACCCTCAACGCGGGCGGCACCAACGTCATCATGCCGCAGTTCGACCCGCAGGAAGCGGTCCGGCTCATCCGCGCCCACCGCGTGACGACCACCTTCGCCGCCCCCGCGATGCTCCAGGCGATGGCGGCCGAACGCGAGGCCGGACCCGAGGCGTTCCGCTCGCTCCGCAAGATCGCGTACGGCGCCGCCCCCATGTCCGAGACCCTGCTCAAGCAGTGCCTGGAGACCTACGACTGCGAGTTCGCCCAGATCTACGCCAGCACCGAGACCGGCAGCGTGGCGGTGTGCCTCCCGCCGGACGCCCATCACCCCGGAAGCACCAGGCTGAACTCCGTGGGCCGCCCCTGCCCCGGCACCGACATCAAGGTGATCGGCCCCGACGGCGAGACCCTGCCGCCCGGCGCGGTCGGCCAGATCTGCGTGCGCACCCCGTCCCGGATGCTCGGCTACTGGAACCTGCCCGAGGCCACGGCCCGCACCCTGGTGGGGGAGTGGCTGCACATGGGCGACGCCGGCTACCTCGACGAGGACGGCTACCTCCACCTGTGCGACCGCATCAACGACACGATCATCGTCGCCGGGCAGAACATCTACCCGGCGGAGGTCGAGAAGGCCCTCGCCGCGCATCCCGCGGTGGCCGACGTGGCGGTGGTCGGCCTGCCCGACGAACGCTGGGGCGAGAGCGTGCACGCGGTGGTCGTGCTGAAGCCCGGCGCGAGTGCCACCCCCCGGGAACTCCTGCTGTCCCTGCGGGGCCGCATCGCCGACTACAAGATCCCGGGGACGTACCACTTCACGGCCTCCCTGCCGCGCAACCCCTCGGGGAAGATCCTGCGCCGCGCGGTGCGGGAGGTACTGGCGGCACCAGCCAGGGACCCGCTGGGTCACGCACTATGACGACGTATCGACATCGCCCAGCGGAAGAGGACTTGACCATGAGCGCAGAGGCCCTGCGGATCGGCGTCCAGCTGCCCACCCGGGAACAGGCCATCAGGGGCAGCTATGCGGCCGCCCCCCTGCTCGACTTCGCCCGTCGGGCGGAGACCCTCGGGTTCGACTCCCTGTGGGCCGGGGACTCACTGACGGCCCGCCCTCGCCTGGACCCGCTGATCGTACTGTCCGCCGCGGCCGCCGCCACCCGGCGCATCACCGTCGGCACCGCCGCCCTCACCCCCGCCCTGCGCCACCCCCTCATCGGCGCCAACATGATCGCGAGCCTCAGCCATGTCGCCGCCGGCCGGCTGGTCCTCGGGCTCGGCTCCGGGTTCCCCATGGCCGAGACCGAGGAGGAGTTCGCCTCCGTCGGCGCCTCCTTCCAGGGCCGGGTCGGCCGCCTGGACGAGATCACCGCGCTGTGGCGGACGGCCTGGCGGTCCCACGACGAGGGCGAACCCGCCGAGTTCCAGGGCAAGTTCTGGCAGGCCGACAACCTCGACCGGCTGCCCTCGCCGGCGGTGCCCGGCGGCCCGCCCCTCTGGCTCGCCGGCAGCGACACCCCCAAGGTCCTCGCCCGCGCGGCGGCCCGCTACGACGGCTGGCTGCCGTTCCTGCCCGACGTCGACGCCTACGCCCGCGCCCGCCGCCGTATCGCCGAACTCGCGGCGGAGGCCGGCCGCACGGTCACTCCCGCGCTGTACGCCACGGTCACCGTGAACAGCGACGAGAGCGCCGCCAAGGCCGAGCTGGAGCACTACATCAGCCACTACTACGGCCGCTCCCTGGAGCAGATGAGCAGCATCCAGGCCTACGCCTGGGGCAGCGCCGAGAAGTGCGCCGAATGGCTCGGCGGATACGTCCGGGCCGGCGCCCGGCATCTGGTCGTACGGATCGGATCGCTCGACCCCGAGCCGCAGTTGAAGGAGATCGCCGAGGTGCTGCTGCCCGCGGTACGCGCCCTCGGCCCGTCCACCACCGTTGGGAGTACGCCGTCGTGACCACCGCCATCGGCACCATAGGCAGCCAGATGTCCAGCGAGGGGCACTGGTTCCACCCCGTGGAGCCCTCGCCCGACGCCTCGGTCCGGCTGTTCCTGCTGCCCCACGCGGGCAGTGGCGCCATCATCTACCGCGACTGGGAGCGCCTGTTGCCGCCGGACATCGCCCCGCAGGCCGTCACCCTGCCCGGCCGCCACAACCGCCGGGAGGAACCGACGTACGAGGAGTTCTGGCCGCTGCTCGACGCACTGCACGAGGCGGTGCTGAACGACCTGGACGAGCGGCCGTTCGCCCTCTTCGGGCACTGCCTCGGCGCCCAGCTGGCGTTCCGGCTGGCCATCCGGATGCAGGAGGAGGGCGGACCGGCGCCGGTGCTGGTCGGCATGTCCGGCTGGTCGCCCGAGGGCTTCTTCCAGCCGACGGAGGAGCAGAGCCGGATGCCGGAGCCCGAACTCGTCGAGTGGATCAAAAAGTTGGGGTCCTTCCCGGCGGAGATCTACGACAACCCCGAGATGCTCGCCCTGGTCGTGCCCGCGCTCCGCGCCGACCTGCGGGTCGCCGCCCAGTACGAGGACGACGGCAAGGGCGTCACCTGCCCGCTCGCCTCCTACGGCGGCCGCAGCGACCCGCTCCAGGAGGCCCCGGACGCCATGACCCACTGGGCCGGCCGCACCCCCGCCTACCTTGGCCACAACGAATACGAGGGCGGCCACTTCTACATCGACACCCACGCCCAGGCCGTGACCGCGCACTTCGCGCACCGGCTCCAGCGGCTGGCCGCGGCGGCGGTGCGCTGACCGCCGAGGGTCCGTGTCAGCGCCGTGTCAGCGGGGCGCGGGACAGTGCTCGGAGGACTGCCGTACCGAGTGCCGTCCCATGCCCCTCGCGTGCTCGCGGACCTCTTCGGCACGCCCCCCACCAGCACGAAACGACCTAGGAGGGTCGTCCATGACCACCGAAGCGGAACTGACCGGCAGCGCGGCCTCGGCCGCCTCGCCACCGGACATCGAGGAGGCCGCGGGCAAGCCCGCCTGGGGTGCGCTCTGGGTCGTGCTGGCCGGCCTGTTCATCGCCAACGTCGACTTCTTCATCGTCAACGTGGCCATCCCGTCACTCCAGCGGAACATGCACGCGACCAGCGCCGAGATCCAGCTGGTCGCCGCGACCTTCAACATCGGCCTGTCCGCCATGCTGATCACCGGCGGCCGGCTCGGCGACCTCTACGGCCGCCGGAAGGTCTTCTCCATCGGCCTGGCCCTGTTCACGCTGGCCTCGCTGGCCTGCGGCATCGCCCCGAACATGACCGAGCTGATCGTGGCGCGCGCGGTGCAGGGCGCCGCGGCCGCCCTCGTCATCCCGCAGGTCCTCGGCATCCTGACCACGGCCTACGCGGGCAAGGCCCGGGTCGCCGCGTTCAACGCCTACGGCATCACGATGGGCGCCTCCGCGGTGTTCGGCCAGCTGATCGGCGGCCTGCTGATCAAGGCCGACATCTTCGGCTGGGACTGGCGGACCATCTTCCTGATCAACGCCCCGATCGGCGCGGTGGTCCTGCTGCTCACACCGAAGGTGGTGCCCGAGTCCCGGGCCGAGGGCCACACCGGCCTCGACTGGACCGGCGTGATCCTGGTGACCGCGGGACTCGCCGCCGTCGTGCTGCCGCTGGTGGAAGGCCGTGAACAGGGCTGGCCGACCTGGACCTGGGAGTGCCTGGTGGCGGCCGTACCGCTGCTGGCCGCGTTCTGGTGGACCCAGCGCCGCAAGGCGGCCCGCGACAAGTCGCCGCTGGTCCACCCGAGCCTGTTCGAGGACCGCGCGTTCGGCGTGGGCGTCGTCTCGCTGCTGGTGTTCTTCGCCGCGATGGCCTCCTTCTTCCTGGTCCTCGCGCTGTACCTGCAGGAGGGCCGCGGCCTGTCCGCGCTCCAGTCGGGTCTGCTGTTCATCCCGCTCGGCCTCGGCTTCTTCATCGGCTCCGCGCAGTCCCCGAAGGTCGCGGGCAAGCTGGGCAAGCAGGTCCTGACCATCGGCGCGCTGCTCCAGGCGGTCGGCAACATCGCGCTCGCCGCCACCGCGTGGGAGCTGGGCGGCAGCGGCTCCGTCGGCTGGTGCATCCCGGCCATGGTGCTCGCCGGCTTCGGCATGGGCTTCGTCGTCGCCCCGCTCGCCTCGCTGGTCCTGGAGGGCGTCGCGCCGCACCACGCGGCCGCCGCCTCCGGGGTCTTCTCCACCGCCCAGGAGATGGGCAACGCCGTCGGCATCGCGGTCATCGGCGTCGTCTTCTTCGGCGTCGCCGGCCACCAGGTCACCGCCCACTCCTACGCCCACGCCTTCGGCGCGGGCCTGCTGGTCCAGGCGGGCATCTGCGTCGTGGTGGCACTGCTGGTCCAGCTGCTGCCGCGCCGGGCGCAGGCGTCCTGACCCACCGGCCGGGTGGACCACCGCCTGACGGGCGCACGGAGGCAGAGCCTCCGTGCGCCCGTCAGTGCTGCATCAGAACTCCGTCAGCCGTCTCCTCCACGCTGGCCGAAACAACCCACCGGATTTCGGCCGAGCCGACGGAGGACATCCGTGCCCGACACCCTTGACCCACTCCCCGCCTGGCCCATGCCCCGCTCCTGCCCCTACACGCCCCCGGACGCCTACGCGGAGCTGAGAGAGCGGCCCCCGCTGAGGGTGCGCATACGCGGCGGCGAGGCCTGGCTGGTCACCCGGCACGCGGACGTGCGCCGGGTGCTCAACGACCACCGCTTCAGCGCCGACGACCAGCAGCCCGGCTTCCCGATCCGGATCCAGCTGCCGCCCGAGCCCGGCGTGATGTCCTTCAGCCGCATGGACGACCCGGAGCACGGCCGGCTGCGCCGCATGGCGATGACCGAGTTCACCGCCCGCCGCACCCGCGCCCTGCGCCCCGAGGTGGAACTCCTGGTCGAACAGCTGCTGGACGAGCTGGCGGCGGGCCCCCGCCCGGTCGACCTGGTGGCGAACTTCGCGGTCCGGCTGCCCTCCCTGGTGATCGCCCGGATGCTCGGCGTGCCGGAGGAGGACGAGGCGGACTTCACCGAGCAGAGCCGGGTCATCCTCTCCCAGGAGGCCGGCCCCGAGGAGACGTACGCGGCCTTCGTGGAGATGTCGCAGTTCCTGGACCGGCTCGTCGCACAGCGCACCGCCACTCCGCAGGACGACCTGATCAGCCGGCTGGCCACCCGCTATGTGGCGAGCGGCGAGCTGACCCACGAGGACCTCGTGGCCATGGCCCGGTTCATCCTTGTCGCCGGGCACGAGACCACGGCCCACCAGATCAGCCTCAGCGTGCTCAGCCTGCTGCGCGACCCGGACCAGCTGGCCGAACTCCGTGCCGACCCAGGCCTGTTCAGGCCCGCAGTCGAGGAACTCCTGCGCTACTGGTCCATCTCGCAGGACAACCAGGTGCGCGCCGCCGTGGACGACGTCGAGCTGAGCGGGGCGAGGATCCGCAAGGGGGACGGCGTGATCGTCGCCATCCCCGCCGCCAACCACGACGAGTCGGTCTACCCCGGCGCCGCCCGCCTCGACATCCACCGCGACACCTCCGGCCATCTCGCCTTCGGCTTCGGCGCCCATCTGTGCCCCGGCGCGTCGCTGGCCCGCATGGAGCTGGAGGTGTGCCTGAGCGCCCTCTTCACCCGCTTCCCGACGCTGCGCCTGGCGGTGCCGCCGCAGGAGGTCCGCTTCCGCGAGAACACGATCGTGTACGGCCTGGAGGAACTGCCGGTCACCTGGTGAACCCCGCGCGCCCCGGGACCCGGCGTCAGCGCCGTGTCAGCGCCCCCCGGCACAGTGGAAAACGCGGCGAGACCGGGGCAGCACCACCCGGCCTGGTCGGTCCGCTGCCGTCCGACGAGAAGGAGTACGCCCGCCATGGCAGACACCGCAGCCCCGGCTCCCACCCGGGCGCTCGTCCTGGGCAACCCCGCCTCCGGCAGCCACTCGCCCGAACTGGTCGAAGAAGTAAGGCAGCTGTGTGCCTCCTGCCTGGAGCACACCGAGATGCACCTCACCACCGGCCCCGGTGACGCCACGGTCGCGGTGCGCCGCGCCCTGCAGCGGCCCGCGGCGGCATCCCCCGGCGCGCCCGACCTGATCGTGGTCATCGGCGGGGACGGCACCGTCCGGGAGGCCGTCCAGGGACTCGTGCCCGTGACCGGGAACGCCGCCCTCGCGGTGGTGCCCGGCGGCACCGGCAACTCCGGCTACAAGATGCTGTGGGGCGAGCGCCCCTGGAGCGAGTCCCTGAAGGCGGTCCTGACCGACAACGGCATCGGCGGCAGCGCCCGCCTGCGCCGCCTCGACCTGGCCCGCCTGGCCGAGACGCGCAACCACGTGTATCTCGGGGCCTGTTCGGGAGTGATCGCCGACGCGCTGATCACCGCCCGGGAGCTGCCGCTGACCGGGCGGGAGCGCTATGCCCGCGCCTTCGCCGACACGGCCGCCGGCTACCAGCCGTACCCGGGCCGGGTCACCGTGGACGGCCGGGTCGTGCACGAGGGCCCCACGGTCCTCGCCAACGTCGGCGGCGGCCGCTACCGAGGCGGCCGGTTCCTGGTCCTGCCCGGCTCGCTGCTCGACGACGGACTGCTCGACGTCTGTGTGATCGGCGGCGCGGTCCCGGCGGACCAGGTGCCGGAACTGACCCTGAAGGCACGGCACATGGACCACCCGGCGACCGTCTACGCCCGCGGGCGCACGATCACCGTCGAGCGCACCGACGGCCGCCGGCTCCCGCTGGAACACGACGGCGAGTACCAGCACGGCATCGGCACCACGGCCACCTTCGAGGTGCTCCCCGGAGCCCTCCCGGTCTGGGCGCCGGCCACCCCCTGAACCACCTGTCCGAAGAACCAGAGAAGCACGCCACAGAGGAGATCGCCCGCATGAGCGACCTGACCACCACCGTCACCCGTTACCTCGACATCTGGAACGAGGCGGACGCCGAGAAGCGCGCCGCGGCCATCGCCGAGCTGTTCACCGCCGACGCCCCGTACATCGACCCGCTCGCCGCGGTCGAGGGCCACGAGGGCTTCGGGGCCGTGGTGGCCGGTGCCCGCGACCAGTTCAAGGGCCTCGCCTTCGAACTGCACGGCACCGTCGACGCCCACCACAACCAGGCCCGCTTCCAGTGGGGCCTGGTGACCGAGCCGGGCGCCGAGCCGATCGCCATCGGCTTCGACGTGCTCGTCACCGACGAGGCGGGCAAGATCAAGGCCGTCTACGGCTTCCTGGACAAGGTCCCGGCCGCGTAACACCACCCATGCACTGCGGGAGCACCGGGGCGACGGTGCTCCCGCAGCCGTGTTCCCCCGCACGTCCCAGCGCACGCACGGAAGGTACCCGCCATGACCGCCGTCCTCGCGGAGAGCGTCGCCCGGGCGCTGTGCGCCGACTGGGCCGAGCAGGCCCGCACCCCGGCCCGGGCCGCCCGCGGCCGCACCCCAGCCGACACCCCGTTGCGTGAGCTCTCGCACTGGGCCGCGACCCTGCGGCCGCAGGATGTGCCGTGCCGGGTGCTGAAGCTCGCCGCGAGCCAGGTGCTCTCGCAGATCGCCTCCATCCGCGCGGGGCTGCAACACCCGCTCGGCAGAAGGCTGGTGGCCGCGTTCGGGCACCCCATGCAGCGCGATCCGCGTCAGGCGGCCGGTGTCTTCGCCGCGCTCGGTTCCTGGCTGAACCTGGACGACACCGCCTACGCCGGACACCTGTCGAACTCCACCGTGGCGGTGCCGCTCGCCTTCGCCTACGCCCGGCAGCTGGACGGGCTCTCGCTGCTCACCGCGGTGGTCGCGGCCAACGAGTGCGCGGCCCGGATCACCGCCTCCGCGACCCTCGGACCCCTGCGCGGCCAGAGCGCCGTACACACCCATCTGGCCGGCGCGGTGGCCGGGCGGCTGCACTGCGACCGGGCCCCGGCAGCCCTGTTCGAGAACGCTTTCGGGCTGGCCTTCGCGATGCCCAACTGGCCGCTGATGCGCGCCTTCCTGGCCAGCGACGCCCGCCTGTTCAACACCTTCACCCCGGTGCGCACTGCGATGGACGCCTGTGACGCCGCGTACGCCGGGCTGCGCGGGGCGCCGGACATCATGGAGCACCGCGACGGCTTCCTGGCCCGCTTCGCCACCGTGCCGCTGCCCCAGGCGGTGACCAAGGGGCTCGGGCGCCGCTGGCACACGGACACCCTGTCGTTCAAGATGCACCCGGGCGGGCCCGGTATCGACGCGGCAGTGGACTGCGCGGCCGAGATCCACAAGGAGATCGGCGCGCTGCGCCCGCGGGACGTGGCCGAAGTCGTCGTCGAGGCCTCCCTGTACACGCTGTTCGCGGGCCAGCGGGCCGCCCAGTACGTCACCGGGCCCGGTTCCCCGCTGGGCGCGCTGGTGCTGGACGTGCCCTACCCGGTGGCGACCACCCTGCTCACCGGCGAGTTCGGCGTGGACGACTTCTCCGCACCCCTGCTGGACGACCCCGACCGGTGGGCGCTGGCCAGGCGGATACGGCTGGAGCACGACACGGAGATGACGCGTCAACTCTTCCTGTCCGACGCGCCGTTCGGCGAGGCGGTGCGCGAGGCGGGGGAGCTGGCCGTGCCGTGGCTGCGCGGCTTCGGCGGTGACGAACTGGTGGACCTGGTGGGTGTGTCGGCGGCCGACGACCGTGACTTCTCCCGGTCCACCAAGGCCACCGGCGCCCGGGTCACCGTACGGCTGACGGACGGCCGTACGGTCTCGCGCACCCGGCTGATCCCGGTCGGGGCGGCCGGCCCGGAGACCCGGGCGGGCCATGCCGAGCTGGTGCGGGAGAAGTTCCTGTCGGTGGGCGGCGCGCAGGAGGTCGCCGACACCGTGGACCGGCTGCACCGGATGCGTCCGCGGGCGGTGCGCCGCTGGATCGAGACGGCGTTCCTGGACTGACGGCACGGCTACGGCACCTCGACGGCCGGCAGCACGGCGGAACACCCTCACTGCACGGGGAACCGCCCGCCCGCCGTGCCGCCGGTCCCCTGCGCCGGACGGCGCAACGCGGCCACGCGGAACACCCTCACTGCACGGGGAACCGCCCGCCCGCCGTGCCGCCGGTCCCCTGCGCCGGACGGCGCAACGCGGCCACGAACTTGTACCGGGAGCCCCGGTACACCGAGCGCACCCACTCCACCGGGGTGCCCTCCGCGTCCCGCGAGTGCCGGGACAGCAGCAGCATCGGCAGCCCCACGTCGGTGCCGAGCAACTGCGCCTCGCGCGGGGTGGACAGCGAGGTCTCGATGGTCTCGTCGGCTTCCGCGAGATGGACGCCGTACACCTCGGCGAGGGCCGTGTACAGCGAGGGCTGGGTCGCCAGCGAGCGGCGCAGGCCGGGGAAGCGCCGCGCGGACAGATGGGTCGTCTCGATCGCCATCGGATCGCCGCTGGCCAGCCGCAGCCGCTCGATGCGCAGCACGGGCTCGCCGAGGCCGATGCCGAGCAGCTCCGCCAGCCGCTGGTCGGCCGGGACCTCCCCGATGTCCAGCACCTGCGAGGCGGGGGTCAGGCCCTGGGCGCGCATGTCCTCGGTGTGCGAGGTCAGCTGGAGCGTGCGGTACAGCTTGGGCTGGGAGACGAAGGTGCCCTTGCCCTGGATCCGGTCCAGGCGGCCCTCGCCGACGAGTTCCGTGAGCGCCTGCCGGACGGTGGTCCGGGAGGTGTCGAACCGGACGGCGAGCAGCCGCTCGGCCGGCATCGCCGAGCCGGGCTGCAACTCCTCGGCCATGGCGAGCAGTCGCTGTTTGATCCGGTAGTACTTCGGCACGCGCGCGGTGCGGCCGGACGCCCCTCCGTGCGGCTGGGCGCTGCTGACGTCGGTGGTCATGCCTGCCTTCCCGGCTGTGTCGACGGTCTCCCGTTATAGCGACCAACTGCCCTATGGTCTAGTCCAACCCGCCCGCTCAGGTCCGGGCCGGCCCGATGGCCGGATGAATCGGGCGGATGCGGACGGGCGCGCTCCGGTGACGTTCTCGTAACGGCCGGAATCGGCTTCCCGGACCACCCTTGACACCCCGAAAGGTCTAGGCCAAGCTCCACCGTACTGGTCTACACCATTAGTGGCCAGGTCCCGAGCCCTACGTGCAACAGCGTCGTACGCAGGTCACCGCCGAGGGCGTGGGGGGATTAGTGGCATCCCTGAGGAGGGTGGCGTGAAGCGCAAGCTCGCTGCCGCGATCGTGATCGCGGGCATGATGGTCTCCGTTGCGGCGTGTGGCGGAAACGGCAAGGACAGCGGCAAGGACGCGGGACCGGACAGCTGGAAGGGCCAGACGCTCACCGTCTGGACCATGGACGGCTCCGCGCCGCCGCAGTGGAGCAAGGACGTCCAGGCCGCCTTCGAGAAGAAGACCGGCGCGAAGCTGAAGTTCGAGATCCAGAAGTGGGACGGGATCCAGCAGAAGATCACCACCGCCCTCTCCGAGGACAACCCGCCGGACGTCCTGGAGGTCGGCAACACCCAGACCCCGGCCTACGCGGCCACCGGCGGCCTCGCCGACCTCGCCGACCTCAAGAAGGGGATCGGCGCCGACTGGACGCCGTCCGTCTCCCAGTCCTCCGTGTACGACGGCAAGCAGTACGCCGCCCCGTGGTACTTCGCCAACCGTGTCGTCATCTACAACAAGGCGATCTGGGCGAAGGCCGGCATCAAGGCCACCCCGAAGACCCGCGACGAGTTCTTCAAGGACCTGGAGACCATCGGCAAGAAGACCGACGCCGAGCCCCTCTACCTGCCGGGCCAGAACTGGTACTTCCTCGACGGCCTGATCATCGGCCAGGGCGGCGACCTGGTGAAGAAGCAGGGCGACAAGTACGTCTCCAACCTCGCCGACCCCAAGGTCGCCGCGGCCATGGACATCTACAAGAAGTACGCCTCCTACTCCAAGGCCCCCAAGGACAAGGACGAGGCCACCCCCCAGCAGGCCACCATCTTCGCCAAGGGCAAGACGGGCGCCATCATCGGCATGGGCTGGGAGGCCGGCACCGCCATCCAGGCCAACAAGTCCATCGAGAAGGACCTCGGCTACTTCACCATCCCCGGCGCGACGGCCGACAAGCCCGAGGGCGTCTTCCTCGGCGGCTCCAACCTCGCCGTCGCCCAGAACAGCAAGAAGCAGTCCCTGGCCAAGGAGTTCCTGAAGATCGCCCTGTCCGACCAGTACGAGGGCGAACTGGCCAAGCTCAACGGCATCGTCCCCAACAAGACGGCCCTGCAGAGCAACCTCACGGGCAACGCCGCCGCCGAGGCCGCGGCCCCCGGCGCCGCGGTCGGCGGCACCACCCCGCTGATCCCGGCGTGGGCCGCGGTGGAGAACACCCCCAACCCGATCAAGTCCTATATGACCGCGGTGCTGAACGGCAAGGCTCCCGCGGCGGCCGCCAAGGACGTCGAGGGCGAGATCAACAAGCGCCTGGCCCAGCAGAACTGATGACCCGCCGGGGGCGCCGCCACAGGCGCCCCCGGCTCCCCGTGCCGTTCGCACATACGGCACGGGGAGTTCGTACGGCCACGGAAGAGATGGCAACTCATGTCAGTGCAGACCCAAGGCACGGACACGGCCGGGGAGCCCGCTGTCCGCAAGGCCCGGACACCGGGGCCGCCCAGGGGGGCGGAGCGTGACTCCAGTTCCCCGTCCCGCCGCGGTGCCGCCGCCCCCTACCTCCTGCTGCTGCCCGCGCTGCTGGCCACGGTGGTCCTGCTCGGCTGGCCCCTGGTCAAGAACGGCATGCTGTCGTTCCAGAACCTCAACCCGCGGCAGCTCATCCAGCACCTCACCGAGTGGAACGGCGTCGACAACTACCGGCAGGTGCTGTCCGAGCCGGAGTTCTGGCACGTCGTCGAGCGCACCGTCTTCTTCACCGCCGCCAACGTCGTGCTCATCATGGTGCTCGGCACCCTCATCGGGCTGCTGCTGGCCCGGCTCGGCAAGCGGATGCGGCTGCTGCTCCTGGTGGGCCTCGTCCTGGCCTGGGCGATGCCCCCCATCGCCGCCACCACCGTCTACCAGTGGCTGTTCGCCCAGCGCTTCGGTGTCGTCAACTGGACGCTGGACAAGCTCGGCTGGCATTCCATGGCCGACCACAACTGGCTGGGCAGCCAGTTCTCCACCTTCTCCGTGGTCGTCCTGCTGATCGTGTGGCAGTCGATCCCGTTCGTGGCGATCAACCTGTACGCCGCCACCACCACGATCCCCAGGGAGCTGTACGAGGCCGCCTCCCTGGACGGCGCCGGCGCCTGGCAGAGCTTCACCTCGGTGACCCTGCCCTTCCTGCGGCCCTTCCTCTACGCGACGACCTTCCTCGAGGTCATCTGGGTCTTCAAGGCGTTCACCCAGATCTTCGCCATCAACCAGGGCGGCCCCGACCGCCTCACCGAGACCCTGCCGATCTACGCCTTCGTCGAGGGCGTCGGCAACCAGCACTTCGGAGTCGGCGCGGCGATCTCCTTCCTGACCATCCTGGTGCTGCTCGTCATCACCTCGTACTACCTGCGCATGGTGCTCAAGCAAGAGGAGGACGAGCTGTGAAGCGCTCGCTCTTCGGCCGCATCTGGCCAAACGCGACCGCCGTGGTCCTCTTCGTCGGCTTCGTGTTCCCCGTCTACTGGATGTTCGCCACGGCCTTCAAACCGACCGGCGACATCATCTCCGACAACCCCGTCTGGTTTCCGACGAACGTCACCCTCGGCCACTTCAAGAAGGCCATCCACGCCGACCACTTCTGGACACTGGTCGTCAACTCCGTCACCGTCACGGTGCTGTCGGTGGTCTTCTCCCTCGTCATCGCCCTGTTCGCGGCCTTCGCACTCGCCCGGATGCGGTTCCGGGGCCGGCGCGGGCTCATCGTGACGTTCATGCTGGCGCAGATGGCCCCCTGGGAAGTCCTGATCATCGCCATCTACATGATCGTCCGCGACAACGACATGCTGGACAGCCTGGTGCCGCTCACCGTGTTCTACACGATGATGGTGCTCCCGCTGACCGTCCTGACGCTGCGCGGCTATGTGGCCGCCGTACCGAAGGACCTGGAGGAGGCGGCCATGGTCGACGGCTGCACCCGCACGCAGGCCTTCGTCCGGGTCATCTTCCCCCTGCTGGCCCCCGGTCTGATGGCGACCTCGCTGTTCGGGTTCATCACCGCCTGGAACGAGTACCCGCTCGTCCTGATCCTCAACAAGGACATCGAGAAGCAGACCCTGCCGCTGTGGCTGTCGCAGTTCCAGACCGCCTTCGGCGACGACTGGGGCGCCACGATGGCCGCCTCGTCCCTGTTCGCGCTGCCCATCCTGATCCTCTTCATCTTCCTGCAACGCAAGGCCGTCAGCGGCCTGACCGACGGCGCCGTGAAGGGATGACACCGCCGATGACCACACTCGCCACCGGCCCGGACACCCTCACCCGCGACGCCCTGGCCGTGCTCCAGCCGGGGTTCGACGGCACCACCGCGCCCGACTGGGTGCGCCGCCGCCTCGGCGAAGGGCTCGCCTCCGTCGCCCTGTTCGGCCGCAACGTCGTCACCGAGAGCCAGGTCACCGCGCTCACCGCGCAGTTGCGGGCCGAACGGGACGACCTGCTGGTCGCCATCGACGAGGAGAGCGGCGACGTCACCCGCCTGGATGTGCGCACCGGCTCCTCCTTCCCCGGCAACCACGCCCTCGGCGCCGTCGACGACCCCGCCCTCACCCGGGCCGTCTCCCGCGAACTCGGCCGCCGCCTGGCCGCCTGCGGCGTCAACTTCGACTGGGCCCCGTCCGCCGACGTCAACGCCAACCCCGACAACCCCGTCATCGGAGTGCGCTCCTTCGGCGCGAGCACCGACCTGGTCGCCCGGCACACCGCAGCCTGGGTCGAGGGCCTGCAGTCCACCGGCGTCGCCGCCTGCACCAAGCACTTCCCGGGCCACGGCGACACCAACGTCGACTCCCACCACGCCGTACCCCGCATCGACGTCGACGCGAGGACCCTGTACGAGCGGGAACTGCCCCCGTTCCGCGCGGCCATCGCCGCCGGCACCCGGGCCGTCATGAGCGCGCACATCCTCGTGCCCGCCCTCGACCCGGACCGCCCCGGCACCCTCTCCCGCCGCATCCTCACCGAACTGCTCCGCGAGGAACTCGGCTACCAGGGCCTGATCGTCACCGACGGCATGGAGATGCGCGCGATCTCCGGCACCTACGGCCTGGAGCACGGCGTGGTCCTCGCCATCGCGGCCGGTGCCGACGCCATCTGCGTCGGCGGCGGGCTGTGCGACGAGGGCACCGTGCTCAAGCTGCGGGACGCGCTCGTGGCCGCCGTACGCTCCGGCGAACTGCCCGAGGAACGGCTCGCCGACGCGGCCGCCCGGGTACGGCACCTGGCCGCATGGACCGCCGGGGCGCGCGCCGCCGCGTCCGGGACCGTGCCCGACCCCGAGATCGGCCTGGTCGCGGCCCGCCGCGCGCTGCGAGTGACCCGCGCCGGCACCGCCGTACCGGTCGACAAACCCGCCTACGTCGCCCAGTTCGAGCCAGCCCGCAACATCGCCGTCGGCGACCAGACCCCCTGGGGCGTGGCCGCCGAGCTGGAGCGGCTGCTGCCCGGCACCGACTCCGGCTCCTTCACCGGCGAGGGCGCCGGTGAGGCGGCCCTCGCCGCGGCCGACGGCCGCCGGATCGTCGCCGTGGTCCGCGACGAGCACCGGCACGACTGGATGCGCGCCGCCCTCGACACCCTGCTCGCCGCCCGCCCCGACACCGTCGTCGTCGAGATGGGCCTGCCCCAGGCCGCCCCGCGCGGCGCCCTGCACATCGCCACCTACGGCGCCGCCCGGGTCTGCGGTGTGGCGGCGGCCGAGGCCGTCGTCGCGGGCTGACGCACCTTCTCCACCGGCCGCCCGCAGGAGCGGGCGGCCCGCTCGACCTTGCTCTTTCCCCGGATCCCAACCGCACCTTGTGTTCCAGAGGAATCGCATGCAGACGCCCCACCCCGACCCCCACCCCCACCTCCACCGAGCCGTCTCCGCCCGCCCCTACTTCAGCGCCGACGGCGAGACCTACCTCGCCCCGACGCCCCTGCGCCACATCGAGAAGTCCCAGCCCCTCAGGGCGCTCTCCGAAGAGGACTTCGCCTTCTGGCAGACCTACGGCTACGTCGTCGTCCGCGAGGCCATCACCCCCGGCGAGGCCAAACAACTCCTCGACTTCGCCTGGCAGTTCCAGGGCCTCGACCCCGACCGCCCCGACACCTGGTACGAGGAACCGGAGTTCCGCTCCGAACTCGACCGGCACCTGTTCATCTACGGCTTCGTCGAGGCCTACCACCACCAGCTCATCTGGGACAGCCGGCAGACCCGGCGGGTCTACGACGCGTTCGTGGACGTATGGGACTGCGAGGAGCTGTGGGTCACCCTGGACCGGCTCAACCTCAACCCGCCCAACACACGCACCCGTTCCCGCTCCCTGATCGAACCCACCGACGAGGGCTTCGACATCGAGCTGCACTGGGATGTCGACACCACCCTCGCCGTCCTCCCGCAGCGCGTCCAGGGCATCATCGCCCTGGGCGACACCCGGCCCGAACTCGGCGGCTTCCAGTGCGCCCCCGAGCTCTTCCGCCGCTTCGAGGAGTGGCGCGTGGCCCAGCCGCCCGGCCGCGACCCGGTCCGGCCCGGCACCGACCGCGCCGAGTTCCCGGTGATCCGCCCCGACCTCCAGGCCGGCGACCTGCTGATCTTCAACGGGCTGCTGGCGCACGGCGTGGCACCGAACCTCTCCGACAACGCTGTCCGAGCCGTCCAGTACCTGTCGATGATGCCCGCGCTGGAGGAGCACACCACCCTGCGCGACTCCCGGATCGACTCCTGGCGCACCCTCGCGACCCCCGACTGGAACGCCACCCTCCTCGGCGACGCCCGCGAGCCGGAGGCCGAGCGCTACGGGCCCGCCACGCTCAACCCGCTCGGCAGAAGACTGCTCGGCCTGGACTCCTGGACCGCCACGGCGGAAGAGGCGCAGTGAACCACCGGATCTGCCTGTGCCTGCCGACCAACCGGGCCTGCTCCGCCACCCTCACCGCGATCAACGACGAGGCCGCCTACGCCGCCCAGCGCTTCGGCGCCGACGTCCAGTTACTGATCCTCGACTCCTCCGACGACCGCACCCGCGCCGAGCACGCCCGGGTCGTCGCCGGACTCCACCCGGCGCCCGGAGTCACCGTCCACCACCTCGACGAGTCCGAGCAGCGCGCCTTCCTGCGCCGGACGATCGAGCGCGCGGGCCTCCCCGAGCCCGACCGCCTGCTCCACCTCATGCTCCCGCCGACCGTCTCCTACGGCGCCTGCACCAACCGCGCCTTCCTGCTGGCCACAGCCCTCGGCTGCCGCTCGCTGCACCGCAGGGACTCCGACAGCACCTACCAACTCCACGCCGGACAGCCGGTGTACCCGGTTCACCACGAACTGCCCTGGCTGGGCCGTCCCGCCGCCGAGGCCACGGCGGACGGCCTGCCCACCGACCTCGACCCGGCGCTGCTGGGCCGTCCGGTGTCCCTGGCCGGAGCCTCCTTCATCGGCGAACTCTCCGTGGACATAGGGGAGATGCGACAGCTGGACGAGGGGGCTTACCACGACGTCGTCAGCCTCTGGGCACCCGGCGACTGGCCCGAGGAACGCAAACGGCATCTGGTCGAGGAGTCCTTCACCGGCGCGGGCACGACACCCTTCACCGGCGACCGGGCGACCCTCACCGTGGTCGACCCGATGCGCGTCGACATGTGCAACATCGCCTTCGACCACGCGATCTACGCACGCGTCCCGCTCCCGCCCGCCACCGACACCATCGGCAGCGACTACTTCCTCCTCCACCTGGTCCACGACGCCGCCCTGCCCGGCATCCTGCACAACCGCCACATCGAGAACTTCCACACCCCCGAACGCCGCACCGACACCGGCTTCCCGGCCTACCAGCGGCGGTTCGTGAAGTTCCTGCTGTCGATGCTCTACTTCCACCACGTCTACGACCGGATGGCGGACGAGGGCGCCGGTCTGCTGGACGAGCGGCACCGGGTACGGCCCGACCGCATCGTGGACCTCCTGCGGGAGAGCACCGGCCTGGACCGCACCGAGAACGTCTGGCGACTGGACCGCGTGGACACGGCGTACCGCAAATTGGGCGGCCGTTACGCCGCGTTCGCCGGCCAACTGGCCGAGGAGCGCGACCGGTTACTGGACGAGGCCGAGTCGGACATCGCGGACTACGCGTACCTGGTCGAGGCTTGGCCGGCACTGATGGAAGCGACCCGCACATGAGCGCCCCGCAGGGGCGCGGGGCCCTGCCTGATATGCGGCTACCGCCGCGTGGGCGCGACCAACCACAACGAGCCGGCAGTGAACCACTCAGCAAACCCCTCACCACGGAACTCGTCGCAGCCGAAACCGACCGCATCATCTACGACCTCACCGGCATAGAGGATCAATACACCGCCCTGCTGACCGAGTTGCCCGGAATTCAAGTCCGCTTCGCCCTGAAATCCTGCCCCGTGGACGGAGTCCTCCGCTGTCTGGCCGCCGCAGGCGCCGGCTTCGACGCGGCAAGCCCCGCCGAAATCACCCAGGCCCTCCAGGTCGGCGCGCACCCCGACCACATCCATTACGGCAACACCATCAAGTCCGACCGAGACATCGCCGAAGCCCACCGCCTGGGTGTCCGCACGTTCGCCACCGACAGCATCGAGGACGTCACCGCCATCGCCGCACACGCCCCGAGGGCACGGGTGTTCTGCCGTCTGGCCACCGGAGGTGAGGGCGCTCTGTGGGGCCTCAACCGCAAGTTCGGCTGCACCCCCGACGACGCCGTCCGGGTGCTGGCGGCGGCCCGCGCGGCCGGACTCACCCCGGCCGGCCTGTCCGTGCACGTCGGCTCCCAGCAGATGACCGGCGAGGCCTGGCAGCAGGCCCTCGACACCCTCGCCGGGACTCTGACGGCGCTGGCCGGGCGGGGGATCGTACCCGACCACGTCAACCTCGGCGGTGGCCTGCCCGCGCTCGGCTACCAGGACCGCCATGGCAACCCCCTCGACCCGCCCCTGGACAAGATCTTCACCGTGCTCCGCGAGGGCATGGACCGGCTGCGCGGCCTCACGCCCTCCCCGCTCGGCTTCGTGATGGAACCGGGCCGTCACCTGGTCGCCGACCACGGTGCCGTCCGCGCCCACGTCTCCCGCCTGACCCGCCGCAGGCAGCCGGACGGCACCGTCGCCCACTGGCTCTACCTGAGCTGCGGCAAGTTCAACGGCCTCTACGAGATGGACCAGTTGACGCATCGCATGGTGTTCCCGGACCACCTCGGAGCACAGGAGTACGTCTCCGCGATCGTCGCCGGCCCCACCTGCGACAGCGACGACGCCTACGGCGAGGGCCGGTACCCGGTGCGCGTGCCGGCGTCCGTCACCTCCGGCGACCCGGTGTGGATCCTCTCCGCCGGCGCCTACGCCACCAGCTATACGACCCAGGGCTTCAACGGCATCGGTCCGCTGCCCTGCGTGTGCGTCCGCGGCCAGGAAGGACACCACTGACATGACACACCTCATACGCGGCATCACCGAGGCCGACTGGCCCGACGTGGTGGCCCTGGAAGCGGAGGCCTACGCGGACACCGGGCTCACGGAGGGGGAGGCCGCGCTGCGCTCCCGGGGCTTTGCGGGCACCTGCCTCGTCCTGGACCTCGACGGCCGGATCGCGGGCTACGCACTGGCCCTGCCCTACCCGAGGTTCCGCTACCCCGACCTGACCCGGCCCGAGAAGACCCCCCACTGCTCCGCCAACCTCCACCTGCACGACCTCGTCGTCGCCGCGCCCCTGCGGCGCAGAGGGCTCGGCAGCCGTATGGCCCGCCATCTGACGGACGTGGCCCGCACCCGTGGATTCGAGACCATGTCCCTGATCGCGGTCGCAGGCAGGGAACCCTTCTGGCGGGCCAACGGCTACCGCCCGCACCACGAGGCACGCCTGCCGGCCGGTTACGGCAGCGGCGCGGTGTACATGTCGGCGCGGCTCGCCGCCGTGCGGAAGGCGAGCTGATGTCCACACACTCCTTCCCGCGCGCCAAGTGGTCCATCGCGGCGCTGTTCTGCTTCCTCGGCCTCCAGTACGGCACCTGGGTCTCCCGCCTGCCCGCGCTGAAGACCCGGCTGGACCTGGGCGCCGGGGAGGTGGGCCTGCTGCTGATGGCCTGCGGGGCCGGCGCGGCGGCCTCCTTCCCGCTGGTCGCCGCCCTGATGCGGCGCCTCGGCTCCCGGCGGCTGTCCCTGGCCTCGGCCGCGTGCCTCATCGCGGTCCTGGCCGCCCTGTCCGCCGTACCGAACTACCCGCTCGCCCTCCTGGCCGTCTGCGCCGACGGAGTCGCGGTCGGCTGCCTCAACGTCGCCATGAACGCCCAGGGCGCCGCGCTGGAGAAGGCGTACGGGCGCACCGCCATGTCCCAGCTGCACGCCACGTTCAGCGCCGGTCTGCTGGCCGGTGCCCTGCTGACCTCGGGCGTGACCACGTGGACCGCGTCGGTGCCGGCGCACTTCACCGTGGCCGGGGCCCTGTTGCTGCTCCTGCTCGCCGGCGCCCGCTCCGGGCTGCTCACCCAGACGGAACCGGGGACGCCGGGCGAGCCGAGGCGGAACCGCCGCCGGGGCCTTCCCTCCTGGCCGACCCTGCTGATGGGCTGCGCCATGGCCTCCGGCACCATCACCGAGGGCGCGATGAACGACTGGTCGACGCTCTACCTGAAGGACGTCGTCAAGGCCTCGGCGTCCGTGGCCCCGCTGGGCATCGCGGTCGTCTCCGCGATGATGCTGCTGGCCCGCGTGTGCGCCGACCGCTGGCGCACCCGTTTCGGCGACGGCCGGGTGGTCCGGGCCGGCAGCGCGGTGGCCGCCGCCGGACTGGCCCTCGCCCTTCTCGCCGGCGGGCTGGTCCCGACGCTCCTCGGCTTCGCCTGCGTCGGCCTCGGCGCGGCCGCCGTCACCCCGTGCGTGTACGTCGCGGCCGCCGGCCACGGCTCCGACGCCCTGGCCCTGGTCGCCGCGATGGGCACCACCGGCCTGCTGGCGGGCCCGGCCCTGATCGGCTTCGTCGCGAGCGCCACGAGCCTCACCCTCGGCATGGCGACCGTCGCCGCGTCGGCCCTGATCGTGACGCTGACCGCGCTCCGAATCCCCTGGCCCGACCACCGCACCCAGACACCAGCGGCCGAACCCCGGCCTTCGTTCAGCGGGCCGTGAGGATCTGCGGCGCGGCGCTGTGCGGGGCCTCAGTCCTCGGCCGCGTTCCACAGCTCCCTGAGTTCCGCCCAGTCCGGTGCCGGGCCCGGCAGCGCGGCGGCCCGGTCGACGGCCGGGGTGCGCAGCCCGGTCGGAGCGGAGCGCTCCGCTCCAAATGAATCCGCACAGAGCCGCCGCACCTCCTTCCGACCCGCAGGTCAGCAGGTCAAAAGGCGGTGCGGCGGCTCGTTCCCGACGCAGGCTCAGATATCCCGGAAAATCTCGATCTGCGCCCCGATCGAATTCAGCCGCTCGGCGAGATCCTCGTAACCCCGGTTGATGACATACACGTTCCGCAGCACCGACGTGCCCTCGGCCGCCATCATCGCCAGCAGGACGACCACCGCGGGGCGCAGGGCCGGCGGGCACATCATCTCGGCGGCGCGCCAGCGGGTGGGGCCCTCGACCAGGACCCGGTGCGGGTCGAGGAGCTGGAGGCGGCCGCCGAGGCGGTTGAGGTCCGTGAGGTAGATCGCGCGGTTGTCGTAGACCCAGTCGTGGATCAGGGTCTTGCCCTGCGCCACCGCCGCGATCGCCGCGAAGAACGGGACGTTGTCGATGTTCAGGCCCGGGAAGGGCATGGGGTGGATCTTGTCGATCGGGGCTTCGAGCTTGGAGGGGCGGACGGTCAGGTCGACCAGGCGGGTGCGGCCGTTGTCCGCGAAGTACTCGGGCGACCGGTCGTGGTCGAGGCCCATCTCCTCCAGGACCGCGAGCTCGATCTCCAGGAACTCGATGGGGACGCGGCGCACGGTCAGTTCGGACTCCGTCACCACCGCGGCGGCCAGCAGGCTCATCGCCTCGACCGGGTCCTCGGAGGGGGAGTAGTCGACGTCGACATCGATGTTCGGCACACCGTGCACGGTCAGCGTGGTGGTGCCGATGCCCTCGACCTTGACGCCCAGGGCCTCCAGGAAGAAGCACAGGTCCTGGACCATGTAGTTGGAGGAGGCGTTGCGGATGACCGTCACGCCGTCGTGCCGGGCGGCGGCCAGCAGCGCGTTCTCGGTCACGGTGTCGCCGCGCTCGGTCAGCACGATCGGACGGTCGGGACGGACCGTGCGGTCGACCCGCGCGTGGTACTGGCCCTCGGTGGCCGCGATGTCCAGGCCGAACCGGCGCAGTGCGATCATGTGCGGTTCGATGGTCCGCGTGCCGAGGTCGCAGCCGCCGGCGTACGGCAGTTTGAAGTGGTCCATGCGGTGCAGCAGCGGACCGAAGAACATGATGATCGAGCGGGTGCGTACGGCGGCCTCCGCGTCGATCGCCGCCATCTCCAGCTGGGCCGGCGGCACCAGTTCCAGGTCGACGCCGTCGTTGATCCAGCGGGTGCGCACGCCGATGGAGTTGAGGACCTCCAGCAGGCGGTACACCTCCTCGATGCGGGCCACCCGGCGCAGCACCGTGCGCCCCTTGTTCAGCAGCGAGGCGCACAGCAGGGCGACGCAGGCGTTCTTGCTGGTCTTCACGTCGATGGCGCCGGACAGACGGCGGCCGCCCACCACGCGCAGATGCATCGGGCCCGCGTACCCCAGCGACACGATCTCGCTGTCCAGGGCTTCTCCTATGCGGGCAATCATCTCAAGGCTGATGTTCTGGTTCCCGCGCTCGATCCGGTTGACCGCGCTCTGGCTGGTGCCCAGCGCCTCCGCGAGCTGCGTCTGTGTCCAGCCTCGGTGTTGCCGGGCGTCACGGATGAGCTTGCCGATGCGTACGAGGTAGTCGTCTGCCATGAGGTTGAGGTTATCTCAGATATGAGATGGCGCCCGCCGGGGGGTCCATTCGGGTGACGGCACGTCAGTGGCCTGCGGGTTCACGGGGGATGTCGTACATGTGGGTGATTCATCCCTGGGTGCCCCGTTATTCGGCTTCCCGTGCGTACCGTCCGTCATTCCCGCGCGGCCGAGGAAAAGCGACACGGCCCGGCCCGGCCGGGCATGACCATCCAGCGCCCATGTACTAGAGTTATCTCGACATCGAGATATCTGCCAGGCGCACCGCAACCGCCACCCACTAAGGGTTACCTAACTTAGCCTTACCTTAGCGGATCGGCCCAGCCGGGGTGGCGGCACGATTGACGGTGGTACGCGCACATCAATGAAGGAGACTGTCGTGTCGGCGAACAGCTTCGACGCCCGCAGCACGCTGCAGGTGGGCGACGAGTCGTACGAGATCTTCCGGCTGGACAAGGTGGAGGGCTCGGCCCGCCTGCCGTACAGCCTCAAGGTCCTGCTGGAGAACCTGCTCCGCACGGAGGACGGCGCGAACATCACCGCCGACCACATCCGCGCCCTCGGCAACTGGGACTCCCAGGCCCAGCCCAGCCAGGAGATCCAGTTCACGCCGGCCCGCGTGATCATGCAGGACTTCACCGGCGTGCCCTGTGTCGTGGACCTCGCGACCATGCGTGAGGCCGTGAAGGAGCTCGGCGGCGACCCCGCCAAGATCAACCCGCTGGCGCCGGCCGAGCTGGTCATCGACCACTCCGTCATCGCCGACAAGTTCGGCACCAACGACGCCTTCAAGCAGAACGTCGAGCTGGAGTACGGTCGCAACAAGGAGCGCTACCAGTTCCTGCGCTGGGGCCAGACCGCCTTCGACGAGTTCAAGGTCGTCCCCCCGGGCACCGGCATCGTCCACCAGGTGAACATCGAGCACCTGGCCCGTGTCGTGATGGTCCGCGACGGCAAGGCCTACCCGGACACCCTGGTCGGCACCGACTCGCACACCACGATGGTCAACGGCCTCGGCGTCCTCGGCTGGGGCGTCGGCGGCATCGAGGCCGAGGCCGCCATGCTCGGCCAGCCGGTCTCCATGCTCATCCCGCGCGTCGTCGGCTTCAAGCTCACCGGTGAGCTGCCCACCGGCACCACCGCCACCGACCTGGTGCTCACCATCACCGAGATGCTCCGCAAGCACGGTGTGGTCGGCAAGTTCGTCGAGTTCTACGGTGAGGGCGTCGCCGCCACCTCCCTCGCGAACCGCGCCACCATCGGCAACATGTCCCCGGAGTTCGGCTCCACCGCGGCGATCTTCCCGATCGACGACGAGACCCTGAACTACCTGCGCCTGACCGGCCGCTCCGAGCAGCAGGTCGCCCTCGTCGAGGCCTACGCCAAGCAGCAGGGCCTCTGGCTGGACCCGAAGGCCGAGCCGGACTTCTCCGAGAAGCTCGAGCTGGACCTGTCGACCGTCGTCCCGTCCATCGCCGGCCCGAAGCGCCCGCAGGACCGCATCGTCCTGGCCAACGCCGCCGAGCAGTTCAAGCAGGACGTCCGCAACTACGTGGACGACATCGACGAGGCGGGCAAGGAGTCCTTCCCGGCCTCCGACGCCCCGGCCGTCCACCCGAACGGCTTCCCGACCAACCCGGTTCCGGTCACGGCCCCCGACGGCACCACCTACGAGCTGGACCACGGTGCGGTGACGGTCGCGGCCATCACCTCCTGCACCAACACCTCCAACCCGTACGTCATGATCGGCGCCGCCCTGGTCGCCAAGAAGGCGGTCGAGAAGGGCCTGAGCCGCAAGCCGTGGGTCAAGTCCACCCTCGCCCCGGGCTCGAAGGTCGTCACCGACTACTTCGAGAAGGCCGGCCTCACCCCGTACCTGGACAAGCTGGGCTTCAACCTGGTCGGTTACGGCTGCACCACCTGCATCGGCAACTCCGGCCCGCTGCCGGAGGAGGTCTCCAAGGCCGTCAACGACCACGACCTCGCCGTCACCTCGGTCCTGTCCGGCAACCGGAACTTCGAGGGCCGGATCAACCCCGACGTCAAGATGAACTACCTGGCGTCCCCGCCGCTCGTCGTCGCCTACGCCATCGCGGGTTCCATGAAGGTGGACATCACCCGTGACGCCCTGGGCACCGACCAGGACGGCAACCCGGTCTACCTGAAGGACATCTGGCCGACCGAGGCCGAGGTCAACGACGTCGTCGCGAGCGCCATCGGCGAGGACATGTTCTCCAAGTCCTACAGCGACGTCTTCGCGGGCGACGCCCAGTGGCAGTCCCTCCCGGTCCCGACCGGCAACACCTTCGAGTGGGACCCGCAGTCCACCTACGTCCGCAAGCCCCCGTACTTCGAGGGCATGGGCATGGAGCCGGCCCCGGTCGAGGACATCGCCGGCGCCCGGGTCCTGGCCAAGCTGGGCGACTCGGTCACCACCGACCACATCTCCCCGGCCGGTGCGATCAAGGCCGACACCCCGGCCGGCCAGTACCTCACGGAGCACGGCGTCGAGCGCCGCGACTTCAACAGCTACGGCTCGCGCCGCGGCAACCACGAGGTCATGATCCGCGGTACGTTCGCCAACATCCGCCTGCGCAACCAGATCGCGCCGGGCACCGAGGGCGGCTACACCCGCGACTTCACCCAGGACGGCGGTCCGGTGTCGTTCATCTACGACGCCTCCCGCAACTACATCGAGCAGGGCATCCCGCTGGTCGTCCTGGCCGGCAAGGAGTACGGCTCCGGCTCGTCCCGCGACTGGGCCGCCAAGGGCACCGCGCTGCTCGGCGTCAAGGCCGTCATCGCCGAGTCGTACGAGCGCATCCACCGCTCGAACCTCATCGGCATGGGCGTCCTGCCGCTGCAGTTCCCGGAGGGCTCCACCGCCGAGTCCCTCGGTCTGACCGGCGAGGAGACCTTCTCCATCTCCGGCGTGACCGAGCTGAACGACGGCACCACGCCGCGCACGGTCAAGGTCACCACCGACACCGGTGTCGAGTTCGACGCGGTCGTCCGCATCGACACCCCCGGTGAGGCCGACTACTACCGCAACGGCGGCATCATGCAGTACGTGCTGCGCAACCTGATCCGCAAGTAAGCGGCAGGCACGGCGGTTCAGGGCCGCACCCCCGGCACCGGGGGTGCGGCCCTTCGCCGTCCCTCCCGCGACCGGGTCATCGGCCCGGCTCAGTGGGAACACAGCCTTCCCCCGGCGGACCGGCACAGTATTGCTGCCTGTCTGGCGCCCCCGGTTCCCGTACGGGTCACCTCCGCACACCGAACGTCCACGACGAACCGGCCCCCACCGGAGCCACCCAGCCGACGGGGAGGTCCAGATGACCCGGCGCCCCCTGCGCACCCGCCTGCCGCTCCTCTTCACCGCCGTCCTCGGCTGCGTGTGCGCCGCGCTCGTGCTCATTACCGTCCTCGCCCACGCGCCTATGTGATGGGCGAGTTGGACGACCGGGTGAGTGACGCCGCCGGGCACGGGGTGACCGGGGCCGCGCGGCACCCCGAACACCCCGCCGACCTCGCCGTCCGCCTACGGCAGTGCCTGCTCCGCCCAGATCACCTTGCCCTGCGGGCTGTACCGAACGCCCCAGCGCTCGGTCATCTGCGAGACCAGGAACAGACCCCGGCCGCCCTCGTCGGTGGTTGCGGCGTACCGCAGATGCGGCGAGGTGTTGCTGCCGTCGGAGACCTCGCAGATCAGCGTGCGGTCACGGATCAGCCGCACCCGGATCGGCTCGCCGCCGTAGCGGATGGCGTTGGTGATCAACTCGCTGAGCACGAGTTCCGTGGCGAAGCCCAGCTCGGCAAGGCCCCACTCGTCCAGTTTCCCGGACACGGCCAGGCGCATGTCCGACACGGCCTCCGGAACGGGCGGCACGTCCCACTCGGCGACCTGGTCGGGCATCAGTGCCCGGGTGCGCGCGACGAGCAGCGCGACGTCGTCCGTGGGCCGCCCGGGCAGCAGCTCGTCCAGCACCGCCTGGCAGCTCGCGTCCGGTGCCCGGCCGGGATGGCCCGCGAGGGACTGCGCCAGCAGCTCCATGCCCACGTCCAGGTCGCGGGCGCGGTCCTCGATGAGACCGTCGGTGTACATCACCAGCTCGGTGCCCTCGGCCAGCTCGAACTCCGCCGTCTGGAACGGCATGCCCCCGATGCCGAGCGGGGGCCCGGCCGGCAGGTCGGCGAAGGTGACGCTGCCGTCGGGGCGGACCAGCGCCGGTGCCAGGTGCCCCGCCCGCGCCATGGTGCAGCGGCGGGTCACCGGATCGTAGATCGCGTACAGACAGGTGGCACCGGCTATCTCCCCGGTCGCCCCCGCGCAGCCCTCGTCCTGGTCGATGCGGCCGACCAGGTCGTCCAGATGGCCCAGCAGCTCGTCGGGCGGCAGGTCGAGGGTGGAGAAGTTGTGCACCGCGGTGCGCAGTCGTCCCATGGTGGCGGCCGCGTGCAGACCATGCCCGACCACGTCACCGACGACCAGCGCCACCCGGCTCCCCGGCAGCGGGATCACGTCGAACCAGTCCCCGCTCACCCCCGACTGCGCGGGGAGATAGCGGTAACCGACGTCGAGGGCGCTCTGCTCGGGCAGCGCCCGCGGCAACAGGCTGCGCTGCAGGGTGACCGCCACCGCGTGCTCACGGGCGTACCGGCGGGCGTTGTCGATGCTCACCGCGGCGCGGGCCACCAGCTCCTCCGCCAGGGACAGGTCCTCCTCGTCGAAGGGGTCCCGCTTGGCCCGGTAGAAGTTCGCCATGCCCAGCACGACACCGCGGGCCCGGATCGGGGCGACGATGAGCGACTGGATGCCGTAGTCGAGGATCTCCCTGGTGCGCCGCGGATCCTGAGCCTGCCAGCCCTGCGCGGCGGAAAGATCGATCACCAGCTCCGAGCGGCCGCTGCCGTACCCGCGGGCCTGCGGCGTGGACGGATGGAAGTCGATCAGCCGGTCCTTCTCGTAGAGCGGATGGTCGTCCCGGACGCCATGGACGGCGATGCGCCGCATGTCCGTGGCGGTGGCGGCCGGCTCCTCGCCGTGCAGCACGGCGTCGGCCAGATCCACGGTGACGAAGTCGGCGAAGCGCGGCACGGCGACCCGCGCCAGCTCGTCCGCCGTGCGCTCCACGTCCAGCGTGGTGCCGACGCCGAGACCGGCGTCGTACAGCAGCTTGAGCCGCTCCCTGGCGACCTCGGCCCGTCCGGACAGCGCCTGCAGCTCGGTCGTGTCGCGCAGGGTCACCACGGTGCCCCTGGGGCCTCCGGCCCGGTCCGTGGGCCGCTGGTTGACCGCCAGCAGCCGGTCCCCGGCGAACAGCACCTCGTCGGTGGCCACGCGCCCGGAGACGAGCAGGTCAGCGAAGTCGGGATCGAGGCCCGCCAACTCGGAGACATGGTGCCCCTCGGCCTCGGCGGGCAGCTCCAGCAGCCGCCTGGCCTCGTCGTTGACCAGCATCAGCCGCCCGTCGGCGCCGACGATGAGCACGCCTTCCCGCACCGAGTGCAGCACCGTGTCATGGTGCTCGTACATGCGGGTCATCTCGTCCGGGGCCAGGCTGTGGGTCTGCCTGCGCAGCCGCCTGCCCACCAGCGCCGTGCCCCCGGTCGACACCACGAGCGCCGCGGCCCCGGCGGTGAGGATGATCGGCAGCTGCCGGTTCACCTCATGGGTGACGTTCTTGACCTTCATCCCGGCGGAGACGAGCGCGACCACCTTGCCGTGGGGGTCGTCGATCGGCACGGTCGCCTGTTCCTCGTGGCCCAGCGGGCCGTGCACGCTCTCCGTGTACACCTTGCCGGCCAGTGACGGACCGATCTGGCCCACGAACCGCTTTCCGATCTTGCTGGGGATCGGGTGGGTGTAGCGGATGCCGTGGGTGTCCATGACGACGATGAAGTCGACGCCGGCGGACTTGCGCCCCGCCTCGGTGAGCGGCTGGAGGATCTTGGAAGGGTTGGGCGCGTGCAGCGCCTGCAGGACGCCGGGGGAGTGCGCGAAGGTCTGGGCGACGGCGATCGACCGTCGTCTGGCCTCGGTACTGGTGTCCCGTTCCGACTGCAGGACGAGGGCGAGGACGGCGCAGAGCACGATTGCCACGACCAGCGCCACCTGCAGCACGAAGACCTGCCCGGCGACGCTCCGCGGGCTTTTGCCGATCACAGACCGCCAGGAGTGACGCCTGAGCCGGTCAGTCATGTCCGACATGCGGCCTTTGTAGCACCGGCTTCACCCGGGTGGCTATGGCCGTTCCACGGGCTGGACGCGTGTCGCCTCCCCAGGGGCGCGGATCGTCCCAGGTCACGAGCGTCGGGGCGGGTCCGGAGGTGGCTGGGGGATTCGGTGCCCGAACCGCTCTGGGCGGACCCGGTGTTCGTGCACCGGGTCCGCGAGCCGGGCGGGTGAGGGGGGTGTTGGGAACCCGCCCGGGTGGTGCTGGCTTGTGAGGTGCGCCGAGTGCACGACAACGTTGTCTTATGGTCTGTACATGACTCTACCGCGGCAACCGACAACGATGTCAACCCACTTGTGGTAACCCGACCGGGTGATCCAGGCGTGCGCCTGCCGAGGCATACGCGATCTTCCCGCGGTCTTCCGTGGTACCGCTGGGGCGCGTTACTGTCCCTGCGGCTTGTGCGACCCGTGGTGCGCGACCCCTCCGTAAGGAGGAAGGGCCGCGTATGCGTTTCCGCCCCCTGTCCCTGTTACTGGCCGCGCTTCTCACCACCGGCGCCGCCGCCACCCCCGCGGCGACCACCGCACCTCCCGGCCTCGTCAAGGACCCCACCGGGTACGTCGATCCGCTGATCGGCACCAGGAACGGCGGCGATGTCTTCCCGGGCGCCGTCGTGCCCTTCGGCATGCTCTCCTGGAGTCCCGAGAACACCAGAGGGGACGCCACCAGAACCGCCGCCCCCGGTGGCTACCAGTACGACGCCACCCGCGTCCGGGGCTTCAGCCTCACCCACATGTCCGGCACCGGCTGCGCGGGCGGCAGCGGCGACATCCCGTTCTTCCCGTACGCCGGCGAGGTCACCTCCTCCCCGGCGAGCGACACCGAGGACGCCGTCTACGCCTCCGGCTTCGGCCACGCCGACGAGACCGCCGAGCCCGGCCACTACAAGGTGGGCCTCGCCTCCGGGGTCACCGCCGACCTCACCGCCACCGCGCGCACCGGCTCGGCCCGCTTCACCTTCCCGCCCGGCAAGCCCGCCTCGCTGCTGGTGCGCACCGCCAACTCCGAGCTCGGCTCGGCGGACTCGACCGTCACGATCGACCCGGAGAGCCGTACGATCTCCGGTTCCGTCACCTCCGGCGACTTCTGCGGCTACCTCGACCCCGAGGGCCGGCGCGCCTACTACACCCTCTACTTCACCGCCCGCTTCGACGGCGCCTTCCGGAGCACCGGCACCTGGCAGGACGACAAGCTGAACCCCGGCTCCCGCACGGCCTCCGGCGGCACCGGCGGCTTCAGGCACGGCGGACGGCCCGTCGCGGGCAAGGGCGCCGGCGGATACGTCGAGTTCGCGCCCGGCACCGGACCGGTGAACGTCAAGGTCGGCATCTCCTACGTCAGCCGGCAGGCCGCCGAGGCCAACCTCGCCGCCGAGAACCCACCCGGCCGCTCCTTCGACGACGTCGAGAGCGCGGCCCGCCGGGCCTGGCGCGCACGGCTCGGCCAGGTCCGCGTCGGCGGCGGCACGGACGCCGACCGCACCACCTTCTACACCGCGCTGTACCACGCGCTGCTGCATCCCAACGTCATCAGCGACGCCGACCGCCGATACCGCGGCAGCGACGGCGAGGTCCATACGGTGGGCCACGGCCATCAGGCCCAGTACGGCACCTTCTCCGGCTGGGACGTCTACCGCGACCAGGTGCAGCTGCTCACCCTGCTCGACCCGAGCACCGGTTCCGACATCGCCCAGTCGCTGTACGAGCTGGCCCGGCAGAACGGCGGCACCTGGGACCGCTGGCTGCACGGTGCGAGCGGCACCCACGTCATGAACGGCGACCCCTCGCCGACCGCACTGGCCGGCATCCGGGCCTTCGGCGGCACCGGCTTCGACCTGCACGGCGCCCTGGACTCGCTGGCCCGGGCGGCCACCGTCCCGACCGCACAGGACCTGTCCCCGGCGGGCAAACCGGTGCTGTCCGCCGGCCAGCGCCCCTCGCTGGACAAGTACCTCGCGCTGCACTACATGCCGAGCGTCTCCAACGCCTGGGGCGGCGCCGCCGAGACCCTGGAGATGTCCACGGCCGACTTCTCGATCTCCCAACTCGCCGCCGCGGCAGGGGAGAAGGACACGGCCGCGACCTTCCGGCGCCGTGCCCAGTGGTGGCAGAACAACTTCGACATCGCCGCCGACAGGACCGGTGGCTACATCGCCAACCGCAAGGCGGACGGCAGCTGGGCCACCGGCTTCACCCCGGACACCGGCAACGGTTTCGTGGAGGGCACGGCCGCCCAGTACACCTGGATGGTCCCGCACGACCCGGCGGGTCTGTTCGCCGCGCTCGGCGGCCGGGACAAGGCACTCGCCCGGCTCGACGACTTCTTCCACGACGCCGACGGCGGCTGGGCCCTCACCGGCCACGGCGGCACCAAGTCCGAGCTCGACAACGAGCCGTCGATCAACGTCCCCTACCTCTACGACTACGCGGGCGCCCCGTACAAGGCACAGGAGACCGTACGGGCCGCCATGCGGCAGCTGTGGTCGACCGCGCCCGGCGGCATCCCCGGCAACGACGACCTCGGCGCGATGTCGGCCTGGTACGTCTTCTCGGCCCTCGGCATGTATCCACAGGTGCCCTCCCGCGCCGAACTCGTCCTCGCCTCACCGCTGTTCGAGCGCGTGGAGATCAGCAGGCCGCGGGGCAACGACATCTCCATCCGCGCGAGCGGAGCGGCGCCCGACGCGCCGTACGTCCAGTCCCTGAAGGTCGACGGCCGCAGCAGCGACCGCCCCTGGCTGCCGGCGTCCTTCGTCCGGGACGGCGGCACCCTGGACTACACCCTCTCCGGCACCCCGAACCGGACCTGGGGCAGCGACCCCGGGTCCGCCCCGCCGTCCTTCCGCGAGGGCGAGCAGCCGTACCAGATCGGCGTCGGCCCCACCGCCGCCACGCTCGCCCCCGGCGACAGCACCAGGACCGTCGTCCGCGCGCTGTCCCTGACCGGCGGCACCGGCCCCGAGGTGCGCTTCCGGGTGGACACCCCGGCCGGTGTCACGGCCACGCCCGCCGAGGGCACGGTCACCGACGGCGTCCAGGAGATCACCCTCACCGCCGCGAAGACCGCCGCACAGGGCTTCGCCGACGTCACGATCACGGTGACCTCGGGCGACACCTCCTACCGGCAGCCGGTCACGCTCACCGTGGCCGCCCCCGGCACCCTGCTCGCCGCCTACGACAACACCGGAATCTCCGACGACACGGGCGAGCACGACGAGGCCGACTACGACGGCGGCGGCTGGAGCTACTCCCGCCAGGCCCTCGCCGCGGCCGGCCTGACGCCCGGCGGGCCGGGCACGGTCGACGGCCTCGCCTTCACCTGGCCGAACTCACCCGACGGCCGCCCGGACAACGCCTCGGGAACCGGCCGGACCATCCAACTCACCGACCCTGCAAGCACGTTGTCCTTCATCGGCAGCGCGGTCAACGGCAACCAGCAGACCACGGCGACCGTCACCTACACCGACGGCACGACCGACACCGTCGACCTCTCCTTCACCGACTGGACCATCGGCGGCGGAGGCGGCACCGTCCAGTACGGCAACGAGGTCGTCGCCAGGACCACGTACCACAATGTCGTGGGCGCCGACAAGGACCCGGTGGCCACCTACGTCTTCGCCACCAGGCCCTTCACCGCACCGGACGGGAAGACCATCGCGAGCGTCCGGCTCCCGCAGAACGGCGACCTGCATGTGTTCACCCTCGCCACCGGCTGACCGATCACACGGCAAGGGGGGCGGACCCGAACGGGCCCGCCCCCTGTCATGTGCCCGGGTCAGGCCAGCAGCTCCACCTCCGCCAGCGTCGACTCGCCGTCCAGCACCAGCCGGTACTTCGCGTACGTCCCCGGCGCGGCGATGGTGAACGCCCGGGTCTGACGGTCCCAGGTGAACGATTCGCCGGAGCGGTGGTCCAGGGTCCGCCAGGTCGTGCCGTCCGTGGAGCCCTGGAGGGTCCAGCCGGTCGGCGCCCTGGTGTGGTCCGCCGACGACGTCAGCGTGTACTGGACGGGCTTCACCGCCCCGTCCACCGGAAGATCCACCGAGGTGACCGTGGCGTCCGTCGCCGAGGTGTTGTCGAACAGCGCGCCATCACCCTTCAGCACGTCCGAGCGGGGCGCCGGCACCTTGTCGTCCTGGGTGATGGAGACCGGGGCCGCGTTCTTGCCCGTGCCCCAGGTCGACGGCTCGGCACCCATGGAGAACTCCAGCACCCCGCCCTTGGACAGCAGCGAATGGGGCAGCGAAGTCGACGTCCAAGGGCTGCCGTTGAACCTCACGCCCTGGATGTACACGTTCCTGGCACTGTTGGCGGGCGCCTTGACCACCAGGTCGCGGCCGTTCTCCAGGTGCACGGTGACCTTCTTGAACAGCGGGGAGCCGATCGAGTACTCGCCACTGCCCATCACCAGCGGATAGAAGCCGAGCGCGGAGAAGAGGTACCAGCCCGACTGCTCGCCGTTGTCCTCGTCGCCGTGGTAGCCCTGCCCGATCTCGCTGCCGAGGTACAGCCGCGAGAGGATCTCGCGGACCGCCGCCTGCGTCTTCCACGGCTCGCCGGCCGCGTCGTACATGTACGACACATGATGCGCGACCTGGTTGGACTGCCCCAGCATGCCCATCCGGACGTCCCGCGCCTCGGTCATCTCGTGGATGACACCGCCGTAGGAGCCTACGAAGTCCGGGGAAGCGGTCTCCGGGGTGGAGAAGAACGCGTCCAGCTTCTCGGCGAGACCCTGCCGGCCGCCGTAGAGGTTGGCCAGGCCCCGGCTGTCCTGCGGAACGCTGAAGGCGTACCCCCAGCCGTTCGTCTCCGTGTAGTCGTACCCCCACACGCGCGGATCGTACGACGCGGAGTCCACCCGCCAGTCGCCCTTGGCGTCACGGCCCTGGAAGAAGCCGCCCGACGCCTTGGGGTCGAACAGGTTCACATAGTCCCGGGCGCGGTTGAGGAAGTACTCGGACTCCTCCTTGTAGTGCTTCTCGCCCGTCTTCCGGTACAGGGCCTCGCCCATCTTCGCGATGCCGTAGTCGTTGACGTAGCCCTCCATCGCCCAGGACATGCCCTCGGAGGTGGCGGTGCTGGTGTATCCGAGGAACGGCGAGGTGCTCATGCCCTTGCGGCCCACGCCCGACATCGGCGGCACGACGGTCGCGTTCTTCAGTGCCGCGTCATAGGCGGCCTTCGCGTCGAACTTCACGCCCTTGACGTACGCGTCGGCGAACGCCACGTCCGAGGAGGTACCGGTCATCAGGTCGGCGTACCCGGGGGAGGACCAGCGCGAGGTCCAGCCGCCGTCCTTGTACTGCTGCACGAACCCGTCGACCATCTCACCCGCCTGGGACGGCGTGAGGAAGGAGTACGCCGGCCACGTGGTCCGATACGTGTCCCAGAAACCGTTGTTGACGTACACCTTGCCATCGACGATCTTCGCGCCGGTGTGGGTCGGGGTGTCCTGGCTCGGCATCGGGGAGAAGGGCGAGGCGTACTGGTCCTTGCCGCCCACCTTCTCGAAGCCCGAGTTCGGGTACAGGTACAGCCGGTACATGCCGGAGTACAGCGTGGTCAGCTGGTCCGGGGTCGCGCCCTCCACCTCGACCTTGCCGAGCAGCTTGTCCCAGGTGCGCTGGGCCTGTTCCCTGACCGTGTCGAAGGAGGTGCCGTCCGGGATCTCCTGGCGCAGGTTGTCCTTCGCCTGGTCGACGCTGATCAGCGAGGTCGCCAGGCGCAGCGTCACGGTGTGGTCCACGCCCGCGTCGAACCGCAGATAACCCCTCACCCCGCTCGATCCGCCGTCCGTCACGGGCCTGTCGAACTCGCCGTACACGAACAGCCGTGTCGCACCGGTCGACAGGCCCGACTTCACGTCCGAGAAACCGGTGACGATCCCGTGCTCCTTGTCGAGCGTCAGGCCCGCCTGCTCGGTGACGTTGTCGAACAGCACGCTCGCGTCGGTGCCGGGATAGGTGAAGCGCAGCATCGCCGCGTGGTCGGTGGGCGTCATCTCCGCCTTGAGACCGTTCTCGAAACGGACCCCGTAGTAATACGGCCGCGCGGTCTCGTTCTCGTGCCGGAACGCCAGCTCGCGCGCCTCGCGGCCGGTGTCCGGAGTGCCGGACACCGCCGACGGCATCACCTGGAAGGTCTGCCGGTCGCCCATCCACGGGCTCGGCTCATGACTCGCGCTGAACGCCTGGATCGTGGGCAGGTTGTCGTCGTTGTTCGCGTGTGCGTACTCGTACAGCCAGCTCAGCGACGACGCGTTGGTCACCGGCGACCAGAAGTTGAAACCGTGCGGAAGGGCCGTCGCCGGGAAGTTGTTGCCGCGCGAGAAACTGCCGCTGGAGTTGGTGCCGCGCGTGGTCAGCGCGTAGTCCGACAGATGCGCCTTCGGCTTCTCGGGCGCTACCGGCCTGATCGCCACGTCATCGATCCAGCCCCGGAACTTCGCCGGCCCGGCGGGGGAGTCGTACGCCACCAGGATCCGGTCGACCGTCCTGCCCGCCGCCACCGAACCGATCCGCGCGACAACGTTGTTCCACTGGTTGACGTACAGCGACTTCGAGTCGCCCTGCCCGCGCGGCGACAGCGGGAACCCGTGCTGGTCCGGCGCACCCAGATCACTCAGATACGTGCCGTCGGTGAAGGCCAGGTCCAGCGAGACGTTCGTGGCGTCGTAGTCCCGGTCGCCGTCGGCCATCTGCGGGAAGATCCGGTACGACAACTCCGTGTCGCCGCCGACCTTCACGTTCACGTCGAAGACCTTGTTGTACGAGTACGCCCGGCCGCCCGCCGTGTGCCGCCCGGCGTAGCGCAGCGCACGCTTCCCGGTGAACCCCACCCGGGCCTTGGCCGTCGGCGAGGCGGTCGGGCCCTTGTCGACCAGCGTCAGCATGTCCTGCGGCACCGGACCGCCTCCGCCACCGGTGGAGAACTGCACATCGGCGAGCTGCAGGATGTCCGCGCCGGAGTTCTTCGTGATCTCCAGCCGGAAGTGCTGGTACTCGACGGGCTCGGCCAGGTCGTAGGACTTGGTCTGGAACCGCTCGGAGAAGGTCTCGCCCGCCCGGGTGTCGACCGTCTTCCAGTCCTTGCCGTCGGTGGAGCCGAGCAGCGTCCAGTCCCTCGGGTCGCGCTCGGCGTAGTCGTTGGCCGAGGTGAGCGCGTACGTCACCAGCTTGACGGGCTTGTCGAGGTCGAACTCCACCCACCCGGTGGGCTCGAAGGTCAGCCACTTGGTGCCGGACTCGCCGTCGACCAGGTTCTCCTTGACCTCGCCCGCACCCGTGTTCTCGCCGCTCGCCCGGACCTCGGTGACATGGTCGTTCACATTGCCCGGTATGCCGGTGCTGTAGCCGCCGTCGACCCCGGAGGCGCGCTTGGTGCCGTCCGGCGCGGTGTCGACGGTATTGAGCCAGTCGGGCGCCGGATCGCCCGTCTCGAACGAGGATGCGAACTCCCGGTCGGCTGCCGGAGTCTTGGCGGGCAGGGCGACCGCCGCGCCCTGAGCGCCGACGGCCATGACAAAGGCGGCCGTAAGGACGACCGCCGGACCCCATCTGTGCCGAGTTCTCCGCTGCATCTACGGATTCCCCTCCTGCGACCGCTCTGGACAACGTTGTCATCTTCGGTGCGCAGGAACCAGTAGGGCGTCAAGTGGCCCGTGGTGTCAAGGGTGTTGGGTGTGGCATTCGGGCACTCATGGCGCGGGTTTTTCCACCAGGCGCTCCACAGGGGGCTCATATTTCCGCCAGGTCTCAACTCGGAAAAGACCCATCGCGAACCCTGCATTCGATCTTGCTCCGCTGGCGGGAAGTGGACTATACCTGTCGGCACTTCCAGCACGATCCAGCACTACTCTGCACGACCCAGCACTACCCGACCGCGGTGCCGGGGAGGATCCGGTTCACCGCCTGAGTCCTGGAGAAGGCGAGGACTTGAGCATGGGATCCACTGCGCACCACGGTGGCGACGGTGTCGGCCGCCGTGATCTGATCAAGCGTTCGGCCGCGCTGGGCCTGGTGGCGGCCCCCGCAATGGGCCTGCTGTCCGCCTGTGCGAGCGGCGGCGGAGGCGGCAGCAACGACGAGGGCAACACCAAGGGAAAGGCGTCCAAGGACAACCCCTTCGGTGCGAAGAGCGGCAGCAAACTCGATGTCGTCGTCTTCAAGGGCGGATACGGCGACGACTACGCCAAGGCGTGGGAGGCCGACTTCAGCAAGAAGCTCGGCATCACCTCGACCCACACCGGCACCCAGGAGATCACCGGCAAGCTGCAGCCGCGCTTCAACGCCGGCAACCCGCCGGACGTCGTGGACGACTCCGGCGCCCAGCAGATCAAGATCGACGTCCTGTACAAGAACGGCTCGCTGCTCGACCTCTCCGAGGTCCTCGACGCACCGTCGGTCGACGACCCGAGCAAGAAGGTCCGTGACACCCTGATCCCCGGCACCCTCGACCCGGGCATCCAGGAGGGCAAGGTCGTCGCCCTCAACTACATCTACACCGTGTGGGGCCTGTGGTACTCCGGCAAGCTCTTCAAGCAGAAGGGCTGGACGCCGCCGAAGACCTGGGACGACTTCCTCGCCATCTGCCAGGACGCCAAGAAGCAGGGCATCGGCGGCCTCGCCCACCAGGGCAAGTACCCGTACTACATCAATGTCGCCATCATGGACATGATCGCCAAGAAGGGCGGCATCGACGCCGTCAAGGCGATCGACAACCTGGACCCGAAGGCGTTCGTCGGCTCCGACGCGGCCCAGGCGGGCGTCGAGGCGATCTACGAGGTCGTCGAGAAGGGCCTGTTGATGCCCGGCACCAACGGCCTGACCCACACCGAGTCGCAGACCCGCTGGAACCAGTACAAGGCCGCGTTCATCACCTGTGGCTCCTGGCTGGAGAACGAGCAGCTGAAGCAGACGCCGACGGACTTCGACATGAAGTTCCTGCCGATGCCGCTGCTGCCCGGCAGCAAGATGCCGTTCGAGGCGATCCGGGCCGGCTCCGGTGAGCCCTTCATCATCCCCGCGAAGGCGGCGAACCTGCCCGGCGCCAAGGAGTTCATGCGGCGGATGCTGTCCAAGGACTGGTCGACGCTGTTCGCCAAGGAGGCGAACTCCCTGACCATTCTGCAGGACGGCGTGGACCCGAGTGTGAAGCTGCGGCCCGGTACGCAGTCCACGGTCGAGGCCTCCAAGGCGGCCGGCGCCAACACGTTCCGGTATCTGTACCCCGACTGGTACAGCGAGATGGACACGGCGATCCAGAACGCGTCCAATGAGCTCATGGCCAAGCGGATTCAGCCGAAGGAATGGCTGAAGAGGTGTCAGGCGGCGGTGGACAAGCAGGCGAAGGACCCGGCCAGCAAGAAGAACGTCCACAGCTGAGCCGGCTCGACATCGGATTCCGGACCGGGAGTTCTCGTGACTCCCGGTCCGGTCCGGCACACCAGGGGCAGGTATGCGCAAAGGGCAGTACCGGTTCGTCGCGGGGTTTCTCTTCGCTCCCGTGTCGCTTTATCTGATCTTCGTGATCTGGCCGTACATCCAGACGTTCGGCTATTCACTGACCGACTGGAAGGGGCAGTCGCAGACCTTCGGCTTCGTCGGTCTGGACAACTACAAGGCGCTGTTCCAGGACGATGTGTTCCTGGAGGCGATCTGGCACAACATCCTGTTCCTGATCTTCATCCCGGTGATCACGATTCTGCTCGCCCTGTTCTTCGCCTTCATGCTGAACGCGGGCGGGCGCAGCCGGGCCGGCGGAGTGCAGGGGGTCGCGGGATCGAAGTTCTACAAAATCGTCTACTTCTTCCCGCAGGTGCTGTCGCTGGCGATTCTCGCGGTGCTGTTCAACGCGGTGTACCGCAGTGACGGCGGTGGTCTGCTCAACGGTTTGCTGATCAAGGTCGGCCTGGTCGACGCCAACAACCCGGTGGAGTGGCTTAACGAGCCGAGCCTGGTGCTGTGGGCGCTGATGGTGGCCGTGATCTGGCAGGGCGTGGGCTTCTATCTGGTGCTGTTCTCGGCCGCGATGCAGTCCATCCCCAAGGACATCTACGAGGCCGCGCTCATCGACGGCGCGAGCCGCAACCAGTCCTTCTTCCGCATCACCCTGCCGCTGCTGTGGGACACCGTGCAGACCGCCTGGGTCTACCTCGGCATCGTCGCGATGGACATGTTCGTGCTGGTGTCCTCCATGACCCAGAGCATGGGCGCGTACGGCGGCGGTCCCGATCACCACAGCGATGTGATGGCGACCGTGATGATGCGCAACTTCCTCTACTACGGGAAGAGCGGTTACGCCTGTGCCATGGGCGTGGTCATGCTGCTGCTCACCCTGATCCTGTCCGTGGTCACGCTGCGCGCCACCCGCCGCGAGCGCATCGAGTTCTGAGCGGGAGTATCGACGATGACTGCACTCAAGGAGACCGCCCCCGCTCCGGCCGAGGGTCCCGTGGCGAAGGCGCCCGTCCGGCCCGGCGACCGGCGCGGCGAGGGTGTCGTACTGAACGTCTTCTCGCACGGCTTCCTCGCCCTGTGGGCGCTGCTGATCGTGCTGCCGCTGCTGTGGCTGGTGCTCAGCTCCTTCAAGACCGACGCGCAGATCGGCGGCTCCGCCTTCGGCTGGCCGCACTCTTGGTCCTTCGACGTCTTCCACCGCGCCTGGAGCAAGGGCATCGGGGACTACTTCCTGAACACCGTGATCGTCCTGGTGTTCTCGGTGCCGCTGACCATGCTGTTCGGCTCGATGGCGGCGTACGTGCTGGCCCGGTACCAGTTCTGGGGCAACCGGCTGCTGTACTACTTCTTCGTCGCCGGCGCCATGTTCCCGGTGTTCCTGGCTCTCGTCCCGCTGTTCTTCATGGTCAAGCGGCTGGACATGCTGAACACCTACCAGGGTCTGATCCTGGTCTATGTCGCGTACTCGATGCCGTTCACGGTGTTCTTCATGCACGCGTTCTTCCGGACCCTGCCGACGGCGGTCTTCGAGGCGGCGGTCCTGGACGGTGCCTCGCACACCCGGACCTTCTTCCAGGTGATGCTGCCGATGGCCAAGCCGGGCCTGATCAGTGTGGGGATCTTCAACACCTTGGGCCAGTGGAACCAGTTCATCCTGCCCACGGTGCTCATGCAGCCGCAGAGCGGTTCCGATCCCGAGCGCTATGTGCTCACCCAGGGTCTGATCCAGCTGCAACAGCAGCAGGGATACGCCTCCGACCTGCCGGTTCTGTTCGCGGGTGTGACGATCGCGATGATTCCGATGCTGGTCGTGTACCTGTCCTTCCAGCGCCAGGTGCAGGCGGGTCTGACCTCGGCGACCCTGAAGTAGCGGGACGCTCCGCGACCGTCCGTGTGCACGCCGTTCCGAGCCTCGGAGCGGTGTGCACACGTGTGTCCGGGTACCCGGATGCGGTTCAACCTCTTGACGTAAGACACCCCGAACGGCTCAGCTTAGAGTTCACTAGTTGGACATACGCGGGGCCTCGCCGGAGCGGCCTCGCGCTCAGGAGGTCGTCGTGGAGACTCCAGGGTCGCAGTCGTCGCTGCACCGAGCCAACCTGGAGCGGGTCGTACGGGCCGTGCGCTTGGCCGGGTCCCTCACGCAGGCGGAGATCGCGCGGACGACCGGTCTGTCCGCCGCGACGGTCTCCAACATCGTGCGGGAGCTGAAGGACGGCGGAACCGTCGAGGTCACGCCCACGTCGGCGGGCGGGCGCAGGGCCCGCAGCGTCAGTCTGAGCGGGGACGCCGGGATTGTGATCGGCGTCGATTTCGGGCACACCCATCTGCGCGTCGCGATCGGGAACCTCGCCCACCAGGTGCTGGCCGAGGAGGCCGAGCCGCTGGACGTCGACGCCTCCGCCGCGCAGGGCTTCGACCGGGCGGAGGAGCTGGTCAGCCGCCTGATCGCGGCCACGGGCGTGAACCGGTCGAAGGTGGCCGGCGTGGGGCTCGGTGTGCCGGGTCCCATCGACGTGGAGTCGGGGACGCTGGGCTCCACCGCGATCCTGCCGGGCTGGACCGGCGCCAAGCCCGCCGAGGAGCTGCGCGAGCGGCTCGGTGTGCCGGTGCACGTGGACAACGACGCCAACCTCGGCGCTCTCGGCGAGCTGGTCTGGGGAGCCGGCAAGGGGGTCCGTGACCTTGCGTACATCAAGGTCGCGAGCGGTGTCGGTGCCGGTCTGGTGATCGACGGGAAGATCTACCGGGGTCCGGGCGGCACGGCCGGGGAAATCGGACATATTACACTCGATGAATCCGGCCCGGTCTGCCGTTGCGGGAACCGCGGCTGTCTGGAGACGTTCGCGGCCGCACGTTATGTGCTGCCGCTGCTCCAGCCCAGTCATGGCCCGGACCTGACCATGGAGGGCGTCGTGCGGCTGGCCAGGGACGGAGACCCGGGCTGCCGTCGGGTGATCGCCGACGTCGGCCGCCACATCGGCAGTGGAGTGGCCAATCTCTGCAATCTCCTCAACCCGAGCCGGGTGGTCCTCGGCGGTGATCTCGCCGAGGCCGGTGAGCTGGTGCTCGGGCCGATCAGGGAGTCCGTCGGCCGCTACGCCATTCCCAGCGCGGCGCGCCAACTGTCCGTTCTCCCGGGGGCACTTGGCGGGCGAGCCGAGGTGCTCGGGGCGCTCGCCCTCGCCCTCGGCGAGATGGGCGATTCGACCCTTTTGGATGGTTCGCTGTCCATGGCGGCCCCTGCCTTCACTTAGAGAACGGATGGCACCGTTGCCATCTCGTTAAGGATTTACTTCTTGACGTCGCACGTGTGGCCGAGTTGACTTCCAGCCACCTCGGCCGCAACGACGCGGCCTCGTCAGGGAGGTTTCTGAAGTGAACATGCGTATGCGTCGTGCGGCCTTCGCCGTTGCTGCTGGTGCCATGGCCGTCTCGCTCGCTGCCTGTGGCAGCGCCAAGCAGTCCGGTGGCGGCTCCTCCAAGTCGTCCAGCCCCAAGAAGGGCGACGCGATCACGGTCGGTCTGCTCCTGCCGGAGAACCAGACCGCTCGTTACGAGAAGTTCGACAAGCCCTTGATCGAGAAGAAGGTCCAGGAGCTCACCAACGGCAAGGGCAAGATCGTCTACGCCAACGCCAAGCAGGACGCGACGCTGCAGAACCAGCAGGTCGACACCATGATCACCAACAAGGTGGACGTCCTGATCGTGGACGCGGTGGACGCCGCGGCCATCAAGAACTCGGTCCAGAAGGCCAAGGACGCCGGCATCCCGGTCGTCGCCTACGACCGCCTGGCGCAGGGCCCGATCGACGCGTACACCTCGTTCGACAACGAGACGGTCGGCAAGACCCAGGGCGAGGCCCTGCTGAAGGCCCTGGGCTCCAAGGCCAAGTCCGGCAAGATCGTCATGATGAACGGTTCCTCCACCGACCCGAACGCCGCGCAGTTCAAGAAGGGCGCCCACGAGGTGCTCGACGGCAAGGTGAACGTCGGCAAGGAGTACGACACCAAGGAGTGGAAGCCGGAGAACGCCAACTCCAACATGGAGGGCGCCATTTCCGCTCTGGGCAAGAAGAACATCATCGGCGTCTACTCCGCCAACGACGGCATGGCCGGCGGTATCATCACCGCCCTCAAGGCCGCCGGCATCGCCAACATCCCGGTCACCGGCCAGGACGCGGAGCTCGCGGGTGTCCAGCGCATCGTCGCCGGTGAGCAGTACATGAGCGTCTACAAGCCGTACGCTCCCGAGGCCGCTGCCGCCGCCGAGATGGCCGTGGACCTCGCCCAGGGCAAGTCGCTCGACTCCGTCGCCAAGGACAAGGTCGACAGCCCGACCACCAAGCAGGTGCCCTCGGTCCTGGTGCCCGTCACCGCGCTGACCAAGGACAACATCAAGGACACCGTCATCAAGGACGGCGTCTACACGGTCGCCGACATCTGCACCGCGCAGTACAAGGCCGCCTGCGACAAGATCGGTCTGAAGTAAGCAGCCGCACGCGCCTTTCCAACTAGGGGAATTCACCCTTGAATTTCCCTAGCGGGAGGAAGGCGCCCACAGGCTCCTCCGGTGCCCCGCGCACACAAACAGCCCCGCAAGCTCGGTGCGGGGCGCCGGACGGAACTACCCCCCAAACTTCTGCACAACCTCCCGCCGGGTCAGGCGGCGAAGGAGATGGTTCACGTGTCCGCTACGCCCGTGCTGGCGTTGCGCGGGGTCTCCAAGCGGTTCGGTGCCGTTCAGGCGCTCACCGACGTAGAGCTTGAGGTCCACGCCGGTGAGGTGGTCGCCCTGGTGGGCGACAACGGTGCCGGAAAGTCCACGCTGGTCAAGACGATCGCCGGCGTGCACCCCATCGATGAGGGCGTCATCGAATGGGAAGGAAAGGCCGTCCAGGTCAACAAGCCGCACGACGCCCAGAACCTGGGCGTCGCGACGGTGTACCAGGACCTCGCGCTGTGCGACAACATCGACGTCGTCGGCAACCTGTTCCTCGGCCGGGAGATCCGCCGCCGCGGTGTGCTGGACGAGGTCGAGATGGAGCGCCGCTCGCGCGAGCTGCTGGACCAGCTCTCGATCCGCATTCCCAGCGTCCGCATCCCGATCGCCTCGCTCTCCGGCGGTCAGCGCCAGGTCGTGGCGATCGCCCGCTCCATGCTCGGCGAGCCCAAGCTGGTCATCCTCGACGAGCCCACCGCCGCGCTCGGCGTCGAGCAGACCGCCCAGGTCCTCGACCTGGTGGAGAGGCTGCGGGAGCGCGGTCACGCCGTGATCCTCATCAGCCACAACATGGCCGACGTCAAGGCCGTCGCCGACAAGGTGGCCGTGCTGCGTCTGGGCAAGAACAACGGCGTCTTCGAGGTCAAGTCGACCTCGCAGGAAGAGATCATCTCCGCCATCACCGGCGCCACGGACAACGCCGTGACCCGTCGTGCGGCGCGCAGCAATGGGGAGATCAAGAAGTGAGCATCGACAAGACCTCCACGCCCCCCGAGGACACGCCCGTGGAGAACCCCGAGGCGGCACGCGGCTCCGACGTCGCCGTCGACCCCCGTCTGCTGGTGCGCGAGCAGGGCCTCGCGGGCTACGTCACCGAGTTCAAGCGCAAGATGAAGGCCGGTGACCTCGGCTCCATCCCGGTCGTCATCGGCCTGGCGGTCATCTGGATCATCTTCCAGAGCCTGAACTCCAACTTCCTGACCGCGGGCAACCTCTCCGACATCTCCGTCGCCATGGTCGGCACGGGCATGATCGCCGTCGGCATCGTGTTCGTCCTGCTGCTCGGCGAGATCGACCTGTCGGTCGGTTCGCTCTCCGGTGTCGCGGGCGCCACCTTCGCGGTGCTGAACGTCACCCACGGCATGAACGAGATCCTGGCCCTGGTGCTGTCGATCCTCACCGGGACGGTCGCGGGCGCGGTGCAGGGCTTCTTCTTCGCGAAGATCGGCGTGCCGGCCTTCGCGGTGACCCTGGCCGGTCTGCTGTTCTGGAACGGCCTCATGCTCAAGATCCTGGGCGACAACGGCACGATCAACCTGAACGACAACGGCCTGGTCGCCAAGCTGACCAGCTACTACTTCTCCGATGTGGCCGCCGCCTACGGCCTGGCCATCGCGGTGACGGTGCTGTTCTTCCTCAGCTCCTACTTCGGCAACAAGCGCCGCGAGGCCGCCGGTGTGCCGTCCCGCCCGCTGAGCGAGACCATCCTGCGCACCGTGCTGCTGGCCATCGTGGCCTTCGCCGCCGCGGTCGTCTTCAACCAGTACAAGGGCCTGCCGCTGGCCGTGGTGGTCTTCGTCGCCGTGCTGTTCATCACGGACTTCGTGCTGCGCCGCACCTCCTACGGCCGCAAGGTCTTCGCGCTCGGCGGCAGCGTCGAGGCGTCCCGCCGTGCCGGTATCAACGTGGACATGGTCCGGATCTCGGTGTTCGCCATCTCCGGCACGTTCGCGGCGATCGGCGGTCTGTTCATCGCCTCCAAGATCGCCTCCGCCAACCAGGGCGCCGGCGGCGGTGACCTGCTGATGAACGCGATCGCGGCGGCCGTGATCGGTGGCACGTCCCTCTTCGGTGGCCGTGGCCGCACCTGGAACGCGCTCCTCGGCGTGCTGGTGATCGTCTCGATCCAGTACGGCCTCGCGCTGCAGGGCATCGCCTCTCCGGTGCAGTACATGATCACCGGTGGTGTGCTGTTGGCCACGGTCGTGATCGACGCGGTGACGCGCAAGACCCAGAAGACAGCAGGGCGTGCATAACGCCTGGTCTTCACAGGTTGACCAGCGCCCGGCACATCGAAACGTGCCGGGCGCTGTCGTGTCGTGCAAAGCCGGAACATTAGACTCTGGCGAGCCCGGCGAAAGCTCGATCAGCTCTACTGCAAGGAGGCACGGGTGCCGCTGCTGACCCGCATCAGGGGACCGCGCGATCTGGACCGGCTCAGCCTGGAGCAGCTGGACCAGCTGGCAGAGGAGATCCGGACCTTCCTCGTCGACGCCGTCGCCAAGACCGGCGGCCACCTCGGCCCCAACCTCGGTGTGGTGGAGCTGACCATCGCCCTGCACCGGGTCTTCGACTCGCCGAAGGACAAGGTGCTCTGGGACACCGGCCACCAGTCCTATGTGCACAAGCTGCTCACCGGCCGGCAGGACTTCTCCCGGCTGAAGATGAAGGGCGGCCTGTCCGGCTACCCCTCGCAGGCCGAGTCCGAGCACGACGTCATCGAGAACAGCCACGCCTCCACCGTGCTCGGCTGGGCCGACGGCATCGCCAAGGCCAACCAGCTGAAGAAGCGGGACAGCCATGTCGTGGCGGTCATCGGCGACGGGGCGCTCACCGGCGGCATGGCCTGGGAGGCGCTGAACAACATCGCCGACGCCAAGGACCGCCCGCTCGTCATCGTCGTCAACGACAACGAGCGGTCGTACGCCCCCACCATCGGCGGCCTCGCCAACCACCTGGCGACCCTGCGCACGACGGACGGCTACGAGCGGTTCCTCGCCCGCACGAAGGAACTCCTGGAGCGCACCCCGGTCGTCGGCCGGCCGCTGTACGAGACCCTGCACGGGGCGAAGAAGGGGTTCAAGGACTTCATCGCACCGCAGGGCATGTTCGAGGACCTGGGCCTGAAGTACGTCGGCCCGATCGACGGCCACGACATCGAGGCGCTGGAGTCCGCCCTGGCCCGCGCCAAGCGGTTCGGCGGCCCGGTGATCGTGCACTGCCTCACCGAGAAGGGCCGCGGCTACCAGCCCGCCCTGCAGGACGAGGCGGACCGCTTCCACGCGGTCGGCAAGATCCACCCGGACACCGGTCTGCCGATCGCCAGCTCGGGCGCCGACTGGACCTCCGTCTTCGGCGACGAGATGGTCAGGCTCGGCGAGGAGCGCGAGGACATCGTCGCCATCACCGCCGCCATGCTCCAGCCGGTCGGACTCGACAAGTTCGCCAAGCGCTTCCCCGAGCGGGTGTACGACGTCGGCATCGCCGAGCAACACGGCGCCGTCTCCGCCGCGGGCCTCGCGTACGCCGGGGTGCACCCCGTCTTCGCCGTCTACGCCACCTTCCTCAACCGAGCCTTCGACCAGGTCCTCATGGACGTGGCCCTGCACAAGTGCGGGGTGACCTTCGTGCTCGACCGGGCCGGTGTCACCGGAACGGACGGTGCCTCGCACAACGGCATGTGGGACATGTCGATCCTGCAGGTCGTGCCGGGCCTGAGGCTGGCCGCCCCGCGGGACGCCGAGCAGGTGCGGGCCCAGCTGCGGGAGGCCGTCGCGGTGGACGACGCCCCGACCGTGGTGCGCTTCTCCAAGGGCGCCGTCGGCCCCGCCGTACCCGCCGTGGGCCGGATCGGCGGCATGGACGTGCTGCGCGAGCCCGGCACCGACCGGCCGGACGTGCTGCTCGTCTCCGTGGGCGCCCTCGCCCCGATGTGCCTGGAGATCGCCGGCCTGCTCGACAAGCAGGGCATCTCCACCACCGTGGTCGACCCGCGCTGGGTCAAGCCCGTCGACGAGGCGATGGCCCCGCTGGCCGAGCGGCACCGGGTCGTCGTCACCGTCGAGGACAACAGCCGGGCCGGCGGTGTCGGCTCCGCGATCGCGCAGGCCCTGCGCGACGCCGGCGTGGACGTGCCGCTGCGCGATTTCGGCATCCCGCCGCGCTTCCTCGACCACGCCTCCCGCGGCGAGGTCCTCGCCGAGATCGGCCTGACCGCCCCGGACATCGCCCGCCAGGTCACCGGGCTGGTCGCCAGGCTGGACGGCCGGTTCGACCGTACGGCCGCGGAAGTGGACTCGGTCGAGCCCGCGCGCGACTGACCCGGAACACGCCCCTCACGGGCCGGTTCCGCCACTCTTGCGGTGGCGGAACCGGCCCGTCTGCGTGAACCTGCCTGTGCCGGGGCATACGCATCCCGACCCTCTCGATCATGACGGGCCACGGCGAGGGGCCCCAAGCGTGGGAGGCAGGTACGTGAGCAGCGCGTTGTTCAGGACGAAGAACGTCGAGCAGTCCATCCAGGACACCGAGGAACCCGAGCATTCGCTCAAGAAGTCCCTCTCCGCGCTCGATCTGACCGTCTTCGGCGTCGGCGTCATCATCGGCACCGGCATCTTCGTCCTCACCGGACAGGTCGCCAAGAACAACGCCGGCCCGGCGGTGTCCCTGGCCTTCGTGGTGGCCGGCGTGGTCTGCGCGCTCGCCGCCCTCTGTTACGCCGAGTTCGCGTCCACGGTCCCCGTGGCGGGCTCGGCGTACACGTTCAGTTACGCCTCCCTGGGCGAGCTGCCCGCCTGGATCATCGGCTGGGACCTGATCCTGGAGTTCGCGCTCGGTACGGCGGTGGTGGCGGTCGGCTGGTCCGGCTACATCCGTTCCCTGATGGACAACGTCGGCTGGCATCTGCCCGACTACCTGGCCAGCCGGGACACGGCCTCCGGCTTCGGCTTCGACATCCTCGCCGCGGCCCTGGTGCTGGTGCTCACCGGCATCCTCGTCCTCGGCATGAAACTCTCGGCCCGGATCACCTCGCTCGTCGTCGCCATCAAGGTGATCGTCGTGCTCATCGTGATCATCGCCGGTGCCTTCTTCATCACGGGCAGCAACTACTCGCCGTTCATCCCCAAGCCCCAGCCGGTGCCGGCCGGCGGCAACCTCAGGGCCCCGCTGATCCAGCTGATGTTCGGCTGGGCGCCCGCCAACTTCGGTGTGATGGGCATCTTCACGGCCGCCTCGGTGGTGTTCTTCGCGTTCATCGGCTTCGACATCGTGGCCACGGCCGCCGAGGAGACCCGCAACCCGCAGCGGGACATGCCGCGCGGCATTCTCGGCTCCCTGTTCATCTGCACCCTGCTCTACGTCGCCGTCTCCATCGTCGTCACCGGCATGGAGAAGTACTCCAAGCTGTCCGTGGAGGCCCCGCTCGCCGACGCCTTCAAGGCCATCGGACATCCCTGGTTCGCGGGGGTGATCAGCTTCGGCGCGGCCGTCGGACTGACCACCGTGTGCATGATCCTGCTGCTCGGCCAGACCCGGGTGTTCTTCGCGATGAGCCGCGACGGACTGCTGCCGCGCTTCTTCTCCCGCGTCCATCCGCGTTTCCGCACCCCGCACCGGCCGACCATCCTGCTCGGCGTGATCATCGCGATCGTCGCCGGCTTCACCAGCCTCAGCGCGCTGGCCGAGCTGGTGAACATCGGCACGCTCTTCGCGTTCGTCGTCGTCGCGATCAGCGTGATCATCCTGCGCCGCACTCGCCCCGACCTGCCCCGCGCCTTCCGCGCCCCGTGGGTTCCGGTCATCCCGATCCTGTCGGTGTGCGCCTCGCTGTGGCTGATGCTCAACCTGCCGGCCGAGACCTGGCTGCGGTTCGCCATCTGGATGGTGATCGGCTTCGCCGTCTACTTCTTCTACGGCCGCACCCACAGCCGGCTGGCCCCGGTCGGGCGGACCGCCACCGGAGAGCCCCAGCGGCCGTCCGCCGGAAACGCGCCGTAACCGTCTCCCCCGGCTGCCGTCCTTCGGCCATCTCGCCGTACAGGAGCGGGCCGACCCCATACCGCATGGACGTCCGACCCGGCGCCGGACCGTGTGGCCGGGGCCCGGTGACCTGTTCGCCGTGTTCGCCGACCCGGTACCGGAGTGCGCGGTCGGCGGTGACGACCAGGCATGGGCGGTCGCCGGCCGTCGCGGCGAGGGTCACGATGTGGTCGTGGTCGGCGCCGGATCGTGTGGCTGGGCAGGTCAGGCCAGTACTGTGCGGGGGCCGGTGACTTGTGCGCCGTGTTCGCGGACCCGGTACCGGAGTGCGCGGTCTGCGGTGACGACCAGGCATGGGCGGTCGCCGGCCGCCGCGGCGAGGGTCACGATGTGGTCGTCGCCGCTGCCGGGCGCGTCCTCGACGCGCACCCCGGGCACCGATTCCACGCCCCGGGCCGCGCCCTCCACCACCAGGACCAGCTCCAGCGGGCCGGGCAGGCCGGCCACGCCGGACCGGGCCAGGGGCGCCAGTCGGTCGCGCAGGCGCTCGGCGGCACCGCGGCGGTCCCGCCACCAGCCGTCGGGCACCGACCCGACGACGTTCGCGCCGTCGACGATGAGCAGCGGGAGCGCTCCGCGCGCAACACCCGAAGTGTCCGTCATATCGGTGACAGCCCTGTTCTGCCGTGTCCCTGGCGGACTCAGTCTGTCACGGGTTCCCTCGCCCAGCGGCCCGTGATCCCGGCGATCGCGGCGGCCGCGCGCTCGGCGGGCCGCCCTCCCGCGCGCACCCCGGGGGAGAACTCGACGTGCAGGAACGGCACATGGTCGGCGTCGGCCGCCCGGCCCTGCACATTCGTCCGGCCCTCCAGTGGACAGGAGCGCGCCCAGGCCCGGCACACCCGGAAGCCATGGGCGCTCAGGGCGTCGGCCAGGTCGCGGCCGTCCTGCCGGCCCGCCGACCCGGCGCCGGTGGAGGCGATGACGTCGTAGCCGGGCGCGGCGGAGGCGGCGAAGCCGTGCAACTGGATCCCGGGCATCCCGCGGCGGGCCAGTTCGGCCCAGATGGCGTGGAAAACGGTGTCCTCGCGGTGTGCCACGTCCGCCGCGTTACCGACTCCGGCTTTGCGGTGTGCTCCGGCGATCACGAGGATCCCGCCGGGCGAGCCGCGCAGCACCCGCACGCCGAGCTGCTCGGTGCCCAGATCGAAGCCCGGATGCGGGACCTGCACCGACCAGCTCGGGCGGTGGTCCAGATCGAGGTAGACCCGGCCCCAGCCGCGCGGCGTCGCGGCGGAGTCGGTGCGGTCGGCGACCTCGGTATAGCGGTGGCCGGAGGGCCGGTCGAAGACCGTGCGTACGGTGAAGTCCCGCTGGGACAGCCGCTGTTCGGCTTGAGCGCGGTGACCGTCGAGCAACAGGCCGATGGCCGCGGCGATGTCCTCGCGGTCGGCCCGGCCGGGCGGCAGATAGCCCCGGCCGGGGCCGAACCGGCTCGTGTAGTCCGCCACCTCGCGGGCCAGGTCGATCTGCTCGGCCCCCTTCGGCGCGGGCCGGCGGGCATCCTCCACGGCGCCGCCCGGGGTGCGGAGGAGGACGGTGAGGCCGGCCGCGAGACCGGTGACGACCAGCAGCAGTGTTGCGATCGTTCTGAGGCGTGAGCGAGAGGCTCTCATGGTTGTACCAAGATATCCCGGTGAACAGACGCCGTAGCCGGACCCTGCTGTCCCTGCTGACCCCGGTCGCCCTCCTCGCCGCCGTCTCCGGCTGCGGACTCCTCTCGGACGGCGCCGGTGCCTCCGGCGGCGGGCGCTCCTTCACCGTCGCGGCCGCCGGGGACATCCTCATGCACCCCGAGCTGGTCGACCAGGCGCGCAAGGACGCGGGGCGCACGGGCAAGGGCGTGGACGGGCTGGACTTCGGGCCGATGATGGCCGGCATCAAGCCGCTGATCAGCAAGGCCGACCTGGCGATCTGCCACTTCGAGCCGGTGATGGGCCCGGCGCAGGGGCCGTTCGAGGGCTTCCCGGACTTCCAGGTGCCGCCGCAGCAGGCGAAGACCATCAAGGACATCGGCTACGACACCTGCTCCACCGCCTCCAACCACACCCTCGACCACGGCTACGACGGCGTGAAGCGCACCCTCGACGTCCTGGACGCCGCGGGCCTGAAGCACACCGGCTCGGCCCGCACCGCGAAGGAGGCGAACACCCCGCTGATCATGGACGTCAAGGGCGTCAAGGTCGCGCAGATCTCTTTCGCCTACGGCTTCAACGAGCCGCACAAGCTCCCCCAGGACAAACCGTGGCTGGCCAATCTGCAGGACCTGGGCCGGATCAAGGCCGCCGAGCAGCGGCATCCCGTACACCTTCCGGGACGGCGTGACCAAGTACCCGCAGCAGGACCGGCTGCGCGCCGTGGACTGCTCCGGCTATCTGCGCCTGGTCTACGGCTACCGGGCCCGCTATCCGCTGATGTCCGACAACGACCACGGCGACGGGCTGCCGCGCACCGCCGACGGCATGGCCCGCGGCAAGGAGGGCGTGGACATCATCAAGCTCCAGGGCCCGAGCCCCTGGTACGTGCGGCCGCAGAACATCGACGTCCTCCAGCCGGGCGATCTGCTGTTCTTCAAGATGGACCACCGCACCGCCAACCACATGGACCACTCGGCGATCTACCTCGGCCCGGACACCGAGGGCCACAAGGTCTTCATCTCCAGCCGCAAGGAGCAGAACGGCCCCACGATCGGCGACCAGGGCGGTGTCTCGCGCCTCGACGGAAACGGCTTCTACGCCGGGCTCTTCCGCAGTGCGAAGCGGCTGTGACCAGGGGCGGCGAGGTTGTTCGTGCGGCCCGCGGCTAGAGTGAACCGGTGAACGGCGACTGGCTTCTGCGCGGCCGAGACGGCCGGCTCAGTGTCTACCAGCTGTCGGGCGACGCCGTCCTGTGCCGGGCGGAGCGCGAACCCGGCGGCCCCTGGACCACCCCGCGCACGGTGGGCGGCGACCAGAGGCTGCACCCCGTGCTCGCGATCGGCCAGGGTGCCGACGGCTACGCCCATCTGGTCTCCTGGCGCCCCACCGTCAAGGGCGAATCGGGACTTGTGCACTCCACCCACTTCCGCCCGCGGCTCGCGGCCCTGGACTGGAACCCGCTCGGCCACCCGCTGAAGAAGGGCGAGCGCACGGGCACGCCCGCGGTCGCCGTCGACGCACAGGGCCGCGCCCATGTCTTCGTGCCCGACGGCCAGGGCGGGGTGCGGCTGCTCGCACAGAAGGAGAAGGGCGGCTGGGAGGCCTGGCGGGACCTGAAGGGCGAGAACGTCCGGGACGGTCTGGCGGCGGTGACGGGGGAGTCCGGCAGGGTCGAGCTGTACGCGGCCGTCCCCGACGGGATCCTCCACTGGCGCCAGGAGGAGGCGGGCGCCGAGCCGGTCCTGACCGAGTCCCTGCGCACCCCGGTCCGCCCGGGCACCCTGTACGCCCTGGCCACCTCCCCCGACAGCACGACGCTCTTCTACACCGACCCGGGCGGCGACCTGTGCGCCTGGCGCCCCGGCGGCAAACCGGTCACCCTGCTGCCCTCGGCCGGTTCCGGCCCGGTCTCGGCGGTCCGCTGCGAACTCGACGGCCACGACTGCACCCTGCTCGCCCAGCGCTCGGCGAGCGGCCGCGTCGCCTTCGCCGCGTACCCCACCGAGGCGGAGTCGGCGGGCGCCTGGTGGACCGAGTCGGGCCCGCGACTGCCGGTGGACGCGACGGTGTCCCTGACCACGGACGCGGACGGCCGGGTGACGGCGGCAACGTTGTCTCCGTCGACCGGCCAACTCCTGCTGACCCGCCGCAAGTCGGAGCCGGGACTGGCCCTGGAGGCGTGGCGGCAGGTCTGAGTGCGCCATGATGGCCGGCGTGGACACCGAGACTCTCATCGACGCCTGGCGGCGTCTCCTTGCCGGCTCCGGAAAGACGTGGGTGCTGTTCGAGCACGGCACCTGTGTCGTGCTCGAACAGCCCACCGGGGACCTCGCCGCCCAAGCCACCGAGATCCTGCGGGAGTTCGGGCCGGTACGGGTCGGGGGCCCCGCGGGCGACTTCCGGGTGCTGGAACTGCACAACGGCGAGGGCTGGCTGGTGACCGGCCACCACCCGGACGTCGTCACCTTCGTCCCACTGGACGACCCCGACGACCCCACGCACCTGGCCGTCGGCATCCTCGGCCGCTCCCGGCGCGATCTCGACGGCACGGAGCTGCACGTCGTCCATGTCGAGGACGGCCGCCAGGGCGCGGGCTGAGAGCGCCGATGCCCGGCACACCAGTCGGTGTGCCGGGCATCCTACGACCGTATGCGGTGCCTTACACAGGGACGCTGGCCACGCCCTGCGCCAGGAACTTCTTGCCGTTCACGCGCTCCGAGACGCCCTCGCGGTCCAGGTACGGCGTGATGCCGCCCAGGTGGAAGGGCCAGCCGGCGCCGGTGATGAGGCAGAGGTCGATGTCCTGTGCCTCGGCGACGACGCCCTCGTCGAGCATGAGCCCGATCTCCTGCGCCACCGCGTCCAGGACACGGGCGCGGACCTGCTCCTCGGTCAGCACGACATCGCCCTGCTTCAGCAGCGCGGCGACCTCCGGGTCCAGCTCCGGCTTGCCGCTGTCGTAGACGTAGAAGCCGCGCTTGCCCGCCTCCACGACCGCCTTGAGGTTCGGGGACACCGTGAAGCGGTCCGGGAAGGCCCGGTTGAGGGTCTCCGAGACGTGCAGGCCGATCGCCGGGCCGACCAGCTCCAGCAGCACCAGCGGGGACATCGGCAGACCGAGCGGCTCGACGGCCTTCTCGGCGACCTCGACCGGGGTGCCCTCGTCGATGACGTTCTGGATCTCGCCCATGAAGCGGGTCAGGATGCGGTTCACGACGAACGCCGGGGCGTCCTTGACCAGCACCGCGGTCTTCTTCAGCTTCTTGGCGACGGCGAACGCGGTGGCCAGCGACGCGTCGTCGGTCTGCTCGCCGCGGACGATCTCCAGCAGCGGCAGGACCGCGACCGGGTTGAAGAAGTGGAAGCCCACGACCCGCTCGGGGTGCTTGAGCTTCGACGCCATCTCCGTCACCGACAGCGAGGAGGTGTTGGTCGCGAGGATCGCGTGCGCCGGGGCGACCGCCTCGACCTCGGCGAACACCTGCTGCTTGACACCGATCTCCTCGAACACGGCCTCGATGACGAAGTCCGCGTCGGAGAAGCCCTCGGCCTTGTCCAGGACGCCGGTGACCAGCGCCTTGAGACGGTTGGCCTTGTCCTGGTTGATCCGGCCCTTGCCGAGCAGCTTGTCGATCTCGGAGTGGACGTAGCCCACACCCTTGTCGACGCGCTCCTGGTCGATGTCGGTCAGCACGACCGGCACCTCCAGGCGGCGCAGGAAGAGCAGGGCGAGCTGGGAGGCCATCAGACCGGCGCCGACGACACCGACCTTGGTGACCGGGCGGGCCAGGTTCTTGTCCGGGGCGCCGGCGGGACGCTTGCCGCGCTTCTGGACCAGGTTGAACGCGTAGAGACCGGCGCGCAGTTCACCGCTCATGATCAGGTCCGCGAGGGCCTGGTCCTCGGCGTCGTAACCCTGCTGCAGGTCGCCGTTCTTGGCGGCCGCGATGATGTCGAGGGCGCGGTAGGCGGCCGGGGCCGCGCCGTGCACCTTGGTGTCGGCGACGAACCGGCCCCGCTCGACGGCCTGGTCCCAGGCCTCACCGCGGTCGATCACCGGGCGCTCGACCTGGACGTCGCCCTTGAGGACTTGCGCGGTCCACAGCAGCGACTGCTCCAGGAAGTCGGCGCCCTCGAAGATCGCGTCGGCGATGCCGAGCTCGAAGACCTGCTTGCCCTTCAGCTGCTTGTTCTGGTTCAGCGAGTTCTCGATGATGACCGAGACGGCCTTGTCGGCGCCGATCAGGTTGGGCAGCAGGGTGCAGCCGCCCCAGCCGGGGACCAGGCCGAGGAAGACCTCGGGGAGCGAGAACGCCGGGACGGCCTTCGACACCGTGCGGTAGGTGCAGTGCAGACCGACCTCGACACCGCCGCCCATCGCCGCGCCGTTGTAGTAGGCGAAGGTCGGGACGGCCAGGCCCGCCAGACGCTTGAAGACGTCGTGGCCGCCCTTGCCGATGGCGAGCGCGTGCTCGTGCTCCTTGAGGACCTCGACGCCCTTGAGGTCGGCGCCGACCGCGAAGATGAACGGCTTGCCGGTGATGCCGACGCCGACGATCTCGCCGTCCGCCGCCTCCTTCTCGACCTGGTCGATGGCGGTGTTCAGGTTCGCCAGCGAGCCCGGGCCGAAGGTGGTCGGCTTGGTGTGGTCGAAGCCGTTGTCCAGCGTGATCAGCGCGAAGCGGCCCGCACCGAACGGCAGGTCGAAGTGGCGTACGTGCGCACTGGTGACGACCTCGTCGGGGAACTGCTGCGCGGCCTGCTTCAGAAGCTCGGCGGTGGTGCTCACTTGTCCCCCTCGAAGTGCGGGTTCTCCCAGATGACCGTCGCGCCCATGCCGAAGCCGACGCACATGGTGGTCAGGCCGTAGCGGACGTGTCGCTGCTCCTCGAACTGGCGGGCCAGCTGCGTCATGAGGCGGACGCCGGAGGAGGCCAGCGGGTGACCGAAGGCGATGGCGCCGCCGTACTGGTTGACGCGCTCGTCGTCGTCCGCGATGCCGTAGTGGTCGAGGAAGGCCAGGACCTGGACGGCGAAGGCCTCGTTGATCTCGAACAGACCGATGTCGGAGATGCCGAGGCCCGCCTTGGCGAGGGCCTTCTCGGTGGCCGGGATCGGGCCGTAGCCCATGACCTCCGGCTCGACGCCCGCGAAGGCGTAGGAGACGAGCCGCATCTTGACGGGCAGGCCGTTCTCGCGGGCGAAGTCCTCGGAGGCAATGATCGAGGCGGTGGCGCCGTCGTTCAGACCGGCCGCGTTGCCGGCGGTGACCCTGCCGTGCACACGGAACGGCGTCTTCAGGCCCTGCAGGTTCTCCAGGGTCGTGCCCGGGCGCATCGGCTCGTCGGCGGTGACCAGGCCCCAGCCGGTCTCGCCGGCCTCGGGGCTGGTGCGGCGCACCGAGATCGGCACCAGGTCCTGCTGGATCTTGCCGTTGGCGTACGCCTTCGCGGCCTTCTCCTGCGAGCGCACCGCGTACTCGTCGGCCCGCAGCTTGGTGATGTGCGGGTAGCGGTCGTGCAGGTTCTCCGCCGTCATGCCCATGAACAGGGCGGACTCGTCGACCAGCTTCTCGGAGACGAACCGCGGGTTCGGGTCCACGCCCTCGCCCATCGGGTGGCGGCCCATGTGCTCCACACCACCGGCGATGACGGCGTCGTAGGCACCGAACGCGATCGAACCGGCGGTGGTCGTCACGGCGGTCAGGGCGCCGGCGCACATGCGGTCGATCGAGTAGCCGGGCACGGACTGCGGAAGCCCGGCCAGGATGCCGGCCGTACGGCCCAGGGTGAGCCCCTGGTCACCGATCTGCGTGGTCGCGGCGATGGCGACCTCGTCGATCTTCTTCGGGTCCAGACCGGGGTTGCGGCGCAGCAGCTCCCGGATCGCCTTCACGACGAGGTCGTCGGCGCGGGTCTCGTGGTAGATGCCCTTCGGGCCCGCCTTGCCGAACGGGGTGCGGACGCCGTCGACGAAGACGACGTCCCTGACGGTACGAGGCACGATGGCTCTCCTCCAGGGTGCGGGACGCTGAGCGCTTGCTTAAGCCCATGCTACTCATGGGTAATGTTGCTGCCCAGTCCCCTCCGCTGGAGCGGCGAAGGTCACACCACCGCGGCATGCGGTATGGCTTGATCTCGACGTGCGGGCGCCGAACGCGATCAAGCCCTACGGCGGTCAGGCACCCTGGTTCCTGGCCAGCGCGGCGACCAGCACCGGCGCCACCAGCTCCACCTGCCACGCCCGCGCCCCGTATCCGGCCAGGGCGGTCTCCACCGAGCCGGCGTCGATCACCTTCGGTGGTTCCCAGCAAATACGCCTGACCGTGTCCGGGGACACCACGTTCTCCTGCGGCATGTTGAGCTGCTCGGCCAGAGCGGTGATCCCCGCCCGGGCCGCGGACAGCCGGGCCGCGGCGGCGGGATCCTTGTCGGCCCAGGCCCGCGGCGGCGGGGGCCCGGTCACGGGCTGACCCGGCTGGGGCAGCGCGGAATCCGGCAGGGCCTTGGCCCGGTCGACCGCCGCCTGCCACTGCTCCAGCTGCCGCCGTCCCACCCGGTGCCCGAACCCGTTCAGCGCCGCGAGCGCATGGACGTTGGCCGGGAGAGCGAGCGCCGCCTCCACGATGGCGGCGTCACTGAGCACCTTGCCCGGCGAGACGTCCCGCCGCTGTGCGATCCGGTCCCGCGTCTCCCACAGTTCCCGTACGACACCGAGCTGCCGGCGCCTGCGCACCTTGTGCATCCCGGACGTGCGGCGCCACGGGTCCTTCCTCGGCTCGGCCGGCGGCGCGGCCGCGATCGCGTCGAACTCCTGCAGGGCCCACTCCAGCTTGCCCTGCCGGTCCAGCTCCTTCTCCAGGGCGTCGCGCAGGTCGACGAGGAGCTCCACGTCGAGCGCGGCGTACCTGAGCCACGGCTCGGGCAGCGGCCGGGTCGACCAGTCGACGGCGGAGTGGCCCTTCTCCAGGACGAAGCCGAGCACGTTCTCGACCATGGCGCCGAGGCCGACCCGGGGGAATCCGGCGAGCCTTCCGGCCAGCTCGGTGTCGAAGAGCCGGGCCGGGACCATGCCTATCTCACGCAGGCAGGGCAGGTCCTGGGTGGCGGCGTGCAGCACCCATTCGACGCCGGACAGCGCCTCGCCGAGCCCGGACAGGTCGGGGCAGGCGACGGGGTCGATCAGCGCGGTCCCCGCGCCCTCGCGGCGCAGCTGCACCAGGTAGGCGCGCTGGCCGTAGCGGTAGCCGGAGGCCCGCTCGGCGTCGACGGCGACCGGGCCGGAGCCCGCGGCGAAGGCGGCGACCACCTTGGCGAGCGAGGCCTCGTCGGCGACGACGGGCGGAATGCCCTCGCGGGGTTCGAGAAGCGGTGTCGGCGCCCCCATCACAGAAGATCCGGCGTCGTCCGGGGGAGTGCCTCCGGTGATGCGCAGGGAGCTGTCTGCTGCGGTCTCTTGGGCGTCGGTCACCTGTCAAGGGTATCCGTGTGTGGACGGCGCCCGCCGACGGAACGTTCCGTCGGCGGGCGCTGGAGGGTCGTAAACCAGTCAGGTCGGTGAAAGGTGCGGTTCACGGAGTGAACCGTCCGCTGCTCTGAACGGCTCAACGGGTGGCTCGGTGGACAATGATCGCTTGGACGCTCGGCCCGGTGCTCGGCTCGGCTCAGTGGATGATCCCCGTGCGCAGGGCCACGGCAACCATGCCGGCCCGGTCGCCCGTGCCCAGCTTGCGGGCGATGCGGGCGAGGTGGCTCTTGACGGTCAGGGCGGACAGGCCCATGGACACGCCGATCGCCTTGTTCGACTGGCCCTCCGCGACCAGCCGCAGCACCTCGACCTCGCGGCCGGACAGTTCGCGGTAGCCGCCCGGGTGGCTCGGGGCACCCGGGGGGCGGCGGTGCATCCGGGCGGCGCCGAGGGGAGCGGCGCCGGGCCGGGTGGGCAGGCCGAGGTTGGTACGGGTGCCGGTGACGACGTACCCCTTGACCCCGCCGGCCAGGGCGTTGCGCACCGCGCCGATGTCGTCGGCGGCGGACAGCGCCAGCCCGTTGGGCCAGCCCGCGGCGCGGGTCTCGGACAGCAGGGTCAGGCCGGAGCCGTCGGGCAGATGGACGTCGGCGACGCAGATGTCGCGCGGGTTGCCGATGCGGGGACGAGCCTCCGCGATGGACGAGGCTTCGATGACATCGCGCACGCCGAGCGCCCACAGATGGCGGGTGACGGTGGAACGGACGCGCGGGTCGGCCACGACCACCATGGCGGTCGGCTTGTTCGGGCGGTAGGCGACCAGGCTTGCGGGCTGCTCGAGGAGAACGGACACCAGGCCTCCTGGGTGGGGGGACGGGGCCGGCTTGTGGGGAGGAAGCCGGGACGAACCGTGCTTTCAAGGTCACAGTCGTCTTCGGCAGCAAAGTCGTCCGCCTTTAGAGAATGATCACGATCTAGTGAGTAACAATCTGTGCAATTCGGACATGCGATCGATCATCCGAAGATCGAATCGGTTCGAGAGGGTGCCATTCGAGGTCGGAAAGTGGCCGTATCGACAAAGGGATGGTCAATAAGGCGCCCATGCGGATGAAGCGCCGGTTCGCCGGCCGCGCTCACCGTGACTGCGGGCCCCTGCGCTGCGGCAGCGTCACCACCGAGGCGTCGCCCGGACCGGCCGGCGGCAGCCCCGCGACCTGGGCCAGCAGATCACACCAGGAGGCCAGATGGGAGGCGGTGTCCGGCACGCCGCCGAGACCCTCCCGGGGCGTCCAGGACGCCCGGATCTCGATCTGTGAGGCCGCCGGCCGCTCGGCCAGCCCGCCGAAGTAGTGCGAACTCGCGCGTGTGATCGTCCCGCTCGGCTCGCCGTAGCCGAGCCCGCGCGCCTGCAGCGCCCCGGTCAGCCATGACCAGCAGACCTCCGGCAGCAGCGGATCGGCGGCCATCTCCGGCTCCAGCTCCGCGCGCACCAGCGTCACCAGCCGGAAGGTGCCGCGCCAGGCGTCGTGACCCGCCGGGTCGTGCAGCAGCACCAGGCGTCCATCGGCCAGCTCCTGTTCGCCGTCGACCACCACGGCCTCCAGCGCGTACGTGTACGGGGCGAGCCGCTGCGGGGCGGGCGTGGGCTCCACCTCGACCTGCGGCCGCAGCCGGCTGCTGCGCAGGGCTTCGACCGCGGCCTGGAACGCCGGCGGCCCCGAAGTTCCGGAACGCCGGTCCGCCTCCTCGGTGTCCTTCACGTCGTCCAATCCGTCAGCGCTGTCCGACATTCGTCCGTGAGCCGCAGCCATGCGGGGAAGAGTAAGGGGAACCGGGCCTTCGCGCAGGGCAAGACACCACCGCGACGCACGTGGCCACGGGCGAGCGCCCCGACTCCCGGCCGGCACCGGGCAGGGGCGAACCGCGTCCGACGGCATGCGAAACTTGCCTCTGTGACCGCCAAGACCAGCATGCAGCCGACAGCGACGTACGACAGCGCCTTCCTCAAGGCGTGCAGGCGCGAACCCGTGCCGCACACCCCCGTGTGGTTCATGCGCCAGGCCGGCCGCTCCCTGCCCGAGTACCGCAAGGTGCGCGAGGGCATCCCCATGCTGGAGTCCTGCATGCGGCCCGAGCTGGTCACCGAGATCACGCTGCAGCCGGTGCGCCGGCACCACGTGGACGCGGCGATCTACTACAGCGACATCGTCGTCCCGCTGAAGGCCGTCGGCCTCGGCCTCGACATCAAGCCGGGCGTCGGCCCGGTCGTCGAGGAGCCCATCCGCACCCGCGCCGACCTGGCCCGGCTGCGCGACCTCACACCCGAGGACGTCCCCTACGTCACCGAGGCCATCGGCCTGCTCACCAAGGAGCTGGGCAGCACTCCGCTGATCGGTTTCGCGGGTGCGCCTTTCACCCTCGCGAGCTACCTCGTCGAGGGCGGTCCCTCGCGCACGTACGAGAACGCCAAGGCGATGATGTACGGCGACCCCGAGCTGTGGGCCGACCTGCTGGACCGCCTGGCCGACATCACGGCCGCCTTCCTGAAGGTGCAGATCGAGGCCGGCGCGAGCGCGGTCCAGCTGTTCGACTCCTGGGTCGGCGCCCTCGCCCCGGCGGACTACCGGCGCTCGGCCATGCCCGCCTCCGCGAAGGTCTTCGACGCCGTCGCCGGCTACGGCGTCCCGCGCATCCACTTCGGTGTCGGCACCGGCGAGCTGCTGAAGCTCATGGGCGAGGCCGGCGCGGACGTGGTCGGCGTCGACTGGCGCGTCCCGCTGGACGAGGCGCAGCGCCGCGTCGGCCCCGGCAAGGCGCTCCAGGGCAATCTCGACTCGACGGTCCTGTTCACCGACAAGGACACCGTCGAGGCCAAGGCCCGCGAGGTGCTGGACGCGGCCGCCGGCCTGGAGGGCCATGTCTTCAACCTCGGCCACGGCGTCCTGCCGAACACCGACCCGGACGCGCTGACCCGGCTCGTGGACTACGTCCACACCGCGACGGCCCGCTGACCCGGCCGGCTCACCAGGTGTAGCGGGGCCGCGCCCGCCTGCCGAACAGCAGGCCGCGCGGCTCCGGCGGGGGTGGCGTGCCGGGCTTGAGCGGCCAGGCCAGCAGCATGCCGGCCACGAATCCGACCACGTGCGCCGCGTACGCGACCGTGCCCGCCCCGGACACGCCGTGCCCGGACGAGTAGACCGCCTGCAGCAGGAACCAGAAGCCCAGCACCAGCCAGGCGGGCAGCCGGAGCGGCAGGAAGACCAGGAACGGGACGAGCACCCACACCCGCGCCCTCGGCCACAGCACGATATAGGCGCCGAGCACCCCCGCGATCGCACCGGACGCGCCGATCAACGGGTCGCCCGAACTGTCGTTGAGCAGCGCGAAACCGTATCCGGCCGCGTAACCGCAGACGACGTAGAAAAGGAAGAAGCGGATGTGGCCCATCCGGTCCTCGACGTTGTTGCCGAAGATCAGCAGGAAGAGCATGTTCCCGAGCAGGTGCAGCCAGCTGCCGTGCAGGAACATGGCCGTGAAGACCGACAGCGGCGGCGACTTGTCGTAGGCCGGCGGCGCCACGACACAGCCCGGGCCGTGCGGGCCCACACCGACGCCGCCCGTCGGGACCAGCCTGGGCATCTGATGGTGGATCAGCTCTCGGGGGACCGCCGCGTAGTGGTCCATGAAGGCCTGCAGATGGCACAACTGCGCCAGGCCGCTGCCGCCGGCCACGGAACCGGCTATGCCGGGCGTGGTGACGAACACCAGGACGTTCGCGGCGATGAGGGCGTACGTCACCCAGGGCGTGCGGCGCACCGGGTTCATGTCATGGACGGGGATGACCACACAGAAGTAGTGCCCGGGATGCGGCGGGCGAATCGGTGAACGGCGTGGGGTGAGTGTGCGTATCTCTCGTCAACCGACGTGAGGACAGGCGATGAGTGAACGAATCATTCCTCCGATGCATGCGCTGCCCGACGGTGAGGCGGAGATCTCCCTGGTCGTACGGCTCCCCTGGGAGGACGTCGCACGGCTCGGCCAGGAGGCCGGACGGCTGGCTTCGCAGATGCAGCGGCCCGTGACGCTGGACGAGGCCGTCAGCTATCGGCTGCGGTCGACCCGGCCCACCGCCACACACGCGAAACCGGCGGGCGAGCAGCCACCGGCGGCCGTCTCGGCTCTGCCCCGCATCAGCGGAACGGCTTAGGCCCTGTCGTCAAACTCCCTCCCCCAGCCTTCGGCCGGGCGGTGCCCCCAGCCCCGCGACGCCATGCACGCTCCCCCAAAGGGGGCACCCCCACTCGCCGTACAGGGCCCGGGCCCAAGTACGCCCAGTACGAGGGCCAGGGCCCGGCACTCCCCCAGCCTTGGGCCGGGGGGGACCCCCAGAGCACGCACCTACTGCATACATCAGCTGCTCCGCGGCGGGCGCGAGGCCCGCCCTCCGGGCGGACGGCGGGAGTTTGACGACAGGACCTAGGAGACCCGCACCTTCGCCGTCGCCTTTCTCGCCGCCACCAGGACCGGGTCCCACACCGGGGAGAAAGGCGGGGCGTAGCCCAGGTCCAGGGCTGTCATCTGTTCCACCGTCATCTGCGCGGTCAGCGCCACCGCGGCGATGTCGACCCGTTTCGCCGCGCCCTCCCGGCCGACGATCTGGACGCCGAGCAGCCGGCCCGTGCGGCGTTCGGCGAGCATCTTGACCGTCATCGGGGAGGCGCCCGGGTAGTAACCGGCGCGGCTGGTGGACTCGATGGTGACCGTCTCGTACCGCAGGCCCACCCGGTCGGCGTCCTTCTCGCGCAGACCGGTGCGGGCGATCTCCAGGTCGCAGACCTTGCTGACCGCCGTGCCGACCACGCCCGGGAACGTGGCGTAACCGCCGCCGGCGTTGGTGCCGATGACCTGGCCGTGCTTGTTGGCATGGGTGCCGAGCGGCACGTACTGGTCCTGGCCCGAGACCAGGTTGAGCACCTCCACACAGTCGCCGCCCGCCCAGATGTTCCGGTGGCCGCGCACCCGCATCGCGAGGTCGGTGAGCAGGCCGCCGTGCGTGCCGAGGGGGAGGCCGGCGGCCCTCGCGAGGGCGGTCTCCGGGCGGACGCCGATGCCGAGGACGACGACGTCCGCCGGGTACTCGGCGTCCTCCGTGGCCACCGCGCGGGCCCGGCCGTCCTCCCCGGTGAGGATCTTGGTGACCTCGGCGTCGTTCACCATGGTGATGCCGAGGCCCTCCATGGCCCGGTGCACCAGCCGGCCCATGTCCGCGTCGAGCGTCGACATGGGCTCCTTGCCGCGGTTGACGACCGTCACCTCGAAGCCGCGGTTGATCAGCGCCTCCGCCATCTCCACGCCGATGTAGCCGGCGCCCACGACCACGGCCCTGCGGCCACGCGTGCGTGCCAGCGTCTCCAGCAGGGCCTGGCCGTCGTCCAGGGTCTGCACGCCGTGCACGCCGGGGGCGTCCACGCCGGGCAGGCCGGGGCGGACCGGCCGCGCGCCGGTGGCGATGACGAGTTTGTCGTACGGCGTCCAGGACTCGGCGCCGGAATCGACGTCACGCGCGCGTACCCGCGCCCCGGCCACGTCGATCTCCGTGACCTCGGTACGCAGCCGCAGATCGATCCCGCGCCCCCGGTGCTCCTCGGGGGTGCGGGCGATCAGTTCGTCCCGTTCCGGGACGTCGCCGCCCACCCAGTAGGGGATGCCGCACGCCGAGAAGGAGGTGAAGTGGCCGCGTTCGAAGGCCACGATCTCCAGTTCGCCGGGCCCCTTCAGCCGGCGTGCCTGCGACGCCGCGGACATGCCCGCGGCGTCCCCGCCGATCACGACCAGTCGTTCCGTCCCGCCCCGCCCGCCGCGCACGCTCATGGCACCACGCTACGGGGCGCGGGCAGGTCAGTCGCGGTCGGGCCGCTCCTCGGCGGACTCCGGCGCGGGGCGGGCCGACGGCAGCGGTCCCAGCGCGGTCATTGCGGGCGCGGGCTCCGGCCGGCGCGGCAGCCGGGGCCGTACGACCCGCAGCCACAGCAGGGTCAGCAGCGCCGCGCACGCCGCGAACGGCAGGGCGGCACCGAGCGCCAGGACGATCCAGCGCAGCATGCTCACGAACACGTGCCAGCCACCGGACAGCGCGTCCACGACACCGGGGGAGTCGTCACCGGAGGCCTTCTTCACCGGCGTCTCGGACAGCGACAGCGTGATGGTGGCGAGGCTCGTGCGGTCCTTCAGGGACGCCTGCCGGGCCAGCAGCGCCTCCAGGTCGGCCTGACGGCTGCTCAACTCGCCCTCCAGGTCGACGACATCGCTCAGCTTGGTCGCCCGGGCCATCAGCGCGCGGATCCGGTCCACACTGGCCCGCTGCGACCTGACGCGGCTGTCCACGTCGACGACCTGGTCGGTGACGTCCTCCGCCTGGGCCGTACGGTCGATCAGCCGGCCCGTGCCCTGGAGCCCGGCGAGCACCTCGTCGTACTTCGCGCCGGGCACCCGCAGCACGACCCGGGTGTGCTCATGGCCGCCGGCGTCCCGGCTCGTGCTCTCCTCGCCGACGTAGCCGCCCGCGTCCGCCGCGGTGGTCCGGGCCTGGTCCAGGGCCTTGGGCACGTCCTTCACCTGGAGGGTGAGGGACGCGGTCCGGATGATCGCGTTCTGGGTGAGCCGTGGTGTCCTCGGTGCCGCGGGCTTGGTGCCGTCCGCCGTGCGCGGTCCGGCGGCCACGTCCGCGCCGTTCGCCGCGGACTTCGCCGAGGTGCCGCCGCCCGTGTTGTCGTCGGCGGCGCCGCCGCACCCGGCGAGGGCGAGGGATGCGGCGAGCAGGATCTGGGCCAGGGCCCTGGCGGGACGTGCGGGTCGTGCGGAACGTGCTGTGCGCATGAGCGGTACCCCCGAGGGCTGTGCGGCCTGTGACGTTCCTACGACGACCGGACGTGCCGGAACGTTCGGCCGACGGTCCCCGGTGCGGGGGACCTCGGGCCCTGGCCGGAGTGTCAGTGGGGTCTGAGAAAGTGGGGGCATGAGCGCAACGGGTACGCCCACGGGGCATGTCGTCGTCATCGGTGCCGGTGTCGCCGGGCTGGCCGCCGCCCACCGGCTGCTCGGGCGCGGCGCGCGCGTGACCGTGCTGGAGGCCGCGGACCGGGTCGGCGGCAAGCTGCTCCCCGGCGAGATCGCGGGCGTGCGGGTCGACCTCGGCGCCGAGTCGATGCTCGCCCGCCGCCCCGAGGCCGTGGCCCTCGCCCGCGAGGTCGGTCTGACCGAGCGGCTTCAGCCGCCGGCCACCGCGACCGCCTCGATCTGGACCCGCGGCGCCCTGCGACCCATGCCCAAGGGCCATGTGATGGGTGTCCCCGGCACCGCCGGCGCGCTCTCCGGAGTGCTCTCCGACGAGGGCCTGGCCCGCATCGAGCGCGACGCCGACCTGCCGCGCACCGAGGTCGGCGACGACGTGGCCGTGGGGGAGTTCGTGGCCGCACGCCTCGGCCGCGAAGTCGTCGACCGCCTCGTCGAGCCCCTGCTCGGCGGGGTGTACGCCGGCGACGCGTACCGCATCTCGATGCGCTCGGCCGTCCCGCAGCTCTTCCAGGCCGCCCGCACCCACGCCTCCCTCACGGAGGCGGTCCGCGAGATCCAGGCCAAGGCCGCGGCGAACCAGCAGACCGGGCCGGTCTTCATGGGCATCGAGGGCGGAGTCGGCACCCTGCCGCTCGCGGTCGCGGAGTCGGTGCGGGCGCGGGGCGGGGAGATCCTGACCGGCACCACGGTGACGGAGCTGAGAAGGGTGCGCAGGCCGGAGGCGGACGGCGCGGGCGCCGACGGCTCGCCGCTCGCGCAGCCCTCCGCGGCGGCGCGGCCGGACACGGTCTGGCGCGTGGTCGCGGGCGGCCGTGTGCTGCACGCGGACGCGGTCGTCGTCGCCGTGCCCGCAGGTGCGGCCGCCGGCCTGCTGCGCGCCGAGGCCCCGGCCGCGGCGGCCGAACTCGCCGCTGTCGAGTACGCCTCGATGGCCCTCGTCACCCTCGCCTACCGGCGTGCGGACGCCGACCTCCCGGAGGGCAGCGGCTTCCTCGTGCCGCCCGTCGACGGCCGCGCCATCAAGGCGTCCACGTTCGCCTCCCGCAAATGGGGCTGGATCGCCGAGGAGGACCCGGACGTGCTCGTGCTGCGCACCTCCGTGGGCCGGCACGGCGAGACGGAGATCCTCCAGCGGGACGACGCCGCCCTCGTCGAGGTGTCCCGGCACGACCTGCGCGAGGCCACCGGCCTGGACGCCGTACCCCTGCGGACCCGGGTCACCCGCTGGACCGACGGCCTGCCGCAGTACCCGGTCGGGCACCACGCGCGCGTGGCCCGCATCCGCGAGCACGTCGCCGAGCTGCCGGGCCTCGCGGTGTGCGGTGCGCAGTACGACGGCGTCGGCATCCCGGCCTGCATCGCGAGCGCATACGCGGCCGTCGACCAGCTCGGCGGCGACCTGAGCGGAATCCGGGAGCTTGCGGCCAACCCGGTGCAGAGCCTCCACGGCGGAGCGGGAGAATAGGGACCATGAGTGACGACGCCCCCACCACCGAGTCCGGCAGGATCCCGAACAAGGGCAAGCTGGCCAAGGACCTCAACGAGGTCATCCGCTACACCCTCTGGTCGGTCTTCAAGCTGAAGGACGTGCTGCCGGAGGACCGCGCGGGTTACGCCGACGAGGTCCAGGAGCTGTTCGACCAGCTCGCCGCCAAGGACGTGACGATCCGCGGCACCTACGACCTCTCCGGCCTGCGCGCCGACGCCGACCTCATGATCTGGTGGCACGCCGAGACCAGCGACCAGCTGCAGGACGCGTACAACCTCTTCCGCCGCACCAAGCTGGGCCGCGCCCTCACGCCGGTGTGGTCCAACATGGCGCTGCACCGCCCCGCCGAGTTCAACCGCTCGCACATCCCGGCGTTCCTCGCCGACGAGACCCCGCGCAACTACGTCAGCGTGTACCCCTTCGTGCGCAGCTACGACTGGTATCTGCTGCCCGACGAGGACCGCCGCCGCATGCTCGCCGACCACGGCAAGATGGCCCGCGGCTACCCGGACGTGCGCGCCAACACGGTGGCCTCGTTCTCCCTCGGCGACTACGAGTGGATCCTGGCCTTCGAGGCCGACGAGCTCCACCGCATCGTCGACCTCATGCGCCACCTGCGCGGCTCCGAGGCCCGCATGCACGTCCGCGAGGAGATCCCGTTCTTCACAGGCCGCCGCAAGGACATCGCGGACTTGGTGGCGGGCCTGGCCTGAAGCGCGCCCCCTAGCGCCGCCCGGCCCGCAAAGAGCCTCGCCGAGCCTCTTTCGCCGGCCCGGCCGCCGGAGGCAACCCGTGCGGCGCGCACGACGCGCGCCGCCCCGGAACCCGCCCCTCCAGCAGATACGCGTCGAGGTGCCCGTTGACGCACTGGTTCGGCCCGCCCCCGATCCCGTGCGTCCCCGCGTCCCGCTCGGTCACCAGCACCGAGCCGGCCAGCCGCCGGTTCATCTCCAGCGCCCCGGGGTACGGCGCCGCCGCGTCCCGCTCGGCCGCCAGGATCAGCACCGGCGGCAGCTCACCCGGCCCGGTCCGCAGGTCCAGCGGCTGCTGCCGGGGCGCCGGCCAGTACGCACAGGGCAGGTTCATCCAGGCGTTGGCCCACGTCTCGAACGGCGCCACCCGGGCCAGCCGGGTGTTGTCCCGGTCCCACACCTTCCAGTCCGTGGGCCAGGGCGCGTCGTTGCACTCCACGGCCGTGTAGACCGCGCTGCCGTTCTCCGCATCGGTGGCCGTCTCCGGGCTCGGCGTGGCCAGCCGGACCAGCGGCTTCGGGTTGCCGTGCAGATAGGCCGAGAGCACCTCGGCCCGGCTCGGCCAGAAGTCGTCGTAGTACCCGGCCGTCAGGAACGCGCTCTGCAGCTGGCTGGGACCGACCTTCCCGCCGGCCGCCTTCGCGGCCAGGCGCCGGACCGCGGTGTCGTAGCTGCGCTGCACCTTCGCCGCGGTGTTCCCGAGCCTGTAGACGTCGTCGTGGCGGGCGATCCAGTCCCGGAAGTCCGCCCAGCGGTCCTCGAAGGCGGCCGACTGGTCGAGGTTGTCGCGGTACCAGACCTTCGTCGGGTCCGGGTTCACCGCCGAGTCCAGCACCATGCGCCGTACGTGCGAGGGGAACATGGCCGCGTACAGCGCGCCGAAGTAGGTGCCGTACGACGCTCCGACGAAGGTCAGTCGGTCCTCACCCAGCGCGGCCCGCAGCACGTCGAGGTCCCGGGCGTTGTTCAGCGAGGTGTAGAAGCGCAGCTTGCTCCCCGAGCGCCGGGCGCAGCCGCGCGCGTACGCCTTGGCCTCGGCGATGCGCTGCCGCTTGAACGCCTCCGTCGGGTGGGCCGGCGCCGTGGTGGGCGCCTTGACGAAGCGCTTCGGGTCCTCGCAGGACAGCGGCGCCGAACGGCCCACGCCGCGCGGGGCGTAGCCGACCAGGTCGTAGGCGGCGGCGATCCGCTGCCACTGCGGGACCGTGCCGCTCAGCGGGAAGTACATGCCGGACGCGCCGGGGCCGCCGGGGTTGTAGACGAGGGCGCCCTGCCGGGGGACCTTCCGCTTGCTGTTGCGCGGGTCCTTCTGCGTCGCCGGGATCCGGCTGACGGTCAGTTTGATCCGGGTGCCGTCCGGGTGGGCGTAGTCGAGCGGGACGGTCACCGTGCCGCACCGCACACCGCGGGGTGCCTCCGGTACATCGGCGGCGGAACACGGGCCGAAGTCGATGCCTGCCGCCCGGGCGCGGGCCGCGGCCACCTCGGTGCCGCGCAGCTCGGCCGTGGCGGCGGGCTCCCCGACCGCGCCGGCCGCACCGCCCGCCGGGGCGACGGCCAGGGTGGTCAGCAGCAAGGACCCGGCGGCCGAGTACAGGGCGGCAGCTCTCATCGCGTATCCCTTCGGTGCGGCGGCGATGGCAGGGCTGCCACGCCCCGGCGACAACAAAAGGGATATTTCGTTCGGTTCTCGGTGAAGGCAAGCACCATCCGGCCGGTGTCGGCCCTATGCCCCCTATGCGCCCCTGGAACGACCCCGGGGAGACCCCCCGGGCGCTCTCACTCCCGCCAGGGCTGGTCGCGGTGGGTGAAGGCGGCGCGCAGCTGCGGCTCACCGATCGCACGGATCCCGCGTACGGCGACCGAGGTCAGGAACGACCGTTCGTCGCCGGCCGGCCTGCGCACCAGGGCGCCCAGCAGCCGCTGCCCGGCCGGGGAGGCCCAGCGCGAGTACGGGTGCACCTCGAACCGGGCGATGGCCAGGCAGCTCAGGGACAGGATGAGGGGCAGGGCGAACCACAGTGCGACCAGCAGCCGTGGCGTCCCGGTCTGGATGGGCAGCAGCAGCGCGGTCACCCCGAGCACCGCCACGGCCGGCACGGCGGCGCGCACCTGGCGGACAGCGGCGCCCACGGTCGCACCGCTGCCGTCGGGGACGGCGAGACCGGAGCGCACCAGCCGGTCGGCTAGCCGCCGCACCGCCTCGGCACCGGCCGCCCGGGCCCGCGCGGGTGCGATGCGCGACTGCCCCTCCGGACCTATGGCCCCTATGACGGACCGCTCCATCTCGTCGCGTCCCTGGGGGTCCACCACGGTGGCCCAGCCGGTGTGCGCGAGCAGCAGGCGCCGCTGGCGGGCCATGGCGACCATCGTCACATCGGCGACGCGGGCCGGGCCGCCGGAGAGGAAGGCCGCCTCGTACAGCGTCAGATCGCGCTCCCGGTCCGCCGTCGCGGCATCCGCGTCCAGGGCTGCCGCGCGGACGGCCGCCAGACACAGCCGGGTGCACGCCGTACCGGCGAAAGCCCAGGCCAGGAGCAGGAGAAGGACCCAGAACATGACGTGTTTCTATGTCAGAGGCCTGGGTGGGCGCCATGCCCTGTTCATCATCCGGACACAGTGTTGGCGGTCTGTGACATTCCGTTTCGCGCCCAGGTCAGGCAGGTCAGGAGCCGCTCGTCGCCGGCGGCGGGCTGGTGGTGGCGGGCGGCAGGGAGTACGACTCGGCCGGCGACGGGGTGACCGGCACCGCGGCACTCGGGTCGACGGCGGGCGGGGCCGGTACGGGGCTGGGCGAGGAGGCCAGCTCCCTCGCGAGCGCGGCGAAGTCGACGTACCCGGTCGCCTCCAGCACCTTGATGTGATCCAGGACGGTCGCGTTCGCGTCGTCGGCGAGATCGCGGACCAGGGAGTTCTGGGTGCCGGCCCGGACCTCGGCGACCAGCGCGAACACCCGGCCGTGGGCGAGCCGGAGGATGCCGGCGAACCGGCGGTCGAAGTCCTGGCCCTGCGCCGTCTTCAGGGTGTCGAGCCACTGCTGCTGCTGTGCGTTCGGCTCGTTGGGCAGCGGTACACCGAGTTGGGTGGCGACGGTGCGGACATGGGCGTCCAGTGAGGCGTGCCCGTCCACCAGGTGCTGGCCCGCCGTGCGGACGGCCGCCGTGGTGCCCTTGCGCTCCGCCAGTTCGCCGGCGGGCAGCTCCCACAGCCCCGCCAGCCGGACCTTGGTGATGAAGTCCCGGTCCTGTGCGGACAGGGGGCCGTAGGGGGTCGTCACGGTCTGCGTGCTCAGAACGGTCGCACCGGCCGCCGGGTTCTGGCGGTCGGCGTAGGACCAGAGCGGGTAGAGCAGCGCCGCCGCGGTCGCCGCGAGGGCCGCGATGATGAGCCCTGTGCCGCTGAATATGCCTCGGCCCTTGACGGGGGGTCGGGGTCGCATGACGCCTCCTGTAGCGCACCGCACGCGACTGTGCAGGGGGGTGGGGTGCGGGCGGCATATTACTCGGCTGCGTGCGGCTGCCGCCGGGCTCGGGGGTGCGCGTGGATGCCGTCGGGGATGCGGCGCGTTGGCGACTGCGGGTGCGTCGTGGCTGGTCGCGCCCACGCGGCGGAGCCGCACATCGATACAGCCCGCGCCCCTGGGCAGTTGCCGTCGCCGCACCTGCACTCGCGCCGTAGCTGCGGGCAGTCACGCCCTCCGCGGCAGCAGCCTCCGCGCCGCCCGGGCCACCCGTCCGCCCGACCTCGGTGCCGGACCCGCCCGGTCCAGCCACCATTCACGGAGCTGTCGGCGAGACCCCGGGTCCTGCGGCCGGTCCGCTTTCAGCACGTGCCCGGCGAAATCCAGGGCGTCGCGTCGGTAGCCCCCGGTCATCGGCCGCACCCGGGCGTAGTCCAGGAACGCCGCCCGGTACCCGGCGCCGAGAATCACCGGCAGCTCGGGCGCCACCTTCGCCACCACGTCCGCCCGCTTCGAGGCGAGTGCCCGTGCCTGCACCCCCAGGCGCACCCGGTCGAACCCCTCGGGCACCGGCGTCCCGGCCACCAGCGAGGACAGTACGGCGGCCTGGGCGACGGCGAGCCGCTCCCGCGCACGGACCGTCGGCCGCGCCAGGACGGCGACACCTCCGCCCGCCCAGCCACCGGCGGCACCGGCCCCCGCACTCCCGGCGGCCCGGGTGCGCCCAGCCGCCACCGCGTCCCGGATCATGGTCAACTCCCCCTCCAGCTCGCCGGGTTCGGGGAAGTTCTCGTCCCGTTCCAGGAGCACGCCGGGCGGCGCGGTGCGGGCGGCCAGGTCGGTCAGGATGTCGAGCACCGGGCGCGGCACGGGGTGGGCGTGGCTGTCGTGCCAGACGCCGTCCCGCTCGAAGCCGCCCGCGACATGGACGTAGGCGATCGCCTCCACGGGCAGCGCGGCCAGCGCCTCGGCCGGGTCCTCACCCCGGTTGACGTGGTTGGTGTGCAGATTGGCCACGTCGATCAGCAGCCGTACGCCGGTGCGCTCGACCAGCTCGGACAGGAACTGCCCCTCGGTCAGCTCCTCGCCCGGCCAGGAGAACAGTGCGGCGATGTTCTCCAGGGCCAGCGGCACCGGAAGGGCGTCCTGTGCGATGCGGACGTTCTCGCAGAGGACGTCCAGGGCGTCCCGGGTGCGCGGCACCGGCAGCAGGTGCCCGGCCTCCAGGAGCGGGGAGGCGGTGAGCGGGCCGCCCGCGCGGACGAACGCGATGTGCTCGGTGACCAGGGGAGAACCGAGGGCCTCCGCACGCTGCGCCAGTGCGGTCAGCCGGGCCTCCTCGGGGCGGTCGGCGCCGCCGAGGCCGAGGGAGACGCCGTGCGGGATCACGGTCACGCCGCGCTCGCGCAGCCGCAGCAGCGACTCGGGAAGGTGGCCGGGGCAGACGTTCTCCGCCACGACCTCCACCCAGTCGATGCCCGGCATGTGCTCCACGGCGTCCGCGATCTCCGGCCGCCAGCCGATCCCCGTGCCCAGTCGCCGCATGGCGCCTCCCCTCCGTCGAGCCAACCCCTCCGCCGAATGACGGGGGTATGGCCCCGGCGCCCGGACCCGAACCTCCTCCGTGTCGTGTTCAGAGCAACATTTGAGCTTCAGCGCCGGTCGGGTCCGGTCGGCAGCGCCGGATGGTCGGCGACGACCGTGCAGCTGCCCGGCGCGATCTCCGTGAAGCCGGCGTCCCGCACCATCGGCAGGCCGCTGCCGGCCAGCCGTGCCCAGTCGGCGGGGTCGGCCGTACGGACGGCCAGTGCGCAGCCCGCGTCCCGCCAGGCGGTGCGCTCGGCGTCGGACAGTGCCCACCAGGCCAGTTGGGCACCGTGCCCGGCCTGCGCCATCGCCTTCCCGGCCGACATCTCCAGCTCGGGGTTCAGCCACAGCACGGGCTGGGCCGGGTCGGCGGCGACCGGCGGCTCCGGGTCGTCCAGCTCGGTGCCGGACACCTGGAGCTTGGCCAGGTCCTTGGGCCAGCCGTCGAGCGGGACCGGCGGGAACACCCGTACCTGCGCGGACTTGCCGGTCACCGTGATCCCCGGCAGCGCCTCGGCCCGCCGCCACTCGGCGCCCCGGGCCCGCCGCACGACCTTGCGGATCCGTGCGTCCTCCCAGCTCCGTACCGCCTCGGCCCACTCGCCGTCCCCGTGCGCCCGCTCGTCGCCGAGCAGCACCAGCACCGCCCGGGCGGCCGTCTCCAGCGCGTCGGTACGCGCCGGGGGCGCGCTCTTCTCGATCCGTACGACGAGGGGCAGCACGAACTGGGGCGCCTCGTCGCGCGGATTGCGCTCGGACTGGAAGGGGCTGTCTGCGGTGGAGGCTGAAACCTGGCTCACACCAGCCAACCTTAAGGGGCCCGCGGCTGTGTCCGACCGGCAAGCTGATCGAGCCCAGGGCCGGAACCGGAGAATGTCCTCATGCAACATGACCTGCGACTGACCGCCGTAGGCCGCCGCTACGGCATCCGCGGCCCCTGGGTGTTAAGAGGCGTCGACCTCACCGTCACCCCCGGAACCCTCACCCGCGTGGAAGGAGCGAACGGCACCGGAAAATCCACCCTGCTCCGCCTCCTCGCAAGGCTCGACGCCCCCAGCGAGGGCCGTGTCACCGGCCACCCCCGCACCGCGTACGTCCCCGAGCGCTTCCCCTCCGCCCTCCCCTTCACCGCCCTCGGCTACCTCAGCCACCTCGGCACGGTGCACGGCCTGAGCCGACGGACGGCACACCGCGTCGCGGGCACCTGGCTGGAGCGCTTCGGTGCCGGGGCGTACGCCGGTACGCCGATGGCGCAGCTCTCCAAGGGCGGCAGCCAGAAGGTCGCCGTCGCCCAGGCGCTGCTCGGTGAGCCGGAGCTGCTGGTGCTGGACGAGGCCTGGACCGGACTGGACGCGGCGGCGCGGGCCGAGCTGGAGCGGGCGGTGGCCGAGCGGACCGCCGCCGGGGGCGCCGTGGTGTTCGTGGACCACGACCCGCGCCGGCTGGCCGGGGCACCGGACGCGACGTACACCGTGCTCGACGGCGGTCTCAAGCGCCGTACGGACCAGGTGAGTTCACCGGCCGGGCCGCTCACCCTCGTCACCGTGCGCGGACCGGCCGGCGGCCGGCTGCCGCCCGACGCGGCCCGGACCGCCGCCTGTGCCGAGGAGACCGCCCCCGGCACCTACCGCCTCGGTGTCGCCGCCTCCCATTCCGACGTCGTCCTGCGCACCCTGCTCACGGCACGCCCGCCCTGGCACGTCGTGAGCGTCACCCCGCCCCCGGACGACCCCGTACCGAGCCCCGGAAGCCGCCCATGACCGCACTCCTGCGCTACCAGGCCGACCTGCTGGTGCGCTCCCAGCGCTGGCTCCCGCCGGTGATCCTGTACGCCGCGTTCCTCGGGATCGGCGTGCAGAGCGGCCAGCCCGTCCTCGACTCGCTCGGCTACACGGCCGCCGGTCTGCTCCCGGTGGCCGCCTGGCTGGTGCGGATCTGTGTCACCGGCGAGCCGGACGCGGCCCGTGCCTGTGTCGCCGCCGCGCGCGGCCCCGCCCGGGCACACCTCGCCTGTCTGCTGACGGCACTGCTCTCCTCGGTGGCGCTCGGGGTGGTGGCGACCGCGATGGTGACGCTGATCAGCGACCCGGCGAGCAACGGGCACCGCGTTCCCGTACCCCTGCCGCGGGCGGGCGCGGCCGGGCTGCCAGCCACGCTCACCTGCGCGCTGCTCGGCGCGGCCGTCGGCGCGCTCACCAACCGGCCGCTGCTGCGCTCCAGCGGCCGCGCGGTGCCCGCGATGCTGCTGGGCGCGCTGCTGGCGGTGGTGCTCACCGGATCCCCGGCGCAGGCCGCGGTCCAGGGTCTGGTCACCGGTTCGCAGACCGGCCGCGCGCCGGTGGCGCTGCTGCCGCTGGCCGGGGCGGCGCTGCTCACGGCCGTGGCCTTCGCCCTGGCCGGCCGGCTCACCGCCCGACGGTCCCCCTGAGCGAGCCGGTCACCCCGAGCAGGCCCCATGGCACACGGCGGCCCGGCGGGCTCCAAAGGACCGTCAGCGGTGCCCGCCGGTCTCGCCGATCAGCTCGGAGACCTTCACGAACCGGTAGCCGCGCCCGCGCAGTTCCGGTACGACCGCGCGGACGACCCGCTCGGTGGTCGGGGCGGCGCTGCGGGTGCAGTGCATGACGACCACCGAGCCGGGCTTCACCCCGTCCAGCACCTGTTTGGTGACGGCGTCGGCGTCGGTGGCGAACGCGTCCCCGCTCACCACGTCCCACTGGATCGCGGTCACCCCGAGCCCGCTCAGCGCGCGCAGCGCCCGCCGGTCGTAACAGCCGCCGGGGAAGCGGAAGTACGGCAGCGCGTGCGGCACGCCGGCCTTGCGCAGGGAGGCGTACGCCCGCTCCACCTCCGAGCGCATCCTGTCGGGAGCGACGGTGGGCAGGCCGTAGCAGTCGGCCGTGAACGCGTAGTGGCTGTACGAGTGGTTGGCGACCTCGAACTGCGGGTCGTGGCCGAGGCTGCTGGCCTCGGTCGGGTACTGGTCGGCCCAGCGGCCGGTCATGAAGATCGTCGCCGGCACCTTCAGCGCGCGCAGGGTGCCGATGAGGTCCGGGTTGTCGAAGTGCTCGCCGGCGGCGGCGCGGGGCCCCTGGTCGGCGGACATGTCGGCGTCGAAGGTCAGCGCGACGGTCTTGCCCAGGGTGCGCGGGCCGTGCTCGAAGACCGGGGTCAGGCCGCCGGGACCCGGGGCCAGCACGGGCGGCCGCGAGGCGGACGGGGCGGCGGCGACGGACGGCCTGGCCGGGGGCCGGTGGACACCGCCCGGGTGGCTCGCCGTACCGCAGGCGGCGAGGGCCACGCCCAGGGCACTGAGGGCACTGATACGGCGTACTCGAGTGGTCACCGTATGAACGTAGGTCTGGATGACCGCTTGTATGGCGATATGTTCCATGGCGCGGCGTTACGGTCACCCGCGCGGCGGCCCTCAGATCTCCCGCTGTTCCAGCGGCCGCACCGCCGGGCCCTGGAGCACCGCGCCGTCGACGTCGAAGCGCGAGCCGTGGCAGGGGCACTCCCAGGCGCGTTCGGTCCGGTTGAAGGCGACCAGACAGCCGAGGTGGGTGCAGCGGGCCGACACCGCGTGCAGGGCGCCCTCGTCGTCCCGGTGCACCGCGAGCCGGCCGCCGTCCGCCCGCACCACCGCCCCGTCGCCGGGCGCCAGGCCATCCACCGAGGCCGGCGGTCTGAGCCGGTCGCCGACGAAGTGCCGGGCCACCTCCGCCTGTGTCCTCAGCAGCGACGGCACCTCGCGCACCACCGGCTTCAGCCGCCGCGGGTCGTACAGCTCGCGCCAGGCGCAGTCCCGCCCGGTGATCAGCGAGGTCAGCAGCAGCCCGGCCATGATGCCGCCGCTCAGGCCCCAGCCGCCGAAGCCGGTGGCGACGTAGGTGTGCCGGGCACCCGGGTGAAAGGTGCCGACCAGCGGCACGGTGTCGGTGGAGTCGTTGTCCTGGGTGGCCCAGGCGTGGTCCAGGGCCACACCCGGGAAGTGCTCCTCGGCCCAGGCGGCGAGGCCGTCGAAGCCGGCCCGCACATCGCCGGTGCCGGGCGTGAAGTGCTCCCCGGTGACGACCAGCAGCCGCTGCCCGTCCGCGCCGTACGGCGCCGTGCGCACCGAGCGGGTGTTCTCCTCCGGCGTGATGTACATGCCCTCCGGGTCGGGGCCGGCGCCCAGCGGGCCCGCCACGACCAGTTCCCGGCGCGGGGCGAGCCGGGCGAACAGCAGGGCCCGGTCGAACACCGGGTAGTGGGTGGCGATCACGACGTCCCGCGCCGTGACCGTGTGGCCCACCTCGGTCGTCAGACGGCAGGGCTCTCCGCCCTCCTGCAGCCCGACGACCCGCGTTCGCTCGTACACCTGACCGCCGCGCGCCACGAGATCCTCGGTGATCGCCCGCAGGTACTTCACCGGATGGAACTGCGCCTGCCCCGTCACCCGGACCGCGCCCGCCACCGGGAACGGCAGCCCGGTCTCCGTGGTGAACGCGGCCGGCAGCCCCGCCTCCCGCGCCGCCTCCGCCTCCGCCCGCACCTCGTCCACGCGCGACCGGTCCCGCACATACGTGTACGCGTCCCGGGTCTCCCACTCGCAGCCGATGCCCAGCTCGGCCACCAGCGCCGCCGCGCGCTCGATCGCCTCCGACTGCGAGCGGGCGTACAGCCGCGCCCCCTCGGATCCGCGGGTGCGCCGCAGCCGGTCGTAGACGAGGGTGTGCTGGGCGGTCAGCTTGGCCGTGGTGTGTCCGGTGACCCCGGCCGCCGCCCGCCCGGCCTCCAGCACCGCGACCCGCAGCCCGGCCCGGACCAGTTCGTACGCGGTGCTCAGCCCGGCGATGCCCGCGCCGACGACGGCCACGTCCACGTCCAGGTCCTCGCTCAGCCGGGGACGGGACGGCCCCGGTGCGGTCCGGAGCCAGTACGAGTCGGTGACCTGCCACTGTTCCCGCATGGCCGCCGGGTACCCGGCTACGCCCCCTTCAGCAGCCGCTCCCGGCACTCCGCCACGTCGAAGTCGCCCTTCGGGTACCGCGGATCCAGCTCCTCCAGATGCTCCAGCAGCAGGCGGCCGACCGCCCAGTTCCGGTACCACTTGCGGTCCGCCGGGATCACATACCAGGGCGCGTACGGCGCCGCGCAGCGCTCCAGGGCCAGCTGGTACGCCTCCCGGTAGGCGGGCCACAGCGCGCGCTCGTCGATGTCACCGGGATCGAACTTCCAGTGCTTGTCCGGGCGGTCCAGGCGGCACAGCAGGCGGCGCCGCTGCTCCTCGCGGGAGATGTGCAGAAAGCACTTGACCACGGTCACGCCGTCCTCGGCGAGGGACCGCTCGAAGTCGTTGATGAGGCCGTAGCGGCTGCCGATCTCGGCGGGCCGGGCGAGATGCCGGACCCGGGCGATGAGCACGTCCTCGTAGTGGGAGCGGTCGAATATGCCGATCTCGCCCGGCCGGGGCAGTGCCGGGCGCACCCGCCACAGGAAGTCGTGCCGCCGCTCCTCCTCGGTGGGCGCCTTGAACGCCCGGATCCGGCAGCCGGCCGGGTTGAGATGGCCGATGACGTGTTTGACCGTGCCGCCCTTGCCGCTGGTGTCCATCCCCTGGAGCACCACCAGCACCCGCCGCCGGTCCCCCGCCGTGCTCGCCGCCCACAACCGCGCCTGGAACTCGGCCAGTCGCTTTCCCGTGCGTGCGGTGTCCTGCAGGGCCGTCCTCTTCCCACCGGGGGCACCGGGTGTGGCCCGCGTGTCGTACGCGTCCAGTTCGACGGGCTCACCGGGCGGGAGACGCAGCGCCTCCCGCAGGTCCCTGCCGTTCTTCTTCGCCACGGGCACCATCCCTCCGGATCCCGGGTCGTGCGTCTGCGTGGCGCCGGTGACTACCCCCGCCCGTACCGGCCCATCAACACGCCCACGGCGAGCGTGTGCCCGGACAGCGCCCGCAGCAGATCCGCCGACGTGGCCCCCGCGCCCGGCGACACACGGCGGTCCGCGGCGTAGACCGTGAGGACATAGTGGTGCGCCTGGTCACCGCGCGGCGGGCACGGACCGCCGTACCCGGTCCTCCCGAAGTCGTTGCGGCCCTCGCCCGCCCCCCGCGGATGCTCCCCGGTGGACAGCCGCCTGGTGTGCGGGTCGATGTCCCACACCAGCCAGTGCGTGAACCTGCCGTGCGCGGCGTCGGCGTCCCGCAGAAGCAGGGCCAGCGAGGCCGTGCCCGCGGGTACGCCGGCGAGGGACAGCGGAGGCGAGACGTCGGCGCCGTCGCAGGTGTACCGGCGCGGGATGGTGCCGCGGTCGGCGTACGCCGTACTGGTGACGGTCAGCCGGCGGGCGGCGACGGGGGAGGGCGCGACGGCCGTTTCGACACCGTTCCCGCAGCCCGCGGCGAAGGCCATCGCGGCCACGGCGATCACCCAGCTTCTGCGCATGCCCGGCACGCTATCCGGAGTGGGGCTCTCCGCCCTTGTTCGGCACGGCCTTCTGTTCGCCTTTCTCCAGGCGCGGTGTGCCGTCGCCGTTCGGCGCGGCCTGCTGGTTGCCCCGTTCCAGGAAGTGCAGCAGCTCCACCGGGATGGGCAGCACCAGCGTGGAGTTCTTCTCGGCGGACACCGCCATCACCGTCTGGAGCAGCCGCAGCTGGAGAGCGGCCGGGGTGTCGGCCATCTGCTGGGCCGCCTCGGCCAGCTTCTTGGAGGCCTGGTACTCGGCGTCGGCGTTGATGATCCGGGCCCGGCGTTCCCGGTCGGCCTCGGCCTGGCGGGCCATGGACCGCTTCATCGTGTCCGGCAGCGAGACGTCCTTGATCTCGACCCGGTCGACCTGGATGCCCCAGCCGACGGCCGGGCTGTCGATCATCAGCTCCAGGCCTTCGTTGAGCTTCTCGCGGTTGGAGAGCAGATCGTCCAGGTCGCTCTTGCCGATGATCGACCGCAGGGACGTCTGGGCCATCTGCGACACCGCGAACTTGTAGTCCTCGACCTTCACCAGGGCGCTCGCCGCGTCGACCACGCGGAAGTAGACGACGGCGTCCACCCGGACGGTGACGTTGTCGCGGGTGATTCCCTCCTGGGCCGGGATCGGCATCGTGACGATCTGCATGTTGACCTTGTGCAGCCGGTCCACGAACGGGATCACCAGGGTCAGGCCGGGCTGGCGTTCGCCTCCCATCACCCGGCCGAGGCGGAAGAGCACGCCTCGCTCGTACTGCTTGACGATCCGTGCCGCCATCGCCAGGTAGACCACGGCGACCGAACCCGCCGCCGCCACGGCGCCCAGCAGCTCCTGGAGCATGGTGACCTCCTCACGGAGAGGTCCGATTTCGTCCGCTGCTGTAACCATATGCCCGGGGTGGGGCGGAAGCCATAAGCCGGGGGGACCGGCCCGGGGTGCCGAGGGGCGTCGGCACCCCGGCCCGGAGACGGGGACCTCAGCGGACGGGCATCGTGACCCGCACCGGTTCCGTGCCCGCGGCGCTGTGCCGCGCGGCCCAGTTCTCCAGGGCCGTACGGCAGGCGTGGTCCAGATGGTGCAGGCCGGACAGGTCCAGGCGGACCGGGCGGTCCTGCGGCAGCGACTCCAGGCTGTCCAGGATCTTCGGCAGCCGCAGGAAGGTCGCGTTGCCCGAGAGGCAGGCGTCGACCGGGCCCGCGCCCTTGTCGACGACCTCCAGCCTGATGTGCGAGGCCTGCCAGGCGGTCTTGACCACCGCCATCGCCAGGCCGATCAGCACGCCCTCGAACATGCTGACCGCCACGATCGAGACCGCCGTCACCGCCAGGATCAGCGCCTCGCCCCGGTGCTCGCGCCACAGCGCGGCCAGCGCCCGGACCGGGACCAGCTTGGCGCCCGAGTGGATCAGGATGCCCGCGAGCGCCGGGATCGGGATGTAGGCGAGCACGTCGGGCAGCAGCGCGGCGAACAGCAGCAGCCACACGCCGTGCAGGACGCGGGAGGCCTTGGTACGGGCGCCCGCCTGGACGTTGGCCGCGCTGCGCACGATCACCGCGGTCATCGGCAGTGCGCCCAGCAGGCCGCACACCGCGTTGCCGGCGCCCTGCGCGACCAGCTCCTTGTCGTACTCGGTGCGCGGCCCGGAGTGCAGCCGGTCCACGGCCGCCGCGCTGAACAGCGACTCGGCGGAGGCGATCAGGGTGAAGGCGACGACCGTGCCGAGCAGCCCGGCACTCGCCAGCTCGCCGAACGCGCAGAGCGGCGGCGGCTGGACCGAGCCCAGCAGGCCCCGCACCTCGACCGTGGCCACCGGCAGGTCCAGCGCGAACGCGGCCACCGTGGCGAGGCCGACCGCGGCCAGCGGGCCGGGCAGCGTCCGCGCCTTCGCCGGAAGGTGCTGCCACAGCAGCAGCACCGCGATCGTGCCCGCGCACACCGCGAGCGAGGCCACCGCCCTGCCGTCGCCGAGGGCGTCCAGGAACGCCCCGGGCAACCCGGCGATCTTGCCCAGGCCGGAGTCGGGGGCCTTGGCCGCCAGCGCCGGATACAACTGCCCGGCGATGAGCACCAGTCCGATTCCGGCCAGCATGCCCTCGACGACGGAGACCGAGATGGCGCGGAACCAGCGGCCCAGCTTCAGCAGGCCCATCGCCACCTGGAGAAGTCCGGAGGCGAGGACGATCACGCCGAGGGCCGGCAGCCCGAACTCCCTGACCGCCTCGAGGACGAGCACGGTCAGGCCGGCCGCCGGACCCGACACCTGCAGGCTGCTGCCCCGCATCAGCCCGGTGACGAGGCCGCCCACGATCCCGGTGACCAGGCCGAGTTCGGCCGGGACACCGGAGGCGACGGCCACGCCCACGCACAGCGGCAGCGCGACCAGGAAGACGACGAGGGAGGCGGCGAAGTCCTGCCGCGGAAAAGGAAACCGGGATATGAGGTTCTTGCTGGTCATCGGCGCGCTCACAGGGACTCGAAGGTGTCGGTCTGCGGGCGGTGCGCCCGTACGGCGCCGGTGTGCACCTCGTAGTACCAGGCGTGCAGGCCGAGTCGGCCCTCCGCCAGCTTCCGCTCGACGCACGGGTAGGAGCGCAGCCGCAGCAGCTGGGTCAGGACGTGGGCCTGCACGCCCATGGCGACCTCCGGGTCCTCGGCCTGGCCGGCCGGGCGCGGGGTGGCGTGCGCGAGCCAGTCGCGCACGGCGGGTACGGCGGTCAGGTCGTCGCCGCGCACGAGCGCGCCGACGGCGCCGCAGTGCGAGTGACCGCAGACGACGATGTGCTGGACGCCGAGCACCTCCACGGCGTACTCGATGGTGGCTGCCTCGCTGGTGGGGTGCCGCGAGGTGTGGGGCGGGACGATGTTGCCCGCGGTGCGCAGCTCGAAGAGCTGGCCGGGGCGGGCGCCCGTGATCAGGGCCGGGACGACCCGGGAATCGGAGCAGGTGATGAACAGCACCTGCGGGGACTGGCCTTCGGCGAGCTTGGCGAACTCCTCAGGGCGCTGTCCGAAGGTACGGGCGTTGTCGATGAGGGGCTGCATGTATGTGGTTCCTCCTGGCGCGTCGGAGCGGCGCGTCGGACCTGAACGACGGTTGTGGGGGGAAAGATGAGCGCCTGTCAGCAGCGGAAGACCTGAAGTGCTGCCGGGGCGTGGGCTCTGGAGGCTCTGGGGGCCGGGCCGTGCGCGGTGCCGGGTGTGTGTGCGGGGCCGGTACCGGCTGCCCGGCCGGCTATCGGCGGGTGTTGCCGCGCGCAGCGGGAGGCGGAGCCGCGGAACACGTCCGGCTCGTCGCCCACCGGCTGTTCGGACGATGTGGTTCCGGCCTCGGCCTTGGCCGTTGCTTCACTGAGGGTGTGCGCAGGTGTGAAGGTTTCCGCGGATGCCGGGAACAGCAGGGCGAGCAGGGCGACGGTCGCAGCGACGAGCACGGTCCGGGCCGTCGTACCTCGCAACATGCGCCCTCCTCCCGGACGTCTCACATCTCTCGCGGGCACCAAACATTGGTCAATGCTTGGTCAAGAAACACGTTAACCCTGCAAAGTCCTTTGCAGGGTCAACTACGCGTCACAAGCGCAAGAGAGCGTGAAAAGTGCCGGTCGCGTGGCGCGATCTCGCTCTTGACTAGGAGCCGACGAGCCCCTTCGCGTCGCGGGCCAGCGCGGTGAGCCGGGATATCGCGCGGAAGTACTTCTTGCGGTAGCCGCCGTTCAGCATCTCCTCGCTGAACAGCTTGTCGAACGGCAGCCCCGAGGCCAGCACCGGGACCTCACGGTCGTAGAGCCGGTCCGCCAGCACCACGAGCCGCAGCGCCGTCGACTGGTCCGGCACCGGCCGCACATCGGTGAGGCACACCGCCTTCACCCCGTCGGTCAGCGCGCCGTACCGGCTCGGGTGGACCCTGGCCAGGTGGTCCAGCAGATGCGGGAAGTCGTCGAGCGAGGCGCCCGGGGTGGCGTAGGCCGCCTTGGTCACCTCTTCGTCGGTGAACGGCCGCGGTGCCTCGGGCAGGCCGCGGTGGCGGTAGTCCTCGCCGTCGATGCGCAGGGTGCGGAAGTGGGCCGACAGGCCCTGGATCTCGCGCAGGAAGTCGGCGGCGGCGAACCGGCCCTCGCCCAGCTTGCCCGGCAGCGTGTTGGAGGTGGCGGCGAGCGCCACGCCCGCCTCGACCAGCTTGCCGAGCAGGGTCGACACCAGGACCGTGTCGCCCGGGTCGTCCAGCTCGAACTCGTCGATGCACAGCAGGCGGTGGCCGGAGAGGGTCTGCACGGTCTTCTGGAAGCCGAGCGCGCCGACCAGGTTCGTCAGCTCCACGAAGGTGCCGAAGGCCTTGAGCGCGGGCTCGGCCGGGGTGGCGTGCCACAGGGAGGCGAGCAGATGGGTCTTGCCGACGCCGTAGCCGCCGTCCAGATAGACCCCGCGCGGGCCGGCCGGGGCCTTGGGCGCCCTGGCCCTGCCGAAGCCGAGGAAGCCGCGCCGGCCGGCGCCGGAGGCGTGCGCCCCGCCGAGCCCGCCCGCGAAGCCTTCGAGTACCGTCACGGCCTCGCTCTGGCTGGGCTGGTTCGGGTCCGGTATGTACGTCGAGAAGCGGACCGAGTCGAAGCGCGGAGGCGGGACCATCTCGGCGACCAGCCGGTCCGCGGGCACGTGCGGCTCGCGGGCGCACAGGGAGAGGGGGCCCGCGTCGGTCAGAGGGCTGGATCCGGGGGCGGTGGTGGAGGACGACACGGTTGTCCATGCTAAGCGCCGTGTCACACTGCACGACATGCGACGCCTGTTCCCTGTGACCGACGAAACAGCAGCCCAGGCCTCCGGCGGGACGGCCGAGAGGGAGGGGGCGAGGGGGGTTGCCGGGACTCTGGTGGCCCATGCGCCCAGTGGTGTCGGCGGTCGCGTCGACCACGGCGCCCACGTCGAGCATGACGCCCACGTCGACCGCGAGTGGAGTCTCGCCGAGCTGGCCGCCGCCTACGCCTACCCGGAGCCGCCGGGCGCCCCGCGGCCGTGCCTGCGGGCCAACATGGTCTCCACGCTCGACGGCGCCGCCCAGCACGAGGGGCGCTCCCAGCCCATCTCCAGCGCCGCCGACATGCGGATCTTCGGCACGCTGCGGGCGCTCGCGGACGTGGTCGTGGTGGGCGCGGAAACGGTGCGCCAGGAGGGGTACCGCCCCGCACGCGCGCGTGCCGAGTTCGCCGAGGCCCGGGCAGCCGCCGGGCAGGGTCCGGCGCCGGCGATCGCGGTGGTCACCGCGAGCCTGGACCTGGACTTCTCGCTCCCGCTGTTCACCTCGCCCCTGGTGCCGACGCTGGTCCTGACCGGATCCGCGGCCGCCCCCGACCGTGTCGCCGCCGCCCAGAAGGCCGGCGCCACGGTGGTGACCGCCGGCGAGGGCAGCGGCATCGACCCCGCGCGGGCGGTGCGGGCCCTGGCCGGCCTCGGCCACACCCGGCTGCTCACCGAGGGCGGTCCCCGGCTGCTCGGCCAGCTGGTCGCCGCCGAGGTGCTGGACGAGCTGTGCCTGACCCTGTCGCCCATGCTCACGGCGGGCGACGCACAGCGCATCACCGGCGGGCCGTCGGTCGCCGTGCCGCACCGGTTCGAGCTCGTGTCCCTCCTCGAGGACGCCGGATTTCTGTTCGGTCGTTACCGGCGGTCCTGAAATGAGCGGAATGTGTCGTTCCGTTTAGCTTCCGGAGGGCAGACTTAATCCGGCACAACCCGTGCGATCTCGGGGCAGGATGGTTTCCGCAGGGGTCCTGTCAGGGCCCACGGAGGAGAAGAGGCGTTTGGTGTTCACCAGCGTTCTGATGATCGAGAAGGCTTTGACGTCCGCCGACGTGGAGTTCGTCACGACCTTGCACGGAGACGAGCCGGTCGCTTTCCACGTGCTCCTCCAGCCGCGCGGTGACCAGGCGGACCGCCTGCTGCGGGCCATCGACGACATCGCGCTCGGCGAACTCGACGAGGCGGTCCGCGAACACGAGACGCCCGAGGGGGAGGACGCCCGAAGCGTCGGGCAGCAGGCCCTGGACGTGTCGGTGCAGGCGCTGCGGGCCGCGGGGAGCCGGGCGGAGGGGCAGATGGTGGAGGACCATCCGCTGGACGCGCTGAAGTCCCTCGTCGCCGAGGTGGGCGCGGACGAGGTGATCGTGCTCACCGACCCCCACTACGTGGAGGAGTTCTTCCACCGGGACTGGGCCTCGCGGGCGCGGCACAAGGTGGGGGTGCCGGTGCTGAAGCTCTTCTCGCACAGCAAGGCGTAGCCGCTCCGCCGGTTCGGCCGATGAGCGCCGTCGCGGGTGCGGTGCGTTCGCGGGTGCCGGAGCGTTGTGGTTGCTCGCGCCCGCGCGGCGGAGCCGCACATCGACACGGCCCCGCGCCCCTCGGGTCAGCGGCCCTGCCCCTCGCTGCGACGAGCCCGGTGCTTCAGCGCATAGGCTAGGCCCGCTCTCGTACGTACCGTCTCTGGGGAGAACCACATGGCACCCGGCCTTCCTACCGCCATGGACCGACCGCACTTCATCGGCATCGGCGGCGCCGGGATGTCGGGCATCGCCAAGATCCTCGCGCAGCGCGGGGCCGAGGTCGCGGGCAGTGACGCCAAGGAGTCGGCGACGGCCGAGGCGCTGCGGGCGCTCGGGGTCACCGTGCACATCGGGCACGCCGCCGAGCACCTCGCCGACGACGCGAGCTGTGTCGTGGTGTCCTCGGCGATCCGCGAGGACAACCCCGAGCTGGCCCGCGCGGCCGAGCTGGGCGTCCCGGTGGTGCACCGCTCCGACGCGCTCGCCGCGCTGATGGAGGGGCTGCGCCCGATCGCCGTGGCCGGCACCCACGGCAAGACGACGACCACCTCGATGCTGGCCGTCTCCCTCACCGAGCTGGGCCTGAAGCCGTCGTACGCCATCGGCGGCGACCTGGACGCGCCCGGCTCCAACGCGTTGCACGGCGCGGGCGACATCTTCGTCGCCGAGGCGGACGAAAGCGACCGCAGCTTCCACAAGTACGCGCCCGAGGTCGCCATCGTCCTCAACGTCGAACTCGACCACCACGCCAACTACGCCTCGATGGACGAGATCTACGAGTCCTTCGAGACCTTCGCCGGGAAGATCGTCCCGGGCGGCACGCTGGTGATCTCCGCCGACCACGAGGGCGCACGGGAGCTGACCCGGCGGCTCGCGGGTTCGGTGAAGACGGTGACGTACGGCGAGGCCGAGGACGCCGGCGTACGGGTCCTGTCGATCGTCCCGCAGGGGCTGAAGAGCCAGGTCACCGTGGTCCTGGACGGGCAGGAGCTGGCCTTCACGGTCTCCGTGCCCGGCCGCCACTACGCCCTCAACGCGGTCGCCGCGCTCACCGCCGGTGCCGCCCTCGGCATCCCGGCCGAAGGGCTCGCGCCCGCGCTCGCCGCCTACACCGGCGTCAAGCGGCGCCTGCAGCTCAAGGGCGAGGCCGCCGGGGTGCAGGTCATCGACTCCTACGCCCACCACCCCACCGAGATGACCGCCGACCTGGAGGCCATGCGCGCCGCCGCCGGCGACTCCCGCATCCTCGTCGTCTTCCAGCCGCACCTGTTCTCCCGCACCCAGGAGCTGGGCAAGGAGATGGGCCAGGCCCTCGCCCTCGCCGACGCCTCCGTGGTGCTGGACATCTACCCGGCCCGCGAGGACCCGATCCCGGGCGTGACCAGCGAGCTGATCATCGAGGCCGCGCGCGCCGCAGGCGCCGACGTCACCGCCGTCCACGAGAAGGATCAGATCCCCTCGGTGATCGCGGGAATGGCGAAGCCCGGCGATCTCGTTCTCACCATGGGCGCGGGCGACGTGACCGACCTGGGCCCGCTGATCCTGGACCGCCTGTCGCAGTAAAGGGGCTGAGGCTCATGTCGTACGACGTCGAGAAGCCGGACGAGCAGTGGCGGGCGGAGCTGAATCCGGCCGAGTACGCCGTGCTGCGCCAGGCCGCCACCGAGCCGGCCTTCACCGGTGAGTACACCGACACCAAGACCGAGGGCGTCTACTCCTGCCGGGCCTGCGGTGCCGAACTGTTCACCTCCGACACGAAGTTCGCGTCGCACTGCGGCTGGCCGTCCTTCTACGACCCGAAGGACACCGACGCGGTGGAACTGGTCGAGGACCGCTCCCACGGCATGGTCCGCACCGAGGTGCGCTGTGCCCGCTGCGGCTCCCACCTCGGGCACGTCTTCGAGGGGGAGGGGTATCCGACCCCGACCGACCAGCGGTACTGCATCAACTCCATTTCCCTGCGGCTGACGCCCGCCGAGGACTGACCCCCGCTCGATCGATCGACACTCCGAATCTGGCAAAAGGCATCCGCGACCGGCCCGTCCGGTCGAAGATGAACGTCATCGGGCACCGGAGCGTGACTCAAGGCCCGTCCTGGGCCGGCCGGGGGCGCTGGGACGGATGAGGCTGGTGCCCCACTTGCTCCGGTTTGAGATTCTGTGAGGGTGTTGGGTGTGGCGCGCTGGATCCAGTCCCGTCGCAGGCCTGTGCCCGCCGACAGCACCCGCCACCGCGAGGGCGAAGGCGGGCACGAGACGACGGCGAAGTCCGCGCGGGCCCAGGATTCCGCGGCTGTCGCGGGCTCCGCACAGTCGGCGGAGGGCAGGTCGGCCGCCGATGCCACGGTGGCCGGCGCGGGACTGAGCGTGCTGCGGGAGGCGCTGGCCGGAATCGGCACGACCCTCGACGAGGGCACGACCTGCGCCGAGCTGACCCGGCTCGCCGTACGGCTGGCCGGTGGCACGGCCGCCGTGATGCGCCGGAGCGGCGAGACCATATCCGGATACGAGGCGATCACCGGGGACGCCGAGGCGCTGCCCGACGCCCGGTGGGCCACCGCGGCGGCCCGCGAGGCGGGGACACCGGCGCTCGGCGCACAGCCGGAGCCCTGGCTGGAGTACGTGGGCGCCACCCGGATCGCGCTGTGCGCGCCGCTGACCAGCGGCTCGGACCGGTACGGCATCCTGGTGTGGGCCCGCACCGGGGAGCCGCTGCGCCGCGCCGAGGCCGAGCTGCTCAGCCTGCTCGCCGAGCGCGCCGCCTCCCACATCCGGCACGCGCGCGCCTACGCGAGCATCAACCGCACCGCCGGCGACCTGCAGCGCGCCCTGCTCGCCGAGCCGGGCCGCCCGCACCCCAACCTCGACATCGCCGTCCGCTATCTGCCGGCCGGCGGCGGCGTGCTGGTCGGCGGCGACTGGTGCGAGACCGTACGGCTGCACTTCGGGCGGACCCTGCTCGTCGTCGGCGATGTGATGGGCCACGGCCTGGAGGCCGCCGTCGACATGAACGCCTACCGCTCCTCCCTGCGCTACATCGCCTCCGCCGACCTCCCCCCGCACCGGGTGCTGCGGCAGATGGACGACATCGCCTCCCGGGAGGCCGACCTCAGGCCCGCCACCTGCCTGCTCGCCCGCGTCGACCCCGGGCGCCACCAGGTCACGCTGGCCAGCGCCGGGCATCTGCCGCCCGTGCGCATCACGACGGACGGCGAGACCTCCATCGTTCCGGTCCCCGTCGGACCGCCGCTGGGCACCGGGTTCGGCGGTTACGAGTCGGCCACGCATCCGCTGGCCGAGGGGCAGACCCTGGTGCTGTTCACCGACGGCCTGGTGGAGCGCCGCGGTGAGGACATCGACCGGTCCATGGCCCGGCTGTCCGCCATGCGCTTCCCCGGTGGGGACGGGCTGGACGACGTCCTGGACACCATCCTCGGCCGGCTGGACGCGCGGCATGCGGAGGACGACGTCGCGGCCATGGCCGCACGGCCGCACACCCGGCAGTGGGTCGCGGCCGGCAGTACGAGTGTCTCGCGGTAGGGGTACGGGCGTCCGCGGCCTCGCGCACCGGCTCGGTCGGGTCGGTGCCGGCGCGCGGCGCCGCGGAGCCTCCGGACCGGTGCCTCCTCCTCGCAGTACGCGGTGACCGCCTCCCAGCCCTCGCAGCGGGTGACCGTGGCCACCAGGCCGGCGCCACCCGTCCGGCCCCGTCCGAGCTGCCGGCCCTCACCGGCCGCGTCGATACTCGAGTGAAAGTCGTCCGGCAGGAAGTCGACAGCGTCCGCGGGCGAAGCTCGTCACCCAGGAGCCGATCAAGGAGCCACGTCCGTGACGACCCTCCAGACCCGTGCCGCACCCCCTTCGACGATCCGCCCCAAGGCCGTGGCCCGCACCGGCGTGTACACCCTGCTCGCCGCCAACGCGGCCGTCGTGGCCTGGTTCTTCGTCCAGGCCGGATTCGCCTCCAACCCCCTGATCGTGCTCGGCCGCCTCTGCGGTCTGTACGGCGCCCTCCTCATGGCCTTCCAGCTGCTGCTGGTGGCCCGGCTGCCCTGGCTGGACCGCCGGATCGGCATGGACCGGCTGACCTCCTGGCACCGCCGCACCGGCTTCGGCATCCTGTGGACCCTGCTCACGCATGCCGTGTTCATCACCTTCGGCTACGCCCAGGCGTCCGCCATGGACCCGGTGAGCCAGATCGTGAACCTCGCCGAGACCGTCGAGGGCGTGCTGCGCGCGATCGTCGCGCTCGCGCTGATCGTCGTGGTCGGTGCCGTCTCGGGCCGCTGGGCGCGCCGCCGACTCGCCTACGAGACCTGGCACTTCATCCACCTGTACACCTACGCCGCGGTGGTCCTCGCCTTCACCCACCAGGTCGCGGCCGGTACGACCTTCACCTCCTCGCCCCTCGCGCGGATGTACTGGTACACGCTGTGGGGCTGCGCCCTCGGCTCGCTGTTCGTGGGCCGGCTGATGCTGCCGCTGTGGCGGAACCTGCGGCACCGGTTGCGGGTCTCGGCGGTCGTCCCGGAGTCCGACGACGTCGTCTCCGTCTACATCACCGGCCGCGACCTGGACCGGCTGCCCGCCCGGGCCGGCCAGTTCTTCCTCTGGCGGTTCCTCACCCGGGACCGCTGGTGGCAGGCCAACCCGTTCTCCCTGTCCGCCGCCCCCGACGGCCGCACCCTGCGGCTCACCGCCAAGGCGTCCGGCGACGGCAGCGCCGCACTGCGGCACCTCAAGCCCGGCACCCGCGTCTTCGCCGAGGGCCCCTACGGCGCCTTCACCACGCTGCACCGCACCCGCCCGGAGTCCGTGCTGATCGCCGGCGGCGTCGGCGTCACGCCCATCCGGGCACTGCTGGAAGAGCTGGACGGGCACGCCGTGGTCATCTACCGGGTGACCACCGACCGCGACGCCGTCCTCTACGACGAGCTGAGCGATCTCGCCCTCACCAAGGGCGCCGAGCTGCACCTGGTGACCGGACCGGTCCTCCCGGACCGGCTCGCCCCGCCCGAACTGGAGCGGCTCGTACCCGACATCGGGCAACGGGACGTCTTCCTGTGCGGGCCGCCCGGCATGATGACCGCCGTGCTGCGCAGCCTGGCCGAGCTGGGCGTGCCCAAGCGGCAGATCCACTTCGAGCGCTTCAGCCTCGCGGGCTGAGAGAGGGCGTCGACCGTGAAGCGAGCCATTCCCGTCTTCGTCCTGACCGTCGCCGGCCTGGTACCGGTGTGGCGCTACCACCCGTCGACCGGGGCCGTCGAGACCGCACAGCCCGCGGCGACGCCGAGTACCGTGCCCTCCACCGCCTCGTCCGCTGCGCCCTCCGCGCCGTCGGCCTCGAAGGTCGTCCCGGGCACCGCGGTGAGCACCACGAAAGGCGTGTTCCAGGTGGAGGTGACCTTCCGGGGCGACCGGATCGCCTCCGTGCGGATGCTCCAGGCGCCTCACCATCCGCAGACCCGGTGGGCCGTACCGGAGCTGATCGCGGAGACGCTCAAGGCGCAGAGCGCGCACATCGACACGGTGTCCGGGGCCACGATCACGAGCCAGGGATACCGGGCGTCCCTCCAGGCCGCGATCGACGCCAAGGGCTCCTGACGTGCGACGTGTCGAGCACGTCATGGGTCTCCCGGTCTCCCTGCGGATCGACGACGAGGGCGACTTCGGCGCGGCCGCGGACGAGGCCTTCGCCTGGCTGCGCCAGGTCGACGCCCGCTTCAGCCCGTTCAGGCCGGGGAGCGAGGTGTCCCGGTACGGACGCGGCGAGTTGGCGGACGGCGAGCTGAGCGCGGACCTGACGGAGGTGCTCGGCCTGGGCGAGTGGTACCGGGCCGCCACCGGCGGTGCCTTCGACGTGCGGCTGCCGGGCCGGGGGTTCGATCCCTGCGCGGTGGTCAAGGGCTGGTCGGTGCAGCGGGCGGCCGGGCTGCTGGCGGCGGCCGGGGCGCGGCGGTTCTGCCTCAACGCCGGTGGTGACGTGGTGGTCTCCGGCGGGCCCTGGCGGGTCGGGATACGGCATCCGGAACAGGCCGACCGGGTCTGTGCCGTACTGGCGGTCAGCGACGCGGCCGTGGCCACCTCCGGGCGGTACGAGCGCGGTGACCACATCCTCGACGGCCGCACGGGACGCCCCGCGACGGAGTTGCTCAGCCTCACCGTGGTGGCCCCGACCCTGACCGAGGCGGATGTGACCGCCACGGCCGCCTTCGCGCTGGGCGCCCACGGGCCGGCCTGGGCCGCCGCCCGCCCCGGCTGCGAGGTGTTCGCGGTCGACGCGGCACGCGGCGTGCTGCGCACACCGGGACTTCCGGTGGTCTGAAGGGCCGCCCGCCCGCCAAAACGCTGAAACACTCGCGGTCTAGACTCTCCCCGCAACGGCCTGCGCACCGACGACCGTGGCCGAAAGCGGGCGGAAATCCGCCAAACCCGAAGGGCATTCGGCGTTTTGATACGGATAGAGTCAGTCACGAAGCGGTATCCGGACGGCACGGTCGCGGTCGACCGGCTGTCGCTGGAGATACCCGACCGCGCGATCACCGTCCTCGTCGGACCCTCCGGCTGCGGCAAGACGACGACCCTGCGGATGATCAACCGGATGGTGGAGCCCACCGAGGGCAGCATCCTCCTCGACGGCACGGACATCCGGCAGCAGCCGGTCAACACCCTGCGCCGCTCGATGGGTTACGTCATCCAGAACGCCGGACTCTTCCAGCACCGCACCATCCTCGACAACATCGCCACCGTGCCCCGGCTGCTCGGCTGGAGCAAACAGAAGGCCCGCACCAGAGCGGCCGAGCTGATGGAGCGGGTCGGGCTCGACACCGCGCTCGCCAAGCGCTACCCGTACCAGCTCTCCGGCGGTCAGCAGCAGCGCGTCGGCGTGGCCCGGGCGCTCGCCGCCGACCCGCCGGTGCTGCTGATGGACGAACCGTTCTCCGCCGTCGACCCGGTGGTGCGCAAGGGACTCCAGGACGAACTGCTGCGCATCCAGGACGAGCTGGGCAAGACCATCGTCTTCGTCACGCACGACATCGACGAGGCGATCAAGCTCGGCACGATGGTCGCCGTCCTGCGCACCGGCGGCCGGCTCGCCCAGTTCGCCCCGCCCGCCGACCTGCTCAGCGCGCCCGCCGACGCCTTCGTGGAGGACTTCCTCGGCGCCGACCGCGGCATCCGCCGGCTGTCCTTCTTCCCGTCCGCCGGCCTGGAGTTGCAGACCGGGCCGATCGTGGGCGTCGACGCGGACGCCGACCGGCTCGCCGCCCACGCCGACGCCCCCTACCTCCTCGTCACCGACCCCGACGGCAGACCGCTCGGCTGGAGCGAGCCCGGCCGGCTCACCGCCGGGGCCGTGGACCGGGAGCAACTCCTCGACCACGGGCGGCCGTTCGTGCCCGGCAGGGACTCGCTGCGCACCGCGCTCGACGGGGCGGTGCTCTCGCCGACCGGCTGGGCCGTCGCGGTGGACGGCGAGGGACGCGCCGTCGGTGTCGTCTCCCAGCAGGTCATCGGCGAGGCCATCCGCGCCGCGCACAGCCGGGTCGCGGCCGGCACCGACGCCGAACGCAGCCGACCCGCGGCCGGGACCGGCACCGCACCTGCCCAGGCCGCGGACGACACCGACGCCGTACCCGGTCAGGCAGCGGGCGACAGCGGCGCCGTGCCTGGCCAGGCGGCGGAGGACACCGATGCGGCGCCCGGGCAGGCGGCGGAGGACACGGGCGCCGTGCTCGGCCGGGCGGCGGGCGACACCGATGCCGTACCTGCCCAGGCCGCGGCCGACACCGATGCGGCGCCCGGGCAGGCGGCTGAGGACAGGGGCGCCGTGCTCGGCCAGGCTGCGGGGGACAGCGGCGCCGTGCCTGGCCAGGCGGCGGAGGACACCGATGCCGTACCTGCCCAGGCCGCGGCCGACACCGATGCGGCGCCCGGGCAGGCGGCTGAGGACACCGGTGCCGTACTCGGCCGGGCGGCGGACGACACCGATGCCGTACCTGCCCAGGCCGCGGCCGACACCGATGCGGCACCCGGGCAGGCGGCGGAGGACACCGGCGCCGCACCCGGCCAGGCGGCGGGCGACAGCGGCGCCGCACCTGCCCAGGCGGCGGACGACACCGGCGCCGTACCCGGCCAGGCCGCGGACGACAGCGGCGCCATGCCCGGCCAGGCAGCGGACGACACCGATGCCATGCCCGGTCGGGGCGCGGACGGCGACGTCGACCTCAAGGCCGGCCGATGAACGGTTTCTTCGACCTTCCGAGCGACCTCCAGCACAGCTATCTCGGGCTCGTCGGCCTGCATGTGCGCGAGGGCCTGCTGCCGGTGCTGGCCGCGCTGCTCGTCGCGCTGCCCGTGGCCCAGCTCTGCGTGCGCTTCCGCTGGGTCTACCCACCCGTCCTCGGTATCACCACCGTGCTCTACTCCATCCCGTCGCTGGCCTTCTTCGTCGTCCTCATCGACTACTTCGGGCAGAGCGAGACCACGGTGATGATCCCGCTCGCGGTCTACAGCCTCGTGGTGCTGGTGCCGGGCATCGTGGACGGCGTCCGCTCGGTGCCGCAGGAGACCCTGGCCGCCGCGCAGGCCATGGGCTTCGGCCCGGTACGCCGGTATCTCCAGGTGCAGTTGCCCATAGCCGCCCCCGCGATCATCGCGGGCCTGCGGGTGGCCGTGGTCTCCAGCCTCTCCCTGGTCAGCGTCGGCATGCTCATCGGCAACCAGGGTGCGCTCGGCAACATGCTCAACGACGCCACCACCTACCACCGGCCCGCCCTGGCCGTCAACTCGGTGCTGACGACCGCGCTGCTGGGCATCCTCGCCGACGCCCTGCTGGTCCTCGTCCGCCGCCTGCTCACCCCCTGGATGCCGAGGAAGGGTGCCACCCGGTGAACGTCCTGAACTTCGCACACGCCTTCTTCAGCGACAGCGCCCACTGGCACGGCTACGACGGCATCCCCACCCGGCTCGCCGAACACGTCAGGTACTCCCTGGAAGCACTGCTCTTCGCCGCCCTGATCGGACTGCCCGTCGGCCTGGTCACCGGCCACTACGGCCGCGGCGGCAACGCCCTCGCGCTGATCGCCACCGCGGGCCGGGCCCTGCCGAGCTTCGGTCTCCTGGTCCTGATGTTCATCTGGATCGGCTTCGGCCTGCTGCCGGTGATGATCCCGCTGGTCGTGCTCGCCGTACCGCCGATCCTGGTCACCACCTACGAGGCGATCCGCTCCGTCGCCCCCTCGCCCGTGGACGCCGCCCGGGGCATGGGCATGCCCGAGGCGCGGGTGCTGTTCCAGGTGGAGCTGCCGGTCGCGCTGCCGCTGATCCTCAGCGGCCTGCGCACGGCGGCCATCCAGATCGTCTCCACCGCCACCATCGCCGCCTACGTCAGCCTCGGCGGACTCGGCCGGTACATCATCGACGGGCTCTACCAGAAGGACTACGACAAGGTGGTCGGCGGCGCCACCCTGGTCGCGGGACTGGCCCTGGCCACCCTCCTGGTCTTCTGGGCGGCCTCCCGGATCACGGTTTCGGCCGGGGTACGGCGGAGCAGCTGACGCCCGCCCGCCGGTGCGGGCGGTGGGCCGGGCCCCCAAGTGACCGCAGATCGAGGCCAATCGGTGATCTGCGGCCCTTGACTGACCGCGAACCGGCTGGATTGGATCGGTGGGTGACTTCCAACATCCGCATCAGCAGGTCCATCCGGAGGAACCGAGGCGCGGCGGTGGTCGCCCTCGCGGCGGCGACGGCTCTGCTGGCGGGCTGTTCCTCCAACGACAAGTCCGGCGGCAACCCGCTGACGGACAGCAAGGCGAGCGGCGACACCGTGGTCGTCGGATCCAACAACTTCCCCGAGAGCACCCTGCTCGCCGACATCTACGGCGAGGCCCTCAAGACCAAGGGAATCAAGGTCAGTTACAAGCCGAACATCGGCAGCCGCGAGACCACCTACGGGCTGATCAAGAACGGTTCCATCAACGTGCTGCCCGAGTACAACGGCGCGCTGCTGGCCTACCTCGATCCCAAGGCCAAGCCGACGACGGCCGAGGCCACCACGACGGCCATCGAGGCCAAGCTCGACTCCAAGCTGACCCTGCTCAAGCCGGCGGCGGCGGAGTCCAAGGACTCCGTGACGCTCAACGCGGCCACCGCCAAGAAGTACCACCTCACCGAGAAGTCGACCATCGCCGATCTGAAGGACATCGCGAAGGACCTGGTCATCGGCGCCTCGCCGGAGTTCCAGACCCGGCAGCAGGGCCTGCTGGGCCTGAAGTCGGTCTACGGCCTTCAGTTCAAGTCGTTCAAGGCGCTCGACGCGGGCGGCCCGCTCACCCAGGCCGCGCTGCAGAAGAACGCCGTGCAGGCCGCGGACATCTTCACCACGGACTCGACCATCTCCAAGGAGAAGTTCGTCGTCCTGCAGGACCCGAAGAACCTCTTCGGCTTCGAGAACGTCCAGCCGCTCGTCCACAAGGGAGCCCTCTCCCAGAAGGGCGTCGACGCGCTGAACGCGGTCTCGGCCAAGCTCGACACCGCGACCCTGCTGAACCTGGACACCCAGGTACAGGTCCAGGGCAAGGACCCGCTGGACGTGGCCAAGACCTGGCTGCAGTCCGCCGGTCTCGCCTGACGTCCCTCGGTACGACCCCGCACAGCCGACGCGGGTGCCCCCGAAGACCGGGAGCACCCGCGTCGTGCTGTGGGATTTCTTCACCAACAGCGCGGCCGATGGAAGAAATCCGCATGCACACCGCTCCTGCTGGAGCCCCGCTCCCTCGCTCTCGCACGCTGGCCCCGGGCCGGTCCCGGCCCCCGCACCGAGCGCGAGAGGAACAGCTGAACACCCATGACCACAGCACACGTGGCTGTCGCCGCCCCGTACCGCAGGCGGTGGCCCGCCTTGGCCGCCCTGCTCCTCGGCGAGGCGATGAACCTGCTGGACGCGACCGTCGTCCAGGTGGCCGCGCCCGCCGTCCATACCGACCTGGGCGGGCCACTCTCCGACGTCCAGTGGTTCGGCGCCGCCTACACCCTGCCGTTCGCCGTGCTGCTCGTCACCGGCGGGCGGCTCGGGGACATCGCGGGCCGGCGCCGTATGTTCGTCCTCGGCGTCACGCTGTTCACGGCGGCGTCCATGGCCTGCGCGCTGGCGCCGTCCCCCGGGCTGCTCATCGCCTTCCGGGCGGTGCAGGGTGCCGCGGCGGCGCTGATCATCCCGCAGACCATCGGGCTGATCAAGGCGATGTTCTCGGGTGAGGAGACGGCGAAGGCGCTGGGCAGCATCGGACCGGTGATGGGCCTTGCCGCGGTCTGCGGACCCGTCGTCGGCGGCGTGCTGACCCACGCCGACCTGTTCGGCTCGTCCTGGCGGTCCGCGTTCCTGGTGAACGTCCCGGTGGCCGCGGTGGTGCTGGCCCTCGCCCGCAACCTGCCGGAGAACCGTGCCCCGCACCGCCCGTCCCTCGACTGGCCCGGCACCGCACTGGCCGCCCTCGGCACCGGGCTCCTGGTATACCCGCTGATCGGCGGCAACCTTGGCCAACTGCACGCCTTCGACTGGCTGTTGCTCGGCGCCGGGCTGCTCGTGCTCGGGGGCTTCGCCCTGCAACAGCGGCGTACGGCCAGTCCGCTGCTGGAGCCCAGCCTGTTCACCCACCGCGGTTTCCCGGCCGCCCTCGTCATCTCCACGGCCTTCTTCGCGGTGACCAACGGGCTGACCGTCGTGGTCGTCCTGCAGCTCCAACTCGACGCAGGCACGGGCGTGTTGGCTTCCGGGCTGAGTCTGCTGCCGTGGTCCGCCGGGCTCGCCCTCGCCTCCTGGTGGGCGGGGTCGCGGCTGGTACGGCGGCACGGGCGGCGGGTCATGCCGTACGGGCTCGGGCTGCTGCTGGCCGGACTGCTCGCCGCCGTGGCCGCGTACCGGACGACCGAGCCGGGGCACTACCCGGTCGCGCTGCTGCCGGCCCTCGCCCTGGTCGGCCTCGGCGCCGGCCTGTTCACGCCCGCCTTCTTCACCCTCGCCCTGCGCCCCCTGCGTCCCCAGGAGGTCGGCTCGGCGGCCGGGCTGCTCAACGCGGTACAGCAGCTGGGCGCCACGCTGGGGGTGGCGGTCCTCGGCAGCGCGTACCTGGCGGGGACCGGACCGAGCGCACCGCAGGGCGCGTGCTGGGTGGCGGCGGGACTGCTGGGGGTGGCCTGGGCGGCGAGTGCGCGGGTGGGGACGGGGGAGGGAGCCTAGGCACCCCGAAGGGGCACGAGGCCGTGTCGATATGCGGCTCCGCCGCGTGGGCGCGGGCAACCCACCCGCACCCGCAGCCGCGTACGGCCTCAACCACCCCGCCGGGTGGACGCCACCCGGTACCCGGCCTTCAGCACCGGACTCGCCGCCTTCAGGGTGCGCAGCACCGGGCTGGTCTCCAGCGCGTCGATCTCCCGAAGCGCCCCGAGCCGCCGGGTGAGATACCGGTGCAGGTCGGCCGGGTCGCGGCACAGCGCCTGGGCGACCAGATTCGTGCGGCCGGTGGTCGCGGCCACGAAGGCCAGCTCGTCGTGGCCGGCCAGGGCGAGCGCGACCCGCTCCAGGTGCGCCGGGCGCACCGACAGCCACAGCAGGGCCCGGGTGTGGACGCCGAAGAGGCCGGCATCCACCTCCACGTCGAAGAACAGGGCGCCCGACGCGCGCAGTTCGGCCAGCCGCCGGGCCACGGTCGCCGGTGACCAGCCGGTCGCGCGGGCCAGATCCCCCTGCCCGGCCCGCCCGTCCCGCTCCAGCGCCGCGAGCAACTCGGCGTCCTCCGGGCCCGGTTGCCGTACTCCCTCGGCGCTCTCCCGGTACTCCAGCGCCACCTGCTGCTGCGCGTCGAGGGCCTGGGCGCTGCGCCGCCAGTTGGCGGGGCCGCCCAGGTAGGTGTGCAGCAGGCAGTGCGCGGAGACGGCCGTGATGCCGCCGGTGCGCGGGACGTCGTGCAGCAGGAGGGAGCCGGGGGAGGCGTCCTCGGCCGGGGCGTGGATCACCGCCGTGATCTCGGTGCCCCCCGAAGTCAGCTTCACCCACGACGTGTCCGGCCGCCGCACCAGCGCCCCGGCGATGTCCTGCGCCGAGCGCGCCGTCGCCGTCAGCCGGACCAGCCACTGGGCGCGGCCCGCCCGGTCCGGGTCGGCGAGGCCCACCACGCGCAGCCCGGCCTCGGTACGCAGCCGCCGGTAGCGGCGGGCCACGGTCTGCGCCGAGACCCCGAGCACCTCGGCGATCCTGCTGAACGGCGCCCGGCCGTCCAGATGCAGGGCGTGGATGAGGGCACGGTCGAGATCGTCGAGCATGCCCCCATCCTCGCGCGCTCCCGGCCGGCTCAGAGGTCGAACTCGTGCGGCGGCAGGTCCAGCGTGTAGCACGCCTCGCGCACCACGGCCTGCTCGGTCTTGTCGAAGTCGCCGTCCGCGCCGCCGATCACGATGCCGATCTGGATCACGGCGCGCGCCTCGGCCGGCTTCTTCTTCGCCTTGGCGATCTCCTGCAACACGCTCACCTTGCCGAAGGCGAAGTCGGTCGTCAGCTTGCTCAGGTTCTCCTCGAAGCGGCGCCTGAGGTCGTCCGCCGGGAAGTTCTGCAACACCTCGTTCGTCGCGATGAGCTGGGCCACCCGCTGCCGCTCCGAGGGGTCCACGGTGCCGTCGGCGGCGGCCACGAGCGCGCACATCGCCATGCTCGCATCGCGGAACGCGCCGCTCTTCAGGTCGTTCTTCTTCGCCACCAACTGGGTCTGCATCTGCGACGCCGACTCCTTGACGCGGTCCCACAGGGCCATGCGCACTCCTCGTATCGCTCGTGATCCACGGACGGGTGCCCCCTCTGCGCACCGGCCGCAGCTTCTACAGCACCGTAGAAACTCCTGGGACCACCGGGAAGTTCCTGCCGACCTGGACTGAATCCCCGCACACGGACCGAACACAGGACGACGCAGGGGAAGAAGGGGAAGGCGTCAGTGGTGACAGCGCCCGGCACCGGCCACCAGGACCCCTCCGCCGAGGTGCTCACCGAGGCGGCCGCCGCCTTCGGACTGCTCGCCTCGCCCGCCCGGCTGCACATCGTCTCGGCGCTGGTCCAGGGGAAGAGCGACGTCACCGGACTCGCCGAGCGGGTCGGCGGCGCGCTGCCCGCAGTCAGCCAGTCCTCGCCGCCGTCGGACTCGCCGTACCGCCCAGCCCGCCGGGCGCAGCGCTCGGCATGACCGCCCTGCCCGCGCCGTACCACCTGCTGCTCGCCGCGGTCCTCGGGCTGTACGCCCTGGCCCTCACCGTGGCATCAAGAGCGAGGCGAAGGAGGCCCGGTGAGTGCGGGCCAGGTGCCGGAGCGGGTGGGGCGGTACGGCGCCTGGATGGTGACCGGTGTCTGCCGCCTGGGTGGTCGACCGGTGTCTCCCGCTCGTCAGGCGGGCAGGCCCTCCGCGCCCTCGGCCCCTGCGGCCGGTGCATGCGCCGCCGCCTTGGCCTGCTTCCGGCGCCGACGGCGGCTGACGCGCGGTTCCTGGTCGGGGAGCCAGCCGAAGGCGAGGCAGCTGCCGGTCACGCCCAGCAGGAGGCCGATGAAGAAGCCGCCCAGGTTGGACGTGACCCAGCTGCCCAGGGAGAGCAGGACCCCGGTGATGGAGTAGAACAGCCGCTGCGTCGGGTTGAAGAGGATCAGCAGGCCCAGCAGCGCCATCAGCGTCGGCAGCAGATAGCCGGCCACCCCCTGCATGCCGATGTGCATCACGACCTTCAGCGAGGCCTTCTCGGTGAGCAGGATCTCGCCGCCGGCCAGCGCGAGCAGCAGCCCGCCCCAGAACGGCCGGCGGGCCCGCCAGCCACGGAAGGCGGCCCGCGCTCCCCGGCGTGGACGGTCGGCCACCGCGATCAGCACCCCGAGTCGCTGAAGCGGAGCTTGAGACCGGGAAGCTTGAACACACCGGCCGTCGTCGCGTAGTTGGTCTGCCGCAGATTGGCGATGTGCACGGTGTCGGCCTGCTGGCTGAACACACCGATCGGGCCCTTCACGCCCGCCTCGGTCAGCGTGCTGGCGTCGTTGCCGATCTCGATGTTGGTGAAGGCGGCGTCGCCGGACAGGTGCGTGGAGTCCGTGGTCAGATCGCTCGCCTGCACCTTGTCCGCGCCGGCGCCCGCCGTGATCAGCAGGTTGGTGCCGCCGAGGTCGACGCTCTGGCACAGATGGTCGAGCGTGGCGTTCTTGATGGCGGAGGTCACCACGAGCTCCTGGCCCCCGGTGTCCCCGGCGTTCGGGCTGCCGTCGGCCATGGTGTCGAGGGCGCCGAACTGCTCGAAACCGGTTCCGTTCAGTTCCGTCGCGGTGACCGTGAACGGCATGCCGGAGATCGCGAACTGCACGCCCAGCGCCCCCTGAGCGGTGAGCACCGCGAGACCGGCGGCCATCAGGGTGGCCGGTACGGCCATCACCGCGGCCCGGCGGGCCCGGACCCGGCCCCGTCTCTCGCCGGCGGCGGTCCCGGCCGCGTGCGGTGCTGCGGAGGATCCGGAGGCTGCGGAGGATCCGGAGGCTTCCGAGGGTGAACCGTTTCCCGGGTTCTCGGGGGTGTTTCCGACGGACGGGACGTCCGGGGACGAGGCCATGTCTGCTCCCATGGGCATGGATCAATGCGGGTTGGGCTTCAGCGGCGCGGTGTCCTGGCGCGGACAGCGACTGTCGCGTACGCCTCCTCGCACCCCGGCGGAGCAAGGGCTTTCTCGTTACGCGTCAGTAGCCTGCGAGGAAGTTACCGCCGGTTACTCCGGAGGGTCAAGGCAGATGTGAAAAAAGAGTGTCGGATGTGCCCGAGCTGCGATCGCACCCTACAACTGCCCTTGCAGCGCTTGACGTTGATGGTTGATCAGGTCTACAACTTCCCCTGTTTTCACGGATCCGTGGCGCCGGATCCGCCGAGCGGCACCGGATGCGTTTCCCGGCGTCTCACGCCGACCGCTCATCGCGGCCGAAGGAAACCGTTTCACCTCAGTGCGGCACCGCACGGCCCCTTCCCCCGGCCGTGCCGGCCGCCCCCTGCCGGCCCGGCCGAAGGCCTTCCCCCGGGGCCTTCGGCCGGTGTCCGGACCGCCGCTGTCGCCGGACCGTCGCGTACGGAGAAGGCGCACGGCCCTGCGCCGGCGGCACCGCCACCCCCCATCCCCACCTCACCCGGACCCCACCCAGGAAAGAGGCACCCGCATGCGTACGCGATCCCTTCTCGCCCTCGCCGGCACCGCCACCGCACTCGCCCTCGCGGTCGCCGCCCCCGCCTCCGCCGACGGCAGCGCCGTCCTCACCACCGGCAGCGCGGGCGGCACCGCCGTCGCGACCGGCGACACCCTCACCGCACCGCTGGCCTCCGGAACGTCCGCCACGCTCTACTCCAGCGCGACCGGTACCAGCGGCGTCACCTGCAAGACCTCCCAGTTCACCGCCACGGTCACGGGCAACCCGACCGCCCCCGGCACGGCAACCGAGTCCGTCACCGGGCACACCTTCGACAGCAGCTCCTGCACGAGCAACGTCATCGGCGTCCTCGGCGTCAGCGGCATCACCGTCGACAACCTGCCCTACACGGCGACGGTAGCCTCCGACGGCACCCTCACCGTCTCGCCGGCGAGCGGCTCCATCATCCAGACCACGGTCAAGCTGCGCACCCTGCTGGGCTCCATCACCTGCGTCTACCAGGCGCCCTCCCTGACCGGGAAGGCCGACAACACCGACAACAGCATCAGCTTCACCAACCAGCAGTTCACCAAGACCTCCGGCTCGTCGCTGTGCTTCTCCAGCGGCTACTTCACCGCCAAGTACGCGCCCGTGACGGACGGCGGCACCCCGGTGTACGTCAACTGAGCCGTCAACTGGACTGCGCCAGCGCTGAGTTCAGTGACGCCGTAGCCGTACGGCGAGGGCGGCGCCCCCGGTGAGCACCAGCACCGCGGCGGCGCCGCCCGCCAGCACGGGCGCCGAGGGGCCCATCTCCCGGGTGGCCTGCCCGCCCGCGGCGGAAGCCGGACCTGCCGAGACGGCAGGTCCGGTTTTCGTCGTCCCCGCCCCCTTCTCCGCGAAGACCACGTCGGAACAGGAGTAGTAGGTGTCCGGCGTGCTGCTGTTCTGCCATATGGTGTACAGAACCTGACGCCCCGTCCGGTCCTTCGGCAGTGTCGCGGCGATGTGGTACGCCCCGTCGCGCAGCGGTGGATCGGTGACCTGCGCGAAGGGCCGCTCCGGCAGCTCGGACCAGGTGAGCGGTTTCGCCGGGTCGTAGCCGGGCTCGGTCAGATACAGCCGGAACGTGCCTGTGTGGGCGATCGTCGAGGCGTACGTCATCGTCAGTCTGCCGCCGGGCGTCAGCCGCGTCGCCGGCCAGTCCCGCCGCGCCAGGTCCAGGCCCCGGTACGCCGGAAGGTTGCCGCTGCACAGTCTGCCGTCCGGGATCACCTGCCGGTCACGGCCGTTCACCCCGGCCACGCGCAGGTTGTCCCACGCGGTGAAGGGAGTGCCGTTCGCCGCGACCGCCGCCCGGCAGGCCGCCGAGCGGCCGGCGTCGCCGCCCTCGGGGGAGCAGGCGTAGACCCGGCTGACCGGATCCGTGGGGGCCCCGTGCGCCTGGGCGGACCCCGCCGCCCACGACAGGAGCAGGAGCGGGGCCGCGGCGACGGCCACCGTGACGCTCGTGCGGGCGGTCATCCGGGATGTCTCCTCGGCGGGCGCGGGAACGGGGTCTGCGCGGTCCAGTACGGCGCAGGCGTTCCCCGTGTTCAGCCGGACCGGCGCACCGATGGCCCGGGGGCGTGAAAGCGCCGACCGGTACGGACGTTTCGCGCCTGATTCGAGACCCCGTTGAGGAGCCGGCGGTCGTCCTCGTATCGTGGCGATCATGGGTCCGGCACCCGCCGCCGCGCGGCTGCCCAGGACAGCCGGCCAAGGAAGGGGGGATCCGTTCTGGTCTCGTCGTTCACGGACCGCCGAGGGCCCGCCCGATGCCGGATCCGCCGATGACACGTGTCCTGGTGCCGGCCCGCACCCCGGACTGCCGCTGCCGGACGGTGAGTTATCGTGTGCAAGGGGTCAAAAACAAACCGCATGTCCCGTTCGTACGAGTCGCGAGGAGGGGTCCAAGGATGGCGAGGCAGTTACGCGCCGAACAGACCCGGGCAACGATCATCACGGCCGCCGCCGATCTGTTCGACCGGCAGGGCTACGAGTCCACGAGCCTGAGCGACATCGTCGCGCACGCGAAGGTCACCAAGGGGGCGCTGTACTTCCACTTCGCCGCCAAGGAGGACCTCGCCCACGCCATCCTCGAACTCAACGCGGGCGCCGCGAAAGCGCTTGTCGCCGAGGTCGAGAGCCGCGGTTACTCCTCGCTGGAAGGCCTGATGCGCACCACGTTCGGGATCGCCCGACTCGCCGTGGAGGACCCGGTGCCGCGCGCCGCGCTCCGCCTCGCGACCGCCGGCGTCGCCGTACGGCCGCCCCTGCGGCACCCGTTCACCGAATGGCTGGAGTTCGCCAACCGGAAGTTCCACGGGGCCGTCCGGGAGTCCGATGTGCACGGCGATCTCGACATCGGCATCGTCGCGCACTCCCTGGTCTCCTTCTTCGTAGGCACCCGGGTCGCCGGCCGCTCGCTCGAACCGGTAGGACGGCTTCCGCGCCGGGTCGCCGAGATGTGGCACCTCCTGATCCGGGGCCTGGTCCCGGTCCACCGCCGCCCCCGCTACGTCACCCTCGCCACGCAGCTGGAGCGGGAGATCAGAACCGCCTGACCCACGCGATACGGTGACGGACATGCCCTCCACCCCGTTCGCACCCGTGATCCTCGGCAACGAACCCGGCTCGTTCCCGCACAGCGTGCTGGCCGAGCGGCACCCCGCGATCATCAGCCGGGTACGGGACGCCTTCCCGTATGGCCCCGATCAGCACCGGGCGCTGGACGAGCTGCTGAAGAGCTGCACCGAGGGGACGGTCCAGCCGCTGCCCGCCGACGCCCCGGACCGGGACCGGTGGCAGGAGTGGGGCCTGGCCGGCTGCGCCGGGCTCTCCTGGTACGACGTGCCGTGGCTGTGGTCCGAGAGCTACTTCTACCGTCGGCTGCTGGACGCCGTCGGCTGGTTCGGCCCCGGCGCCTGGCAGGGCATCGACCCCTTCCGCCCGTTCAAGCGCGCCGAACTCGACGCGCCGGAGACGGACGGGGAACTGTCCGCACTGGACGCCCTGCCCGGCCTGCCGGAGGAAGAGCGGGCGCGTGCCCTGCTGCACGGCTCGCTGTGGGGCAACCGCGCCGACCTCGGCTTCCGGCTCTCCGCCGAGGGCGCCGAGGCCCGGGACCCGGCTCCCGCGCTGGTCGCCGACGACAGCGCTGCCCTGTGGTCGCTGCTGCCGCCCGGCAACGTGGCCACGCTCGTCCTGGTCGCGGACAACGCGGGCCGCGAACTCGTCCCGGACCTGCTGCTGCTCGCCCACCTCCTCGCCGAGGGCCGGGCCGCGCGGGCGGTGCTGCACGTCAAGCCGTACCCGTACTACGTCTCCGACGCCACCACCGCCGACGTCGTCGACGCGCTGCACCGGCTGCGCGCCGCGTCCGGCGCGGCCGCCGAGTACGCGCGCGTGCTCTGGTCGGCCATGGCCGACGGCCGCCTCACCGTGCGCGCCCACCCCTTCTCCTGCGCCCCGCTGCCGTATTCGCAGATGCCGGACGACCTGCGCGCCGAGTTCGCCGCGGCCACGCTGACCGTCTTCAAGGGCGACCTCAACTACCGGCGTCTGGTGGGCGACCGGCTCTGGCCGCCGACCACGCCCTTCCAGGAGACGACCGCCTACTTCCCCGGCCCGGTCGCCGCACTGCGCACCCTGAAGTCGGACGTGATCACCGGCCTGTCCACGGCGACCGAGGCCGCGCTGGTGGCGGCCGAGGACGGGCGCTGGCGCACCAGCGGCACGCACGCGCTGATCCAGGTGTCCGGCACCGACCTCAAGTGACCTGCATCCGCAGTGACTTGATGCCGTTGATGAAGTTCGAGACGAGACGCCCGGCCGGTGCGGCGAGCTGCGGCTCGGGGAGCACGCGCAGCACCTCCTCGTGGAGCAGCCGCAGTTGCAGCCGTGCGAAGTGGGCGCCCAGGCAGACGTGCGGGCCGTCACCGAAGGACACGTGCGGGTTGGGGGAGCGGGCGAGGTCGAGCCGGGCCGGATCGATGAAGACCCGCTCGTCCCGGTTGGCCGATGCGTGGAAGACCACGACCTTGTCCCCGGCCCGGATCCGCCGACCCGCGAGTTCCGTGTCCCGTGCGGCGGTCCGGCGGAAGGTCAGCACCGGCGGATGCCAGCGCAGCAACTCCTCCACAGCGGTGGCGAGTTCGATGTCGCCCGCGCGCAACGCCGCGTACGCCTCCGGGTGTTCCGCCAGTGCCAGCAGTCCACCGGGGGCCGCGCTGCGCACGGTGTCGTTGCCCGCGACGGTGAGCAGGAAGAAGAACATCTCCAGCTCCCCGTCGGCGAGTTCGGGATCCTGGGCGAGTGTGGTCATGATGTCGTCGGCAGGATTCCGTCGTTTGTGTGCGGCCAGCTGTCCGGCGTAGGCGAACATGTCCTTCAGCATCGCCGGGGACCGGGGATTGACCGGCTTGCCCGCCTCGTCCAGCACCGCCGGACCGGCCTCGTCCGGGTCCTGGTAACCGATGACCCGCTGCGTCCAGTGCAGCAGCAAACGCCGGTCGCTCTCCGGCACACCCAGCAGATCCGCCAGATTGAGCAGGGCGTACTCGTCGGTGACGGTGGCCACCAGATCGACCGTGCCGTCCCCTTCTCGCGCCTGCCCGAGCGCCGCGGCGAGCAGGATGCGCGCCCGCTCCCGGGCGACGGCCGCGAACCGGTCGACCCGGCCGGGGGTGAACGCCCGGCTCACCAGCCGCCGCAACCGGCCGTGCTGCGGCGGATCCTGATTGAGCATCATGCGCCGGATGAACGGCAGATCCTCCGGATCCGGGTCGCGGATCTGGGTCGCGCCGAGATGAGAGGAGTACGTCGTGGCGTCCTTCAGCATCCGGACGACGTCCGCGTGCCGGGTCACCGCCCAGAAGCCCGGCCCGGCCGGCCAGCCCAGCACCTCCGGCTCCTCCTGCCAGACGACCGGATGACGGTCGCGCAGCAGCCGGTAGTCGTCGTGCGGCACACCGACGGCGTACCGCCGCGGGTCGAACACGTCGGGCACCGGCCGGGTCTCACGCACGCTCACGCCGGCTCACTCGCGTCGGCGGGGGGCACGGCGGCCGCCGGGTCCACGGCGGGCGTCGGGTCTTCGGCGGCCGCCGGGCTTTCGGCGTCCGCGCGCAGGAAGTCCTCGACCACGCGGATCAGGTCCAGCGGGGCCTCGTCCATGGCGTAGTGCCCGGCGAACGGCAGTGCCACGAGCTCGGCACGCGGATACCAGGACATCCAGGTCCGCCGCATCACCTCCGGCGACAGGGCCGGATCCAGCTCCCCGGCCACGGCGAGCGCGGGAACCTCGCTGCCCGCCACGTCGGCGTGGAAGTCCTCGCCCGCCCACGAGTCCAGCCAGGCCCGGAACGCCTTCGCGTCGCTGCGCTCCAGCGAGCGGGCGACCATCCGGTCCAGCCAGGCGGCGGGACGCCGGCCCCCGGTGGTGAAGTCGAGGATCGCGCGCCGGTTCTCCGGCTTGTGCGCGGCGTCCGTGAACAGCGCCTCCTGCCCGTCGGCCAGCGGCACCCCCGAGGCCGGCACCGGCGAGACGCCCACCATCCGGCGCAGCCGGTCCGGGACCGTGGCCGCAAGGCGCTGTGCCACCGCGCCGCCCATGGAGTGCCCGATCACCGAGAACCGGTCCCAGCCCAGCCGGTCGGCCAGCTCCACCAGGTCCCCGGCCGCCTCGGCCGTCGTGTACGCGCCCGCCGCGTGCCGGGCCTCGCCGTAACCGCGCAGGTCGACCAGCGCGTAACTGAAGGCAGTGCGGTCGAGATCCGGCAGGACGGCGGCGTAGGCGGAGCGGTCGGCGAACCAGCCGTGCACGGCGAACACCTTGTGGGCGCCGTCGCCGTGCACCTCATGGGGCAGCACAAAGGAGGTCATGCGCCTACCGTGGCCCGTCCGCGGCGGCTCGGCAAGGGTCCGGAGGTGGCACAGGGGCGGGGCCGGCGGTGTTGCCGGGACCGGAGACGTCGGGGTGACCCCGGCCCCGCTGGTCCTGCTCTCCGCGGTGGCCGGCGCGACCCGGAGGATCCGGCTGGTCACCAGCGTCCTGGTGGCGGCGCTGCACGACCCGGTCGTCCTCGCCCGCCAGGCCGCCACCCTCGCCCGGCCCTCCCAACGGCCGCCTGGTCCTCGGTGTCGGCACCGGCTGGGACCGCGCGGAGTTCGACACGGTCGGCGTCCCCCTCGCCGGGCGGGGCCGCCGTACCGACGAACCGCCCATGGCCTTACCGCGGTTGTGGCGGGGCGAGGACGGCGCGCCACGGCTCGGCGTACTGCCCCGCGCCCCGGCGGCCCGCCCGTGTGGATCGGCGGCCGGAGCGACGCGGCCCTGCACCGCACCCTGCGGCACGGCGCCGCCCGGCACCGCGCGCGGGTCGACACCGAGCAACTCGGGTCGGCTCAGGGGCGGTTGACGGAACTGGCCCGGGGAGACGGAGCGGGAGCCCGGGGCCGTCCCGTCGACCGCCGGGGCGTTTCTGCTGCCCCCGGGGTTTCCGCCGGCCGGGGGATCTGCCGGGGCGGCCCCTGGGCGGCACGCGCGCGAGCGCGGAGCGTGTGCGGGAGGCGGCGGGGTGCATGGCGGCCTGAACCGTCGCGGAACTTCTGCCGCCCGCCCGTAAAGCCCACGGCAGGCGGCGGGAGTTCCCCGGTTCAGGGGCGGTTCACGCGATGGTGTGATCATGTCCCGCACGGCGGATGGGCGTCGGAGACCGCGGGTAGGGCCCCGGCCATGACGCAGCCGTTCGAACTCCCGCACTTCTACATGCCGTACCCCGCGCGGCTCAACCCGCACCTCGACGAGGCCCGCGCCCACGCGACCGGGTGGGCGCGCGAGATGGGCATGCTGGAAGGCTCCGGGATCTGGGAGCAGGCCGACCTGGAGGCGCACGACTACGGACTCCTGTGCGCCTACACCCACCCCGACTGCGACGGCCCCGCTCTCTCGCTGATCACCGACTGGTACGTGTGGGTGTTCTTCTTCGACGACCACTTCCTCGACATGTACAAGCGCACCCCCGACCGCGCCGCCGGAAAGGCCCACCTGGACCGCCTGCCGCTGTTCATGCCGCTCGACCCGGCGACCCCCGTGCCGGAGCCGGAGAATCCCGTCGAGGCGGGGCTGAAGGACCTGTGGGCGCGCACGGTGCCGTCGATGTCCGTGGACTGGCGCCGCCGCTTCTGCGTGGCCACCGAGCATCTGCTCAACGAGTCGATGTGGGAGCTGTCGAACATCAACGAGGGGCGGATCGCCAACCCCGTCGAGTACATCGAGATGCGCCGCAAGGTGGGCGGCGCCCCCTGGTCGGCCGGGCTCGTGGAGTACGCGACCGCCGAGGTGCCCGCCGCCGTCGCCGGCACCCGGCCGCTGCGGGTCCTCATGGAGACGTTCTCCGACGCCGTCCACCTGCGCAACGACCTGTTCTCCTACCAGCGCGAGGTCGAGGACGAGGGCGAGAACAGCAACGGCGTGCTGGTGCTGGAGACCTTCTTCGGCTGTACGACCCAGGAAGCCGCCGAGACCGTCAACGACATCCTCACCTCACGCCTGCACCAGTTCGAGCACACCGCGCTCACCGAAGTCCCGGCCGTGGCGGTGGAGAAGGGTCTCACCCCGGACCAGGTCGCCGCGGTCGCCGCGTACACCAAGGGACTGCAGGACTGGCAGTCCGGCGGCCACGAATGGCACATGCGCTCCAGCCGCTACATGAACAAGGGAGCGCGGCCCGGCTCGCCCTGGCAACTGCCGAGCGGCCCCGGCGTCTCGGCCGCCGACGTCGGCGCACTCCTCGCCGCTGCCGCGCAGGAACGCCTGCGCGCCTACACCCACCTGCCGTACCAGAAGGTCGGCCCGTCCATCCTGCCCGAGTTCCACATGCCCTACCGGCTCGGACTGAGCCCCCACCTCGACGACGCGCGCCGCAACCTCGTGGGCTGGTCGCACCGCATGGGCATCCTGGAGGAGGGCGTCTGGGACGAGGACAAACTCGCCGCCTACGACCTCGCACTGTGCTCCGCCGGCCTCGACCCGGACGCCACGCCCGAGGCGCTCGACCTCAGCGCCCAGTGGCTCGCCTGGGGAACCTACGGTGACGACTACTACCCGCTGGTCTACGGCCACCGCCGGGACCTCGCCGCCGCCCGGCTGACCACGACCCGGCTGTCGCGGTGCATGCCCGTCGAGGGCGAGCCGGCCCTGGTCCCGGCCGACGCGATGGAGCGGGGGCTGACCGACCTGTGGGCGCGGACGACGGCCGGCATGACCGCCGACCAGCGGCGCACCCTGAAGGCCACCGTGGACACGATGACCGAGAGCTGGGTGTGGGAGCTGTCCAACCAGCTGCAGAACCGCATCCCCGACCCGGTCGACTACCTGGAGATGCGGCGCGCCACCTTCGGCTCCGACCTCACCCTGAGCCTGTGCCGCAGGGGTCACGGCCCCGCCGTCCCGCCGGAGGTGTACCGCAGCGGCCCGGTCCGCTCCCTGGAGAACGCCGCCATCGACTACGCCTGTCTGCTCAACGACATCTTCTCGTACCAGAAGGAGATCGAGTTCGAGGGCGAGATCCACAACTCCGTCCTGGTGGTGCAGAACTTCTTCGGCGTCGACCACCCGGCCGCCCTCCGGGTCGTACACGACCTGACGACCCAGCGCATGCAGCAGTTCGAGCATGTCGTGGAGCACGAACTGCCCGTGCTCCACGACGACTTCCAGCTCTCGGAGGCGGCCCGGGCCGCCATGGACGGCTATGTCCTCGACCTGCAGAACTGGATGGCCGGCATCCTGAACTGGCACCGGAACGTGGACCGCTACAAGGCCGAGTGGCTGGGTCGCCGCTCACACGGCTTCCTGCCCGACCGGGCCCCGGCGCCGCCCGTCCAGCTCGCCGGCTGACCGCGCCGCTCACCGGCTGACCGCGCCGCTCGTCAGCCGGACTCGCCGAGCCGCTCGGCCGGCTCCCCGGCGGCCTTGTCCAGCGCTGTGCGGGCCGCCCCGCGCAGTTCGCCGCGTATCGCCTCGCCGCCCGCCAGGACCGCGCGGGCCTCCTGACGGAGATCCGCGTCGGCCAGGGCGCGGGCCAGCGCATAGTGCTCCTCGGCGACGAACCGGCCGAGGTTCACCTCCCGCCAGTACCCGAGCGAGTCGTCGCCCGGTGCGAAGAGGATGTCCCGCAGCCCGGCCAGAGTCCGCGCGGCGGGGACGAGCCGGCCCGTCTCGCGCTCCAGCCGCGCCTGGTCCAGCAGGGCCGACACCCGGTCCCAGGCGGACTCCCGCAGCGCGGCGTACAGCCGCCGGGCCCGCAGCGCCTGTTCCAGGTCGCCCAGGTCCTCGAAGTCGTGGGCCAGGGCACCGAGTGGGGAGGGGTCGATCGCGGCGGGGGCACCGGGCCGCCGCAACAGGCTCTGGTTCATGACGACGGCGTCCAGCCGCCGGATCAGGGTGACCCGGGCGAGCTCGGTGAGCCCCTGCGCCGCGGCCAGGTCGGTCCAGGTCGACTCCGGCTCGTCGGACGGGTCGGTGCCGAACAGGGAGTCGTCCAGGCCCTGCGCCCACCGGCGCAGTTCGGCCCCGTCGGCGTCCGGGTCCGGTATGCCGCCGAGACCGCACCAGGTGTCGTAGTCCGTCTCGCGCACCCCGTGCAGCAGCGGCAGGTCCGCGGGGTCCCCGTGCAGGCCCACCAGGACGGCCGCGAGCCGCAGTCCGTCGCTCATCGACGACTCCGCCTCCCGGCGCAGCAGCAGCCGGAGCACGGGCAGGTCGCCTTCCGCACGGTCGAACTGCGCGGCCCGCAGCACCAGTCGGCGCCGCAGCGGATCGTCGGCCACGGCCGTGTCCCCGGCGCGCAGCCGGGCGAGCCCGGCGCGGCCCTCGGCCAGCACCCGCTCCCACAACGGCGGCCGGGGGTGGTCCGCCAGCAGCCGGTAGGCCATCCCCTCCTCGGCGTTGAGCAGCACATGGTCCGGCTCGGTGCGCAGCAGGGCCGCGTGCAGCATGCCGACCAGCTCCACCGGGGAACGCTCCGGCAGACCGAGCGCGGCGCGCAGTTCGACGCGCTCGGCGTCGATGCCGTGGCACTCGCGGATCTCGTCCTCCGTCCCGGCCACGTACGCGAGGATCGCCTCCTCGCCGTCCGCCGGGGACAGGTCCACACAGTCCCGCCAGCCCGGCAGGCCGATCATGATCTCCAGCGCCTCCTCCGCGCTCGCCCCGATGATCCCGGCTCCCCCCTCCGAGTCGGCGTACAGCATCGACCCGTCCGCGCACAGGAAGTACGTGCCGCCGGAGTCGTCACCCGCGACCACCTCCAGCGGGCCGCCCGAGGCCAGGCGGACCGGTTCGACATGGCCGACTTCGGCCCGGTCCAGGTCGAACCCGAAGGGGAACGCGGCCAGTTCGGCGAGGCGCGGGTGCTGCCGCAGCAGCCGCAGGGCGTGATCGGTCATGTCACAGAACGTAACAGCGCCCACTGACATGATCGTCCAGCAGAGCAACCCGGAGACCGGAAAGCCGGTCTCCATCCCGTTCACCGGCCCGTACACCACGGTCAACGGCCGCATCTGGCCGTACGCCGAGGTGGACGCCGCCTGGTACCGCTTCCGGCTGGTCAACGCCTCGAACGCGCGCATCTTCGAGCTCGTGCTGATCGACGAGGACGGTAACCCGGTGCCGGGCGTCGTGCACCAGATCGGGAGCGACGGCGGGCTGCTGCCGCGCCCGGTGCCGATCGACTTCGACGGTGACCTGCCCACGCTGACCGCCGCGCCGGCCGAGCGCTTCGACCTGCTGGTCGACTTCCGTACCCTCGCGGGCCGCACCCTGCGGCTGGTGAACAAGGGCCGCAACCAGCCGGCGGGTGTGCCCGATCCGGCCGGCGACGTGCGCCACCCGGACGTCCTGGAGTTCCGGGTCCGCGAGACGAGCGAGGAGGACGCCTTCGAACTGCCCGCGGTGCTCTCCGGCTCCTTCCGCCGCCTCACCCACGACCTCCCGCACGGCCACCGTCTGGTCCTGCTCACCCCGCCCGCCACCAAGGGAGCCGGCGGCCACCCGGAGATCTGGGAGCTGACCGAGGTCGACGATCCGAGCGGGCTGCAGCTACCGGCCGACGGCATAGTGCAGGTCACCGGGCCCGACGGCAGCACGAAGACCTACCGGCGCACCTCCCGGACGTTCAACGACGGCCTAGGCTTCACCATCGCCGAGGGCGGCTACGAGCAGTGGAGCTTCCTCAACCTCGCACCCATCGTCCACCCCATGCACATCCACCTGGCCGACTTCCAGCTGCTCGGCCGGGACGCCTACGACGTCTCGGGCTTCGACCCGGCCGTCGGCGGCACCCGCACGCCGATCCGGTACGACGCCGGCCGGGCGATCCCGCTCGCCCCCAACGAGCGGGGCAACAAGGACGTCTTCCGGGTGCCGGGCAGCCAGATGCTGCGGGTGATGGGCCGCTTCGACGGGGCGTACGGCCGGTTCATGTACCACTGCCATCTGCTGGAGCACGAGGACATGGGCATGATGCGGCCCTTCGTCGTCATGCCGCCCGAAGCCCTGAAGTTCGACCACGGCGGCGCACACGGCGGCCATGGGCAGGCGCACCCGGGCTGAGACCGCTCCGGCCTCGGCGGACCTTCTCGTGGAGCGGGTCACGCCGGCCGGGCGAACCCGGACACCGCGTGGCCGACCGCGGCTTGCGCCAGGGCCCGGATCATCGGGTGCGGGCGCGGCCCGCGCCGACATCGTCCGCATGGCCGCCGCACCCCAGCGGGGCCTGACCCTCGTCACCACCCCGACCGCGCTCGGCGCCGGTGTCCTCGCGGCCCTCCCGCCGGCCGGCGTCACCCTGCGTGTCGTCACCCGCGAGGAAATCCCGGCCGCCGTCGCCACCGGAACCGCCGATCTCGGCCTCGTCGACGGGCTCGCCGCACCCAGCGACCCGCTGCGCCTGCCCGACGTGGCGCCGCTGACCACACACGGCCTCGCCGAGGAACCCGTGAGCGTCCTGCTGCCCGCCCGCCACCCCCTCGCCGCGCGGGCCGGCCTGCGCCTCGACGACCTCGCCGACGCCCGCTGGCTCGACGCGCCCGACGCCGCCCTCCCGCTCGACCAGCTGCGCGCCGCGACCGGCGGCCGCGCGTTCCGCTCCGCCCTGCGCTACGAGGGCACCGACCTGCGCGCCCTCACCGCCTTCGCGGCCGCGGGACACGGCCTCGTCCTGCTGCCCCGGCCGACCGCCACCGCCGTACCCGGCGCGGTCGCCGTCCCGCTCACCGCGCCCCAGGTCGTCCACCGCACGGAACTCGTCCACGGCGGGAGTCCCGGAGCAGCGGCACAGGAGGTGGTGCGCAGGCTGGTCGGAGCGGCGTGATCACCCCGTCGCGCGGAGGCTGTGGTGGTCTGGGCGCTCCCCTGGCGCCCGCCTCTTCGGCCATGGCTACCCTCCGCCACGCTCCGGCCATTCTCACTCGTTCGTGTCTCGTCGCGGCCCGGCACTCCGGGTAGAGCACAGCCGGAGGCGAGCGAACCATGGAACAGACTGCGTTGCGTCCCAAGCCGATGCCCGGTCAGGACCCACGGGAGGGCGGCACCACCGGCCCGCCCCACCGCCCGCACGCCGTGCCACGGCGCGGACGGCGGCTGCGGACCCTGCTGTTCGTCCTGTGCACCGGCACCCTGCTGGTGCTGTCCGGCGTCGGCATGGGCACCGTCGGCGCCACGGTGATCGGGATGAGCAGGCTCGCCGAGCTGCAACGCCAGGCCCCGCCGAGCGCATCCACGGCCAGGGGCATGTCCACCGTCCCCGCCGCCCCCGCCGCCACCCCGAACCCCGCCCCTGCCGCCGCGACCGGGGCGACCCTGGGCGTGGAGGTCGTCGACGCCGAGAAGGCGGGCGCGCTGGTCGTGGGCGTGCATGTGCCGGGCCCCGGCTATGCGGCCGGCCTGGTCCGCGGGGACGTGCTGCTGCAGTTCGGCTCCGCGCGCGTGGACACCGCCGCCGACCTCGCCCGGGCCGTCGCCCAGGCCCGCCCCGGGAAGCAGGTGCTCCTCACCGTGCGTCACAGCGGCGGGGCCTACCAGCAGTTGACGGTCGTACCGGGCATGGCGACCTGAGCGGACCGGCGCGGGCCCGTCTCATGACACTTCGGCGGGCCGGCGCGGCCGCCGCCCCACCACCTCTCGGTCACCCCGGGAAACCCGCTGGTCACCGTGCGCCCCGCGCGCCATGATGGCCCCATGCCGAGTCCCTTCCGAGCCGACCGCGCCCTGCGGGGAGCACCGGCGATCGGCTCGCGTGACCCTGTCCGGCCGGGCAGGATGCTGCCCGAGACGCCGTCGCCCGTATCCCCACCCGCCCGGAGGCCCGGATGACCGGTAGTACGCCCGCGCTCTTCACCGCCGCCGACTACAGGGCCCGCATGGAGTGTGCCGCGCGCTCCGCGGCCGACGCCGGTCTCGCGGGGCTGCTCGTGGCACCGGGACCGGACATGGTCTGGCTCACCGGCTACACGCCCACCGCCGTCACCGAACGGCTCACCGTGCTGGTCCTCACCCCCGGCCAGGACCCCGTGCTCGTGGTGCCGACCCTGGAGGCCCCCGACGCCGAGCACGCGACCGGCGCGTCCGCGCTCACCCTGCGCGACTGGACCGACGGCAAGGACCCCTACGCCGTCACCGCCGCCCTCCTCGACGGCCACGGCCGGTTCGGCATCAGCGACAACACCTGGGCCATGCACCTGCTGGGCCTCCAGCGGGCCCTTCCGGACACCTCCTACGCCTCTCTCACCGACGCCCTCCCCATGCTGCGCGCCGTCAAGGACGCCGCGGAACTGGAACTCCTCGCCGCCGCCGGAGCGGCTGCCGATGCAACGTTCGAGGAGATCCGCAAAGTTCCCTTCGCCGGCCGCCGCGAGTCCGACGTCGGCCACGACCTCGCCGGCCTGCTGCGCCGCTTCGGCCACGAGCAGGTCGACTTCACCATCGTCGGCTCCGGCCCCAACGGTGCCAACCCGCACCACGAGGTCGGCGACCGCGTCATCCGGCGCGGCGACATGGTCGTCCTGGACTTCGGCGGCCTGAAGGACGGCTACGGCTCCGACACCACCCGTACGGTCCATGTGGGCGAGCCCACCGAGGAGGAGCGCCGGGTGCACGACATCGTGCGCGAGGCCCAGGAGGCGGGCTACCAGGCCGTACGGCCCGGGGCGGCCTGCCAGGACGTCGACCGCGCCGCCCGCGCGGTGATCACCGACGCCGGGTACGGCGAGTACTTCATCCACCGCACCGGGCACGGCATCGGCGTCACCACGCACGAGCCGCCCTACATGATCGAGGGCGAGGAACAGCCCCTCGTGCCCGGGATGTGCTTCTCCGTCGAGCCCGGCATCTACCTGCCCGGCCGCTTCGGGGTACGCATCGAGGACATCGTCACGGTGACGGAGGACGGCGGCCGCCGCCTCAACAACACCACGCGCGACCTGGTCATAGTGGACTGAGAGACCACTGAGCGACCCCGGAGACACACCCTCGACGGACATTCAGGAACGGCGACGCGCGACCCATGACCCAGGCACCGACACCCACCGCGGACACCGTCCGCAGACTGGTCCGTTCGCTGCTCAAGGAGGGCGGCGACGACACCACGGGCCCCGATGTGCGGCCCGTGACGGAGGGCCGTGCGTACACCTGGTGGGTCGGCACCCGCCATGTGCTGCGCCTCGCCCCCGACCGCGAGGCCTCGGTACGGCGCCGCCGGGAACTGCGCCTGCGCGACCTGCTCCGGCCGCACCTGCCCGTCGCCGTCCCCACCAGCGTCGCGCACGGCGACTGGGCGCCCGGCCTCGCCTACACCCTGGACACCAAGGTGCCCGGCGGCACCGCCGACGAGCACGACGTCTCCGCCGTCGGCGAGGCCGACCTCGCCGGGCTGCTCACCGGGCTGCGCGCGGTGCCCGCACGACAGGCCGAGGCGCTCGGCGTGCCGCGCACCGCCCCGCGCTCCCTGGAGGCGTTGCGCCGCATGGCCGTGCACACGGCCGAACGGCTCGCCGCCGCCGACGAGTTCGACACCGCCCGGATGCACCAGCTGACCCCGCCCGGCGCGGCCCAGCTCGCCACGCAGCCCGGCACCTCAGTCCTCACCCACCACGCTCTGACCGGCGAGCACGTGGTGGTCAGCGCCGACGGGCGGGTGCGCGGCATCCTGGACTGGACCCGGGCGGTCCTGGGCGACCCCGCCGAGGACATCGCCGGCCTGGCCCTCGCCGTCGGCTCCCCGGCCGCCGTCCGCGCCGCCACCCTCGCCGGCTACGGCGCCCGCCCCTGCCTGCGCGGCCTGTGGCTCGCCCGATGCGACGCCGTCATCCACCTCACCGACCACCTGGAAGGCCGCGCGGGCGGTTCCCCGGCGCTGCTGCGGACCCAGCTGCGGCGTGCGTGGGAGCCGATCCTCCTGGAGCGGTTGTCGGACTTCAAGGAGGACGAGCCGGAGCCGTAGCGCACCGGCTCCGGCCCGCCGCGGGGCGCACAACGGGGGCGCCCGCGCGGCGGGGGTCGCGACCGGACACCGCCCCGCTCAGGGCTGCGCCAGCACCACGCACGACTCCCCGGGCACCTGGAGCAGCCCGTCCGGGCCCGGAAGCTCCACCGGCTCCCAGGCCGCCAGGACCACCGCGGGGCGGGTGCCCAGCGGGATCGCCGCCGGGGCCTTGCCCAGGTTCACCACCACCCGTACGTCACCGCGCCGGAAGGCCAGCCAGTGGGCGTCCTCGTCGTACGCCACCTTCGTGTCGGCCAGATCCGGGTCGGTGAGGTCCGGCTGCTCGTGCCGGAGGGCGATCAGCCGGCGGTACCAGGCGAGTACGCGCGCGTGGGGCTCGCGTTCCGGTTCCGACCAGTCCAGGCAGGACCGCTCGCGGGTCGCCGGGTCCTGCGGGTCCGGTACGTCCTCCTCGGCCCAGCCGTGCGCCGCGAACTCCCGCCGTCGGCCCCGCCGTACCGCCTCGGCCAGCTCCGGGTCCGTGTGGTCGGTGAAGAACTGCCAGGGCGTGCCCGCCGCCCATTCCTCGCCCATGAACAGCATCGGCGTGAACGGCGAGGTCAGCGTCAGCGTCGCCGCGCAGGCCAGCAGACCGGGGGAGAGACGGGCGGACAGCCGGTCGCCCTGGGCGCGGTTGCCGACCTGGTCGTGGGTCTGGCTGTAGCCGAGCAGCCGGTGCCCGGCCACCCGCGCGCGGTCCAGCGGCCGGCCGTGGTGCCGGCCGCGGAAGGTGGAGTACGTGCCGTCGTGGAAGTAGCCACCGGTGAGCGTCTTGGCGAGCGCGGCGAACGGGGCGTGCGCGAAGTCCGCGTAGTAGCCCTGCGACTCACCGGTCAGCGCGGTGTGCAGCGCGTGGTGGAAGTCGTCGTTCCACTGGGCGTGCAGCCCGAGGCCGTGCTCCGCGCGCGGGGTGATGACCCGCGGGTCGTTCAGGTCCGACTCGGCGATCAGGAACAGCGGCCGGCCCAGCTCCTCGGCGAGAGCGTCCACGGCCGTCGACAGCTCCTCCAGGAAGTGGCACGCGCGCGTGTCGTACAGCGCGTGCACCGCGTCCAGCCGCAGCCCGTCGATCCGGTAGTCCCGCAGCCACGCCAGCGCGCTGCCGACGAAGAACGCGCGCACCTCGTCCGAGCCGGGCCCGTCCAGATTCACCGCCGAGCCCCACGGCGTGTGGTGCGCGTCGGTGAAGTACGGCCCGAAGAGCGGCAGATGGTTCCCGGACGGCCCCAAGTGGTTGTGCACGACGTCCAGCACGACACCCAGGCCGAGTTCGTGCGCCCGGTCCACGAACCGTTTCAGCGCCTCCGGGCCGCCGTACGGCTCGTGCACCGCCCACGGCGACACCCCCTCGTAACCCCAGCCGTGCCGCCCGGGGAACGGACACACCGGCAGCAACTGTACGTGGGTGACCCCCAGTTCCACCAGGTGTTCCAGCCGGGCCGCCGCCGCGTCCAGGGTGCCCTCCGCGGTGTACGTGCCCACGTGCATCTCGTACAGCACGGCACCCGGCAGGCCCCGCCCCGCCCACTCGGTGCGCCACGCGTGGCGCCCGTGGTCCACGACCGCGCTCAGCCCGTCGGGTCCGTCCGGCTGGCGGCGCGAGCGCGGGTCGGGCCGGACGGGGCCGTCGTCCAGCGCGAAGCCGTACCGGGCGCCGTCCCCGGCCTCCGCCTCCCCCGTCCACCAGCCCGCTCGCTCGGGATCGCGCGCCAACGCGCGCGTGCCGCCCTCGCAATGGAGCGTCACTCGGTCTGCCTGCGGTGCCCACACCTCGAACTGCACGGACGGTTCCCCTTCGTCTGTGATGTCTCGCCTGCTCACCGTGATGTCCCGCGCTCCCATCGTGCCCGCCGGGACGATCAATCCGCCTTCCAATCCGTCCTTTCCCGGTGGGTGTCGCGGAAGTACCCGCAGATCGGCGTCGATTCCCCGTTTTCTGGACACCGGGGGTTCACTGCCCGACAATCACCTGCGTGACGTCGTCCTTCGAGTTCTCCACGTACCCCGCGCGGCTGTCCGACGCGGAGCGCGACAAGGCGCTGCAGGTGCTGCGTGACGGCGTCGCCATGGGCCGGCTCTCGCACGACACGTTCGTGCGCCGCATGGAGCTGGCGCTGGCCGCCCGCCGCGCCGATGAACTGGCCGCCCTCGTCGCCGACCTGCCCCGGGAGAACCGCCTCTCCCGCGCGGTCCTCGGCACCGTGGAGGCCGTCTCCGGATTCACCGTACGGCTGCGCCGGGCCTGGCAGGCCGAGCGGCTGCCCAAGCTGCTGCTGCCGCACCCGGAGCGCACCCATCCGCTGCGCATCGGCCGCGACCCGGCCAACGGGCTGCGCCTGAACCACGACACCGTCTCCCGCGTGCACGCCGAGCTCAGCCGGCAGGGCGGCGTGTGGGTCCTCAGGGACCTCGGCTCCACCAACGGCACCACCGTCAACGGCCGCCGGGTGATCGGCGCGGTCGTCGTCAGCGAGGGCGACCAGGTCGCCTTCGGCAGGATGGCGTTCCGGCTCGCCGCGAGCTGAGCGGCGCCGGCCGGTCCCCTTCGAACGGATGCTCCCGGCACGCGCGCGTGCGGTCCCGATCGGGTGAGCCGGGCTGGGGAACGCGCGTCGGCGTGCCGATGCAAGGGTGCATGACGTACTTCACCAGAGCGACAGCGGCGGGCGGCGTCCTGCTGGCGGCCGCCGGGCTCCTCGCCGCGGGCCCGGCCCACGCGGCGTCCCGCGATCTCCTCCCCGGCAACTGGCTCTACCTCACCGTCACCAAGGGTGCGGCGAGTTCGGGCGGCGTCTGGGGCACGCTGCTGCTGTGCGATCCGCCCCTGGGCCACCCGCACGCGGCCGAGGCCTGCGCCGAACTCGCCGCCGCCGACGGGGACATCGGCCGCATCCCGCCCAAGAACGTCTTCTGCCCGATGATCTACGCCCCGGTGACCGCCCACGCGAGCGGCCGCTGGAACGGCCGGCCGGTCCACTTCCAGGAGATGTACGCCAACACGTGCGTCATGAAAGCGCGGACCGGTGCGGTGTTCGACCTGGACGGCTGACCGCCGATCAGGTGTGCGGTGGGGGCCGGCCGGCTCACACCGCCCGCTCCCGGGCCTGCTGCGCCGCCACCAGCACCGTCCGGGACTGGTGCTCCACCTGATGCTCCAACGGCACCCAGCGGGCCCGGAAACGGGCCGCGAAGGCGTCGCACCAGTCGGCGACGAGCTGCTCCAGCCGCGGCGCCGCCAGGTCGTCCGTCTCCCGCAGCACCCGCAGCAGCATCGCCGCCGCGCGCAGCGGCAGCCGCCGCCCGAAGGCGTCCACACTGCCGACGTACGCCATCGTCGTGGCGGCCGGCGGGGTGTGGATCCAGTCCTCGGCCAGACCCGGGATCAGCTCCAGCGCCCAGCGCGCCGCCCGCAGCAGCGGGCCGTCCGCGCCGTCGAGGCGGGGCAGCGCCTCGGCGAGGATCCGCTCCACCTCCAGCGAGTCCCGCAGCAGCCGCTGCGCCAGGCGCCGCATCGCCGCCGCCGGAGCCGGGTGCGGCGCCGGATCGTCCACCAGGTCGCTCGCCCACATCGGCACCTCCACCACGGCCGTCAGACCGCCGTAGCGGTGCGCGTGGTACCAGGTGCTGTGCCGGGCGTCGTCCGGCATGCTCGGATAGGCCACGCCCGTCTCCGGGCCGGGCATGACATGCACCCCGGGGCCGGAGGCCGGCCAGCCGGCGGCGTCCGAGGCGCCGGTCTCCACCGGGATGTGCAGCTGCGCCGCGGACTTGGCGAACGGCTCCGCGAGCCCCGGAACGTCCCTGGTCAGCTGCACCCAGCTGCCACCCAGGTCCGTGCCGTGCAGGGTCACCTGCAGGTAGGGCCGCAGCTCGTCGATCACCCCGGTCAGCGCCCGGGTCTCGGGCGGCAGCCGGTCCGGCGGCAGCACGGACGGCGACCACTCCGGCTGCTCGGCGCCCGTCGGCCGGTAGAAGCCGAGGTGGTAGTCGAGCAGGCTGCGCGGCGCCGGCGTCACGTGCAGGCTCGCGCCGTCCGGATCCGCGCACAGCAGGAAGTGCCAGGACGTGTCCGTCCGCAACTCACGCTCGGCCAGTACGCGTTCGGCCAGCACCCGCAGGGTGGAGCCCCCGGTCGGCTCGTTGGCGTGGGCGCCGGCGACCACCAGCACCGCCCGCCGGGCGTGCCCCACCGACAGCAGGTGCAGGGGTCTTCCCCCGCGCGAGACGCCCACCCGCCTGAGCGAGCACAGCCCGGGTTCCTGAGCGGCCAACGCCTTCGCGGAGGCGATCAGTTCGGGAACGCTGGGGTAGCGCAGCTCCGGCAGAAGACTCACCCCCGACTTGTTCCGCCCGGCTTCGCCCTCCAAGTCCCGCATGCGAAGGGTGAACTGTCAAGTATTCGGCGGGGGAGGCTACCGGGGGCGCCCGGGCGGAATCCCGGGTGCGCGGCGGGCGTGGTGCGTGCCGTGCGTTCACTGCTGGTGCAGGCCGCGTCCCGCGAGCGTCAGGAACACCTCGCCCACCGCCTCCGACAGCGTCGGATGCGCGTGCACATGCCGGGCCACGTCCGCGGGCTCGGCGTCCCAGCCGACGACCAGCTGGCTCTCGGCGATCATCTCCGACACGTTCGGGCCGACCAGGTGCACGCCGAGCACCTGCCCGCCGCCGGCCTCGGCGACGACCTTCACCATGCCGCCCTGGCCGTGCACCATGCCCTTGGCCACCGCGGTCAGCGGCATCGTGTTCACCTCGACCGCACGCCCACGCGCGCGTGCCTCCGCCTCGCTCAGCCCCACCGAGGCGGTCTGCGGCGAGGAGTACGTCACCCGGGGGACGGCCGCGTAGTCCACCGCGGCCGACGGCAGGCCCGCCAGGGTCTCGGCGACCAGCAGGCCCTCCGCGAACGAGGCGTGGGCGAGGCCCAGGGAGGGCGGCGGCAGCAGGTCCCCGACGACATGGATGCCCGGCACGGCCGTCTCCAGCCGGCTCCAGTCCGCCGGTACGACGAACCCCCGCTCGTCCGTCGTGAGGCCGGCCGCGGCCAGGTCCAGGCCCTCGGTGACCGGCGCCCGGCCGACGGCCACCAGCAGCCGCTCCGCCTCCACCGTGCGTGTCTCGCCCCGCGCGCTGCGCACACGCGCGCGTACGCCGTTCTCCAGCACCTCCGCGTCCAGCAGTCGCGCGCCCGCCCGCACATCGATCCCGCGCTTCTTCAGCCCGCGTGTCAGATGCCGGCTCACATCGGCGTCCTCCAGCGGAATGATCCGGTCCGCGGCCTCGACCAGGGTGACCTCCGCGCCCATCGACCGATGGAAGGAGGCGTACTCCACGCCGATCGCGCCCGCGCCCAGCACCAGCACGGACGCGGGCAACCCCGGCGCGAACAGCGCGTCGTCGCTGGTCACCACCCGCCGCCCGTCCGGTTGGAGCCCCGGGAGCGTGCGCGGTCGCGAGCCGGTCGCGAGCACGATGCCCCGGCGCGCCCTGAAGTCGTGAACGCCCGGTGCGGATTGCGGCTCTACCCCGGGCGCGGGATCGGTGAGCGGGCGTGTGGCAGAGGCGTGCGTGCCTCGCGCGTACGCATTCTGCGCGCTCAGCGCGAAGTCCAGGCGCACGCCCCCTACGTGCACCGTGCGCGCCCCCGTCAGCCGTGCGCTGCCCCGCACCACCCGCACGCCCGCGTGCGCCAGATGCGCCTCGACCCCCTTGTGGTTGCGCGCCACGATGTCGTCCCGCGTGGCCACCAGCGCCGCCCAGTCGACCGAGTCCAGCGTGGCCTTCACGCCCCACCGCTCGCGTGCCTCGGCGATGCCGTCGACCAGTTCGGCGGCGTGCAGCATCGCCTTGCTCGGGATACAGCCCCGGTGCAGACAGGTTCCGCCGACCTTGTCGCGTTCGACGAGGACCACGTCAAGACCGAGCGCGGCGGCGCGCAGGGCGGTGCTGTAACCGCCCGTGCCGCCGCCGATGACGATGACGTCCGCTGTGTTCGTGGCCTGTGTGCTCATGCCCCGTGTGCTCATGCCCCCACCCTCCGCCCGCCCCTTGCCATGAGTCCAAGGCAATGTTCTTGTGGAAGCCATGCAGGATGCTTATGGGGAGCGGGGGAGGGCGCGGAGTTGAGCCTGCGGCAGATGGAGTACTTCGTGACGGTCGTCCACGAGGCGTCCTTCACCCGCGCGGCGGACGCCCTGCACGTCACCCAGCCCGCGCTCTCGCACCAGATCAAGGCCCTGGAGAAGTCGGTCGGCGGCGCCCTGCTGGAGCGCATGGCCCGCGGTGTGCGCCTCACCCCGATGGGGCGGGCCTTCCTGCCACACGCCGAACTCGCCGTCCGCAGCGCCGCGCAGGCCCGCCGCGCGGCCCGCGCCACCGCCGGCGCCGAGGGCGGCGAACTGCACGTCGCCACCCTGCACTCCCTCGCCGTCGGCGTCCTGCCCGATGTCTTCGCCCGCTGGCGCACGGACCATCCCCGGGTCCTGCTGCGGCTGCACGAGTACGCCACCGCCGAGGCGCTGGAGGAGGCCGTCCAGCGCGGCACCGCCGACCTCGCCTTCGGCCCGGAGCCCGCCGACCCGCCGGGCACCGTCGTACCGGTCGGGGAGGAGGAACTCGTCCTGGTGGTCCCGTTCGACGACCGGCTCGCGGGTCGTACGACGGTGACGCTGCCCGAGCTCGCCGACCGCGCCTGGGTCCGCTGTGCGCTGGAACCCGTCGTCCACGGCGAGCGCTTCCTCGACTGGGCGTGCGGGAAGGCCGGGTTCCGGCCGCGGACCGCCGTGTGGACCGAGCACACCTCGACGGCCTTACGCATGGCCGCCGCCGGGGTCGGCGTGTGCGCCGCGTCCGCCGACGTCGTGCGCGGGGCCGTGGGCGAGGACTGCGTGATCCTCACCCCCGACCCGGCCTGGAAGCGCCCCCTGACCGTCTACGCGCGCGTGCCGCCCACCGGCGCCGCCGAGGCCTTCACGGACCTCCTGCGCGCCACCTGGCCCGCCCCGGGAGCCCCTCCGGTCCGCTGAGGCTCCTCAGACGTTCCGCCCTGCCGCTCACCCCTCGGCGACCCGCTCCAGCAACGCCACCGGCAACCGGTCGAAAAGGTCCGCCACGCGCGTGTCGCCGGTGAACTCCCGCTCCGGGGTGAGCACGTCCGCCCACCGTCCGGGCGGCAGTGCCAGCCGGGTCTCCCGCCAGCCGCCCGCCTCCGCGAGCCGCAGCGACAGCCGGGTCACCGCCGTCACCACCTCGCCGGAGCGCGCGAACGCCACACAGTGCCCGGCCGCCGGGCCCTCGGCGGTCAGCGGATCGTACGAGGCCGCCGCGCCGAAGGCGCCGGGACGGCGGGCGCGCAGCCGCAGCGCCGCCGCCGTCAGCGCGTCCTTCTCGCCGGGCACCTCGGGCGGGAACGCCACCGGACGCCGGTTGTCCGGGTCCACCAGCGCCCGGTACTCGCCCTCCGTGCCCTGGTACACGTCCGGCACCCCGGGCATCGTCAGATGGACCAGGGCGGTGCCGAGCACATTGGCCCGGATGTGCGGCTCCAGCGCCTTGCGGAAGGCCGCCACGCGCTCGCCGGGCGGCCCGCACGGCCCGGCCGCGACGAACGAGGCCACCGCCTCCTCGTACGGCGGCTCCTGCTCCGTCCAGCTGGTGTACATGCCCGCCTCGCGCACGTGCTTCAGCAGCGCCTGCTGGACCCGAGCCTCCTCGGCGGGCCCCAGCCCGAACACCGTCTGCCAGGCCGCCCAGGCCAGCTGCCCGTCCGGGACGCCCACGCCCTCCTCGGGCCGGTTCACCTCGGCCAGCAGCTCCGCCCACCGGTCGGGGCACTCGGTGAGCACGGCCAGCGCGGCGCGTACGTCGGCGCTGCGCTTGGTGTCGTGCGTGGAGACCACCGTGCCGGTGGCCGGCCAGTCGCGCTGCACGCGCGCGCAGTACGCGTGGAAGTCCTCCGGGGACACCCCCGGCCGCCCCGGATCGCCGCCCACCTCGGTCGCCGACAGCAGCGGCACATAGCGGTAGAACGCCGTGTCCTCCACCGACTTGGCGCGCAGCGCCGACGCGGTCTGCGCGAACCGGGTGCGGAACTCCACCCGGTCGGCGTGGTCCGGCGCCGACGGGTCACCGGGGGGCTCGACCAGCAGTCGGCGCACGATGCCGACGGCCTCCGCCTCCTCGGGCACCACGAACGCGAGCCGGGCCTCATCGGCGGCCTCCTCGGTGACGACGGCGGCCGCGTCACCACAGGCGTACGGCCGGTACACCCGCATCCGCACCAGCAGCTCCTCCACGGCCGTGCGCAGCGCCCAGGGAGCCCGGTCGCGCAGGCCGAGATCCGGCGAGGACGCGCACAGCCGGGTGGCCACCCGGGTGAGCCGGTCTGTCTCGGTGGCCAGCTCGTGCGTGAGCACCTTGTAGGCGGCCCGCCGTGCCGTCGCCTCCCAGTTGCCGCCCCGGTCCGTCTGCGGCGCCGCGAACGCCCGGTAGCGGCCCAGCAGTTCGTAGGCGCCCGTCTGGTCGGTGAACAGGCCGTCGACCTGGCGCAGGGCGTCGTAGCCGGTGGTGCCCGCGATCGGCCAGGACGCCGGCAGCCGTTCGCCGTCGGCGAGGATCTTCTCCACCACGGTCCAGCGCCCGCCGGTCGCCTCGTGCAGCCGCGCGAGGTAGGCGTCGGGGTCGGCGAGCCCGTCGGGGTGGTCGACGCGCAGCCCGTCGAGCACGCCCTCGTGCAGCAGCTGGAGGATCTTGGCATGGGTGGCCTGGAACACCTCCGGGTCCTCCACGCGTAGCCCGATCAGCTCCGAGATGCTGAAGAACCGCCGGTAGTTCAGCTCGGTGCGGGCCAGCCGCCACCACACCGGGCGGTACCACTGGGCGTCCAGCAGCTGGGGCAGCGGCAGGCCATGGGTGCCCTCGCGCAGCGGGAAGACGTGCTCGTGGTAACGCAGCACGTCGCCGTCCACCACGAGGTGCTCCAGCTGCGAGCCGACCGGACCGCCGAGCACCGGCAGCAGCAGCCGTCCGTCCTGCGCCTCCCAGTCGATGTCGAACCACCGGGCGTACGGCGAGTCGGGGCCCTCGCGCAGCACCTCCCACAGGGCGTGGTTGTGCCGCGGCACCATGGCCATGTGGTTCGGCACGATGTCGGCCACCAGGCCCAGACCGTGCTCCCGCGCGGTCCGCGCCAGCGACCGCAGACCCTCCTCACCGCCCAGTTCCTCGCGTACGCGCGCGTGGTCCACCACGTCGTAGCCGTGCGGCGAGCCGGGCACGGCTTCCAGGACGGGGGACAGATGCAGATGCGAGACGCCGAGCGACGCCAGATACGGTACGGCCGCCGCGGCGGCGGCGAACGGGAACGCGGGCTGGAGCTGCAGCCGGTAGGTGGCGGTGGGCACCTCCGGTCCGAGTCGCGCAGAAGTCATGGAGACCTACGTACCCAGCCCGCCGCCTTTCGTGTCATCGGCCCCCGAACGGACCCATGCTCGCCCCGAACGGACTCATGCTCGCCCCTTCCGGCCTGCTCGCCCCTTCCGGCCGACGCGGCGAAAACGTCCTCCACGCGCGCGTACCGGACAGGCAGCCCCGCCGACGGGGCTGCCGCCGCGCGCGGACCCCGGCTACGTCGGCCGCTGCAGCACCGTCAGGCTGCGGTCGGGCAGGGTGAGCCGGTCGCCCGCGCCGACCTTCGGCCCGGATCCCGGTGGCACCCCGTCCGGACGGGCCGTGTCGATGATGACCTGCCACTGCCTGCCGTGGTTGACCGGCACCAGGAAGTCCAGCGGCCCCGGGGAGGCGTTGAACATCAGCAGGAAGGAGTCGTCGGTGATGCGCTCCCCGCGTGGGCCGGGCTCGGAGATCGCGTTGCCGTTCAGGAACACCGAAAGCGCGGACGCCCGCGCCGAGTCCCAGTCCCGCTGGGTCATCTCCGCGCCCTCCGGGGTGAACCAGGCGATGTCGGACAGCTCGTCGTGGGTGCCCTCCACCGGACGGCCGTGGAAGAAGCGGCGCCTGCGGAAGGCCGGGTGGTCGCGGCGCAGCCACACCATCGCGCGCGTGAACTCCAGCAGGTCGCTCTCCGGCTCCTCCGGCCAGTGCACCCACGACAGCTCGCTGTCCTGGCAGTAGGCGTTGTTGTTGCCCTGCTGGGTGCGGGCGAACTCGTCGCCGTGGCTGATCATCGGCACGCCCTGGGACAGCATCAGGGTGGCGATGAAGTTCCGCATCTGCCGGGCGCGCAGCGCGAGCACGTCCGGGTCGTCGGTCTCGCCCTCCGCCCCGCAGTTCCAGGACCGGTTGTGGCTCTCGCCGTCCCGGTTGTCCTCGCCGTTGGCCGCGTTGTGCTTGTCGTTGTACGAGACCAGGTCGTGCAGCGTGAAGCCGTCGTGGCAGGTCACGAAATTGATCGAGGCCAGCGGCCGGCGTCCGTCGTCCTGGTACAGATCGGACGATCCGGTCAGCCGGGACGCGAACTCCGCCAGCGCCCGCGGCTCGCCCCGCCACAGGTCCCGCACCGTGTCCCGGTACTTGCCGTTCCACTCGGTCCACAGCGGCGGGAAGTTGCCCACCTGGTAGCCGCCCTCGCCCACGTCCCAGGGCTCGGCGATCAGTTTCACCTGGGAGACCACCGGGTCCTGCTGCACCAGGTCGAAGAACGACGACAGCCGGTCCACCTCGTGGAACTGCCGGGCCAGGGTCGCCGCGAGGTCGAAGCGGAACCCGTCGACGTGCATCTCGGTGACCCAGTACCGCAGCGAGTCCATGATCAGCTGGAGCACGTGCGGGGACCGCATGAGCAGCGAGTTCCCGGTGCCCGTGGTGTCCATGTAGTAGCGGGGGTCTTCGGTGAGGCGGTAGTACTGCCGGTTGTCGATGCCCTTGAACGACAGCGTCGGGCCCAGATGGTTGCCCTCGGCGGTGTGGTTGTAGACGACGTCCAGGATGACCTCGATCCCGGCCTCGTGCAGCGCCCGGACCGCGGACTTGAACTCCAGCACCTGCTGGCCGCGGTCGCCCCAGGAGGCGTACGCGTTGTGCGGGGCGAAGAAACCGATGGTGTTGTAGCCCCAGTAGTTGCTCAGGCCCATGTCGACCAGCCGGTGGTCGTGCACGAACTGGTGGACGGGCATCAGCTCCAGGGCCGTCACCCCGAGCTTGGTCAGGTGCTCGATCAGCGCCGGATGCGCCAGCGCCGCGTACGTGCCGCGCAGCTCCTCCGGCAGTCCAGGGTGACGCATGCTCAGGCCCTTGACATGGGCCTCGTAGATCACCGTGTGGTGGTACTCGGTGCGCGGCGGCCGGTCGTCGCCCCAGTCGAAGTAGGGGTTGATCACCACCGAGGCCATGGTGTGCGGGGCCGAGTCCAGGTCGTTGCGGCTGTCCGGAGCGCCGAAGTGGTAGCCGTACACCTCCTCACCCCACCGGACCGTCCCGCTGACCGCCTTCGCGTACGGGTCGAGCAGCAGCTTCGCGGAGTTGCAGCGCAGTCCGCGCCCGGGGTCGTACGGGCCGTGCACCCGGAACCCGTACCGCTGCCCCGGCATCACGCCCGGCACGTACGCGTGCCGCACGAACGCGTCGGTCTCGCGGAGTTCCACCGCCGTCTCCGAGCCGTCGTCGTGCAGCAGACACAGCTCTACTCGGTCCGCGGCCTCCGTGAAGACCGCGAAGTTGGTTCCGGCGCCGTCGTAGGTGGCGCCGAGCGGATACGCCTCTCCAGGCCAGACCTGCATGGCTATGACTCTCCCAGGTGTGCCGCCGCCCCGGGGCCGCGTTGGCCCCCGAGTCGCCCCGAATCGACGGAACCTCACGTGTCTTGCGTCTCTCTTACCCACCGACCGGCGCACACGGCGGCTCTCGTACCGGCCGTGTGCCGAACCAGTGGGGCAACACGTACTCCCGGAGCACCACGGGGAGCAGGGGGAAATGTGCGTGAGACAGTGCACCGCCATCTGGGCAAGTTGGTGGCGGGAGTGGCCCTCGCCACGGTGGGGACCGCCGCGAGGGTCGCGATCACCCTGCCGGGCACGGCGGGGGCGGACACCTCGGCGGGCGCGCGAGTCGCCGGTGCGCGGTCCGGGCAGGGCCCGGCGCGGTCCGGCCCGGGGTCGTCGAACCGGCGCCCGCCGAGCGCGGCAGGGGCACCGGCCGGGATCCGCTCACCGACGACGAGATCCGCCGGGCCGAGAAGACAGCCCTGAACCCGCAGCTGCCGACCACGGGCGAGAACGTCGACGGCGGCCGGGGACCGCAGCGCCTCAGCGTCGACCTCGCCGAACCCGAGCCCGGCGAGGCGGACGACCCGCACGCGCCGCGACGGGCCGACATCACCTTCTACGACTACAGGAACGACACCCTCGTCACCAGGACCGTCGACCTGGACACCGGCAAGGTCGAACGGACCGGCACCCAGCGCGGCGTCCAGCCGCCGCCGAGCCGGGACGAGAACACCGGGGCCGCCCGGCTTCTGATCGCCTCCCCGCTCGGCGCGGGCCTGAAGGCGGACTACAAGGACGCCACCGGCAAGCAGCTCACCTCCCCGGACCAGCTGCTGCTGAGCGGCGGGATCTACCGGGCCGCTCCCGGCGCCCAGCCGGCGGTCCTCGACCAGTGCGGTCTGCACCGGTGCGTCCGGCTGTTCACCAAGGTCAGGAACGGCCCCTGGATCGACACCAGGTCCCTGGTGATCAACCTGAGTGCGCGCAAGGTCGCGGCCCCCGAAGTGCGACCACGGGCACGCCGCGTCCGTCGACCGATGGGTCGGCGGACAGACCCTGACCCACCCGGTGATCTGGATGAACGTCGGTTTTCACCACATCGCGCGGGACGAGGACCAGCAGCCCATGCCGGTGCACTGGCAGGGCTTCGCCATCGCCCCCCGGGACGTGACCGCTATGAATCCGCTCACTCCGGGTGACCTGGCATGGCAGAACGGTCATTGGGAACCGCGCAGTTGACGAGAACAGTCGGGAAACCGACCTGTCCATCCGGCTGCACCGCCCACCCCTCGCGGAGTACCCTTCCTTGATCGTTGAGACGGGAAAGGCCCGGGGGATCGGAAGGCGGTGCGCGGGTGGGCTCGGGAGGCCTGGAGCTGCCCCCTGGTGACGAGGGTCACGAGGGGAACTCCACAGACGTCCCGCCCGGCGCGGTGTCCCTGGCCCGCCCGATGGACGCGGGGTCCATCGGGCCGGAGCTGGACTGGGACGCCGATGCCTGGCGCGAGGTGCGCACCCGCGCCCAGCGGGCCGGCCGGGCCTACATCTGGCTGAACCTCGTCGAGCAGCGGCTGCGCGCGGTCGTGGCCGCCGTACTGCGGCCCATCTACGAACCCGTCCACGGGGACGACTGGGTGGTCGCCGCGGCCGGCCCGGCCGGGCAGGAATGGGTGCAGCGCGCGGTCGCCGTCCGTGAGGTCAGCCGTCGAAAGGGCTACTTGCTCGACCCGGCCGACGACAATGTGCTCAGCTTCCTCACGCTTCCCCAGCTGCGCGAACTGATGGTGCAGCACTGGCCGTGCTTCGAGCCGTACTTCGACGAGCGCCGCGACCTCGAACTCGCCCTGGACGAGCTGGAGGTGACCCGCAATGTCGTCTCCCGCAACCGGGCGCTGTCCGAGGCGGTCCTGAGCCAGGCCGAGCGCGCCTCCGCCCGGCTCTTGGAGACGCTCGGCGCGGGTGGTGACGTCCCCTCGGCGCGCCGGCTGCCCGTGGACGCGGTCGAGGACCTGGTCGGCGACCGGTACGCGGATGTCGTCGCGGTCCACCCCGACCGGGTGCGGCTGATGCGCCAGTTCCCCGCCGAGGACCTGTTCGGCGGCGCCCGCCGGCTCGACGCCATCGGCATCGGCCTCAACCTGCTCGTGCAGAACTTCTCCGGCCGCCGTCTGGTCCGGCTCGCCGAGACCGGCTGCCGGGTACGGCTGCTCTTCCTCAACCCCGCGTCCAGCTCGGTCAAGCGCCGCGAGCGCGAACTCGGGATGAAACGGGGCGAACTGAGCCGGTCGGTCGAGATGAACATCCTGCACATGCGCCGGGTCCGCGCCCGGCTGCGCGACCCGGGCGCCTTCGAGATCCAGGTCTACGACGAGACGCCGCGCTTCACCGCCTACCTGGTGGACGGCGACGGCGCCGACGGCATCGGCGTGGTGCAGTCCTATCTGCGAGGCGCGCGGGGGATGGAGTCGCCGGTACTGGTGCTGCGCAACGGCAACAAGCTGGTCAAGTCGGACGACGTGGGTGAAGCGGGTCTCTTCCCGACATACCGCGAGGAGTTCGAGCTCGCCTGGGCGGATTCGCGCCCCGTGTCCTGAACTGTCCGCCGGCGCAAGCGGAACGCGATCCCCTGATTGTCAGTGCCGCGTGCGAGGGTGGAGGCCACTGGGGGAAAGCACCACCAAGAAGGGGGGCCGCCCATGGGCTGGCACCGGGAGCTGCTGATCGGCTTCGACCTGGAGACGACCGGGACCGATCCGCGTGAGGCGCGCATCGTCACCGGCGCGGTGATCGAGGTCAGGGCCGGTGAGCCCATGGGACGCCGGGAGTGGCTGGCCGATCCGGGCGTGGAGATCCCGGCGGACGCGGTGGCGGTGCACGGCATCAGCAACGAGCGGGCGACGGCCGAGGGCCGGCCGGCCGACCAAGTGGCCGACTCCATCGCCGACGTCCTGGTGGGGTACTGGAAGGCGGGCGTCCCGGTCGTCGCCTACAACGCCGCGTTCGACCTCACCCTGCTCTCCGCCGAGCTGCGCCGCCACGCCCTGCCGTCCCTCGCCGACCGCCTGGGCGGCGCCGCCCCCGCCCCGGTCGTCGACCCCTACACCATCGACCGCTGGGTCGACCGCTACCGCCGTGGCAAACGGAACCTGGAAGCGGTCTGCGCCGAGTACGGCATAGTCCTCGACGCGGCCCATACGGCCCCGGCAGACGCCCTCGCCGCCGCGCGCCTCGCATCCGCGATAGCCGACCGCCACCCGAAGATCGCGTCCCTGGCTCCGGCCGACCTGCACCAGCGGCAGATCGAGTGGTATGCGCAATGGGCGGCGGACTTCCAGGCGTTCCTGCGCCGCAAGGGGGAGGCGGGGGCGGTGGTGGACGGGGCGTGGCCGCTGCGGGAGCTGACGCAGAGCCAGCCTGCTTAGCCCGCCCCTCAGGGGCGCGAAAACAGCCTCAGAACGGGTACCAGCGCACCGTCTCGTCCCCGTCCCGCAGGGACGCGACCCGTCGCCGGAACTCGGCCAGCGCCTTCGGATTGCTCGGCGCATGCTGGGCCACCCAGGCACAACTGGCCGTCTCCCGGGCCCCGCGCAGCACACCGCAGCCGTCCCACTCCCGCACGTCCCACCCGTACGCCTCGGTGAACGAGCCGTAGGCCTCGGCGGGCAGCCCGTACCGGTCGCGGGAGAGGGCCATGACCACCAGGTCGTGCTCGCGCAGGTCGGCGGAGAAGGTCTCCAGGTCGACCAGGACCGGCCCGTCCGGGCCGACGTGCACATTGCGGGGCAGCGCGTCCCCGTGGATCGGCCCCGGCGGCAGATGGGGCGTCAGGGCGGCCGCGGCCGTCGCGAACCCGTCCCGGCGCGCGCGGAGATAGGCGGCGTCCTCGGGGTCGATCGCGTCGCCCGCGAGCCGCAGCCAGCGCTCCACACCGGCCAGCAGTTCGCGGGGCGGCAGAGCGAAGGGAGGAGAGGGAAGTGCGTGCACCATCCGCAGCAGCCTCGCGAGGTCCCGCGGCTCGGCGGGCCGTACGGGGTCGGGCAGCCGGTGCCACACCGTCACCGGGTGGCCCTCGACCAGCCGCGGCTTCGGCTCGGCCGCCCGTACCGCCGGCACGCCGGCCTCGGCCAGCCAGCCGGCGATGTCCAGCTCGCGTCGGGCCCGGTCGAGCAGCTCGGCGTCGCGGCCCACCTTCACCACCAGATCACCGGCGGCGAACACCGCGTTCTCACCGAGGGCGAGGAGAGCCGCGTCCCGGGCCGGGCCCGGCAGCACTCCCGCCGTGGCCAGTACGTCCCGTGCCCGTGCCTCGTCCATCGTGCCTCCGTGCCCCACTGTCGTCCCGTGCCTCGAGCGGACCCGGCCGCCGCCGTGCGGGTGCCGGTCGCATGCCGGTTCCGGGCGGGTCGCTCCGGCCAGTCTCGCATTCGCACAGGTCGGCCGACCGCGGCCGGTCACTGCCCGGGCTCCCGTCGGCCGTGGACGCGGCGCCTGAGGCGCGGGGATCCGATCGAGTCCGAACTGCCGCTTCTACGGGGGAGTAGCGCACGAAGGGGCGTGGGGAACTGTGCGACCAGCTCCCCACGCCCCCGCACCCGCGCGCTCTCAACCGCCCATCGGGTAGGCGCCCATCAGGCCTGCCGGATCAGACCGGCAGCCGCTCCCCCTCCTCGCGCACCGGCGGGGAAGCAACCGCAGCCGGCGTCTCGTCGTGGGTCAGGTCCGGCAGCCAGTGGAGCCACCTCGGCAGGTACCAGTTGCGCTCGCCGAGCAGGGCCATCACGGCCGGCAGCAGCACACCGCGGATGACCGTCGCGTCGATGAGGACCGCCGCGGCCAGGCCCACGCCCATCTGCTTCATGGACTGCATCGACAAGGTGCCGAAGATCGCGAACACGGCGACCATGATGACCGCGGCGCTGGTGACGACGCCGGCCGTGGTCACCACGCCGTGCCGGATCGCGTCCTTCGTCGTACGGCCGTTCATGCGGGCCTCGCGGATCCGGGACACCACGAACACGTGGTAGTCCATCGACAGCCCGAACAGGATCACGAACAGGAACAGCGGCAGCCAGGTCACGATCGCGCCGACCCCTGCCGCGCCCACCAGCGAGGCACCCCAGCCGTGCTGGAAGACGGCGACGAGGATGCCGTACGCGGCGCCCACCGACAGCAGGTTGAGCACGATCGAGGTGATGGCCACGGTCAGCGAGCGGAACGACAGCAGCATCAGCAGGAAGGCGAACACGACCACGAACGCGAACACCGGGACGACGGAGCCGAGCAGCTGGTCGTTGAAGTCGTGGTTGCCGGCCACCTGCCCGGTGATCGGCGCCTGCACGCCTGCCACCTTGCCGAGCGTGTCGGGCCGTACCTCGTCGCGCAGCTTGTCCAGGCTCTTGACCGCCTGGTCCATGTCGGAGCCGCCGACCAGCGGCACGGAGACCAGGGCGACGTTCTGCGCGTCGTGCACCCGGATGTCGACCGGGCCGCGCGAGGCGCCGGAGGCGATCGCCTCCTTCTTGAAGTCGGCCAGCGCCTGCCGCACCTCGGGCGCGTTGATGTCCCTGGCCTTGACGACGACCTGGGCCGGCTCACTGCCGCCCGGGAAGGCGTCGTTGATGCGGTTGTACGTCTGCACGATCGGCAGCGACTTCCCGAACTCCTGGTCCAGGGTGAGCTGTTGGGTCTTCATGCCGAGCGCGGGCGCCGCCACCGCCAGCAGCGCACCGGCCGCCACGACAACGGAGACCAGCGGCCTGGCCAGCACCGCGCGCAGGACGGCGGTCCACACCCGACTGCCCTCGCCCGCGGCCCGCTTCCGGCTCCGGTCGCGGCGGCTCAGGAACGGGATCTTGCCCTTGTCCACCCGCTCGCCGAGCAGGGACAGCAGCGCCGGGAGGACCGTCACCGACCCGACCATGGCGACCGCGACCACCATCAGCGAGGCCAGGCCCATCGCCTCGAACTGGGCGAGCCCGGTGAAGAGCATGCCCGCCATCGCCACGCACACCGTGACCCCGGAGACGATGACCGCCCGGCCGCTGGTGGCGGCGGCGATCCGCAGAGCGGTGCCCGCGTCCCGACCGGCCTGCCGCTCCTCGCGCTCACGGCGCAGATAGAACAGGCAGTAGTCCACGCCGACGGCCATACCGACCAGCAGCATCACGGAGTTGGCGGTGTCGCTCATCGGCTGCAGATGGCTGACGAGGCCCATCAGACCCATCGTCGCCATGATCGCGGTGATCGCGAGGGCCACCGGCAGCAGCGCGGCCATCAGCGCCCCGAAAGCGATCAGCAGGATGCCGAGGGCCACCGGCACCGCCGAGTACTCGGCCTGCTTGAAGTCGTCCCCGAAGGCGTCCTTGTACTGCTTCTGCATGCTGGCGCCGCCGATCTCCTCGATCCGCAGCGAGTCATGCGCCTTCTGCACCCCGGCGACCGCGTTCAGCACCGGCTCGACCCGGTCGACGGCCGTCTTGGCGTCACCGCGCATGTCGAACTGCACCAGCGCGCTGCGGCCGTCCCGGGAGATGGTGTGCGTGTCGTACGGCGAGGTCACGGCCGTGACCTTCCCGGTGCCCTCGACCGCCTTCACCACGTCGGCGACGGCCTTGCGGAACTCGGTGCCGGTCGCGGTGACGCCGGCGTCCTTGGACTGGATCAGGACGGTCTCGCCGGCCGGCTCCTTGATCCCCGCGTCGTCGATGATCTGGGCGGCGGTGTGCGTCTCGCCCTTGAGCTGGTTGCTCTCGTCGACGTCGACCCGGCCCGCCGCCGAGCCCAGCCCCATGGCCAGCACGACGAACAACACCCATATGCCGACGGCCGCCCAGCGGTGCCGGGCGCTCCAGCCACCGGCGCGGGCGGCCAGCCCCCGCACCGGCACGTCCCTGTTCCCCATCGCGGGTCCTACCCCTCGTGTGCGGTGGCGGCCCCCTGCCGCCACGTCTGCGCTTGCTCCGGTACGACCGTATGAGCTGGATAAACGCGTCTCGTCGTGCTGCCCGGTGAACTCGGCGACCCGCCGGTCAGCACTGGGGAGGACAGTGGCCCCTTACACCTATCCGCACTTCTCGGGGGCGCGTCTCGGGGTTCGCCGGCAGATCCAGCCGGCCTCTCCCGCCCGCCGCCGGACATGGGTTGTCCGTTCTGCCGCCGGCGCGGCGGTTTGTGATTACGAAACCTTGTTGAACAAGTCACAGCTGCGTGTAGAGGTTGATCCGCCGCCCGCCGATCAGCGAGAGTTTCGCGCAGCCCGCCCTGCGCGGGCCCGGCCGTCGTGCCCACCCCCACGGGGCACGACGGCCGCTCTACGCTGGACGGATGACGACCTACGCGGCGCTGTTGCGCGGAATCAACGTCGGCGGCAGCAAGAAGCTGCCGATGGCCGACCTCCGTACGCTGCTGACCGGCCTCGGCCACACCGGCGTACGGACCCATCTGCAGAGCGGCCAGGCCGTGTTCACCGCCGGTCACGGCGACGAGGAGTCGCTCGCGGCGGAGCTGAGCCGGGCGATCGAGGAGCAGTTCGGCTTCCCGGTCGACGTGATCGTGCGCGACCACGCCTATCTGAAGGCGGTCGCCGAGGCCTGCCCGTTCCCGGCCGCCGACCTGGCGCCCAAGCAGCTGCACGTCACGTACTTCTCCGCACCGGTCACCCCGGACCGCTTCGCGGACATCGATCCCGCCGTCCATCTCCCCGAGGAGTTCCGCCTCGGCGACCGCTGCCTGTACCTGTACGCCCCCGAGGGCCTCGGCCGCTCCAAGCTCGCCGAGGTGCTCTCCCGCCGCCCCCGGACCAAGGGCCTGATCGCCACGAGCCGGAACTGGAACACGGTGGTCAAGCTGGTCGAGCTGACCGTTCCGGGGGCGTGACGGACCGCATCGGACGGGCCGCGTACGCCTGTGCGAGGCTCTACCCCATGCGCTACATCATCATCGGGGCCGGAGCGGTCGGCGGGACCGTCGGCGGGCGGCTGGCCCAGGCCGGGCGTGAGGTCGTCCTCGTGGCACGCGGCAAGCATCTGGCGGTGCTGGCGGAGCGGGGGCTGCGACTGCGGGTGCCGGAAGGGGAGTTGACGTACCGGCTGACGGCCGTCGACGGGCCGGAGCCGCTCGGGGAGCTGCGGGCCGACGACGTCCTCGTGCTCGCCGTGAAGACCCAGGACGCCCTGGCCGTCCTGGAGACGTGGGGCGACGTGCCCGTGGCCGGCGGGGGCACCGCGGCCGAGCGGCTGCCGCTCGTCCTGCTGCAGAACGGAGTCGAGAGCGGACGGCTCGCGCTGCGCCGCTTCCGTCATGTGTACGGCGTCTGCGTCTGGTTGCCCTCGACCTTCGTGGAGCCCGGCGTCGTCTCCGCCGCGGGCACTCCGCGCACCGGCATCCTCCACCTCGGGCGCCTCCCGCACGGCACCGACGACACCGCCCAGCGGATCGCCGCCGACCTGGAGGCCTCCCACTTCGAGGCGCCGGTGGTGCCCGACGTGGCCCGCTGGCAGTACGCCAAGCTGCTCGCGAACCTCAGCAACGCCGTCGAGGCGCTGACCGGAACCCGCGACACCGGGGCCGCCCAGGCGCTGTACAAGCGCGTGCGGGCCGAGGGGGAGGCCGTGCTGGACGCCGCAGGGATCGCGTACACGAGCCTGGAGGAGCAGCGCGCGGCCCGCGGCGACAAGGTCACCCTGGTGCCGCTGGACGGGGCCCCGCGCGGCGGCGGTTCCTCCTGGCAGTCCCTCGTCCGGGGCACCGGCACCATCGAGGCCGACTACCTCAACGGGGAGATCGTGCTCCTCGGCCGGCTGCACGGCGTACCGACGCCGCTGAACGAACTGCTTCAGCGGCTCGCCGACCGGTTCGCACGGGAGCGCCGGGCCGCCGGGTCGATGCCGGTCGCGGAACTGGTGCGCAGGGCCGATGCGGCCGAGGGTGCGGTGGCGGCCGACGCCGGTGCACCGCACGGCAGTTGATCTTCCGAGCGGTTCGGCGTTTCGTAGGACCTGGAGCCTAAGGGCGAGGGGCGGGGGGAACGGTGGACGACATCCTGGGCGGGACCGGCGCGGACGACGTCACGGAGGACACGGGGCGGCGGCTCGCGGAGCGGTTCGAGGCGGACCGGCGGCATCTCACGGCCGTGGCCCACCGGCTGCTCGGCTCGGCCGCCGAGGCCGACGACGCGCTGCAGGAGGCCTGGTTGCGGGCCAGGGACGCCGACCTCGACGGGATACACAACCTCACCGGCTGGCTGACCACCGTGGTCACCCGGGTCTGCCTCAACCTGCTGCGCGCCCGCCGCAACCGGCGCGAGGAGTTCCTCGACGCCCACGGCCACGAACACGACACCCCGGCGGCCGGCGCCGAGGCCGGCGACCCGGCCCGGGAGGCGCTGCTGGCCGACCGGGTCGGGGTTGCGCTGCTGGTCGTCCTCGACACCCTCGGCTCGGCCGAGCGGGTCGCCTTCGTGCTGCACGACATGTTCGCCGTGCCCTTCGAGGAGATCGCCCCGCTGATCGAGAAGACTCCGGCCGCCACCCGGCAGCTCGCCAGCCGGGCCCGCCGCCGTGTCCAGGGCCGGCCGGCCGCGCCCGCCGCCGACGCCGTACGCCGTCGCCGGGCCGTCGAGGCGTTCCTGGCCGCCACCCGCGGCGGCGACTTCACGGCCCTGGTCGCGCTGCTCGACCCGGACGTGGTGCTGCACGCCGACGCGCTGGTCGTACCCACCGCCGAACCGATCACCGTGCGGGGCGCCGCGCCCGTCGCCCAGGGTGCGATGGCCGCCGTGGCGCGCGCTCAGCTCACCGGACTCGCCCTACTGGAGGGCGAGTTCGGCCTGGTCATGGCGGAGCGGGGGCGGCTCCGGCTGGTCCTGGCCTTCGCCTTCGGCGCGGACGGCCGGATCGCCCGGATCGACGTCGTGGCGGAGCCGGAACGCCTGCGCGCGACGGAGATCGCGGCGGTCGACCCGGGGCGGACCGGGGCCGGGGGCGCCGACGCAGAATTGGACCAGTGAAACGAGAGGAGATTGGACCGGGACAGTGCACCAATGCGGCCCTAGGGTCACTGGCATGACGCACCGCGACACCGCCACCGAGTCCGCCCCGACCCGGGTCGACTTCTTCTTCGACCCGGCCTGCCCCTTCGCCTGGATCACCTCCCGCTGGCTGCTGGAGGTCGAGCGCCTGCGCCCGCTCGACCTCCGGTTCCGGGTGATGAGCCTGTACCTGCACAACTTCGGCAACGAACTCCCCGATTGGTACCGGGACTTGGTGGACCGCTCGATCGGCCCGGTACGGGTCGCCGTGGCCGCCGCCGAACGGCACGGCGACAAGGTGCTGCGCGACCTGTACACCGCGTTCGGCACCCGGATCCACGAAGGCCGCATCGAGGACTTCGACCGGGTGGTCACCGAGGCGCTGGCCGAACTCGGGCTCCCCGCCGACCTGTCGGCCGCCGCCCACGACCCGTCGTACGACGACGCGGTGCGCCGCAGTCACGAGGCCGGCGCCGAGCCGGAGACGGGCGGCTACGTGGGCACGCCGACCCTGCACGTCGACGGCACGGTGTGGTTCGGTCCCGTGCTGCGCGCCGTCCCGCGCGGCGAGGCGGCGGCAGAACTCTTCGACAGCTTCCGGGTGTTGGCCCGCCACCCCGACCTGTTCGAACTCAAGCGCACCCGCACCGGAGCCCTCCGCTTCGACTGACCCGGAACCGGCTTGGCCGATAAACATCGCTCGCCCGCGTCGAGTTCGCCGCTCGTGTGACACACGGGTGGTGACCGACGCAGAACGAAGAGCCGCCGCGGTCCGACGTCACAGGGGAGCGCCGGACCCCGGCGGCCCTCTATCACATGCCCGTCCCCCAGGGCCAGCCCTCGCCGAACCTCGCGACAAACTCGTCCCGTTGTCCCTAGGGTGAAGCGCGCAGACGGCCGGAAGGGGCAAGGGGACGGATGAGCGTGACGGGCAGAGCATCGCGGGCACTGCCCCCGTACCGCGCGGGCAGCCGGTCACCGGCCCCGGTGCGGCACCGCGGGGAGGGGGCGCCCCGGCGACCGGGCGCCTCGGTGGGCCCCGGCGACGTCCTCGCCCACCGCGGCGACCGGGTCGCCGGAGATCGGCCGTACGTGCGGGGGCTCCCGGAAACGGTCGTCCCCCTGTCGCCCACGTCGCCCTCCGGAGCCCGGTCAACGGACACCGGTCACCCGGACGGGCGGCGATTTTCGGCCTACTCGACACGCTCTTTGCGTGGCATCGCTCCCCGGCCCGGTGCACGACGGCCCGCGGTCGCCGGGCGCCGGCCGGGAACATCGGCGACGTCAGCCGCACCGGCAACTTCGGCAACCAGAGCCTGGTCGCCCGCGCCGAAGCCGTAGCCCCCCATCCCCGAAGGCTCCTTCGGATCACAAGCGAGGACAGGACATGAGCACCTACAACTTCGGGAACGGGCCCATTGATTTCGCCCGTATCGACCCCAGGAACGGCACCCCCGACCTCGAAACCCTCATGGCGGTGGCCGACCGGCTCACCGAGGCACTCCGGGCCGAGTACCCGCGGATCGCCGGGAACGGGGAGGTCGTCCAGGCGGAACTGGCGCTGTCCGCGGAGGACGGCCTGCCACCCAACCGGGGCCGTATCCGCACCGCACTGGAGAACGTCGCCATCACGGCGGGCGCGGGCACCGCCAGCCTCACCTTCACCCAGCACCTCCTGCACGCGCTCGGCCTGTGACCCCGGGAGAGCCGGAAAACGGTCAGGCGCCCAGGGCCGTCAGCGCCGGCCGGCGTGCCGCGTCGTAGCGCTCCAGCAGCACCCGCGCCACCTCCGGTGCCGGACCCAGCACGTCCGCCCGTACGTCCGCCCCGGCCGCACCTCGCGCGATGCGGTCCGGCAGAAAGCCGGGGGCCAGGACGTACGGCGCGACGGCGACCCGCTCGCAGCCGAGAGAGCGCAGCTCCCGTACGGCGTCCTCCGTGCGGGGGAGAGATGCGGAGGCGAACGCAGGTCGCACGGCGCACCAACCGGTGTGCCACCACTCCCGCGCGATGTCGGCGATCACTGCGATCGCCTCCGGGTCGGTGGACCCCGCCGAGGCCAGCACGACCCCGGTCGAGGACTTGTCTGCGGGCGTCAACCCCGCCTCGTACAGCCGCCGTTCCAGCGCCGACAGCAGGAGCGGTGACGGACCGAGCACGTCCGCCTGCCGGATCCGCAGCCGGGCCGGCGCCTCCCGCAGCACGGCGGGGATGTCGGCCTTGGCGTGGAAGGCGCGGGTCAGCAGCAGCGGCAGGGCGACGACGTCCCGCACTCCCTGCGCCGCGAGTGACTCCAGCACCCCGGGAACCGAGGGGACGTTGAAGTCCAGGAAGCCGGTCTCCACGCGCAGCCCCGGCCGCTGCGACCGTACCCGCTCCACGAGGGCATGCACGGCCTGGGCGTGCCGCGGGTCGCGGCTGCCGTGGGCGATGATGAGCAGGACCGGGTCGTGCATGCTGTGCCTCAGCCCTTCACCAGCAGGCCGCGGCTGCGCAGCACCCACCGCTCCAGCGGGCTGAAGATCAGCAGGTCGACGGCGATGCCGACGAACAGGATGAGCAGGATGGCCTCGAACACCATGGCCATGTCGCCGGCGGTGCGGGCGTTCTCCAGCAGCTGGCCGAGCCCTGTGCCAAGGTCGGGGAAGTTCGCGATGATCTCCGCGGCCATCAGGGATCGCCAGGAGAAGGCCCAGCCCTGCTTCATGCCCGCCACATACCCGGGCAGGGCGGCCGGCAGGGTGACGTGCCAGGTGCCCTTCAGGCCCGTGGCGCCCATCGTGCGGCCCGCCCGCAGGAACAGCGGCGGCACCTGGTCCACGCCGGACACCAGACCGTTGGCGATGGACGGCACGGCACCGAGCAGGATCACCGCGTACATCATCGAGTTGTTCAGGCCCAGCCAGATCACCGCGGGCGGCACCCACGCCACCGACGGCAGCGACTGCAGACCGGACAGGATCGGGCCGATGGCCGCGCGCACGAACTTCACCCGCGCCACCAGCAGGCCCAGCGGGGTGCCGATCAGCAAGGCGAAGCAGAAGCCGAGCAGACCGCGCGAGATGCTGGTCCAGATGTAGCCGAGGAGATTGCCCTCCAGCCAGTCCTTCCGGAACGCCTGCCAGACGGCCGACGGGGACGGCAGCTTGGTCGGATCGTCGACGATCTTCAGGGCGATCAGACCCTGCCAGACCACCAGGACCACGACGATCGCGGTGATCGGCGGGACGATCTTGTCGACGAGGGTCTTGCGGAACGGCGTACGGCCCTGCTGCGCCGTCTCCAGCGCGTCGAGGCCCGCCTCCACGCTCCCCGTCTCGGGAGAGGTCGTCGTCTCAGTGCTGGCCATGGCGGCGGATCTCCCCACGCAGTACTTCGGTGATCTCCAGGGACAGTTCCGCCACGGGCGCGTCCTCGATGCGGCGCGGCTGCGGAATGTCGACCTCCCACTCCCGGGCGATGCGGCCCGGGCGGGAGGACAGCAGCACGACACGCTGCGCGAGCCGCACCGCCTCGCGCACGTTGTGCGTCACGAACAGCACGGACAGCCCGGTCTCGGACCAGATGCGGGTCAGCTCGTCGTGCAGCACGTCCCGGGTGATGGCGTCGAGCGCCGCGAACGGCTCGTCCATCAGCAGCAGACTGCTCTCCTGCGCCAGCGCGCGGGCCATCGCCACCCGCTGCCGCATACCGCCGGACAGCTCGTGGACACGCTTGCCGTACGCCCCCTTCAGCCGGACGAGTTCGAGCAGCTCCTCCGCCTTGCCGCGCCGCTCGGGCTTGGCAACCCCCCTGAGCTTCAGCGCGAGTTCGATGTTCTTGCCCGCGGTCAGCCACGGGAACAGGGCGTGCTCCTGGAACATCAGGGCCGGGCGCCCGTCCGTGGTGATGGACCCGGCGGTGGGCCGGTCCAGGCCCGCCACCAGGTTCAGCAGCGTGGACTTGCCGCAGCCCGAGGCCCCCAGGAGGGTGACGAACTCGCCGGGCGCGACATCGATGCTGATGTCGTCCAGGACGAGTTGCTGCCCGCCGGGTGTCGCGAAGGACTTCGAGACATGCTCGAGGCGTGCGGCGTACTCGACCGACTCAGCGGCCTTGGCCAGGGTTGTTGCCATGGTCGTCACCTCCTGGGAACTCATCGGGAACAGGCGTCAGCTGGTGCCGAGACCGGCCGCATCGACCGGGCTGTCACCTGAAGCCTTGAGGACCTTGTTGAGGATCGTCAGGTCGTAGATGCCATTGAGGTTCGGCTTGTCCAGCAGCCCGGCCTTGACCGCGTGCGCCGCCTCCGTGCTGAGGGTGGCGGCCAGCGGGTCGTTGGTGAACTGGATGGACTTCCACGCCGAGTCCAGGACGTTCGCCGGCAGCGCCTTGCCGGAGTCCGCCTCAAGCTGCTTGTTCGCCGCCGCCTTCGCCTGGTCCGGGTTGGCGTTGATCCACTTGTTGGCCTCGACCGAGGCCTTCAGCACCGCCTCGACCGCCTTCGGGTGCTCCTTCAGAAAGGCCTGCCGCACGATGATGTTCGTGATCACGAACTTCTTGTCCGGCCACAGCGCCGACTCGTCCAGCAGCACCTTGCCGCCCTCGGCGACCAGCTTGGACGCGGTCGGCTCCGGCACCCAGGCGCCGTCGACCGAGCCGGCCTTGAACGCGTCCGGGGTCACCTTGTTGTCGCTGCGGACGACCGTGACGTCACCCTTGCCGCTCTGCGCGTCGACCTTCCAGCCCTGCTCGGCGGCCCAGTTGAGGAACGCCACGTCCTGCGTGTTGCCCAGCTGAGGGGTCGCGATCCGCTTGCCCTTGACGTCCTTGAGGGACGAGATCTTCTTCGGATTCACGACCAGCTTCACCCCGCCGGACGCCGAACCACCGATGATCTTCAGGCTCTTGCCGTTCGACTTGGTGTAGCCGTTGATCGCGGGGGAGGGGCCGATCCAGCCGATGTCGATGGAACCGGAGCTGAGCGCCTCGATCTCGGACGGACCGGCGTTGAAGGTGGCGTAGTCCGCCTTGGTGGCGCCCAGTTCCTTCTGGAACAGGCCCTGTTCCCGGCCGACCAGCGCGGTCGCGTGGGTCAGGTTGCCGAAGTAGCCGATCTTGACGGAGTCGAGTCCGTCGATCTTCTTCGCGCCGGCGGCGACCTTGGTGGTGTCGTCGCTCTTGGCCTGGGAGCCGTAGCTGCAGGCGGCCAGCGTGAGGAGGGGGAGAGCGGTGAGGGCGGCTATGCCGCGACGGAACAGCTTCGAGCGGATGGCAGGCACGGGAGGGGTTCCTCTCGTTGGCCCGGCGGTCACGTCTCTCAAGTCGTGGCCGGGAGGTCGGCAGGTCTTCGTCTACAGCGGTGGGGGGTGAGGGCGCGCAAGCGGTGCGCGTACGTCAGCGCACACATCGCGCTACCCCGCCCTGCCCGCTGCCGAGGGCGCCGCTGCCGATGCGGCCGCCCTCCTTGGCGAACGTCGAGTAGACGTCGGTCGTCTTCATGCTCAGAAGTCCCAGCCGTCGTCCGCGGAGTCGTCCCTGACCGGCTCGGGGGTGGCGAACGACTCGCCGACCATGCCCGCGGTGAGCGTGGTGCCGTCGCTGGGGTCGATCAGGATGAACGAGCCGGTGCGCCGCGAGTCGGCGTAGGAGTCGAGCGGCAGCGGCTCGGCGGTACGGATCTTCACCCGGCCGATGTCGTTGGCGACCAGCTGCCCCGGGTGCGGGTGCAGGGACAGGTCGTCCAGCGTGAGCCGGGACGGGATGTCCTTCACGATCGCCTTGACCGTGCGGGTGCCGTGCTTGAGCAGCACCCGGTGACCGACGGTCAGCGGCGCGTCGGCCACATGGCAGACGGTCGCCTCCACGTCCTGGGTGGTGGCCGGCGCGTCCTTCGTCGGCACGATCAGGTCGCCGCGCGAGACGTCGATGTCGTCCTGGAGCAGGACCGTCACCGACTGCGTCGTCCACGCGACGTCGACCGGCTCGCCCAGCAGGTCGATGCCGGAGATCCGGGTGGTCCGCCCGGAGGGCAGGACCGTGACCTCCTCGCCGACCCGGAAGGTGCCGGCCGCGATCTGGCCCGCGTAGCCCCGGTAGTCCGGGTGCTCGGCGGTCTGCGGCCGGATCACGTACTGCACGGGCAGCCGGGCGTGGCAGTGCGCCAGGTCATGGCTGACGGGAACGGTTTCGAGGTGTTCCAGGACGGTCGGGCCGCCGTACCAGTCCATGTTCGCGGACGGCTCCACCACGTTGTCACCGGCGAGCGCCGAGATCGGGATCGCGGTGACCTCCGGCACGCCCAGCTCGGTCGCGTACTCCGTGAACTCCTCGGCGATCGCGGCGAACACGCTCTCCTCGTACGCGACGAGGTCCATCTTGTTGACCGCGAGGACCACGTGCGGGACCCGCAGCAGGGCCGCGATGGCCGCGTGCCGGCGGGTCTGCTCGACCACGCCGTTGCGGGCGTCGACGAGGATCACGGTCAGCTCGGCGGTGGAGGCGCCGGTGACCATGTTGCGGGTGTACTGCACATGTCCGGGCGTGTCGGCCAGGATGAACCGGCGGCGCGGGGTGGCGAAGTAGCGGTAGGCGACGTCGATGGTGATGCCCTGCTCCCGCTCGGCGCGCAGGCCGTCGGTGAGCAGCGCGAGGTCCGGGCCGTCCTGGCCACGGCTCGCGGAGGCCCGCTCCACGGCCTCCAGCTGGTCGGTGAGGACCGACTTGGAGTCGTGCAGCAGCCGTCCGACCAGCGTGGACTTGCCGTCGTCGACGGAGCCGGCGGTGGCGAACCGCAGCAGCGTGGTGGCCGAGAGCGCCTCGGTCGTGGTCGTGCTCATGCTTAGAAGTACCCCTCGCGCTTGCGGTCTTCCATCGCGGCCTCGGACAGCTTGTCGTCGGCGCGGGTCGCGCCCCGCTCGGTGAGCCGGGAGGCGGCGATCTCGGCGATCACGGCGTCCAGCGTGGTGGCGTCGGAGTCGACGGCACCGGTGCAGGACATGTCACCGACGGTGCGGTAGCGGACCTGGCGCTTCTCGACCCTCTCGCCGTCCTTCGGGCCGCCCCACTCGCCGGCGGTCAGCCACATGCCGCTGCGCTTGAACACCTCGCGCTCGTGCGCGAAGTAGATCTGCGGCAGCTCGATGCCCTCGCGGGCGATGTACTGCCACACGTCCAGCTCGGTCCAGTTGGACAGCGGGAACACCCGGACGTGCTCACCGGGCGCGTGCCGGCCGTTGTACAGGTTCCACAGCTCCGGGCGCTGGCGGCGCGGGTCCCACTGGGAGAACTCGTCGCGCAGCGAGAACACCCGCTCCTTGGCGCGGGCCTTCTCCTCGTCCCGGCGCCCGCCGCCGAACACGGCGTCGAACTTCTCGCTCTGGATCTTCTCCGTCAGCGGAAGCGTCTGCAGCGGGTTGCGGGTGCCGTCGGGACGCTCCCTCAGCACACCGCGGTCGATGTAGTCCTGGACGGAGGCCACATGGAGCCGCAGCCCGTGCTTCGCCACCGTACGGTCGCGGTACTCCAGCACCTCGGGGAAGTTGTGCCCGGTGTCCACGTGCAGCAGCGAGAACGGCACCGCAGCCGGGGCGAACGCCTTCAGCGCCAGGTGCAGCATGACGATCGAGTCCTTGCCGCCGGAGAACAGGATCACCGGGTTCTCGAACTCTCCCGCCACCTCGCGGAAGATGTGCACGGCCTCGGACTCCAGCGCGTCCAGGTGGGAGAGGGCGTACGGGCTGGCCGTGCCCTCCTCGGCCTTCGCCACGGTCGTCGTCATGCCAGTCCCCTCTCGCTCAGCAGGGCGTACACGGACGCCGCGGACTCCTGCACGGTCTGGTGCTGCGACTCGATCCGCAGATCCGGTGTCCGCGGCTCCTCGTACGGGTCGTCGACACCCGTCAGCCCGGACAGCTCACCCGCGGCCTGCTTGGCGTACAGCCCCTTCACATCACGCACGCTGCACACCTCGACCGGGGTCGCCACATGGATCTCCAGGTACGACGTCCCGTTCTCCGCGTGCCGTCCCCGCACCGCCTCCCGGCTGTCCGCGTACGGCGCGATCACCGGCACCAGCGCCTTGACGCCGTTGCGGGCGAGCAGTTCGGCGACGAAACCGATGCGCTGCACGTTGGTGTGCCGGTCCTCGCGGGAAAAGCCGAGGCCCGCCGAGATGAACTCGCGGATCTCGTCGCCGTCGAGCACCTCGACGCGGTGGCCCTCGGCGCGCAGCCGGCCGGCCAGCTCGTACGCGATGGTGGTCTTGCCGGCGCTCGGCAGACCCGTGAGCCAGACGGTGGCTCCGGTCGTCAAGTGGTTCTCCTGGGTCGCAGTGTTCGCTTCCGTCACAGCAGTAGCAGCGGGAGCTGTGGCTGCCGTGTGAGCGGCTGTGTTCGTCGTCATCCGTGCAGCCCGCACTCGGTCTTGGCGCGGCCCGCCCAGCGGCCGGCGCGCGCGTCCTCGCCCTCCAGGACCCGGCGGGTGCAGGGGGCGCACCCGATGGAGGCGTAGCCGTCCATCAGCAACGGGTTGGTGAGCACGCCGTGTTCGGTGACGTAGGCGTCCACGTCGTCCTGCGTCCAACGGGCGATCGGGGAGATCTTGACCTTCCGCCGCTTCTCGTCCCAACCGACGACCGAGGTGTTCGCCCGGGTCGGGGACTCGTCGCGGCGCAGGCCGGTCGCCCACGCCTGGTAGCCCTTCAGCCCCTCTTCGAGCGGCTTGACCTTGCGCAGCGCGCAGCACAGGTCGGGGTCGCGGTCGTGCAGCCTCGGGCCGTACTCCGCGTCCTGTTCGGCGACCGTCTGCTTCGGCGTGAGGGTGATGACGTTGACGTCCATTACCGCCTCGACGGCGTCACGGGTGCCGATGGTCTCCGGGAAGTGGTAACCGGTGTCGAGGAAGACGACGTCCACGCCCTTGAGTACGCGCGAGGCGAGATGGGCGACGACGGCGTCCTCCATGGACGAGGTGACGCAGAACTTCGCGCCGAAGGTGTCGACCGCCCACTGGAGGATCTCCAGCGCGGAGGCGTCCTCCAGGTCGCGGCCCGCCTGCTCGGCGAGCGCCTTCAACTCGTCGGTCGTACGGTCTTCCTGAGCCGTCATCATGTCTGTGGATCCCCTCCGTCGTCGGCTCGCTGAAGGCCCCGGGCCAGCAGCCCGAGGAACTTCAGCTGGAATGCGCGGTTGCACGCCCCGCATTCCCAGGCGCCGTGGCTCTGCTCGTGCGGACGCAGGTCCTCGTCACCGCAGTAGGGGCAGTAGAAGGGTGCGGCACGTTCGCTCACGACAGTGCCTCCTCGTCCGCGCGCGCGGCCCAGGTGGCGAACCGCTCGCCGTCCTCGCGTTCGGCCTGGAACCGCTTCAGGACCCGCTCGACGTAGTCGGGCAGCTCCTCCGCGGTGACCTTCAGTCCGCGCACCTTGCGGCCGAAGCCCGGCTCCAGGCCGAGGGCGCCGCCGAGGTGCACCTGGTAGCCCTCGACCTGCTCGCCCTTGTCGTTCAGGACCAGCTGGCCCTTGAGACCGATGTCCGCGACCTGGATACGGGCGCAGGCGTTCGGGCAGCCGTTGAGGTTGATGGTGATCGGCTCGTCGAAGTCCGGCAGGCGGCGCTCCAGTTCGTCGATCAGAGACGAGCCGCGCTGCTTGGTCTCGACGATGGCGAGCTTGCAGAACTCGATGCCGGTGCAGGCCATGGTGCCGCGCCGGAAGGAGGACGGCCGGGCGGTGAGGTCCAGCGCCTGAAGGCCCTCGACCAGCGAGTCGACCTTGTCCTGCGCGACATCGAGGACGATCATCTTCTGCTCGACGGTGGTGCGCACCCGGCCCGAGCCGTGCGCCTCCGCGAGCTCGGCGATCTTCGTCAGCGTGGCGCCGTCGACGCGGCCGACCCGCGGGGCGAAACCGACGTAGTAACGGCCGTCCTTCTGCCGGTGCACGCCGATGTGGTCGCGCCACTGCTGCACGGGCTGCTCGGGGGCGGGCCCGTCGATCAGCTTGCGCCCTCCCAGGTACTCGTCCTCCAGCACCTGACGGAACTTCTCCGCGCCCCAGTCGGCGACGAGGAACTTCAGCCGGGCGCGGTTGCGCAGCCGGCGGTAGCCGTAGTCACGGAAGATCGAGATGACGCCCTCGTAGACGTCCGGGACCTCGTCGATCGGCACCCAGGCGCCCAGTCGCACACCGAGCTTGGGGTTGGTGGACAGACCGCCGCCCACCCACAGGTCGAAGCCCGGACCGTGCTCGGGGTGCCGTACGCCGACGAACGCCACGTCGTTGATCTCGTGCACGACGTCCAGCAGCGGCGAACCCGAGATGGCCGTCTTGAACTTCCGGGGGAGGTTCGAGTACGCCTTGTTGTTCAGGACGCGGCGCTTCATCTCCTCCAGCGCCGGCGTCGCGTCGATGATCTCGTCCTCGGCGATGCCCGCCACCGGGGAGCCGATCATCACACGCGGGGTGTCACCGCAGGCGGTCACGGTGGACAGGCCCACGGCCTCCAGCCGCTCCCAGATCTCGGGCACGTCCTCGACCCGGATCCAGTGGTACTGCACGTTCTGCCGGTCGGTGATGTCCGCGGTGCCGCGCGCGAACTCCTGGGAGATCTCCCCGATGACGCGCAGCTGCTGGGTGGTCAGCGCACCGCCGTCGATGCGCACCCGCATCATGAAGTAGCGGTCGTCGAGCTCCTCCGGCTCCAGCACCGCCGTCTTGCCGCCGTCGATCCCGGGCTTGCGCTGGGTGTACAGCCCCCACCAGCGCATCCGGCCGCGCAGGTCGCTGGGATCGATCGAGTCGAAACCGCGCTTGGAGTAGATCGTCTCAATGCGTGTCCGCACATTGAGACCGTCGTCGTCCTTCTTCACCTGCTCGTTGCCGTTCAGCGGGGTGAAGTGGCCCACCGCCCACTGACCCTCACCACGGTGACGGCTCACCTTGCGGCGGGGCGCGGAGGCGGCGGGGTTCGGCGGAGTGGCGGCCATGGTTCTACGTCCTTCGGGACCGGTGGGAATCGGCTCTGACCTGCGTAGATGCGCGCACGCGGGCAGGCGTGCGCGTCATTGCGCAAGGAACATCAGGTAGGGGGTTCGCGGCGGTGCTGGGGCGGTCAGCTCGCCGGACAGATGGCGCTGGACATGCGGCCGAGGTCGACGTGCCGCCGACTCACCAAGGCAATTCCAGTTCCAGACATGACGGAAGCGTGTCATGGCGATCTGGACACAGTCCAGCTTTATCCAACATGCGGACACCCTTGTCCCGAATCATGGGACAAGGGTGTCGTCGCTCACATGCCGTGCGGGAAGGCTTGTCCCGGCAGGTCAGGCCGGGTATGCGCCTGGCCAGGGACCGGGCTCGGCCACATCCGGCTCCAGCTCCACCTTGGTGTCGAACAGCTTGAAGCCGCGCCGCTGGTAGTTGTCCATGGCGAACTCGCCGTCCTTGCTGCACGTGTGCAGCCACACCCGCTTTGTCGGCGTCCGCTCGGGCCACCGCTCGGCCAGGTCCCAGGCACGCGCCGTGCCGTACGCCAGCAGATGACCGCCGATGCGCCGGCCGCGGAAGGCGGGGACCAGCCCGAAGTAGGCGATCTCGACCGTGCCCTCCTCCTGCGGGTCCAGCTCCACATAGCCGGCCGGGGTGCCCCGGTCATAGGCCACCCAGGTCTCCACACCGGGCCGGTCCAGGTACTCCTGCCACCGGGCGTACGTCCACCCCAGCCGGTCGGTCCAGCGGATGTCGCCGCCGACCGAGGCGTACAGGAAGCGGCTGAACTCGGGGGAGGGAACCTCTGCGCGCACGATCCGGACATCGCCCTCGGGCACGGCGGCCGGCCGGAGGTCGGCCGGCGAGGTCTGCTCCAGGGACCAGGTGGTGACAGGGACGCTGCTCATGCGGGCCAGGGAATCATCCCACCGTCCGGTCTGTCGATCGCCCCGGTCACCCTGTGGACAGCCGGTCGCCTTCGGAGGGCGGCGGGGTCAGCCCAGAGACCGGTCCAGTTCTGCCAGGGGCACGGCGAAGAGCATCCGGTCCGACAGCGACCAGACCTCGCCCGTCTCCTGCCAGTACGACAGGGAGCCCGCCGCCTCGGCCCAGCACCGACGCGAGCCGTCCGCGCCGCAGTGCGCCGCCTTCGCGCCGCCGGCGTCCTGCCGCCACAGCCCCCCATGTCCGTCCCGTGAGCCGGGCAGGCGTCCCACATACCAGGACGCGTCCTGCGCCCCGGGCTGCCGGTACGACAGCACGCCCCGGATCCCGGCCGCCCGGGTCCGGTAGGCGTCCATCGCCGTCACCCGCCCCACGGCGTCCGTGGCGAGCAGCCCCTCGTGCGCCGGATCCGTGCTGAACGCATACCGCCACAGCCGGGCGTTCCGCTCCCCGTCCGGCGCGGTCCACTCCGCGGCGACCAGGCTGTCCGGCACGCTGCTCCGGTCGAGGGCGAGCGCGCCGGGACAGGGCGGGCCCGAGCGATGGCAGCGGCCCCCGGTGAAGCGGTACGAGCCGACCGCGGGCATCACATAGCGGTAGCCGTCGGCTGACCAGCCGCCGGGCACCCGGCCGATCGCTGGCCCGTCGACGCCGGCGCGCTGGATCCGGTCCAGGTCGTAGACGTACAGCGCGTCGGCGCCGCCGGTCCTGGCGGTGACCAGCAGCTTGTCCTGGTACCAGACCATCCCGGAGATCCCCGAGGTCAGCCCCCGGTAGTCACGGCCGCCGTCGACCGGCACCACCAACAGCACCCAGCGGTAGGCGAGCCGGGCAGGGTCGTCGGCGTTCACGAAGGCGACCCTGGCCAGCCCCCGCTCGGCGGCCGGGCCGGCGGTGGTGCTGTGGGTCCAGCCGGCCAGCACGACCCGGTGGGCGCCCCAGACACCGTCGTCGTCGGCGTCCCCGGACGTGGTCACCGACGCCGGCCGCCAGGCGGTGCCGGCGGAGTCGGCAGGGTCCCAGCAGTAGGCGCGGGTGGCGGCCGGGGTGACGGGCAGGGACGCGCGGTCGGCGGAGGAGCAGTCGGCGGACGCGCGCATCCCGCGGTCGGCGCTCGCCAGCACGGCGTCCACGCCGACCGGGCGGCCCATCGCGGCGGAGAGCCGGTCCAGCGTGCGGGCGGGGACCAGCCGCTCCTGGAGCCGCAGCCGGCCCGTGTCCGTGGGGGAGGAGAGCGGCCTGAGCGCGCCGGGGCTGTCGGTGACGTCCGCCTGGGAAGCGCTGATCAGGGTGGCGGCCGCGGTGAGTGCCAAGGCGGTCCCGGTCAGGACCGCGCGCAGTGCAGCGCCCCGCCTGCGCCGGCGGTGTCTGCCGCGATGCTTCATCTCGTCCCCTTCTCCAGGGCTCCTTCGCCGCCGGGGCGCGCCGGCCGGTGGCGGGCCAACTGCGCCTGATGATCTTTACGTTGACGCGAGAAGCGGCTGGGGAGGCCCCCATGGGATGCTACGGCAGCAACGGCCCGCGCAGGGCGAAGACCCCGCAAATATGCGGAAGACACGCTCACCGGTCCGCGGGCCCGCCGCGCTGCGCGGCCGTCCGTATCCGCACGATCGCCGGCGCCGTTGAGGAAGGCAGCAGGTCACGGGGGTCGTCGGGGAGAAGCACCTCGAACTCCGCGTCCTCGCGGAAACGATACGGCCGATGCTGCAGAAGTTCCCCGCAGTACCGCCGAATCCGGGACATCTCCGCCCGCACCGTCACCGTGCGTGAGGAGTCCCCGAACAGGTCCTCGGCCAGGGCCGCCGCCCCGCGGCCGGCCCGGTGCGCGGCGAGCAGATACAGCAACTCGGCATGCCGGGGACTGAGTTCATGCGACCAGGACCCCGCCGCACCGGACACCGTGAGCGTACTGCGTCCCGGCCTGGCCAGATCCAGCACGATCCGGGGAGCCGTGCCGGCCGGTTCCTCGGCCGCGCGCAGCAACCAGCCGCCGGCCAGCGGCTCCACGGCGCACGACCCGAGTGACGGCAGCCACCGGCGGCCCGGCGCCAGCGACTTGGGCAGCCCGACCCGCCGTACATACGGCATCCCGGACACCGCCGCCGACCAGCCGTCCCGGTCCACCACCAGCGCCCGCCCGTCCAGCCGGGCCAGCACCGGCGCCGCCACCGACCGCAGCCGCTCCAGCGAGTCCCGGTGCAACTCCCGCAGCCGCGCCTCGGCCAGCTTGGCCACCGAGTCCACCCAGGCGAGGGTCGCCGGATGCATGGTCTCCAGCGGGCCGCTGACGTCCACCACACCGATCAGCCGGCCGTCCCTGGGATCGGTGATCGGCGCTCCGGTACAGGTCCACGAGGCGTGCGAGCGGACGAAGTGCTCGGCGGCGAAGACCTGCACGGGCCGCCGTACCACCACCGGAGTGCCCACCCCGTTGGTGCCGACGACGTCTTCCCGCCAGTCCGCGCCGAGTTCGAAGCCCAGGCCGTCCGCCTTGCGCAGCACCGGCGAGGCCCCCTCCCGCCACAGCACCCGCCCGTCGGCGTCCGCGACGACCATGATGTGCTGGGCGATGTCGGCGACCGAAAGCAGACCCTGCCGCAGCACCGGCAGGACGTGCCTGAGCGGCGACTCCTCGCGCCGGCGCAGCACTTCGTCGGAGGGCAGCAGCCCGGATCTGAAGTCGTGGTCGGGATCGACACCACTGCGCAGCATCCGCCCCCAGGACTGCTCGATCACCGGCCGGGGCGCGATTCTCGCCCGCTGACCGGCAAGGGTGGCGTCACGTACCTCACTCAGCAGCTGCGCCGCCTGTGCCGCGTCCACGGCGGCCAGGCGCGCCACGTTCATCGGCGCGTTCACCACGGGGGTCCTCCCGGTCGGGGCGTCGAACATATTTGTCAAGCCGTCCTGGCGGCGGTTTCCGGTCCGGCTGCTCTCTCTCATACTGCCGCTCCGGGCAGGCCGGAGGCACACACTCCGCGCACGTGCCCCCACAAGTTGCAACCCCCTGCAACCCTGGTGGACGTTCGGGGGGTGGCCGAGACTTGACCCCGACGCGGTGTCGCGTCCGCGGGCTTAACGGGCCCATGAGGTGGGGGTGGTGCCGTGTCGGCGCAGCACCACCCCCACCGGGGGCTCGGCCGTCTTCGCTCGGCTCGGCAGGCCGCGTTTCACAGTGCCGGGCGTGCCCGTTCCACAATCGGCGCCAGATCCAGACCTGTTGGCAGCGTGCCGAAGGACGCTCCATGGTCCCCGCCCAGGCGGGACGCGCAGAACGCGTCCGCCACCTCCGGCGGGGCGTGCCGGACCAGGAGTGAACCCTGGAGCACCAGTGCGAGGCGTTCCACGATCCGCCGGGCGCGGCCCTCGACGGCGTCCAGGTCGGCGAGTTCGGTGAAGAGGTCCTTCACGGCGCGGTCGAGGCGGTGGTCGGCTCCGTGTGAGCGGCCGATCTCGGTCAGGCAGGCGTCGAGTGCGCCCGGCTCGCGTTGCAGCGCCCGGAGCACATCCAGTGCCTGAACGTTTCCGGCGCCCTCCCAGATCGAGTTCAGCGGAGACTCCCGTACCAGCCGGGGCAGGCCCGACTCCTCGACATAGCCGTTTCCGCCCAGGCACTCCGCGGCCTCGACCGCAACGGGCGCACAGCGCTTGGTGATCCAGTACTTGGCGGCCGGCACCGCCAGTCGCAGAAAGGCGCGCTCCGGTTCACCGCCGTCGTCGTAGGCGGCCGCCAGCCTGAGCGTGAGCGCGGTCGCCGCCTCCGACTCCAGCGCGAGGTCGGCGAGGACGTTGCGCATCAGCGGCTTGTCGATCAGCTTGCCGCCGAACGCCTCCCGGTGGGCGCAGTGGTGGACCGCCTGCGCCACCGCCTGCCGCATCAGGCCCGCCGAGCCCAGCGCGCAGTCCAGCCGGGTGGCCGCGACCATCTCGATGATCGTCCGCACCCCGCGCCCCTCCTCGCCGACCCGGCGCGCCCAGGTGCCGGCGAACTCCACCTCGGCCGAGGCGTTGGACCGGTTGCCCAGTTTGTCCTTCAGTCGCTGGATGAGGAACACATTGCGGCTGCCGTCCGGCAGGACGCGCGGCACCAGGAAACAGGTGAGGCCCTCCGGGGCCTGCGCCAGCACCAGGAAGGCGTCCGACATGGGAGCCGAGCAGAACCACTTGTGCCCGGTCAGTTCGTACGCGCCCCCCTCGGCGAGCGGCCGGGCCTCGGTGGTGTTCGCGCGGACGTCGCTGCCGCCCTGCTTCTCGGTCATGCCCATGCCGAAGAGCGCTCCGGGCTTGCGCACGGCGGGCCGCAGCTCGCGGTCGTACACCGTGGACGTCAGCCGCGGCTCCCACTCGGCGGCGAGCACCGGGTCGGTCCGCAGCGCCGGCACCGCCGCGTGGGTCATCGACAGCGGGCAGCAGTTGCCCGCCTCGACCTGGGTCCAGACCAGGAAGCCGGCCGCCCGGCGGACGTGCCCGGACGGCCGGGTCCAGGCGCCGGTCAGCCCCGCCGAGACCCCCTTGCCGAGCAGCCGGTGCCAGGCCGGGTGGAAGTCGACCTCGTCGATCCGGTGGCCGTACCGGTCGTGGGTGCGCAGCCGGGGCGGGTGCTCGTTCGCCTGCACCCCCCACTCCTGCACCTGCGCCGAGCCCGCGGCGCGGCCCAGCGCCGACAGCTCCGAGCGCACCTCGTCCAGCACGTCCGGACCGGTGTGCCGCTCGACGGCCGCCACGAGGGCCCGGTCGGCGGCGAAGACGTCGTAGCCGACCAGGGGAGGCGGCTGGTTCGTCACGGTGTGGGTGGAGGTGCCTGCCATGATTGCGAACCTACCCGGAACAGCGGCGGTGATGGACTCCAGAGTGGCACAGCGGCCCCGCCGGGCGCGCCGGACCCGCTCGCCAGCCCCGGAAGGTGAGGGCGGTCCGGTGCTGCGGATACCTTTGGGTCGTGCAGCCAGCAAGTGAACCCCCCGAGCGGCCCGCCGGTCGCCTCCACCGGGCCAGAGCCCTCTACCGGAACGTCTCCAAGCGCAGGACGGCCTGGCTGCTGCTCAAGGACACCGTCAACTCCTGCATGGAGTACCGCATCCTGGGCCTGGCGGCCGAGGCGGCCTTCTTCACGCTGCTGTCCGTGCCGCCGCTGCTGCTCTGCCTCATCGGGCTGCTCGCCTACGTGGACACCTGGACCGGCGCCCACACCATCAGCAGCCTCGAGACCAACATCCTCGACGCCTCCCGGACGGTCCTGTCCGACAAGGGTGTGAAGGAGATCACCGAACCGATCCTGCACGACGTGATGAAGGGCCGGCCCGACGTCATCTCCATCGGCTTCGTCTTCGCCCTGTGGTCGGGATCGCGCGCGGTGAACGTCTTCATCGACACCATCACCGTGATGTACGGCCTCGACGGCGTCCGGGGCATCGTCAAGACCCGGATGATGTCGTTCCTGCTGTTCATCGTGGCGCTGCTGATCGGCTCGGTGGCCCTGCCGCTGATGGTGGCGGGCCCGGACGCGGTGGTGCGGGTGGTGCCCTGGTCGGAGACGCTGGTGCAGGTCCTGTACTGGCCGGTCGTCATCGTCCTGTCCATCGCCTTCCTGACGACCCTGTACCACGTGTCCGTGCCGGTCCGCTCCCCGTGGATCGAGGACGTGCCCGGCGCGCTCGTCGCCCTGGCCATGTGGGTCCTCGGCAGCTTCCTGCTGCGGATCTACCTCGTGCACACCATCGAGGGCGCCACCATCTACGGTTCCCTCGCCGCCTCCGTCGCCGTGCTCCTGTGGATCGGCGTGTCGGCCTTCGCGGTCCTCGTCGGCGCGGCGGTGAACGCCGCCATCGACCGGGTCTGGCCCGCCGCGGCCACGGCCGCCGCCCGCGCCGCGAACGAGCGGTTGCGGGAGGTGCAGGTCGCCGAGTACGTCGCCCGCGCCGCGGCGGCCCGCGAGGCCGACCCCGACGACCCCGACATGCCCTCCGAGTTCCCCGAGCGCTGGTCCCGCTTCCTGCCCCCGGAGGACGTCACGGCCCGCCTGCGCACCCACGCCAAGCACACCCACCAGGCGCCCAAGGCGAACGGCCGGGACCCGCACGAGGCCAACGGCGGCAGACCGCCGCACGAGACCGACGACCGGCATCCACACGAGACCAACGGGGACGGCGGGACGGCGCGGTAGGAGTACTGACCTGGGGGGAGGGCCCGCGGGTCGGCGGGGAGGGGATCACGCGTATGGGGCGCGGGCCCGGGGCGTGCAGGGTGGCGGGGTGGGCGTACGGGCGCGCACGTGCGGGAGGCGTGTGCCTGTACCGGCCGGGAGCCCCGCGCCCGCCGGGGTCAGGCCTGACATGCCCCGGCCGCCGCCTCCCTGGCGAAGTGTGCCTGCCGCAGGACGACCCGCCGCACCCGTGGACGGTGGCCGCGCTCGCCGACGACCGACTGCGCGACACGGACCTCACCCTCGCCAGCATCGCCCGCCAGGTCGGCCACGGCAGCGCCTTCGCCCTGTCCACCGCGTTCAAGCGCGAGTACGGAGTGAGCCCGCAGGAGCACCGGGCGGGCCGCGGCGGGGGCCGCTCCTGAGGGGTGCATATGCACTCCGGCGGCCTCGGAGCTGGACTCGGTCGGGTCCGAGCCGATCCGGGAATCGGGCCGGGGCTGATGCGGGAGGTGGGGCCCGGCGGCGTCGGCGACGTAGGCTGGCCCCCGTGTACAGGGAGCGGGCGTCCCGGCTGACCGGTGCGGTCGTGTGGACGAACATCCCGGACGGGGCCGGTGGCGGGCCGGTGCTGCCGGACGGCTGCATGGATCTGCTGTGGAGCGAGGGCCGGCTGCTGGTCGCGGGTCCCAACACCCACCCCTACGTCCCCGGAGGCCCGCCCCGTTCCTGGGCCGGTGTCCGCTTCTTCCCCGGCACCGCACCCGCCCTGCTCGGCGTGCCTGCGCACGAACTGCGAGATCTGCGGGTCGACTTGGCCGACCTCTGGCCCGCCGCCCGGGTCCGGCGGTTGTGCGAGCGTGTCGAGGCGGCGCCCGACCCGGCGACGGCACTGGAGGACATCGCCCTGGACCGGGCGGCGCGGACCACGGCCCCCGACCCACTGCTGCACCGGCTGGTGGAGCGCCTGGACGAGGGTCGCCCGGTGTCGGCCACGGCAGCCGAACTCGGCATCGGCACAAGGACGTTGCACCGCCGCTGCCTGGGCGCCTTCGGCTACGGCCCCAAGACCCTGGCCCGCATCCTGCGGCTGCAACGGGCGCTGGCGCTGGCCCGCTCCGGGACGCCGTACGCCGAGACGGCCGTCCGCGCCGGGTATGCGGACCAACCCCACCTCGCGCGCGAGGTACGGGAGTTGACGGGCATGCCGCTGGGGCAGCTACTCGGCGGGTAGCGGGGCGAACAGGTCGACGCCGTTGCCGTCGGGGTCGTGCACCGTGGCGTACCGCTGGCCCCAGAACGCGTCCCACGGCTTCAGCTCGCCGTGGTACCCGGCGTTCACCAGGTCCTCGTACAGGGCGTCGACCTCGGCGGGCGAGCCGCACCGGAAGGCGAGCCCGACGCGGCCACCGCGCTCGGGCGGCTGCCAGCCGGAGTGGAAGGAACGGACTGTCTCCTCGGTGTCCACGGCGAAGATCAGCCCGCCGGGCAGCTCCGCATCGACGTGCGGCTGATTTTCGGACCCCTCGGGGAAGACGAGTCCGAGGCGACGGTAGAAGGCGAGCGCGGCGGCCATGTCCGACGTCACCACGCCGATCAGGGCGAATCGTGGAGTCATGCCGTCACCGTAGGCGGGCGGTCGCCGGCCGGTCTTGAAGGAATCGGACACGCGGCCCGCCTCAGCCGAAGGTGACCGGACCGTTGGGGGTGTCCACCGTGAAGGAGAGCGCGAGGGGGCCCGCGGTGAGGGCCAGCGCCGTGTTCAGGGCCGCGAGCCGGCCGTGCACCTCCTCCGGGTCCGGCACCGTGGCGGACACCTCCACGAGCGGGGTGACCGGCAGCCCCGAGGCCGCGGGGTGGCGGGAGGCGCCCCAGTCGATCAGGAACGGGACCAGACCGGAGGGATGCGCAGGGCCGCCGTCGGTCAGCCGCCACCGCAGTACCGTGCCGTCGGGGGTGCGCCGGCTCATCGGGTGCACGGGCCCGGGGTCGTAGCCCCGCTCGCGAGCCGTCGTGATCGCCGCGTCCAGGTCGGGCGGGCTGATCGCCCAGGTCAGCGTGCGCGGCGCGGTCAGCCGGTCGACCCCGAACGGCCGGGGACCGGCGGGCTCGGGCTGCTCGGGATCGGGGCCGAGGATCTCCAGATAGCTGCGGCCGCCCAGCCCCACCAGATGGTTGCGCGTGCCGAGGCCGGGATGCGCACCGCCGGGCACGGGCGTCACCCCGGTCCGCCGGGCGAAGTCGGCGACGGTCGCCGCCAGATCGGGCGTGGCGAGGACGAGATGGTCCAGGAGCGGGGGGACGGCGTTCATGTCCGGCGAGGCTACGGTCAGCGGCCCGGCGCCTCAAGGGAGTTGGAGCGGACGCGGGCGGCCGCGGCTTAGGGTCGTCGTATGGCCGCGCGACTGCTGCTCTGCACCCGCACCACGGACTACCGCCACGACTCCATCCCGGACGCCGTCGCCGCCGTGCGCGCGCTCGGCCGGTTCGCCGTCGAGCACACCGAGGATCCGGCGGACCTCGAACGGCCGCTGGACAGGTACGCGGTCGTCGTCTTCCTCTCCACCAGTGGCGATGTGCTGACCCCGGCCGGCCGGGAGCGGCTCGCGCGGTACGTCGACGGGGGCGGCGGCTTCGCGGGGGTGCACGCGGCGGCCTGCACCGAGTACGGCTGGCCGTACTACGGCGAACTCCTCGGTGCCCGCTTCGTACGGCACCCGGCCCTCCAGCCCGGCCGGGCGGTCGTCGAGGACCCCGGCCACCCCGCGACCCGCGGGCTGCCGGCCGTCTGGGACTTCACCGACGAGTGGTACGACTTCGACGCCAGCCCCCGTGGGCGGGTGCGCGTGCTGCTGAGCGCGGACGAGGCGTCGTACGACGGCGGCGGGATGGGCGCGGACCATCCGCTGGCCTGGTGCCGTGAGCAGGGGCCGGGCGGTGGTCGCGTGTTCTACACCGCACTCGGTCACACCGCCGAGGCCTACCGCGATCCGGCCTTCCTGGCCCACCTCGACGGCGGGCTCGGCTGGGCGGGACGGCTCCATGCGTGACGTTTCTCCGGTGAACCCGTTCCACCGTTGGGGTGAGTAAAGCTCGCGTACGCAGGGAGTCACGTGGGTATCTAGGAATGCTCTTGTCTTGGTAAAGGGCGTCGAGACGCGTCGGCCATCCGGCCCCGCGTCACCCACCCACAGGAGGAGCCGGACCTTGACTTACGGTAAGAAGCTGCGCGAGCGCATCGCCGGGCCCGGGACCACACCGCTGATCGGCGTGTACGACATGTACTCGGCGTCGATCGCGGCCAAGCACTACGACGGGATGTTCGTTTCGGGCTTCGGCTTCGCGGCCTCGTACTACGGGCTGCCGGACATCGGTTTCATCGCATGGCCCGACATGCTGGCCTTCGTCCAGCGGCTGCGGGGCGCGTTCCCGCACCATCACCTGCTGGTCGACATCGACGACGGGTACGTCGACCCCGAGGTCGCCTGTCACGTCGTCGAGGGCCTGGAGCGCATCGGCGCCTCCGGTGTGATCCTCGAGGACCAGAAACGGCCCCGCCGCTGCGGCCATGCCGACGGAAAGCAGGTGCTGCCGCTGGAGGAGTACCTGGAGAAGCTGCACCAGGTCCTGCGGACCCGCAGGGACCTGGTGGTCGTCGCCCGTACGGACGCCACCGACGAGCACGACATCCTGCACCGGGCCGAGCGGCTGGCCGCGACCGACGCCGACGTGGTGCTCGTCGACGGGGTGCGCAGCGTCGAGTGGCTCAAGCGCATCCGTGAGGTCGTCGGAGACAAGCCGCTGCTGTTCAACCAGATCGCCGGCGGCAAGTCGCCCCGGCTGTCCCTCGGTGAGCTGTCCGACCTCGGCGTGGACGTCGCGATCTACAGCACCCCGTGCCTGTTCGCCGCGCACCAGGCGATGGACTCCGCGCTCGCCGGCCTGAAGGCGGCCGACGGCCGGCTGCCGGAGGTGGACCCGGCGAGCGGGATCGGGGTGAAGGCCTCCACCACCCTGCTGGAGCGCAACATCGCCCGCGAGCGGCTCACCCCCGAGGGGGTGGGCGTGTGACCGGCGCCGTACCCCGGTTCGGGATGGTGGCGGCGGTCGCCGCCGCGGTGCTCGGGGCCGGTGCGCCACCGGCGGACGCGTCCGGCAGCCTGATCACCGTGATCGACAACTCACACGCCGACTCCTGGCTGGAGGTCGACCGCACGGCCAATGTCCAGACCGGCGAGGGCACCGCCGGCAGCGACCACGACGGCAGCGCCGTGGACGCGATCGAGGCCCTCGTCGGCGCCGCCCACGGCCACCGCGGGGAGGACTGACCGGCGCCCGTCACCCCTTCACCACGACCGGACAGGGCAGACGGTATACGACGGCGGCCGGGCACCCCCTGCGGAAGGTGTCCGGCCGTCGCCGTGCTGCGGTCCCGGGCGGGCAGGGGTCTGTTCAGTCCTCGCCGAGGTCGGGCCGACCCGTCTGGTCGAGCTCCACGTCCTCCTTCGCGTCGTGCTGGTCGCCGGGTACGGCCACGGTGGCCCGGTGCGGTCCGGGAGCCACGGTGTGGCAGGCGGCGTGGGCCGCGCCGTAGGCGGTGACCAGGGCGACTGCGGCCACGGCGAGGCCCGCTGCGGTGCGCGTGGTGAGGTCCATGCCCGGGAAACGATGCCGCCCGGGATGCCGTCACCGTCCTGCGCCCGAAAGGGCGCCGCACATCACGCAGTGGGCCGCTCCTCGGGCGGCGCGGCCGTGCTCGCCCGCGCCACCAGCCGGGTCGACGGTTCGGTACGCGTGCCCTCCGGGCGCTCGCCCCGCATCATCCGCACCAGCAGCCGTAGCGCGGTCGCCGCCATCTCACCGACCGGGCGGAAAGCGCTTCCTGCGACATGGGAATTCGCGGGAGGGTGCGGTCGGTACTTTCGAAACTCCGAACATCTCCGAGACCGGTCGGGACGCGGTCGGTCCGGGGCGAAGCCGCGGATCACCGGCCTGCTCCTGGGCGGGAGGCGTCGCTCGAGGGCGGCAACCCCCGTGGGGGTGTTCCGGGCGGCGTGAGAGTCACCGAGATGGTGAAAAGGCTCCGGAAACCGCTTACGCAACCCTCGACAACCGCTTTCCAGGGCCCATCGGGCCTGTGGACAGCGGCCTCCGGGGTGGGGCTGCGGACAGCCACCCTCCAGAGCCCGGCGGGCCTGTGGGCAGCGGCCCTCCCGCGGGCATCAGGCGACCCGGGCCAGATCCGCGTGCCGCACCTCGTGCAACGGCGGCAGGCCCGCCGCCAGCCGTTCCAGTTCCGCCACGACGATCGCGCCCAGCCGCTCCAGCTCGTTGCCGAGCGAGCCCGCGATGTGCGGGGTGAGGAAGACGTTGGGCAGCCGGTACAGCGGGGAACCGGCGGGCAGCGGCTCGGGTTCGGTGACGTCGAGGACCGCAGACAGCCGTCCCGAGACCAGCTCCTCGGTCAGCGCCTCGTGGTCGACCAGCGCACCGCGCGCGGTGTTGATCAGCACGCCACCGTCCCGGATGAGGGCGAGCCGGGGCCGGTCGAGCATGTGGTGGGTCTCGGGGATGTCGGGGGCGTGCAGGCTGACGATGTCGCTGCGCCGCAACAGCTCCTCCAGCGGCAGCAGTTCGGCCCCGAGTGTGGCGGCCTCGGCGGGGCTCACATAAGGGTCGTGCAGCAGCACCGTCAGGTCGAACGGTCGCAGCAGCTCCATGAGCCGGCGGCCCACGCGGGAGGCGCCCACGACCCCGACGCGGCGGCCGAGGTTGCCGGTGGCCGCGGTCTCGGCGGGGGGCGGGCCGGCGTGGGTGCGGCGGTAGCGCTCGCGGTGGCCGAAGGCGTCCTTCCCGGCGAGCAGGATCATCGCGAGCGTGTACTCCGCCACCGGCAGGGCGTTGCCGGTGACCGCGCTGGACACGATGACGCGGTGCTGCCAGAGGGGCTCGCCGATCAGGGAACGGACCGAGCCCGCGGCGTGCAGGACGGCACGCAGCTTCGGGACCGTGGCCAGGACATCGGCGTCCAGGTGCGGACAGCCCCAGCCGGTGATCAGCACCTCGGCCCGGGCCAGGGCGTCGGCCACCGCGGGATCGGCGAAGTCCCGTACGACGAGCCCGGTGTCGATGTCGGCCGTCCGCCTCAGCCGGGCCATGAGCGGCGGAGGGAAGAGCAACGGCAGGTGCACCGGATCCATCGCGAACACGGCCCGCGGCTGGTGGGGGCTGGGCATGGCTCTCCTGGGAGGGAGGGGAACGGGGTGTGGTGCGGGAATGGAAACAGCTTCAGAAAGCGCCTTCTACCGTAGGTCTGCCAAGAAGGGGCGGTCAATCGGGCGGGTGGGTGTTGTGGACGTGGACGTGGAGTGCCGAGGGTGGGGATCTCGGCGTCCGAACTCGCGTGCACCAGCTGGACAACCGGTTACATCGCCTTTTCGAAAGTGCGTCAAGGCTCTTGACGCACCACCGACACCGGAAGAAGCTTCCCGCATAGCAACCGGTTGCCATACGCCCGACGGCCCCTACCGCACCATCGCCACGGGCATCGGCCCGGTCGGCACCGGCGCCCGCATCCGCTGCACGGACGCCACCGGCGTACCCGGCACGACCTACCACTACACCGTTGCGAAGACCAACACCGCCGGCCGGGGCCCGCTGTCGCAGACCGCCTCCGCCGCCATGCCGACCCCGTCGGTACCCCGACTCACCTCTGCCACAACTGCCTTCGCCAGCAAGGGAGTTCGCTTCCAGTACCTCCTGCGGGCCGCGCACGAACCGACCCGGTTCACGGCGGACGGGCTGCCCGACGGCCTGCAAGTCGACTCCCGCACCGGCCTGATCTCCAGAACACCCACCGGCGCCGGCGAGTTCACCGTCACCACCACCGCGGGCAACGCGGCCGGCGACACCAGCGGCACCCTCACCCTCACCGTCGGCACCCCGCCGCCCGCGCCCTGGACCTACGACGACCTCGGCGACGTGATCCTCGACGACCGGGCCTACGGCACGCTCGGCGTGGTCGCCGTCCGGACACCCGGCAGCACCGCCCACCAGGACGGTACCTTCGTGGTGCGGGGCGCCGGGACCGACCTCAGCGTCAACGACCAGGCCATGACCGGCCAGTTCCATCGCGCACGCGATGCCGTACCTGTACACCGACGCGGACGGCTACGCCCTCGGCCAGTGGCAGGAGTCCGGCCGCGAACAGGGGCACACCATCATGGGCATGGGCCAGATGGGTGCCCTGTGCGAGATGGCCTGGAACCAGGGCGACGACCTGTACTCGTACGACGAGCGCCGCTTCATGAAGGCCGCCCAGTACGTCGCGAAGTACGACACCGGCCAGGACGTCCCCTACACCACCTACACCTGGGGCAGCGGCCAGAACTGCGCCCAGCAGTCGCAGACGGTCATCGGCTCCGGCTCCCGCGGACAGGTCCGCCCCGCGTGGGCGATGCTCCACTTCCACTACAACCGCCGTCTGTACCTGGACGACAAGTACATCTCGGCCACGTACCACGACCTCGTGGCCCCCGAGGGCGGCGGCGGTGACTACGGCTCCACCAGCGGCGGCTACGACCAGCTCGGCTTCGGCACGCTGTGTACGCCAAGTAGCCGCCGCACGGAAAGCGACAGCTCCCTCACCTACCGTACCGGGGTAGCCCGAACGGCCCTCCCGCGCGCCCGTGCGCCGGAATACCGGGCGCTCTTGTGGTGCTCTGATGGTGCACGGTGCACGAGCGCGCGGCGAAGGGCTGGTGGGCGATGACGGCGGACCAGGCGAACCCCGTGGTCAGAACGCCGTACGGGGCCGTAAGCGGCCGGTACGAGCGGGGTGTCGCGGTGTTCCGGGGCATCCCGTACGCCGCCCCGCCCTTCGGTCCCCGGCGGTTCCGCCCGCCCGAGCCGCCCGAGCCCTGGGACGGGGTGCGCGACGCCGGCGCCTTCGGTCCCACCGCGCCGAAACCGCCGTACTCCGAGGCGTTCGCCCAGTACCTGTCCGACCTGGAGATCCCCGGCGACGACTGCCTCAACCTCAACGTATGGACCCCGCAGCCGGACCCCGGCGCCCGCCTCCCGGTCCTGGTCTGGCTCCACGGCGGCGCCCTGACCAGGGGGTCCTCCGCCGTGCCCGTCTACGACGGCGCCACCTTCGCCCGGGACGGCGTCGTCTGTGTCTCCGTCAACTACCGGCTCGGCGTCGAGGGCTACGGGCTCTTCCCCGACGCACCGCCCAACCCCGGCCTGCGCGACCAGCTCGCCGCCCTGCGCTGGGTGCACGACGCGATCGGCGCCTTCGGCGGCGACCCGGACCAGGTCACCCTGTGCGGTCAGTCGGCCGGCGCCATCAGCGCGGGTGTGCTGCTCGCCGCACCCGCGAGCCGGGGCCTGATCCGGCGCGCGGTGCTGCAGAGCGGGCCACCGGAGGCGTCCGAACGGGACAAGGTACGGCGCATGGTGCGCCGCATGGCCACCCGGCTGAAGATCCCCGCCACCGCCGAGGCCTTCGCCGCCGTCGACCGCGACCTGCTGCTGCGCACCCAGGCCGAGGTCGGGCGGCTCAGCAGCCCGGTCCTGGGCGGACCCGCGTTCGGCATCGTCGTGGACGGCGACCTCGTGCCCCGCGATCCCCTCCAGGCCTTGATCGACGGCGACGCGGCCCAGGGCGTCGAGCTGCTCATGGGCTGGACCCGGGACGAGTACCGGCTCTGGCTCGTGCCCGGCGGGCTGCTGGAACGCGTCGACCGGCTCGGGCCCGTCGCCCTCGCCGGAGCCATGGCCCGCTGCCGCGCCGGCCACGAGGTGCCCCGCGGCTACCGCGCCCTGCGCCCCGACGCCGGCGCCGCCGAGATCGTCGGCCAGATGGTCACCGACCACCTGCTGCGCCTCCCGCTGCACCGCCTCGCCGACGCCCGCCCCGGCGCTTCCTACGTGTACGAGTTCGCCTGGCCGTCCAACGTCCCCGACCTCGGCGCCTGCCACGCCCTGGAACTGGGGTTCGTCTTCGACTCCGGCGACCTGCCCGAGTCGAAGAAGCTCGCGGGCGAGGGCGCCCCGCGGGAGCTGGCCGAGGCGATGCACACGGCCTGGGTACGCTTCGCGACGAGCGGGGACCCCGGCTGGCAGGCCTGGGACGCGTCCCATCCGGTGCGGATCTTCGGCGACGGCGAACCGCATACCGCACACGGTCCGCGGGACGCGGAAATCGCCCTCTGGTCGGCCGCTCCCACCGTCCCGGAACCCGGCCCCGCCTCGGACATCCGGGCCCCGGGAGCGGAGCTGGCGGCGGCGGTACGGCGCTTGCGGCGGTCGGTGGGGGCCCGGCGGCGTTGATCGCCGACGGGCGACGGCCGGCCGTCGCCGGCCGACCGACGCGGGGTGCGACGAGCTGATCGTCCACCGTTGCCGGTTGTCAGGCGCCGATCGGCGGTTGTCGGCCGTCTGTTGTCGGTCGCGTGTCGCCGGTCGCCGGTCGCCGGTCGCCGGTTGCCGGTTGCCGGTTGTCGTGTCGATCGCGCGTCGCCGGTAGTCAGCCGCCGGTCCGCCCGGCCTCACCCCTTCATCGCCGCCACCGAATCCCGCACCACCACATGCGTGCCCAGCAGCAGATGCTCGCCGGTGGAGTCGGCGGCGTGGCCCAGGGCGGTGCGCACGGCGAGGCGGCCCAGCTCCTCGTGAGGGACGTGCACCGTCGTCAGCGCCGGGCGCAGGTCGCGGGCGAACGGTATGTCGTCGTACCCGGCCAGCGACACGTCCCCCGGCACGTCCAGGCCGGCCTCGTGCAGCGCGGTCAGGGCACCCGCGGCGACCATGTCGGCCGCGGCCACCACGGCGGTGAAGTCCAGCCCCCGCTCCAGGCCCAGCACCCGGGACACCGTTCGACGCGGACACCCCGGCCCGCGCCGCGACATCCCGGATCGTGCTCCGCCCGGCGGCCTCGCTCCTCCTGGTCATACCCAGCCCCTCCGCACCGTCGGGAACTGCGGCAACACCATAGAAACCGGTTCCCGCGCGGGAGGCCAGCGCCCCGAAGGAGGCGGGGCCAGTGCCACGTTCAGGCCGTGCCCAAGGCCCGCCTGATCGACGCGATCGCCTCCGGCCCCACCCGGCAGCACCCCCCGATGAGCTTCGCCCCGGCGTCCCGCCAGGTCTTCACCCGGTCGGCGCCGAACCTGGTCCGCCCCGTCCAGGCGCGCGCCTCGGCGTCCCAGGCCTCGCCGCTGTTCGGATAGACCACCACCGGCTTGCCGGTCACCCGCGCCGCAATCCGAACCGCGGGCTCGACGTCTTCCGGCGCACAGCAGTTCACGCCGACCGCGATCACCTCGTCCACGTCGGCGGCCAGGGCGAAGGCCTCCTCCAGCGGCTGCCCGGCCCGCGTGTGCCGACCGTCGACCGTGTAGGACAGCCAGGCCGGCACCCCCAGCCCGCGCACCGCCCTGAGCAGCGCGGCGCCCTCGTCGGCGTCCGGCACCGTCTCCAGCGCGAGGACGTCCGGCGCGGCGGCGGCCAGCACCTCCATCCGCGGCCGGTGGAAGCGCTCCAGCTCGGCCACGCCCAGCCCGTACCGCCCGCGGTATTCGGAGCCGTCCGCGAGCATCGCGCCGTACGGCCCGACGGACGCCGCCACCCACAGCGGCCGGTCGATGCCCTCGTCCCCGGCCTGCCGGGCGGCCTCCCGGGCGAGGTCCACGCTCAGCGCGAGCAGCCGCGCGGCCTCGTCATGGCCGATCCCGCGCCGTGCGAAACCCTCGAAGGTGGCCTGGTAGCTCGCGGTGATGGCCACGTCCGCGCCCGCCCGGAAGTAGGCGAGATGCGCCTGCGTCACCGCTTCCGGCCGTTCGGCGAGCAGCCGCGCCGACCACAGCTCGTCGCTGAGGTCGTGTCCGGCCGACTCCAGCTGGTTGGACATGCCGCCGTCGAGCACGACCGTCCCGGCGGCGAGGGCGGAGGCGAGGCTGGGGGAGGTGTCGCTGGTCATGTCATGACGCTAGGCCCTGTCGTCAAATTCCCGCCTGCTCGGCGACGCCTGGCACGCACGCTCGCCGCGTTGCCGAACCGCCCACGTGGCTCCGCCACGAGGGCGC
>NZ_JBSFDI010000016.1:0-232040 GCF_053593835.1 Streptomyces sp. NPDC002076
AATGGATGGTCCACCCCTTCGAGTCGGAGTGAGCGGCAGCGTCCCAGTGCCCGGGCCCGCCGGTGCCCCGGCGGCCGCCGAGGCCGTCGAGACGGTGGTTCCGGCCGCCGCCGACCAGGCTCGCGAAGTGACGGCGGTCGTCGAGGAGCCCGCTGCCGAGGAGGCCGGACGTCCGCGTCGCCGGGTCGCCCGCCGTGCGTCCGCGCCCGCCGGGTCCCCGGCCTCCGCCGAGGCCGCCGAGACCGTCGTCCCGGCCACCGCCGCGTCGGGTGCGGCCGCTGCTGCCGAGGCCGACGGCGTCGCTGAGCAGCCCGCCGTCCAGGCGCCCGCCGCCGCGGAGGAGGCCCCCGCCGCGCGTCCGCGCCGCCGTGCGACCCGCCGCGCGTCCGCGCCCGCCGGAGCGCCGAAGGCGGCCGAGTCCGCTGCCGCCGAGGCTCCCGCAGCCGAAACCCCCGTCACCGAGGCTGCCGCTGCCACCGAGGTGAGCGGTGTCGCCGAGGAGGCCGCCGCTGCCGGTCGTTCGCGTCGCCGGGTCGCCCGCCGCGCGTCCGCGCCCGCCGGCGTGCCGAAGGCCGCCGAGGAGGCTCCCGCCGCCGAAGCCGTCCCCGCCCAGGCCGTCCGGGAAGCGGAGGAGACCGCGGAAGCCGTCCAGGTGCCGGTCGCCGAGGAGGCGGCCCAGCGCCGTACCCGTCGCCGGTCCACCCGCCGGGCGTCCGCGCCCGCCACCGACACCGCCGAGTCCGCGGAGGCCACGGCCGACGAGACCGCCGCCGGTGCCCAGACCCCGGAGGTCCCCGTCACCACGCACACCACCGAGCCCGCCACCGCCGCCCAGGCGCCGCAGGCCCCCGCGTCGCAGGCCCCCGCCGAGGCGGCCGGCCCGCGTCGTTCCCGGCGCCGGGTCGTGCGCCCCGTGTTCGGGTTCTCCGAGCCCGCGCAGTCCACGCAGCCCGCGCAGCCCGCCGAGGCGGAGACCCCCGAGCCCGAGCCCGAGGCCCCGCGCCGGCCCGCGCGCCCGGCCGTCGCCGTCTTCCAGGCGCCGGTGTTCACCGAGCCGAGGTTCCAGACCCCGGAGCGCGCCGCCGCCCAGGCAGCCGCCGAGGCCGCCGAGGCGGAGGAGCCCGAGGAGTTCCCGGAGGAGCGGGCCGAGACCGGAGCGCGCCGCCGCCGTCGCCGCCGGGGCGCCGCCGAGGAGACCCCGGCCGTCGAGGCCGCCGCCGAGGAGGAGCCGGAGGAGCCCGCCGAGGCCGTCGCCGAAGCCGAGGAGGAGGCCGAGGAGGAGGCCGAGGAGGAGGCCGAGGAGGCGGAGGGCGCCGAGGGCTTCGAGGAGTCCGGTGCGCGCCGCCGTCGCCGTCGTGGCGGCCGGCGTCGCCGTCGCGGTGAGACCGCCGAGGGCGAGGGCGCGGAGGCCGAGGCCGAGGAACTGGCCGCCGAGCAGGCCGCGCAGGACGCCGAGGACACCGCCGAGCAGGAGGAGGAGGACGCCGAGGAGGCCCACGACGAGGCCGGTGTCTCCAGCTCCAGCAGCCGTCGCCGTCGTCGCCGCCGTCGTCGCGCCGGTGACACCGCTGCCGACACCGAGCCCGGCGAGGGCGACCCGGAGCGCACGGTCGTCAAGGTCCGCGAGCCCCGCAAGCCCGCCGAGCCGTCGGACGAGGTGCAGTCCATCAAGGGCTCGACCCGTCTGGAGGCCAAGAAGCAGCGCCGCCGGGAAGGCCGTGAGCAGGGGCGCCGCCGTGTCCCGATCATCACCGAGGCCGAGTTCCTGGCCCGCCGCGAGGCCGTCGAGCGCGTGATGGTCGTGCGCCAGCACGGCGAGCGCACGCAGATCGGCGTCCTGGAGGACGGCGTGCTCGTCGAGCACTACGTCAACAAGGAGCAGGCGACCTCGTACGTCGGCAATGTCTACCTCGGCAAGGTCCAGAACGTGCTGCCGTCGATGGAGGCCGCCTTCATCGACATCGGCAAGGGACGGAACGCCGTCCTGTACGCCGGTGAGGTCAACTTCGAGGCGCTGGGCATGGCCAACGGCCCGCGCCGCATCGAGTCTGCCCTGAAGTCCGGGCAGTCGGTCCTCGTCCAGGTGACGAAGGACCCGATCGGGCACAAGGGCGCGCGTCTGACCAGCCAGGTCTCCCTGCCCGGCCGCTACCTCGTGTACGTCCCCGAGGGCTCGATGACCGGGATCAGCCGCAAGCTGCCCGACACCGAGCGGGCCCGGCTGAAGACCATCCTCAAGAAGATCGTCCCCGAGGACGCGGGCGTCATCGTGCGCACCGCCGCCGAGGGCGCGAGCGAGGACGAGCTGCGCCGGGACGTCGAGCGGCTGCAGGCGCAGTGGGAGGACATCCAGAAGAAGTCGAAGAACGGCAACGCCCCGACGCTGCTGTACGGCGAGCCGGACATGACCGTCCGGGTCGTGCGCGACATCTTCAACGAGGACTTCTCCAAGGTCATCGTCAGCGGTGACGACGCCTGGGACACGGTCCACGGGTACGTCTCGCACGTCGCCCCGGATCTGGCGGGCCGGCTGTCGAAGTGGACCTCCGAGGTCGACGTCTTCGCCACCTACCGGATCGACGAGCAGCTCGCCAAGGCCCTGGACCGCAAGGTCTGGCTGCCCAGCGGCGGTTCGCTGGTGATCGACAAGACCGAGGCGATGGTCGTCATCGACGTCAACACCGGCAAGTTCACCGGCCAGGGCGGCAACCTGGAGGAGACCGTCACCAGGAACAACCTGGAGGCGGCCGAGGAGATCGTGCGCCAGCTGCGGCTGCGCGACCTCGGCGGCATCGTCGTGATCGACTTCATCGACATGGTCCTGGAGTCCAACCGCGACCTGGTGCTGCGCCGTCTGCTGGAGTGCCTGGGCCGCGACCGGACCAAGCACCAGGTGGCCGAGGTGACCTCGCTGGGCCTGGTGCAGATGACCCGCAAGCGGGTCGGCCAGGGTCTGCTGGAGTCCTTCTCCGAGACCTGCGTCCACTGCAACGGCCGCGGTGTCATCGTGCACATGGAGCAGCCGAGCGTCGCCGCCGGCGGTGGCGGCAAGCGCAAGAAGCGCGGGCGTGGGGGTGAGGTGCACGAGCACGTGCACGAGACCGCCGCCGTGGCCGTGGAGACCGGCGAGGCCCTCGAGCCCGAGGTGGAGACCGCCGCCGAGGTGGCCGCCGAGGTCGCCGAGCCGGTCACCCTGCCTGCCCCCGACTTCGCGCCGGACGAGGAGCTGTACAGCAGCGTCGCCGAGGCGGAGGCGGCGGCCACCCGTGGCCGTACGCGGCGCCGGGCGAGCCGCCGGGCCTCGGCTCCGGCCGGCGCGCCGAAGGCGGAGGCTCCTCGCCAGAGGGCCCCGAGGACCGAGGCCGCCGTGGCCGCCGAGGCGCCGACCGCGCAGGAGGTCACCGCCCAGGAGGCGGCGGCGCGCCCGGTGCGTCCGGAGCCGGCCGCCGAGGCCCTGGCCCAGCCCGCGGCCGTCGAGGACCAGGTGGTCGCGGCGCCGCATGCCGAGGCTGCCGAGGAGGCCGCGCCCAAGGGGCGTACGCGCCGTCGTGCGACCCGGAAGGTGTCGGCGCCGGCCGGTTCCCCCGCGGGGGCCGAGGCGGCGGTGGTGACCGTGCCCGAGGCCGAGGAGCCGGTGGCACAGCCCGCGGCCGAGGCGCCCGCCGAGGAGGCCCCGGCCCCGGTCGCCGTCGAGGAGGCGCCCGCCGAGGCCGCCGCCCCGGCCCGCCCGCGCCGTCGTGCCGTGCGCAAGGTCGGCGCGCCGACCGCGTCCGAGGAGGCGGCCGTCGTGGTCGTCCCGTCGGCCGCGGCGGAGGAGGCGCCGGCCGGCGATGTCACGGCCGAGGAGGTGGCCGAGGCGACCGCTCCGGCCAAGAAGGCGGCTCGCAAGACCGCCAAGAAGGCCACGGCGAAGAAGGCCGCCGCCAAGAAGACCGCGGTGAAGAAGACCGCGGCCAAGAAGACCACGGCCAAGAAGGCGGCCAAGACGGCCGCCGCGAAGTCGGCGGCGAAGAAGACCACCACGGTCGTGGCTTCGGACGCCTCCGACGAGGGCTGACGCCCGGGGTGTGGGGCCGGTCCGGGTGACCGGCCCCACACCCACCGGGGCCCGGTTTGACCCTCCAGGTCATGGCCCCGTAACCTTGACCGTCGGCGTGTCCACTGAACATGCCACATCCCCGTAAACCTCTTCCTCCCGGGCGCAAGGTTGGCCGGGAGAGGTCGTCCGTGGTGTTTCTGGGCGGCTGGCCTGCGGGGGTGCCGTTTCTTCGAGCGAAAGAGAGATCCGCGTGTACGCCATCGTGCGCAGCGGTGGTCGCCAGCACAAGGTTGCTGTCGGCGACATCGTTGAGGTTGACAAGATTTCCACCGCCAAGGTTGGCGACACGGTCGAGCTCTCGACCCTGCTCGTTGTCGACGGCGACGCTGTGACCAGCGACCCGTGGGTGCTGGCCGGCATCAAGGTCCAGGCCGAGGTCGTGGACCACCACAAGGGCCAGAAGATCGACATTCTGCGCTACAAGAACAAGACCGGCTACCGCCGTCGGCAGGGCCACCGCCAGCAGTACACGGCGATCAAGGTCACGTCGATCCCCACGGCTGCGAAGTAAGGGACTGAGGAGACATGGCACACAAGAAGGGCGCATCGTCCACCCGGAACGGTCGCGACTCCAACGCCCAGCGGCTCGGCGTGAAGCGCTTCGGCGGTCAGGTCGTGAACGCTGGTGAGATCCTGGTCCGTCAGCGCGGCACCCACTTCCACCCCGGCGCCGGTGTCGGCCGTGGCGGCGACGACACGCTGTTCGCCCTGCAGGCCGGTGCGGTGGAGTTCGGTACCCACCGCGGCCGCAAGGTCGTGAACATCGTTCCGGTCGCCTGAATCGCCTGATTCAGCACTGAACGCCTTCGCGAGGCGGACCTCACTTCCCGGTCGGGAAGGCGGGTCCGCCTTTCGCGTGTTGACCACTGTGTCGACGACGAGACATACCCGTACTTTCTGGAGGCACTGAACCATGACCACCTTCGTGGACCGCGTCGAACTGCATGTCGCCGCGGGTAACGGAGGTCACGGCTGTGCCTCCGTCCACCGCGAGAAGTTCAAGCCGCTCGGCGGCCCGGACGGCGGCAACGGCGGCCGTGGCGGTGACGTCATCCTCACCGTCGACCAGTCGGTGACGACACTTCTCGACTACCACCACTCCCCGCACCGCAAGGCCACCAACGGCAAGCCCGGCGAGGGCGGCAACCGCTCCGGCAAGGACGGCCAGGACCTCGTCCTGCCCGTGCCGGACGGCACGGTCGTGCTGGACAAGGCCGGCAATGTGCTCGCCGACCTGGTCGGCCACGGCACCTCGTACATCGCCGCACAGGGCGGCCGCGGCGGCCTCGGCAACGCGGCGCTGGCCTCCGCCCGCCGCAAGGCGCCCGGTTTCGCGCTGCTCGGCGAGCCCGGGGACCTGCACGACATCGTCCTGGAGCTGAAGACCGTCGCCGATGTGGCGCTGGTCGGCTACCCGAGCGCCGGCAAGTCCTCGCTGATCTCCGTGCTCAGCGCGGCCAAGCCGAAGATCGCCGACTATCCCTTCACGACCCTGGTGCCGAACCTCGGTGTCGTGACGGCCGGTTCGACCGTCTACACCATCGCCGACGTGCCGGGTCTGATCCCGGGCGCCAGCCAGGGCAAGGGCCTGGGCCTGGAGTTCCTGCGGCACGTGGAGCGGTGCAGCGTGCTGGTGCACGTGCTGGACACCGCGACCCTGGAGTCCGAGCGCGACCCGGTCTCCGACCTCGACGTCATCGAGGAGGAGCTGCGCCAGTACGGCGGCCTGGACAACCGTCCCCGGCTCGTCGTCCTGAACAAGGTCGACGTGCCGGACGGCAAGGACCTCGCCGAGATGGTCCGCCCTGACCTGGAGGCGCGCGGCTACCGCGTCTTCGAGGTGTCGGCGGTCGCCCACATCGGGCTGCGCGAGCTGTCGTTCGCGCTCGGTGAGCTGGTCGGCAAGGCACGCGCGGCCAAGCCGAAGGAGGAGGCGACCCGGATCGTCATCCGGCCCAAGGCCGTGGACGACGCCGGTTTCACCGTCACCCACGAGGAGGTCGGCGGCGAGCCGCTGTTCCGGGTGCGCGGTGAGAAGCCCGAGCGCTGGGTCCGTCAGACCGACTTCAACAACGACGAGGCCGTCGGCTATCTCGCCGACCGGCTGGGCCGCCTCGGCGTGGAAGAGGAGCTGATGAAGGCGGGCGCCCGGGCCGGCGACGCCGTCGCCATCGGCCCCGAGGAGAACGCGGTCGTCTTCGACTGGGAGCCGACGGTCATGGCCGGCGCGGAGATGCTGGGCCGCCGCGGCGAGGACCACCGCTTCGACGCGCCGAGGCCTGCGGCACAGCGCCGCCGGGACAAGCAGGCCGAGCGGGACGAGGCGCTGCGCGAGTACGACGAGTTCGACCCCTTCGAGTAGGGCTCGGACCATTGCCGGGGCAACCCCGTTCCGCTCCGGTGAGTCGAACCGTGCGGCGTGGAGAGGCACTTGAGCCTCTCCACGCCGCACTTCTCTGTCACCATGACTCCCGGAGCCGATGTGTCCCGGTCGTCCCGGTCCCGTTCCCTCCGCCGGTGCACGCTCACGATCGCACCGGTGTCGCCCTGGCCGCCGCCCGCACCCGAGCCCGGGACTCATCCCGGTCCCAGGCTCCTCTCAGCCTCGCCTCAGGCAAGCCTCTTACCGTCCCTTAACCATGGAGACGGCCTGCACGACGACCCCCGCGCCCCTGCCCCCGGGCACCCGCCTGCTGCACATCGGCCCGCACAAGACCGGGACCACCGCCATCCAGGGCGCCCTCTTCGCGGCCAGGGAGCGCATGCCGGAACACGGCGTCGCGTTCCCCGCGCACACCCGGCATCCCATGGAAGCCGCCCTCGCCGCCTGCGCCCGGCCGGCGATGATGGGCGACACCGTGCCCACCGACCGGCACTGGCGGCGGCTGCTGGACCAGGTGGCGGCCACTGGCGGGCTCACTTCGGTGATCAGCAGCGAGTTCTTCGCCGACGCCCAGGGCGACGGGACGATCGCCCGGATCGTGGAGCGGCTCGGCGGCGACCGCGTGCATGTGCTGGTCACGCTGCGCCCCCTGGTGAAGATCATGCCCTCGCAGTGGCAGCAGTACGTGCAGAACGGGCTGCGCATGGGCTATGCGGACTGGCTGGAGCACATGCTGCGCAGGCCGCCGTACGAGAAGCCCAATCCGAGCTTCTGGCACCGGCACCGGCACGACCGGCTGGTCGAGCGCTGGGCGCGGGCGGTCGGTCCGGGGCGGGTGACCGTGGTCGTGGTGGACGACGGTGACCGCGGTGGTCTGCTGCGCACCTTCGAGGCGCTGCTCGGGCTGCCGGAGAATCTCCTGCGGCCCGTTCCCGACGCCGCTAATCGTTCTCTTACCCTCGCCGAGACCGAAATGCTGCGCAATCTTAATGTCGAATTCCGCGGCAATGGACTGCCGGCCGAGCTGTATTCCCGTCTTGTCCGGGGCGGCGCCGTTCTCCATATGAAGAACGCGTGCCCTCCCGAGCCCGGGGACGTGAAGATCGTGACGCCGCGCTGGGCGGTCGAGCGGGCGGCCGGGATCGGCGCCGAGTCGGCAGAGCGGATCGCCGCGCTGGGGGTGCGGGTCCTCGGCGATCCGGCCCTGCTGTCCGCCGTTCCCGAACAACCGCAGTCCGGGCAGGTCGAGCCCCGGATCGCCCCGGAGGTCGCGGCCAGCGCGCTGTACGGGGCGCTCGCCGCGGCGGCCGGGCAGGCCTCCGTCCGGACCGTACAGCAGACGTCGTCGAGGGAACTCGTGCGGGTCCTCGGGCACCGCTGTCTGAAGCGGCTCGGGCGGCGCTGAACCGCACCCATGACCCGTGACGGACCTGTGGACTTACTCACAGGAAATTCACGGGTGTTCGCCAGGTTCCGGACCCAATCACCGGGGGTGCAAGGTGAATGACAGGTTGCGCTCACATATGCATGGGATGTCGCTCACCTTGCACTGCGCTTACCTAAAGTGGGAGCATTTCACGGTTCCCTGACGCCCCAAGGTAGGTCACCTGTGTCCCAGCACATAGCCAAGCCCCGAACCACCGCAGTGATCCTGGCCGGTGGCACCGGCCAGCGGGTGGGTCTGTCGATCCCCAAGCAGCTGCTGAAGATCGCCGGCAAGGCAGTCATCGAGCACACCCTGACCACCTTCGAGAAGGCGGACTCGGTCGACGACGTCATCGTGCTGATGGCGCCGGGCTTTGTCCCGGACGTCGAGAAGATCGTGGCCAAGGCCGGCTTCACCAAGGTGAAGAAGATCATCGAGGGCGGCTCCACGCGGAACGAGACCACCGAGCGCGCCATCTCCGCGCTGCGCGAGGGCCTGGCCGAGGGTGAGGACCTCAACGTCCTTTTCCACGACGCCGTACGCCCCCTGCTCTCGCGGCGCGTCATCGACGACTGCGTGGCCGCGCTGGAGCGTTACCAGGCCGTGGACGTGGCCATCCCGTCCGCCGACACCATCATCGTCACGCGAACGCACGGCGAGGACGGCGAGTTCATCACCGAGATCCCGGACCGCTCCCGGCTGCGCCGCGGCCAGACCCCGCAGGCCTTCAAGCTGTCCACGATCCGCCGCGCCTACGAGGTCGCCGCCGGCGACCCCAACTTCCAGGCCACGGACGACTGTTCCGTCGTGCTCAAGTACCTGCCGGACGTGCCGATCCACGTCGTCGCGGGTGACGAGTACAACATGAAGGTGACTCAGCCGGTCGATGTCTTCATCGCCGACAAGCTGTTCCAGCTGGCCTCCACCGCCGCGCCCGAGCAGGTCGGCGAGGACGCCTACCGCGACCTGCTCACCGGCAAGACGCTCGTCATCTTCGGCGGCTCCTACGGCATCGGCAAGGACATCGCCGAACTCGCCGAGTCCTACGGCGCGAACGTCTACGCGCTGGGCCGCTCCACCACCGGCACCCACGTGGAGAACCCGGAGGAGGTAGACGACGCGCTCTCCAAGGCGTACGCGGAGACCGGCCGGATCGACTACGTCGTCAACACCGCGGGCGTGCTGCGCATCGGCAGGCTCGCCGAGACCGACAACGCCACCATCGAGGAGGCGCTGAAGGTCAACTACCTGGCCCCGGTGCAGATCGCCCGGTCCAGCTACAAGTACCTCGCCGAGACCAACGGCCAGTTGCTGCTGTACACCTCCAGCAGCTACACCCGCGGCCGCGCCGAGTACTCCCTGTACTCCTCCACCAAGGCCGCCATGGTGAACCTCACCCAGGCGCTGTCCGACGAGTGGGCCGGCGACGGCATCCGCGTCAACTGCATCAACCCCGAACGCACCGCCACCCCGATGCGCACCAAGGCCTTCGGCCAGGAGCCCGCGGGCTCGCTGCTCTCCTCCGAGGCCGTGGCCCGCACCTCCCTGGACGTGCTCCTGTCGGAGCTGACCGGCCATGTCATCGACGTCCGTCAGCAGGACCCGACGGCGGGTGCCGCCATGGCCTCCGGTTTCGAGCAGGCGCTGGCCACTGTTCTGGACCGCCAGGACGGCATGTAATAATTCGTCAATAGCTTTTAGGAATTTCAGGCCTCTGCCACCGCTCATTAACCGGGCGTTAGCAGAGGCCTGAATCCGTACATCTCTCACCATTCCCCGCGAACCGGCACTCTCCCTCCCAGAGCAGGTTTCTCCGTGATATCCACTGCTATTCGCGTCGCCCGGGTGGGCAGCGCGGCCGAGCTGACCGCGGCGGCCCTCATGATCCTGGGCTTCCCGGCGCTCATGCTGGCCGCGCTCGCCCCGAGCGTTCCCGCCTTCGCGGCCCTGGCCGCCGTGACGTACCTGGCGGATCACTATCTGCACCGCAAGGGCAGCTATCTGATCAACCGCCTCAGCAAGATCCGGGCGGGTCTGTCGATCCGCTTCCTGATCCGGCAGCTGCTGCTGATCCTGCTACTGGCCCGCCTCTCGCACGCGGACGACCTGATCTTCTACGGCGCCGTCGCCTGCTTCATCGCCTTCTACGGCCTTCAGGCCCCGCACGGCGCGCTGGTCACGCTCATCCGCAACCGCCGCCGGATGCCGGTCGCCACCCGCAACATCGACCTGAAGTCGCGCATCCGCATCCCGGACGCCCCGCCGCGCCGGCTGCTGCACCGCAGCGCGGAGAAGATGCTCCACCTGGACCTGTTCGCGATGATCGGCATCCTGGTCTCGGCCGGGCAGGACTCACCTGCCGCGCCGGGCTTCGCCGGCGTCGGTCTCACCGTCGGCCTCGGCGTCCTGTACGTCCTCGTGCTCGTGCCGTACGTGCGCGGCCGGAAGATCCCGCCCAAGGCCGAGATCGTCCTCGCCGCCGTCGACGACTGGCTGGCCGGCTACAAGCCGGAGACGGTCCTGTACTTCTCCGGCTCCAAGGACTCCGCGTACCAGGTCAACATGTGGCTGGAGACGATGGAGCAGCTGGACACCCGGCCGCTGATCATCCTTCGTGAGCGGGCCATCCTGAGCAACCTCGCGCCGACCACGGTCCCCGTCATCTGCGTGCCCGGAGGGGTGCACCTGATGAACCTGGACCTGTCGACCGTGCGTGTGGCCCTGTACGCCGCGAACGTCGGCAAGAACATCCACCTGCTGCGCGTGCCCACCATGAAGCACGTCTTCATCGGCCACGGCGACAGCGACAAGCTCGCCAGCGTCAACCCGTACAGCAAGGTCTACGACGAGGTGTGGACCGCCGGGCGGGCCGGCCGCGACCGCTACGCCATCGCCGACGTCGGTGTCCGCGACGACGACATCGTGGAGGTCGGCCGTCCCCAGCTCGCGCCCATCCAGAGCCGGCAGGGCGGGCCCGACGGCCCCCGCGGTGGAGCCGCTGACGGACACTGCCCGACAGTTCTTTACGCCCCGACCTGGGAAGGCTGGGACGGCAACCCCGGCAACACCTCGATCGTGCTCGCCGGCGAGACCATCGTGAAGAAGCTGGTGTCGGCGAACCCGCCGGTCCGCGTCCTCTACAAGCCGCACCCGTTCACCGGCACCGTCAGCAAGAAGGCCGCCGCCGCGCACAGGCGGATCACCGCCCTGGTGGAGAAGGCCGCCGCCGAGCGCGCCGCCGACTCCCGCTTCACCGCCGACGGCAAGGCGCTCGCCCAGGCCAAGGCCGAGCTGACCCGGATCGAGGCCCGGCTCGCCGAGCTGGTCGCGGCCGGCGACGACAAGGGCGACGAGGCCGAGGCCACCCGGGACGGCGTCGTCGACGTGGCGAAGCACGCGGAGATCGCCCGGCTGCGCGCCGAGTGGGACACCGCCTACTGGCGCTCCTTCCCGTCGTACGAGCACCGCGTCATCACCGGCGCCGAGCCGCGTCTGTACGACTGCTTCAACGTCTCCGACGCGATGGTCTCCGACATCTCCTCCGTGGTCTCCGACTTCATCGCGAGCGGCAAGCCGTACGCGGTCACCGACTCCGCGGCGCTCGGTCACGAGGAGTTCAAGCGGCAGAACACGGCGGTGCGCGCCGCGGTGATCCTGTCCAACGACGCGCGCGAGCTGGGCGCACTGCTGGACGCCGTGCGCGATCCGTCGGCCGACCCGCTGACGGAGGCCCGCAAGGAGCTCAAGCGCTATCTGCTGGGCCCGGACGAGCCGAAGTCCATCGAACAGTTCAACGCCGCGGTGGCCGGCCTGGCCCTCAAGGCCGAGGCCCGCAACGTCGGCCAGCAGTCCCGGCTGGGCGCCGGGAGCGCGGACCCCGCCGGGGCCGCCGGGCTGACCAACGCGGTGCCCAGCCAGCGGACCGCGTCCGCCGACGACCAGGACGGTGTGAACGCCGGCTGACACCCACTGCCGAGGAGGGCCGGCCCCGGGAGAGATCCCGGGGCCGGCCCTCGCCGTCGTCCGGAATCCGTTGTTCACGTTTCTTACAGGCGCTCTTACCCCGGACGCCGACCGACGGTGAGCAACTCTTACCGACCCTACGTACTGTCGGGTGGATACCCGAGCCCCGCGTGACATGCATCACTGGTCACCCGATGCAGGGCAACCGCTTCCATGAGGAGACTGTCTGACGGGTTGCCATTGTGGCGATACTGGGGAAATTCTCTTTTGGTAAGTAAGGGGAAAGTGTGACCGTCGTGACGCAGCCTGATGTGAGCGTGATCATCGGGGCGTACGAAGCGATGCCGTACCTGGTCGAGTGCCTGGCGTCCGTCGAGGCCCAGACCATGGACCCGGCACGTCTCGAGGTCATCGCGGTCGACGACGGCTCGACGGACGGCACCGGGGAGTGTCTGGAGGAGTTCGCCGCCCGCGCCCCCATGCGCGTCACCGTCATCCGCCAGAAGAACTCCGGCGGCCCCAGCGGCCCGCGCAATGTCGGCCTCGGCAGGGCGGCCGGCCGGTTCGTGTTCTTCCTCGACGCCGACGACCGGCTCGGCCCCGAGGCCCTTGAGCGCATGGTCGCCATGGCCGACGAGAACGGCACGGACGTGGTGCTCGGCAAGGTCGAGGGCATCAACCGCATTCCGCCGAAGTCCATGTGGGGCAAGACCCTCGGCCGTACCGACGTCTTCTCCTCCAACATCAAGTTCACGCTGAGCGCGCAGAAGCTCTTCCGCCGCGAGCTGCTGGACAGGCACAGCATGCGGTTCGACGAGTCTCTGTTCACCGGCGAGGACGCCCTGTTCACCATGGAGGCGTACCTGCGAGCGGACGGCGTCTCGGTCCTTGCCGACTACCCCTGCTACTACCTGGTCGGCCGCGAGGACGGCAAGCACGTCACCAAGAGCGGCAGCTACACCCTGCGCTTCGACTCCGCGCGGTCCCTGATGACGCTGATCGCCGACATGGTCCCGGCCGGCGACAAACGGGACCTGCTCATGGTCCGGCCCTTCCTGATCACCCTGCTGCCGCAGTTCGGGCCGAAGTTCCTCAAGGACAGCGAGAAGGTCCGCCGGCACAAGTTCGAGCTGGCCAAGCCGCTGATGGACGCGTACTGGACGCCCGGAGTGGCCCGGCGGCTGAAGGTGCACGAGCGGCTGCGGCTGCACCTGGTCGCCCTGCAGCGAGCCGATCTGCTGCTGGACGTCGTGGAGTTCGTCAAGGCCAAGAAGCAGCCCGGCGCGATCCTGGAGAAGCGCGGCACCCGCGTCTACCTCGCCTACCCGCACTTCCGCTCGGAGACGGCCGCCATCCCGGACGACATCTACCTCGCCGCACCCCGCGAGGCCCGCGCCGTCCACGGCTACCGCGAGGCCGCCGCCAACTCCTTCCTGCGCCGGGTACTGCGCAAGGTACGGCGGACGCTGTCGGCGAAGAAGTTCAATCCGGCGGCGGCCTGACCGGGCGACACTCGCGGCGTGGCCGGGGTTGTGCGGGGTGGCTTGTGCCGTGGCGCGGACCGGTCGGGCAGGAGAGAACCGGTCCGCGCGGAGCGCCCCACACCAGCAGGCCAACCGCGGCCGGATGCCCGGCGCAGCGGGCGGCCCACCACGCGGCGGGCGCGGCGGTAGACGGACGCGGCGGGCGCGGGGGAGGTGCCCTGTGCCTTGCATGACCGGGCCGGCTCCTTGCGCAACTTCGCGTTGTCCTCGGCCAGTTCGCTGACCTGCATGTGCAGCCGGCCGAACCGGCTGCTGAGCGAGGTGAGGTCGGTGTCGTTCCACGGCCGGATGCCCGGCGGGAAGGACAGCGACCGCAGCCGCTCCTCGAAGGCGGTGCCGCCGTCGCCGTGCGTGAAGGTGTTCCGCAGCCCTTGCTTCTTCAGGAAGCCGACGAACCGGTCGAACCTCTCCCGGTGGTTGCTCACCAGGCCGCCGAGGTCCGCCTCCTCGTACAGCCGGGCCGGATCCGCCGCCTGCGGATCCTTGGCGGCCTGGTCCAGCGGCTGATGCGGGATCTCGAAGTACCGGCACAGCTCCAGCGTGCGCCAGTCGCCGCACAGCACGGTCGCGGGCGTCCCCGCCGGCAGCGCCGCGATGTTGCCGTGGATGCGCGAGCCGAAGGAGAAGTCAAAGCCGCGCAGATCGTCGATCCGGGTGACCGGGTCGATGTACACCCGCACCTTGTCCTCCCGGTACAACGGGTGGTCCGGGTGCGTCGGCATGGCGGCCTCCCGGGAGTTGGGGTCCGTGAGGTCGGCGCCCACCGCCGGCACCCGCTTGCGGACATCGAGCTCGGGGCCGTCTCGCTCCGGACACCGATCGACGAGCTGCGCTCCAGCACAGCCTCGCAGAACCCGCGCACCGACTGCTCCATCGGCTTCAGCCGGGCCGGGTTGTAGCTCACCCCCGTCTGCGCGCCGACGCCCAGCACCACGACCGGGATCCTCAGCTTGTCGATCAGCCGGGTCAGCCGCTTCGGCCGGCCCTCGAAGGACGGCCGGAAGGCGTTGGCCGGCGGGAGGACGAACGCGTCGTACCTCGTTGGTCCGGGCGGCCGCGGCCAGGTCCGTGCCGATCCCGTTGGACACGACCTCGGCGTCCGGTGTCTCAAGGATCTTGTGCGGCGCGTCGCTGAAGATCAGATTTCCCGAGTTGGTGGCGATGACGTCCCGGTGCACGACGAGCTTTAATTTCCATACGCAAGCAGTACAACTTTTTTGCCGTACGCAAACCGTGAAGGAACGGCTACGGAACGCGTGTCCGGAGGCTGGACCGGTGGGCGAGGGCCGATCCGCTTCGCGTAGATTGCCGCTCAGGCAGCCGGAACAGCGCGCGGGCAAAAGAGGGGAACAGAGGGCAAGGTGGCAAGGGCAAGGCAGGCCGTGGGCGAGGCCCGCAGGATCGTCGTCAAGGTGGGCTCCTCGTCGCTGACCACCGCCGCCGGCGGTCTGGACGCCGACCGCGTCGACGCGCTGGTCGACGTGCTGGCCAAGAGCCGCAGCGGCGGAGAGCGGGAGGTCGTCCTCGTCTCCTCCGGTGCCATCGCCGCCGGTCTCGCCCCGCTCGGTCTGCGCCGCCGCCCCAAGGACCTCGCCCGGCAGCAGGCCGCCGCCAGCGTCGGCCAGGGCCTGCTCGTCGCCCGCTACACCGCCTCCTTCGCCCGCTACGGCGTCCGCGTCGGCCAAGTCCTGCTCACCTCCGACGACATGAGCCGCCGCGCCCACCACCGCAACGCCTCCCGCACCCTCGACAAGCTCCTCGCGATGGGCGCCCTCCCGATCGTCAACGAGAACGACACGGTCGCCACCGACGAGATCCGCTTCGGCGACAACGACCGCCTCGCCGCCCTCGTCGCCCACCTCGTCCACGCCGACCTGCTCGTGCTCCTCTCCGACATCGACGGCGTCTACGACGGCGACCCCAGCAAGCCCGGCACCTCGCGGATAGCGGAGGTGAAGGGGCCGGATGACCTCGCGGGCGTCGCGATCGGCAGCGCGGGCAAGGCCGGCGTGGGCACCGGCGGGATGGTCACCAAGGTCGAGGCCGCCCGGATCGCGGCCGCGGCCGGCATCCCCGTGGTCCTCACCAGCGCCGTGCACGCGGCGGACGCCTTGAGCGGCGGCGACACCGGCACCTACTTCCACCCCACCGGAAAGCGCTCCGCCGACCGGCTCCTGTGGCTCCAGCACGCCTCCACCCCGCAAGGGGCGCTGACCCTGGACGACGGGGCGGTGGACGCCGTGGTGAAGCGACGCACATCGCTGCTGCCCGCCGGAATCGCCGCCGTGGAGGGCGAGTTCAGCGCCGGTGACCCCGTCGAACTGCGCGACACCACGGGGCGCGCGGTGGCCCGTGGACTCGTCAACTTCGACGCCAAGGAGATCCCCCGGCTGATCGGGCGCTCGACCCGTGAACTGGCCCGGGAACTCGGCCCGGCGTACGAACGCGAGGTCGTACACAGGGACGACCTGGTGCTCTTGCACGCGTAAAACGGGACGTAACGACAGCCCTCGGTGGGGGACGTTCCGTAAAACCGCCCCGCGGTGCCGTAGGGCCTGCTCAACTTTGTCTCAGAGAGACGTTCCGACAGACGTCCCCGAGCAGTGGGTGAAGGAGGCCGTCGTGAGACGAGTGCGCCCTGGGGTGGCCACCCGCGGTGCCCTGACGAGCGTCGCCGCCGGTGACACCTATGAGGAGCCCAAGGACATGCCCCGGCTCTGGCACGTCACTCTCAGCGTCTCCGGCCCGGACGTCCCCCTCACCGATCTGCGGCGGGCCCTGGAACAGCTGGCCCACGACCACCCCTTCCTGCTGACCAGCAGGTACGCGAGCGACCACGCGGAGATCCGGTACTGGGAGGAGGCCCGCGACCTGCACGACGCCGCCGCCGTCGCCCTGCGCCTGTGGGGCGAGCACCGGCAGACCGCCGGGCTGCCCCCGTGGGAGATCGTCGGCCTGGAGGTCATCGACCGCGAGACCTACCACCACCGCATCGCCGAGGGCTACGGCCCGCCGCCAGCCACACCGGTGGGAGTCCATCCCTTTTGATCCCTCCTGAGACCTTGTCTCGGGGTTTGGGATGAGCGGTGACCGACACGAGCCGCGCACTACCCTTCCCTCATGACCACGCTCTCGCCGTACGACTCGATGTCCCCGGTCACCCAGGCCGCCTACCGGGCCAAGGCCGCCGCCGCAGACCTCGCGCCGCTCCCGCGGGCCGTGAAGGACGACGCGCTGCTCGCCATCGCCGACGCGCTGGAGGTCCGGACCGCCGAGATCGTCGAGGCCAACGCTCGCGACGTGGCCAAGGCCAGGGAGAACGGCACCAGCGAGGCCATCGTCGACCGCCTCACCCTCACCCCCGAGCGGGTCCGCGCCATCGCCTCCGACGTCCGTGACGTGGCGAAGCTGCCCGACCCGGTCGGCGAGATCGTCCGCGGCTCCACCCTCCCCAACGGCATCGACCTGCGTCAGGTCCGCGTCCCGCTCGGCGTCGTCGGCATCATCTACGAGGCCCGCCCCAACGTCACCGTGGACGCCGCCGCCCTCTGTCTGAAGTCCGGCAACGCCGTCCTGCTGCGCGGCTCCGCCTCCGCCTACGAGTCCAACACCGCCCTCGTCCGCGTCATCCGGGACGCCGTCGGCGGCGCAGGCCTGCCCGCCGACGCCGTCCAGCTGGTCCCGGGAGAGAGCCGCGAGAGCGTGCGCGAGCTGATGCGCGCCCGGGGCCTCGTCGACGTGCTGATCCCGCGAGGCGGCGCCTCCCTCATCCAGACCGTGGTGAGCGAGTCCACCGTTCCCGTCATCGAGACCGGCACCGGCAACTGCCACGTCTACGTCGACGCCCACGCCGACATCGACATGGCCATCGACATCCTGATCAACTCCAAGGCCCAGCGGGTCAGCGTCTGCAACGCCGCCGAGACCCTCCTCGTCCACCAGGACATCGCCCCGGTGTTCCTGCCGCGCGCCCTCGACGCCCTCGCCGAGGCCGGCGTCACCGTGCACGCCGACGAGCGGGTGATGGCCTACGCCGAGAACTCCAAGGCCACGGTGGTGGAGGCCGTGGCCGAGGACTGGGAGACGGAGTACCTCTCCTACGACATCGCCGCCGCGGTCGTCGACTCCCTGGACAGGGCCGTGGAGCACATCCGGCTGTGGACCTCCGGCCACACCGAGGCGATCGTCACCACCTCCCAGCAGGCCGCCCGCCGCTTCACCCAGCTGGTCGACTCCACCACCGTCGCCGTGAACGCCTCCACCCGCTTCACCGACGGCGGCCAGTTCGGCTTCGGCGCCGAGATCGGCATCTCCACCCAGAAGCTGCACGCCCGCGGACCGATGGGCCTGCCGGAGCTGACCAGCACGAAGTACATCGTCACCGGTGACGGCCACGTGCGCCCCTGAGACTCACCCGTTCGGCCGTACGCCCCGCGCGTCGTGGCGGGCGGCCGAAACGGCGTCTCACCAGTCAGACGAATTTCCATACCGTCTGCCCAAATTGACCCCCCAGGTCTACTCTGGATGCGTGCCGGAGGACGTGGGGGGCACGCCGTTCCCTGACGGCTGGGAGCCCGACGACGACCACGACCACGGGGTGTCGGACGAAGAGTTCGCCTCCGTGGTCTTCGACGAGGCCTTCGTACAGGCGGCCACGGTCCATGAGCCGACCGCCGTCGAGCGCCTCCTTGCCGCCGCACAGGCCAGAGCCGAGGCCTCCGACGCGGAGGCCCGCCGCGCCCACGCCCGAGGCGAGCGCTACGACGACGCCTACGGCCCCGAAGGGACCGAATTCGGCCAAGATCCTGAGGACGACGAACTGGAGGACACCTACGTCCTCGGCGACCGCCGCTTCGGGGGATACGGCAAGCAGGTCCGCTGGCATCGCCCCGTGGCCTGGGTGCTGGCCGTCGTGATGGGCATCGGCATGGTCGCCCTGGCCTTCGCCGCCGTCTACCGCGGCGGCTCCGCGGGCACCCGTGACGGGATTCCCACGCCCGCCCCGACCGGCCTGGAACAGGGCAGCGCCGCCGCGCCCTCTGTCTCCGCCGACACCGCCCAGCCGCCGGCCTCGGCCATCCCGCGCTCCCCCTGAACGCCCGCCCCCGCTCTTGGTGAGCACCTGTCAGAAGTTGTCGTGTAGCAGGGCGTTTACCTGAGGCCTACGCGACCTACTCTGAAAGTATGAGCGGGTCTGGAGACCCACCGGAGGGCACACCCGAGGGCGGGCCCGGAGGTGGCGAGGACGAGTACCGATCCGTCGTGTTCGACGAGTCGTTCGTCCGTGCTGCGCGTCTCCAGGAGTACTCCGCCGAGGAGCGGATGGCCGACCACGCGCCCGCCGTACGCCGCCGTCCGCCCCTGCACCGCGGACTCACCCGACAGGCCCTGATCCTCGTCCTGCTGATCGCCGTCGCCTTCGGCACCGCGATCTACATGGGCGTCCGCCACCCCTACGGCACCCCGGAGACCCGGCGCCCCGTCGAACCCCTGAGGATGACGGTGATCCCGCTCGCCCCCACGGGCAAGGTGCCGGGCACCGCCGACGCCGAGAGCCTGTACACGCACAGTCCCGCCGCGTCGTACGACGTCGGCGCCGAGGGCATACCGCTGCCGGCCGCCCGCAGCACCGCCCACTTCTCCGACAGCCAGGTGGTGACCGCGCTCACCACCGCCAAGGACTACGTAGTCCGCTCCTCGCTCGACCCCGAGGTGCTGACCGGCCGCCAGGTCAGCCCTGTCCGCTCCCTCATCGACGCCGACCAGCTCGATCAGTTCGACCAGAGCTTCGACCACCCGGCGGCGGACGGCCGGCACGCCCCCACCGGCTGGCTGGTCCGTCTCGACCCCTCCCGCGTCCAGCTCGCCGCCGACGGACCGACCCGCGTCCAGGGCAACCTCCAGGCTGTCGAGAGCGACGCGAGCACGCTGGAGGTCACCGCCGACCACACCTTCGTCTACGCCCTGCGCCCCACCGGTGCCGCGGCCGGCGCCCCCGCGTCCCTGTTCACCCTCCGCCGCGAGGTGACCTTCCGCTTCACCCGCGACGATCTGCGCACCCACCAGGTCCAGCTGGTCACGTCCTACGTCCAGGCGGGCCCGCTCGCCTGCACCGAGGACTCCACGGCCTACCTCCGCCCCCTCCTGGCCGGCCAGACGGCCCACACCGGCGGCCCCGCGGGCACCGACCCCTACGAGACCGACAGCCCTGCGGCCCTGTGCGGGACGCTGGCCGCCGGAGCTGAGCCGAAGGTGTGAGCGGGGAAGTTTTCGAGGGCGGCCGGGGTCGGCCCTTGGGGCCGAGGAGGGGCGGCACCGCCGGATCCCGCCGCTGTGGCTGAACGGGGAGCCGGTGCGGCTGTGGTTGAGCGCGGAGCCGGTGCTGCCGTGGCTCAGCGGGGAGCCGGTGCCGTGGCGGCGGGGCGAGGGGAGCCGGTGTCCGTGTGGCGGGCTGGTGTCACCCCTCCTGAGGGGCGTCCGCCGGGCCTCCCTTGGCCGGTGGCGGGCTGCGGAAGCCGTCGAAGCCGCGGCGGACCCGGCCGCTCAGGTCGCCCGCGCCGTCCGCGAGGTCCGTGACCAGCTTCATCAGCGGGTCCTTGGAGGTCTTCACGTCGCTCGCGTAGCTGGCCGCCGACTCGCGGAAGGAGTCGCTGACCGAGGTGTCCTTGTCCTCGTCACGCCGCGGGTAGTGGCCGTCCATGATCCGCTGGAAGTCCCGGGACTCGGCCCACTTCTTCAGCTCGGCCGCACGGATCGTGGCGAAGGGGTGCGAGCGGGGCAGCACGTTCAGGATCTTCAGCACGGAGTCGCGCAGATCGCCGCCGGAGTCGTACTCCTCGGCCTGCTCCAGGAACGCGTCCACGTTCATCTCGTGCAGATGGTTGCCGCCCGCGATCTTCATCAGGCCGCGCATCGAGGCCCGGACATCCTGCCCCACCAGCAGCCCCGCCCGGTCCGCGGACAGCTCCGACTTGCGGAACCACTCCCTGAGCGCCGTGATAATGGCCATGATCGCGAAGTTGCCCAACGGGATCCAGGCGACCTTCAGCGCGAGGCTGGTCAGGAACAGCAGGATCGTGCGGTACACCGAGTGACCGGACAGCGCGTGTCCCACCTCGTGCCCGACGACCGCCCGCATCTCCTCCTCGTCGAGGAGTTCCACGAGCCCCGTGGTGACCACGATGATCGGCTCGTCCAGGCCGATGCACATCGCGTTCGGCTGCGGGTCCTGGTTGACGTACATCGGCGGGACCTTCTCCAGGTCCAGGATGTAACAAGCGTCCAGCAGCATGTCGTGCAGATGCTGGAACTGCCGTTCGGAGACGCGCACCGAGTCGGACAGGAACAGCAGTCTCAGGCTCCGCTCGGGCAGCAGCCCGCTGAGCGCTTTGAAAACGGTGTCGAATCCGCTCAGCTTGCGCAGCGCGACCAGGGCCGAGCGGTCGGCCGGATGCTCGTAGGCACGCGAGGATATCCCCGGGAAGCGCCTGCGCTGCCTGCTCGGCACGCGCTCGTGCCCCGTCTGCTGCTGGCCGTCGTCGGACATGTCTTCCCCCATGTGCGTATGAGTGCCCACTGTGCCCCCGAAGCGGAGTCCAGCCTAGGCGGAGATACCGTGGACGGGCAGTACGGCCGAAGGAGTCCACTCATGGAGCACCACCCCACAGCCGCCTGGCTGACTGATGCCGCCGCAAGCGCCGTCCAACAGCACGGGTCGGGCAATCTGCTCCGTATCGTCCTGATCGTGATGGTCCTGGGCTGTGCACTGACCGCCTGGTTCCTGCTGAGCGGCTACAAGCGGAAAGACGACTGACAGCTCGCGAAAGTTCCCCCGCGGGCCCAACGGCGGAGTCGGCGTGATCGCCGCCGGGACGCCCGCATACGATGAGCCGACATCTTTATCCCGCCCACACGCGTTAGGTCCTGCCGAAGATGAGCCTTCCCAGCACCGCAGCCCACTTGGTCACCCTCGCCGAAGCCGAGGGCGGCCACCACAACAGCCTCAACCCCGCGGTCACCGGAGGCAGCGCCCTCGCCATCCTGCTGCTCCTGCTGTGGATCACCACCCGCTTCAACCGCGACCGCTGAGCGGGGACCCCGTCCCCGGCCGGACGCCCAAGGCCGGGCCGGTAGGGTCTGCACGCATGGGAGAGCAGGACATGCCTACCGGTCCGGCAGACGAGACCGCCGACGACACGGTCAAGCACCCGCAGTACCGGCAGCACCGGCCGGGCCACGGCCCCGCGCACACGGGCAAGCGGCGCCTGGGCGTCATGGGCGGGACCTTCGACCCGATCCACCACGGGCACCTGGTGGCGGCCAGCGAGGTCGCCGCGCAGTTCCAGCTGGACGAGGTGGTGTTCGTGCCCACCGGCGAGCCGTGGCAGAAGTCCCACCGCAGGGTCTCGCCGGCCGAGGACCGCTATCTCATGACGGTCATCGCCACCGCCGAGAACCCGCAGTTCTCCGTCAGCCGCATCGACATCGACCGCGGCGGCCCCACCTACACCGTGGACACCCTGCGCGACCTGCGCGCCCTCAACCCCGACACGGACCTCTTCTTCATCACCGGCGCCGACGCCCTCGCGCAGCTGCTGACCTGGCGAGACAGCGAGGAGCTGTTCTCCCTCGCGCACTTCATCGGCGTCACCCGGCCCGGCCACCATCTGACCGACCCCGGCCTGCCGGAAGGCGGCGTCTCGCTCGTCGAGGTGCCGGCGCTGGCCATCTCCTCCACGGACTGCCGTGCGAGAGTCGCCAAGGGAGAACCCATCTGGTACATGGTGCCGGACGGAGTCGTGCGCTACATCGACAAGCGCGAGCTGTACCGCGGCGAGTGAGCCGAGAGGGGCACCGGTGAACGACCGATACGACGCGGGTGACGTTGGCCATGGCGCCGGCCCGTACGAAATCGTCGGCTATGACGAGTACGGCCGACCCATATACCGGCAGGTCCCGGCACAGCAGGCACCGCAGGCGACCTACGACCCGTACGCCCAGCAGCAGGGCTACGGCTACGACCCGTACGCCACCGGCCAGCAGCCACCGGTGACCTCCTACGACCCGGGCCGGCCCGCACCCGGGTACGACCCCTACGGCTCCCAGGCCCCGTACGACCCCTACGGCACCGGCACCCAGCACCTCGTCGGCCACGACCCCTACGGGCAGGCCGCGAACAGCGGACAGCAGCCCCGGGTCACCGAGCAGACCGCCCACATCCCGCAGCAGGCCGGCCCGGCGCAGCGCCCGCACGCCCCGGCGCCGTCCCAGGGGCCGCGGGACGCGGGCGAACGGGATTACCACACCGAGCAGTTCGCATTCGTCGAGGAGCCGGACGGCGACTCCGAGGACGTCATCGACTGGCTGAAGTTCACCGAGAACCGCACCGAGCGCCGCGAGGAGGCCCGCCGCCGCGCCCGCAGCCGGATCATCGCCCTTCTCGTCGTCCTCGCCCTCGTCGCGGTCGGCGGCGTCGGCTACCTCTGGTACGCCGGAAAGCTGCCCGGTCTGTCCTCCTCCGGCTCCAAGCCCGGCGCGGCGACGCCGGTCGCCGCCCAGAAACGCGACGTGATCGTCGTCCACCTGCACAACACCGGCAAGGGCGGCACCTCCACGGCGCTGCTGGTCGACAACACCACCACCAAGCAGGGCAGCACCGTGCTGCTGCCCAACTCCCTCGCCCTGAGCGACGACGACGGCTCCACCACCACTCTCGCCAAGTCGGTGGACGGCGACGGCGCCTCCGGCACCCGCGACCAGCTGGACACGGTCCTCGGCACCGACATCCAGGGCACCTGGCGCCTGGACACGCCCTACCTGCAGAACCTCGTCGACCTGGTCGGCAACATCGACATCGACACCAACACCGACGTGCCCGACCCGGACACCAGGAAGAAGGGCGCGGAACCCCTCGTCCACAAGGGCAGCGACCAGACCCTCAGCGGCAAGATGGCCGTCGCCTACGCCACCTACCGCGCCGCCGGAGAGTCCCAGAACGCCCAGCTGGAGCGGTTCGGCCAGGTCATGCAGGGCGTGCTGCGCAAGATGTCCTCCGACCCGTCGTCGGCCACGACCACCGTGCAGACCCTCGCGCAGATCCTCGACCCGCCGCTCACCGACAAGGACCTCGGCACCTTCCTCGCCAAGCTCGCCGACCTCGCCAAGAGCGGCGCCTACAAGACCGCCCTGCTGCCGGTCCAGGCCGACGGCACCCTGAGCGCGAGGACCAGCGACAGCGTGGTGAAGGACATCCTCGGCGGCACCGCCAAGAGCCCCGACGCCGGCTCCGCGGTCCGGGTCTCCGTGCAGAACGCCACCGGTGTGAAGGACGACGCGGAGAAGGCCCGTGTGGTGCTGCTCAACGGCGGCTTCACCTTCCTTGAGGGCGGCACCGCCCCCGGTGCGCAGGCCACCTCGAAGGTGGTCTACTCGGACGCCTCCCACAAGTCGGACGCCACCGAGGTCGCCAAGACCCTCGGCCTGCCCGCAGGCTCCGTGGCCAAGGGCACCGTCTCCTCCGGCGCCGACGTCTCGGTCGTCCTCGGTCAGGACTACAAGCCCACCAGCTCCTGACCGGGCGGTCCCGCGCACCCCACGTGCCACCGTAATCACGTGGGGTGCGCCCGGCGGTCCGTGAGACCCTTGAGGTCCAGTGACCGCCGACCGAAAGCTTCGTAGTGACCGCCACCGACCGTTCTCTTGACCTCATCAACACCGCCGCCCAGGCGGCGGCCGACAAGCTCGCCCACGACGTCATCGCCTACGACGTCAGCGACGTGCTGTCGATCACGGACGCCTTCCTGCTGGCCTCCGCGCCGAACGACCGCCAGGTCAAGGCCATCGTCGACGAGATCGAGGAGCGCCTGCTGAAGGAACTCGGCGCCAAGCCGGTCCGCCGCGAGGGCGACCGCGAGTCCCGCTGGATCCTGCTCGACTACGTCGACATCGTCGTGCATGTCCAGCACAGCGAGGAGCGCGTCTTCTACGCCCTGGAGCGGCTGTGGAAGGACTGCCCCGAGCTGGAGCTGCCTGCCGACGCCAAGGCCACCCGCGGCAAGGCCGAGGAGCACGCGAAGCTGCAGGCCGCCGAGGCAGAGCAGCAGCCGGGCGGGGACTGGTGATGAGCGCCACCGGCGAGGTCACCGACCGCAAGAATCGCGGCCGCCGCATCATCCTGTGGCGGCACGGCCAGACCGCCTGGAACGTCGAGCGCCGCTTCCAGGGCAGCACGGACGTCGCGCTGACCGAGACCGGCATCGGCCAGGCCCGCCGTGCCGCCCGGCTGCTCGCCTCCCTGGGGCCGGACTCGATCGTCTCCTCGGACCTGCAGCGGGCGGCGAACACCGCTGCCGAGCTCGCCGCCCTGACCGGCCTCGACGTCACCCGCGAGGAAGGCCTGCGCGAGACCTACGCGGGCGTCTGGCAGGGGCTGACGCACGAGGAGATCATCGCCCGCTACGGCGAGGAGTACGCCGCCTGGAAGCGCGGCGAGGCGGTCCGCCGCGGCGGCGGCGAACTGGAGACCGAGGTCGCCGACCGTGCGGCGCCCGTCGTACTGCGGCACCTCGAGAAGCTGCCGGAGGACGGCACTCTCGTCGTCGTCAGCCACGGTGGCACCATCCGCACTACCATCGGCCGGCTGCTCGGCCTGGAGGCCAGGCACTGGGAGAGCCTCGGCGGCCTCTCCAACTGCTGCTGGTCCGTGCTCGGTGAGGGCGCCCGCGGCTGGCGCCTGCTGGAGCACAACGCCGGCACCCTCCCGGAGCCGGTCCTCGGCGACGACGACTGAGCCTCTGGGGGCTCGCGACTCCGGATTTCACTTTCTGGCAGGTCACAGGCTAAAGTTCTTCTTGTTCGCCCCGCCGAGCGGGGCGAGACACCATGCGGCTCCGCCGCGTGGCGCCAGGGGCTATAGCTCAGTTGGTAGAGCGCCTGCATGGCATGCAGGAGGTCAGGAGTTCAATTCTCCTTAGCTCCACTGATCGACACTCTGTTGAGTTGTCAAAGATCGGTGATGAAGGTCCCGTCCTCTCAGAGGGCGGGATTTTCTGTTGTGTATGCCGGCGGCCACAGCCGCTCCCTTCGCTCCCGCAGCGACGCGATCTTCTCTCGCGACTCCTCGTCCTCCGGGGTGTAGACGACGATCCGGCACTCGGGCATCCCGTCGATGGACAGCGACTGCGAAGTCATCCGCATGTCGCCCACCGCCGCGTGACGGAACGTCTTCACCCGAGGGCCCGGCGGTATCACCTCACCACCCGCCCACAGCCGCGCGAACCAGGGGCTCGCCGCCGACAGCGCGCGTATGTACTCCTCCCAGGCCGACTCACCCACGTGTCTGCCGTACGCCGACCGCAGCGTCGCCACCATCAGCGGCAGCTCGCGCTCCCGGTCCACCACCGGGCAGTCCTCGTCCGTCGCGGTGAACAGCGTCCACAGCGCGTTCGGCACGCCGATCCCGCGGGCCTTCCGAGCCGCGAACAGGTCACGGTAGGCCGGGTTGGCGGCCAGGATGTCGTAACGCGCGTTGTAGACCACCGCCAGCAGGGGATCGAGGGTGTCGATGATGCCCTGCACCTCAGGGGCGACCCGGCGGGGCAGGGCACCCGGCTCTGCCTCGAACGGCACCTCCGCCAGCCGGTACAGATGCTCCCGCTCCGGCGCGTCCAGCCGCAGGGTGCGGGCGACCGCGTCCAGCACCTGTGGCGAGGCGTTGATCGGCCGACCTTGCTCCAGCCATGTGTACCAGGTCACACCCACGCCGGAGAGCTGGGCGACCTCCTCCCGGCGCAGGCCGGGTGTGCGCCGCCGCAGGCCCGGCGGCATTCCCACGTCGGCCGGTGTCACCCGGGCCCGCCTGCTGCGCAGGAAGGCGGCCAGCTCCGGCCTGCGGCGCTGAGCGCTCGCCGGCCGGACCGTCTTCGCCGTCCCCGCCCGGTTCGCTGTCCTTGTCGGCTGTGCCGTCCGTACCGTCTGTGTCGTCTGCCTTGTTTGCGTCGTCTGTGCCGTCGGCGTCGTGTTCGTCGTGCTCGCCGTCATCGTGCGACCCCCGTCGTCCCCGTCATCCTCGCCATCTCCCTGCGTCCCCCGTCGTCCCCGTCCTCATCGTCGGCGCCCCGACCCGGCCCTGCCAGGTGTTGGCAGTACCAGCATCGCCGGGCTCTCGGCACCCGTACCGGACCGTCGTCAGGCTCGGCGCCATGACGACGACATCCCGAAGCGGGCCAGGCGACGGGCCCGCTGCGAACCCTGCGATCAGTGAAGCACCTGCCACTGACAGTCACCCCTCGACCGCCGGCCGTCCCGCATCACCCGTCACGGACAGTGAAGCACCCGGCACTGACAACCGACCGCGGCTGCTGCTCGCCGTCCTGCTCACCGCCCTGTTCATGGCGGCCCTCGACGTCTTCATCGTGAATGTCGCCGCGCCCACCATCGGTTCCGGACTCCATGCCTCGGGCGCCGACCTGCAGCTGGTCATCGCCGGCTACGCCATCTCCTACTCCGTGTTGCTGATCACCGGCGCCCGGCTGGGCGACCGGCTCGGCCATGCCCGGGTCCACCTCGCCGGTGTCGCCCTGTTCACCACGGCCTCACTCGCCTGCGGCCTGGCGCAGGGGGCGACCGAGCTGATCGTCCTCCGGATGGCGCAGGGCGCCGGTGCGGCGCTGGCCATCCCGCAGGTGCTCAGCCTGATCCAGCGAACCTTCACCGGCGCGGCCCGGGCCCGGGCGCTCGGCGCCTATTCGGCGGTCCTCGCCGTCGGTGCGGCGGCCGGGCAGACAGCGGGCGGTGTGCTGGTCAGCGCCGATCTGTTCGGGACCGGCTGGCGGCCGGTGTTCCTCGTCAACGTACCGGTCGGTGCCGTGCTGCTCGTACTCGGCCGCCGGGTCCTGCCGCTGGGCGGCGTGGGAGGGAGGGAGCGGTCCCGTGCGCTCGACCTGCCCGGACTGGTGCTCCTGGGCGCGGCCGTGTCGCTGCTGACGGTGCCGCTGGTGCTCGGGCAGGAGGAGGACTGGCCGCTGTGGTCCTGGCTGTCACTGGCCGGTGCGGTGGTGCTGTTCGCGCTGTTCTGCGGGTACGAGACCCGGCTGGCCCGGCGCGGCGGCGCCCCGCTGATCGCGCCCCGGGTGCTGCGCCACCCCGGCATCGGCTTGGCCGTCTTCCGGATCCTCGTCGTGATGTCGGTCAACGCGGGCTTCCTCTTCGCGCTGACCCTGCATGTCCAGGGCGGCCTCGGCTACAGCGCGCTGCGGGCCGGCCTGAGCTTCGCCCCGACCGCCGGCGTCTTCGGCGCCGTCAGCCTGACGTGGCGGAGGTGGCCCGCCGGGCTGCAGCGGGTACTGACCTCGGCCGGGTTCGCGCTGACCGCGGTCTCCGTGGCCGTCGTGGGGCTGGCCTTCCACGGGGGCGGCGGCGGGGGAGCGGTGCTGTACGTCGGGTACGTGGGCGTGGGCGCCGGGCTAGCGCTCGCCTTCAGTCCGACTCTCACGCGCGCGCTCGCCACGGTGCGGCCCGAGGACGCTGCGGACGCCAGTGGCCTGCTGGCGACGGTCACCCAGCTCGGTCAGCTGATCGGCGTGGCGTCTTTCGGCACACTGTTCCTGAACCGGGTTGAGTCACCGGGGGTTCTGCGCTCGTATACCTCTGCGGAGGCGTTCTCGGTGTGTGCCTGGGCGCTGGCCTCAGCGGCCGTGGCAGGCGCCGTGTCCGGACTGGTACTGAGGCGTCGCTGACCGTATTGCTCCGGCCGTGGCAGAATCAAACGGCCGGAAGGGGGCGCGGCCCGACGGGAGGGAGTAGCGATGCCTGCGAGCATCCTTGAGGAGGTCGGCCACCTCCTCGGTGCGGCGTTGATACGGGACACGACCACCCGGCTGAGCTGCCCTTCCTGTGGTTCCGCGCATGTCGCTCAAGTGCTCGGCGACAACGGCGGAATCTCCTACGTGTGCACGGCCTGCGGCCACATCTGGAGCTGATCGATGGGTGCACACAGGCGAAAGTGCGACTGGTGTGGGAGCGGTACGCCGATCGTCCGTGACATGGAGCCGATCAATCCCGACTACCAGTACTGGTGCGAGGAATGCGCGCGGGCGCTGATCATAAAAGGCGACCCGATCGAGACGTACCGGGAATTGGAGGGCGAGCCGATCTACGGGCGCCTTCTCGAAGAGCACTGCACACTCAAGCGGTTCTACTCCTTCGTGACCGCCTGATACCCGGCGTGCCGCCGTCGTCTTCCGGCGCCGAGGTCCGGGTCAGCACGAGGAACGGCGCGCCGGCTGCCGCGTAGAGCGCCGGAAGCGTCAATTCCTCGGCTCCCTGGTGCGGTTCGGGCCGCCCGGTTCCGTGCGACACCCATCAGGGGGTCCGTGGGCCCGCAGCAACGGTACGAGTGGACCCGCACTCAGCCACGGCGGCCGCGAGGCCCAGAGCGGCCATGACAGCCTTCGAGGCAGCCCAAAGGCTTTCCCCCGGTCCCCCGGTCGGGCGTGTGCGGAACGCGCGCCAGAACGCCGTGGAGGGCCTGATCGACCGCTTCCTCGAACGCGACGGCCGCCCCGCGCGCGTGCCGCGGCCATGGCGTCGCGCCCCCGCCTCACAGGTGGGTCAGCACACCCGTCACGAGCAGGAACACCGGGAACAGCGCGGGCGTCAGTTCGATCCGGGCGACAAAGGCGGACATTGGCCACGCATCGGTGTGAAGCTGAAACCGATTTTGCGCTGCGCTCCCGGCCCTGTAATGTTTACGTCGTCGCCGGGGGAACCGGGCGAAACAGTAAAACAAGGGGCTATAGCTCAGTTGGTAGAGCGCTTGCATGGCATGCAAGAGGTCAGGAGTTCAATTCTCCTTAGCTCCACAGAAGTCGAAGGCGGACCATCCCGACGGATGGTCCGCCTTCGGCGTGTTGCGTCACCGAGCGCCGCGGCTGAACCACGACGGTCGAGCGAGCGTGGCCGAACCAAGGGGCGGTCACCCGGACCGGGTGACCGCCCCTTGGTGTGCTCAGCGGCCGAGAGCGCGCCGGCCGCGGCCCTGGGAGACGACCGGAAGGTTGCGGGACGGCGCCTGCCCGCGGGTGTCCTCCTCGATGCGCAGGGCGAGCGCCGGGCAGCGGCGCACCGCCCGCAGGGCCTTCGCCTCCGCGTACCGCGGCACCTGCGCCTGGGCGACGGTCGGGAAACCGTCGGCGCCGAGTTCGAACACCTCCGGGAGGATGTCGGCGCACAGTCCGTGGCCCCGGCACAGCGTCCAGTCGACGTAGATCTTCTGGCGGCTGGCGCCGGTTTCCTCGGGCTCTCCGCCGCCCGGGATGCCCGTAGGGGCCCTGCCGCCCTCGAAGAGCGGCAGAACGCCCTCCACGGGCCGTCCGCAGCCGTTTCCGAGGACATGCGCGGCCAGGTCGTCGGTGAACGCCTTGATGGTCGACTCCAGGAACATCGCCGAGCCGTCCGGATGCGAACACGCGCCACGGCGCTTGACGTTCTTCGCGACCTGCTTCAGCGCCTCCAGCGCGGCCGGGCCGCCGCCGCCCAGGATGTCCTCCATGCCGCGCGCGGCGGCCGGCAGTCCGAGGTAGCAGGGCCCGCACTGGCCCGCGCTCTCCTCGGCCAGCCACTGCGCCACCCGCAGCGACTCGCCCAGCGGGCAGGTCTCCTGGCTGATCGGCAGAATCGCGCCCGCACCCAGCGAACCGCCCACCGCGTCCAGCGAGTTGCGCGAGACGATCGCCTCGTTGACGGTCGCCGCGTCGATCCACTTGCCGTGATAACCGCCGGTCAGCACGCCCTGCGGCACCGGCGGGGCACCCGCCAGCTGCAGCACATAGCGCAGCGGCACGCCCGTGGGCACCTCGATCACCATCGGGCGGGCGACCGCGCCGGACACGGTGAGCATGACGGTGCCCGGCTCGTCGTACAGGCCGGTGTTGCCGTAGCGCTCGGGGCCGATGCGGGCGGCGATGGCCAGCTGCGCGAACGTCTCCGCGTTGGACAGCAGCGTGGGCGCGCCGCCGACGCCGCTCTGCGAGGCGCTGATCTTGCGGCCGGGCGGGATCGCTGGGCCGCCGTCGACCGAGCGGATCAGCGAGGCGGCGGCGCCGGTGACCATCCGCACCGGGTTGCGCTGCACCCACGCGCGCAGCGCCGATCTACGGCTGTTGCTCAGCCCACGTTCGGCGAGCGCGGCCTCCATGGAGCGCTGCGTCGACTCGCGGGTGACACCGATCACCAGCGTCCGCGCGCCGAGCGCCTCGGCGCACAGCAGCGCGCCGTCCAGGATCAGGTGCGGGGCGCGGTTGATCAGCACCGTGTCCTTGCGGCATGCAGGCTCGTCCTCGCTGCCGTTGACCACGACGACCGGCCGCACCCCGCGCTTGATCGCCGACTCGGCGACCGAGCGCAGCTTCTTGTGGAAGGGGAAGCCCGCGCCGCCACGGCCCCTGAGGTTGATGCGTTCGGCGAGCTGAGCGAGCTGTTCGCCGCCGAGCGGGTCGAGCGGCCCGTGCACCTTCAGGTGCATGGGCAGATCGAGCCGTTCCACAAGGTCGAAGCCCGACGTGAGCTGCGGAAGGCCGACCACGCGGACTTCGGGTACGTCGGGCAGGGCCTCGTTCACTTAAAAGCCTCCGGACGGCGTGTTCCAAGATTCGCCCGAACCCGGAGTGTCGTAGGACGCGCCGGGCAGCGTTTCGGTAGCGGGACCGCTGTTGTACGTGTCACTGGCGTTGTACGTGCCGTAGAGGCCGTTTGTCTCACCGGTGTCGTACATGTCACTTCCGCCGTAACCGACGGTGCCCGAATTGCCGTAGACCGGAATGGTCTGCCCGGTGTCCTGGAGCGGGTCGTACGCGGACGGCGGGGCCTCGCCGACCGGCGGCGGGGACGGGATCGGCCAGCTGCCCGAGGTGCTGGACAGGCCCTCCACGCGCGGCATGGCCTCCGTGGCCTGCATGTCCAGCGGCAGGTCCATACGGGAGGTCTGACCGGCCGGGTACGACTGCCGGGAGCGGCCCGGCGTGGAGACCGCGCGGTAGGCGGCCGCGAAGCCCGACGCGGGTTCCGCGGCGGGGGTGGCGGGGGACTGGTACAGCGGCGCCGAAGGAGCGGCGGCTCCCCTCGGCTCGCGTCGGCTCTCGAAGCCCGCCGGAGCCGGCTCGGCCGCCCGGGAACGGCTCGCGTCCAGCTCCTCGAGTCCGGGCCGCTCCGAGCTGCCGAACAGCGCCACCAGCCGGTCGGCGACCCGGCGCTTGACCGGGCGCGGGGCGGCGCGCAGGGCGAGGGCGGCCATCACGCCCAGCAGCGACAGGCCGTAGGAGATCACGAAGAACGGCTTGGCCGCGCGACCCGCGTACAGGCCGTGGATCAGCGCGGCGCACCAGGCCGGGTAGGCGAGCATGTGCATGGCGCGCCAGCGGGCGGCGACCGGGGCCGGGGTGGCGAAATTGCTGCGCAGGGCGCCGGTGACGCCCACGAAGATCATCAGCAGGCCCGCCAGCGAACCCAGGCCGATCAGGCCGCCGATTCCGGTGACGCCGAGCGCGAACGGAATGATCGCGGCGATCGCCTTCGTGTGGCCGAGCGCGACCTTCGTGGTGATGTGCAGCAGGAGGAACGCGATCGAGGCGACCCCGAGCGTGCGGTGCACCGCCTGGCCGACGATCCGCTGCCGGATGTTCAGGAAGATCCGGTCCTGCGCGAACAGGCCCCAGATCACCGAGCAGCTGAGCGAGACCAGGGACAACACGCCCGCGCCGAAGTTGAGGAAGTCGCGGAACTGGTTGCCTCCGGCCAGCACGACCACGGGTATGAGCAGCAGGACGACAGCCGATGCCACCCCGTAGGCCGAGCGGCCCGGCTTGGGGAGGGAGCTGGTACTACGACGAGGGTTCATGGGGGCAACTCCGAGCAGTTTCGGGAAAGCGGTCCCGCTGCCGAACTCTAAGTGGCGCCATACCGATCAGTACGGGGGTTTGAGTTATTGCGTCGTTATCGGCGGACCATGCGACTGGGCTGATGTCCCTTGGCGGACGGTGCGCGAAGTAATTGTTGACCTTGGTGAGCCCTCCTCGGGGTTCTGGCATGTCCACAAGGGATACGGAAGAGCGCCGCCGCTTGCTCAAGCGTGTCGCGGCTCGCCGAAGGCCGTCGCCGCGCGCTGAAGGCCTGCGGTACCCTAGCGCCATGCGTGCCGTACGCCTTCTGCTTAGCGGGCCGCGCTGATCAGTACCGACCCCGGGTAGAACCGTGAGGTCGGCATCGGCGCGGCGTCCCCTCCTGTGCGAGGGGTTTTTTCATTTCCGCAGGCAGAGACGATCGATGGAGCTTTGAGGATCATGAGCGAGACGAACCCCGCTGCCGCCGCCACGTCGGCGGAGGCCGCGCCGCACCGCTACACGGCCGCCATGGCGGCCGAGATCGAGGCACGCTGGCAGGACTTCTGGGACGCCGACGGCACGTACGCGGCGCCGAACCCCGAGGGTGATCTGGCGGGCGACCCGGAGCTGGTCGCCAAGCCCAAGAAGTTCATCATGGACATGTTCCCGTACCCCTCGGGTGCGGGCCTGCACGTCGGCCACCCGCTGGGCTACATCGCCACCGACGTCTTCGCCCGGTTCCAGCGCATGACCGGCCACAACGTCCTGCACACCCTGGGCTTCGACGCCTTCGGCCTGCCCGCCGAGCAGTACGCCGTGCAGACCGGCACGCACCCGCGCGTGTCCACCGAGGCCAACATCGAGAACATGAAGACCCAGCTGCGCCGGCTGGGCCTGGGCCACGACAAGCGCCGGTCCTTCGCCACGATCGACCCGGACTACTACAAGTGGACCCAGTGGATCTTCCTGCAGATCTTCAACTCGTGGTACGACGACGAGGCGAAGAAGGCCCGCCCGATCTCCGAGCTGATCGCCCAGTTCGAGTCCGGTGAGCGCCCGATTCCGGGCACCACGCGCGCGTGGAGCGAGCTGAACGCCCGCGAGCGCGCCGACATCCTGGGCGAGTACCGCCTGGCCTACGCCTCCGACGCGCCGGTCAACTGGTGCCCTGGCCTGGGCACCGTACTGGCCAACGAGGAGGTCACCGCCGACGGCCGCTCCGAGCGCGGCAACTACCCGGTCTTCAAGGCCAAGCTGCGCCAGTGGAACATGCGCATCACCGCCTACGCCGACCGGCTGCTGGAGGACCTGGAGGAGCTGGACTGGCCCGAGGCCATCAAGCTGCAGCAGCGCAACTGGATCGGCCGCAGCGAGGGCGCCCGCGTCGACTTCCCGATCGACGGCGAGCACATCACGATCTTCACCACCCGCCAGGACACCCTGTTCGGCGCGACCTACATGGTGCTGGCGCCCGAGCACCCGCTGGTCGAGAAGTTCACCCCCGAGGCCTGGCCCGAGGGCACGCACGAGGTGTGGACCGGCGGACACGCCACCCCGGCCGAGGCCGTCGCCGCCTACCGTGCGCAGGCCGCATCGAAGTCCGACGTCGAGCGCCAGGCCGAGGCCAAGGACAAGACCGGCGTCTTCACCGGCGCGTTCGCGACCAACCCGGTCAACGGCGAGCAGGTCCCCGTCTTCATCGCCGACTACGTCCTGATGGGCTACGGCACCGGCGCGATCATGGCCGTCCCGGCGCACGACACCCGTGACTTCGCCTTCGCGCGTGCCTTCGAGCTGCCGATCCGCTGCGTGGTCGAGCCGACCGACGGCCGCGGCACCGACACGGCGACCTGGGACGACGCCTTCGTGTCGTACGACGCGAAGCTGGTCAACTCCGCGAGCGACGAGGTCTCCCTGGACGGCCTGGGCGTCGTCGAGGCCAAGGCCCGCATCACCGAATGGCTGCAGGACAAGGGCATCGGCGAGGGCACCGTCAACTTCCGTCTGCGCGACTGGCTGTTCAGCCGCCAGCGCTACTGGGGCGAGCCCTTCCCGATCGTCTACGACGAGGACGGCGTCGCCCACTCGCTGCCCGAGTCGATGCTGCCGCTGGAGCTGCCCGAGGTCGAGGACTACAGCCCGCGCACCTTCGACCCGGACGACGCCGACACCCAGCCCGAGACCCCGCTGTCGCGCAACGAGGAGTGGGTCAACGTCACCCTGGACCTGGGCGACGGGCCGAAGCAGTACCGCCGCGAGACCAACACCATGCCCAACTGGGCGGGTTCCTGCTGGTACGAGTTCCGCTACCTGGACCCGCACAACGAGCGGCAGCTGGTCGACCCCGAGATCGAGCAGTACTGGATGGGCCCGCGCGAGGGCCGGCCGCACGGCGGTGTCGACCTGTACGTCGGCGGCGCCGAGCACGCGGTGCTGCACCTGCTGTACGCGCGCTTCTGGTCCAAGGTGCTGTACGACCTGGGCCACGTGTCGTCGGCCGAGCCGTTCCACAAGCTGTTCAACCAAGGCATGATCCAGGCCTACGTCTACCGCGACAGCCGTGGCATCGCGGTGCCGGCCGCCGAGGTGGAGGAGCGCGACGGCGCCTACTACTACCAGGGCGAGAAGGTCACCCGCCTGCTGGGCAAGATGGGCAAGTCCCTGAAGAACGCGGTGACCCCGGACGAGATCTGCGCCGAGTACGGTGCCGACACCCTGCGCCTGTACGAGATGGCCATGGGCCCGCTGGACGTCTCCCGGCCGTGGGACACGCGCGCGGTGGTCGGCCAGTTCCGGCTGCTGCAGCGACTGTGGCGCAACATCGTCGACGAGGCGACCGGTGAGGTCACCGTCACCGACGCCGAGCCCGACGAGGAGACCCTGCGCGCCCTGCACAAGGCGATCGACGGCGTCCGCCAGGACCTGGAGGGCCTGCGCTTCAACACCGCCATCGCCAAGGTCACCGAGCTGAACAACCACCTGACCAAGACCGGCACCGCGGTGCCGCGTTCGGTGGCCGAGCCGCTGGTGCTGATGGCCGCCCCGCTGGCCCCGCACATCGCCGAGGAGCTGTGGCGCAAGCTGGGCCGCACCGACTCGGTCGTCCACCAGGACTTCCCGGTCGCCGACCCGGACTACGTCGTGGACGAGACCGTGACCTGCGTCGTGCAGATCAAGGGCAAGGTCAAGGCCCGCCTGGAGGTGCCGCCGGCCATCTCCGAGGAGGAGCTGGAGAAGGTGGCGCTGGCCGACGACAAGGTCGTCGCGGCGCTGGCCGGCGCGGGCATCCGCAAGGTGATCGTCCGGGCGCCGAAGCTGGTGAACATCGTTCCGGCGTGATGACCGGACACCGGCCACGGCCGGCATCGGGGTAGTCCCCTACGGGCAGGTTCGGGGTTTTTCCGGAACTCCGGGCCTGCCCGCTGCGTTTACCGTGGAAAGCGCAGCGGCGTGTGCCGCACCGGCCGGAGGAGGAGCGTCATGGAAGCAGTGATCGCCGTGTTTGCCCTGCTCTTCCTGCTCTTCATTGGCCTGGGCGCGTACGCCACGGTCAAGGCGGTCGGCGCCGCCAAGCGCGGGGTGGACCGGACGATCGAGCAGGCCCGCCGCACCGTCGAGGACCACACCCTGCGCGCCAGGTCCTTCGTCCAGGTCGGCCCGGCCGCGGAGATCGCGCAGCTGAGGCTCGCGCTGCGCACCTCGATGCGCGCCACCCAGGACGCCCTGCGCGCGGGCGCGGCCGAGGACGAGTCGCTGAAGGAGTCCCTCGGCCTCTTCGAACGGCTCAGCGCACACGGGCAAGAGCTGGACGCCGACCTCAGGCGGCTGGAGTCGGAGCCGGACCGGGCCGAACTCGCCGCGCGGCTGCCCGAGCTGCGCAGCCGCACCGCGCGCATCACCAAGTCCGCGGACTCACTGCGCTGGGCGGTCCGCGACCGGGCGCGCCGCTTCGTCGAGGACGATCTGGGCGCGCTCAGCGACCAGATAGACATCGAGGCCGACGCCCTGCGCCACTGGACCCCGGCCGGTTCCCCACCGGCGCAAGGACAGCGGCCCGGCACATCCGCCGCGTCCACCCCCGACGGCCCGGCGGCCCAGCACGCCCGCTCGCGGCCGTCACGCCCCGACGAGGAGCAGGCGCGCCAGGCGATCACCCCGCCGTCGCCACGCCTCACCCACCCTTGGCAGAAGAAGCCGCGCCCCGAGAGCACCACCTGACCTGGCCGCTCCGGACCCGCACCATGGGGGCCGGGCTGCCGCGCGAGCACTACGGCAGGTAACCTCCAGCTCATGTCCCGCCATGTCGCGATCGTCACCGATTCAACGGCCTACCTGCCGCCGCGGACGATGGAGCGTCACGGCATCACCGCGGTGCCCCTGACCGTGGTCCTCGGCGACCAGGCACTCGAAGAGGGCACCGAGATCTCCACCCGCTCCCTGGCCCAGGCGCTGCAGAAGCGGCGCCCCGTCACCACCTCGCGCCCGAGCCCCGAGGTGTTCGCGGAAACCTACCGCAGGGTCGCCGAGTCCGGCGCGAGCGGCATCGTCTCCCTGCATCTGTCCGCCGAGTTGTCCGGGACCTACGACGCGGCGGTCCTCGCCGCCCGCGAGGCGCCGGTGCCGGTACGGGTGGTGGACACCGGGATGGTGGCGATGGCCCTCGGCTTCTGCGCGCTCGCCGCGGCCGAGGCGGCCGGAGCCGGCGGCACGGTGGACGAGGCCGTCACGGCCGCCGAGAAGCGGGCCGCAGGCACGTCCGCCTACTTCTACGTCGACACCCTCGACTATCTGCGCCGTGGCGGCCGCATCGGAGCCGCACAAGCCCTGCTTGGTTCCGCACTCGCCGTCAAACCCCTGCTCCAGCTGGACGGCGGACGCATCGAACTGCTCGAGAAGGTCCGTACGGCGTCCAAGGCCATCGCGCGTCTGGAGGAGATCGCCGCCGAGCGGGCGGGCGATGCCGAGGTCGACATCGCCGTGCATCACCTCGCCGCCCCCGACCGTGCCGCCGCGCTCGCCGACCGGCTGCGGGAACGGGTGCCGGGCCTGGCCGACCTCCATGTCAGCGAGGTCGGGGCGGTGATCGGCGCACACACCGGACCCGGGCTGCTCGGAGCGGTGGTCTCACCCCGCTGACCCAGTCACTCGTACGGGTGGCAGAGTTATCCACAATTGGGCTGTCCTCCACGGGAATTGACCAAGATCATCGCGAATCGACGGGATGCCCCATCCTCGTCCCATGGCACTTCGATCACGTTCACGCACAGCCACCCCGACCAGCGGCCCCGGCCGTGGCCCCACCTCCGACGGCCGCATCCGCCACCGCCGTGGCATCGATGGCGGCCGTACCCGCAACCGCCCGCCGGCACCGGCCGAGGAACTGCGCCGCCGAGCGGAACTCCTCTTCGGTGAACGAGCCGTGCGATGGCGGGAGTCGGGGAACGGACCGCCGGACGGGGCGGGGGCCGCGAATCCGGCAACCGCGATGGCGACCGAGGTGGCCACCGGGGCGGCGGCCGAGGCTGCTACGGCATCGGTCGCGGGCCTGGCGCCCGGGCTGAGCCCGGCGAAGGCGGTGACGACCACGGTTGCGCCTCCTCCCACCGAGCCACCGCACGCCGCACCGGCTGACGGGACGACGCCCACGCCGACGATCACATCGGCACTGAGCACACCCCGAGACCCCGAACCAACCACTGAAGTACACCCGTTGGATTTGCCAGGACCCGTCGGCCCCGGCTGGCGGGAGCGGTTCGGGCCGGCGTTGCGGGAGCGGCTGCCGGTGTGGTTGCAGGCCCGGTGCGGGGTGGAGCGGCGGGGAGTCGTGGCGCTCACCGTGGTGCTCGTGGCCGCCGCGGTGTTCGCAGTACAGCACTTCTGGGCCGGGCGGTCCGAGTCCGTGAGCGCTCCTCAAGTGGTGCGTGCGGAGGCGCCTTACGCCAAGCCGGACACGCCCTACGCCAAGAAGGGAGACGACGCGAAGGCCGGTGCGGGTGCGAGCGCCTCGGCGACGCCGGGCGGGCAGATCGTCGTGGATGTCAGCGGCAAGGTCCGTCACCCGGGGATCCAGCGCTTGCCGGCCGGTTCCCGGGTGGCCGACGCGCTGCGGGCGGCCGGCGGTGTCCGTCCGGGTGTGAGCACCGAGGGCCTCAACCGGGCCCGCTTTCTCGTCGACGGCGAACAGGTCGTCGTCGGCGCGCCCGCCGGGGCGGTGCCTCCACCCGGCCCGTCGGCCGGGGCCGCCCCCGGACCGGCCGGCACGGGCCCCGCGGCGCCCGTCTCCCTCAACACGGCCACGGCGGACCAGCTCGACGCGCTGCCGGGAGTCGGCCCGGTCCTCGCTCAGCACATCATCGACTACCGCACCCAGCACGGCGGTTTTCGCTCGGTGGACGAACTGCGTGAGGTCAACGGCATCGGCGACCGCCGCTTCAACGATCTGCGGAACCTGGTGCGGCCATGAGCCGCGCGATCGTCGACGGGCCGCAGGGCCGCGTGAGGACCGGCGCATTCGCGCACGCCCGGAGCAGAGGCGAGCGGTCAGGAGACCCGGGGTCCGGCGGCGCGGTGGTCCGCGACACCGGGGAGAACGGGACCGCTGCTCGCGGCGACCGGGCGGGGCCCATGGACCTGCGTCTGGTGCCGCCCGCGCTCGCGGCCTGGGGCACGGCGGCCCTGACGCTGGACGCCCCGGCGGCCTGGACGGCCGGGATCACGCTCGCCTGCCTGGTGGGCGGAATCGCTCTGCTGGCGGCGCGGAGGCCCTCACAGCCCGCACAGTCCGTGGCGGGCGCGCGAGTCACGCGGAGAGGGCAGGCCGGGAGGCCGAGCGGCGGGTTCGCGTGGGCCCGTGCTTCGATCGCCGCCGTGCTGCTGTGCGTCGCCGCGGCGGCGGCCTCGGCCGGACTGCACGGGGCCGACCTGCGGCGCGGGCCGGTGCCCGAGCTGGCCCGGCGGTACGCGACCGTGACCGCCGAGGTCGAGGTGACCGGCGACCCCTGGCTGAGCCGACCAAGGGTGCGCGGCGACCACGCCGCGCCCCAGGCGGTACTGGCCCAATCGGAGGTGCGTCGCGTCGAACGGAGCGACGGGACGAGCGTACGGACGCGGACTCCGGTGCTGCTGGTCATCGATGCGGACGTTCCGGCACCGCAAGGGACAGCTGTCCGCGTACAAGGCGCCCAGGGTGCGCGGGGTGTGCAGCGTGGGCAGGGTGCTCGTGAGGCCTGGCTCGGGTTGTTGCCGTCCACGCGGGTGCGGGTGAGCGGGGGGCTGGCGCCCGCGCTGGCCGGTGGGGAGCGGACCGCGGCCGTGCTGCGGGTGCGTGGCCGGCCGGGGCCGCGGATCGTAGCGGGGCCCAGCGGGCCGCAACGGCTCGCGGGACGGCTCAGGGCCGGACTGCGGGAGGCGACCGACACTCTGCCGGGGGACGCGCGGGCGCTCCTTCCCGGGCTGGTCGTCGGGGACACCTCACGGATCACGCCCGAACTGGACGAGGTGTTCAAGGAGACGGACCTGGCGCACACGCTCGCCGTGTCCGGCAGCAATCTCACCGTCCTGCTCGCGCTGCTCATCGGGCCGCCCGGAATGGCCCGGCTGGTCGAACGCCGTGGCCTCGCTCCGCGCCTCGGGCTCTCGCTGCGGGCGACCGCACTGCTCGCCGGAGCGCTCACATCGGGATTCGTGGTCGTGTGCCGGCCCGACCCCAGTGTGCTGCGGGCCGCCGCCTGTGGCGCGGTCGCGCTGCTCGCCCTGGCCACCGGGCGCCGCAGATCCCTGATCCCGGCACTGGCCACGGCGGTTCTGCTGTTGGTGCTCTACGACCCATGGCTGGCCCGAAGTTACGGCTTCCTGCTCTCCGTGCTGGCCACCGGCGCGCTGCTCGTCCTGGCACCGGGCTGGTGCGAGGCGCTGCGGCGGCGCCGGGTGCCGCCGAGGCTCGCTGAGGCGCTGGCGGCGGCCGCGGCGGCACAGGCGGTGTGCGCTCCGGTCACGGCGGTGCTGTCGGCGCGGGTCAGCCTGGTGGCGGTGCCGTGCAACCTGCTGGCCGAGGTGGCGGTGGCACCCGCCACCGTGCTGGGCTTCACCGCGCTCATGACGGCGCCGGTGGCGATGGCGCCGGCCAAGGCGCTGGCCTGGTGCGCGAGTTGGCCCGCCGAGTGGATCGCCCATGTGGCCCGGACAGGGGCGGCGCTGCCCGGCGCGGGAGTGGACTGGCCGGGGAGCTGGGCGGGAGCGCTGCTGCTCGCGGCGGTCACTGTCGCCGTCGTCCTGGCCGGCCGACGGCTCACGCGGCATCCGTGGTGGTGCGGGCTGCTCGGGGTGCTGCTCCTGCTGGCGGTGGTCCGGCCTGCGCCACTGACCCGGGTGATCACGGGCTGGCCGCCCCCGGGCTGGCGGTTCGCGATGTGCGATGTAGGTCAGGGCGACGCGACCGTACTGGCGGCGGGCGAGGGCGCCGGGGTGGTCGTGGACGCCGGCCCCGATCCGGCGCTGGTCGACCGCTGTCTGCGGCAGCTGGGCATCACGCGCATCCCGCTTCTCGTACTGACCCACTTCCATGCCGACCATGTGGCGGGACTGCCCGGGGTGCTGCGGGGCCGTTCGGTGGCCGCTATCGAGACCACGGGTTTCGAGGAGCCCGCCGACCAGGCGGAGTTCGTCAGAAAGGAGGCGGCGGCGCGGCACATCCCGGTCACACGGGCCGTAGCGGGAGAGGAACGGCGTGCCGGAGCGCTGTCCTGGCGGGTCCTGTGGCCGCCACCGAGCACCCGGCCGCCCTGGGACACCCGGACCCCGGCCTGGCCGGGCCCGGTGCCCGAGCCGGACGGTCCGAACGACGCCAGCGTCGCGATGCTGGTGCGCTCGAGCGGTCTGCGGCTGCTGTTGCTGGGCGACCTTGAACCGCCGGCCCAACAGGCGTTGGTGCGGTCACCGGCGGCGGCCGAGCTGGCCCGTGTGGACGTCTTGAAGGTGGCCCATCATGGCTCGGCCTATCAGGACCCGGAGCTGATACGGCTCGCGGCTCCCCGGGTGGCGCTCATTTCATGCGGCGCCGACAACCCCTATGGCCATCCGGCACCGGCGACCGTGGCAGCACTGCGGAAGGGCGGGGCGCTGGTGCTGCGTACCGACCGGGACGGGGAACTCGCGGTCGGCGGGACGGGAGGGAAGCGTGGGGAGCTGAGGGTGGCCAGAGACTGAGGACCGGGTGTTCGCCCAGACTGGGCCCATGAACTCAAGCCAGGTCGAGGCCTATCTCCGCCGGATCGGGGCCGAGCATCCGCAGGAGCCCACCGGCCGGGCGCTGCGCGAGCTGCAACTGCGCCATCTGCTGACCGTCCCCTTCGAGAACCTGTCGATCCACCTCGGCGAGGAGATCGTGCTGGAGGAGGAGCGGCTGCTCGACAAAGTGATCGGACGCGGGCGGGGTGGCTTCTGCTACGAATTGAACGGCGCGTTCGGTGCATTGCTCGCCGCACTCGGCTACGAGGTCGAACTGCTCGCGGCACGCGTGTACGGCGACGAGGGGCGGCTCGGCATCCCGTACGACCATCTCGCCCTGCGGGTGCGGACGGTGGAGGGGGACACCTGGCTCGCGGACGTCGGGTTCGGTGCGCACAGTCACTACCCGCTGAGTTACGCGGAACGCGAGGAGCAGGTGGACCCGGGCGGCGTGTTCCGGGTGGTGGCGGCCGCGCCGGACGCGGCCGGGGTGAGCGGCGGCGGCTCGGCCGGTCCCGGGGACCTGGACGTCATACGGGACGGCAGGCCGCAGTACCGGCTGGAGACGCGGCCCCGTGTGCTCGGGGACTTCGCGGCCGGGGCCTGGTGGCACAGCACCTCGCCGCTGTCGCACTTCACCCGGTCACTCGTCTGCTCACGGGTCACCGAGGACGGAGGGAGGGTCACGCTCAGCGGGCGGGAACTGAAGACGACCGCGGGCGACGGGACGCGCGGGACACGGGGGTTGGAGACGGACGAGGAGGTGCTGACCGCGTACCGGGAGCGGTTCGGGATCGAGCTGGGCCGTGTGCCGACGGTGCGAAACCGGAACGGGAACCCGAATTCGTAATGCGGGCCGGTTCCGGCGCTTGTGTCGGATTCCCGCGATGCGTGCGCCGTGCCCGAGGCCTGACCTGGGCGTACGGGGCCGTCCCAGGTCCTCCGCACGGTGCCGGAGAATGGGCCCGTGAGCGATGTGAGACACGTGCTGGTGCTGCCCGACCGGGATGCCGCCGAGGAGGCGGCCGAGGCGCTCGGGCAGCGGTTCGGGCTGGACGAGGAGCCTCGGCTCGTCCGGGAGGCGCTGGCCGGCGAGGACGACGCCGAGGACGCACAGTGGCTGGTGGTCCTGCGGGACGAGGACGAGCGGCTGGACCCGGCGGAGCTGGACGAGTTCGCCGCGGAGTGGGACGGCTGGCGCGAGGAGCCGTGACCCCGAGGCGGACTCCGGGTCCGCTCCGGGACCGGTCAGGGTGCCGGGGCCGGTTCGTTGTCAGTGCCGCGTGGGATGCTTTCAGTGATGGCCAGGAAGACTGCACATGACGACCCTCTCGCCCCGGTGACGCTCGCCGTGGGCCAGGAGGACCTCCTGCTCGACCGTGCCGTGCAGGAGGTGGTGGCCGCCGCCAAGGCCGCCGACGCCGACACGGACGTACGCGACCTCACCCCGGACCAGTTGCAGCCCGGAACGCTCGCCGAGCTCACCAGTCCTTCGCTCTTCGCCGAGCGGAAAGTCGTGGTCGTACGCAATGCGCAGGACCTGTCCGCCGACACGGTCAAGGACGTGAAGGCATATCTCGGGGCGCCCGCCGAGGAGATCACGCTCGTGCTGCTGCACGCGGGCGGGGTCAAGGGCAAGGGGCTGCTCGATGCCGCGCGCAAGGCGGGAGCGCGGGAGGTGGCCTGCCCGAAGATGACCAAGCCTGCGGACCGGCTGGCCTTCGTGCGGGGGGAGTTCCGCTCCTTCGGGCGGGCGGCCACGCCCGAGGCGTGCCAGGCGCTGTGCGACGCCATCGGCAGCGATCTGCGGGAGCTGGCCTCGGCGGTCTCCCAGCTGGTCGCCGACGTGGAGGGGACGATCGACGAGGCGGTCGTCGGGCGGTACTACACCGGCCGGGCCGAGGCCTCCAGCTTCACGGTCGCCGACCGGGCCGTGGAGGGGCGTACGGCGGAGGCGCTGGAGGCGCTCAGATGGTCGCTGGCGACGGGCGTGGCGCCAGTGCTGATCACCAGTGCGCTGGCCCAGGGCGTGCGGGCGATCGGGAAGCTGTCCTCGGCGCGCGGGGGGCGGCCGGCCGATCTGGCGCGGGAGCTGGGGATGCCGCCGTGGAAGATCGATCGGGTGCGGCAGCAGATGCGGGGGTGGACACCGGACGGGGTCGCGGTGGCGATGCGCGCCGTTGCCGAGGCCGACGCCGGGGTGAAGGGCGGGGGCGACGACCCCGAGTACGCCCTGGAGAAGGCGGTCGTGACCATCGCCCGAGCGGCACGATCGAGAGGCCGGGCCTGATCCGCCGCCAGCCAGGGCGCGCCCCAGCGCGGACCTGGGGCTGACCTACTGCCGACCCGGGCAGACCCGCCGGCAATCCGGGCGACCCCGGCGCCGACCCGGTCCTGATCGAGCGGCGACCTGGGACTGATCGGGCGGCGACCCGGGCCATCCGGCACCGCCCGCGGTGCCCCCGGCGCCGACCCGGGCCTGATCGAGCGGCGACCCGGGCCATCCGGCACCGCCCGCGGTGCCCCCGGCGCCGACCCGGGCCTGATCGAGCGGCGACCTGAGCGATCCGGCACGGCCCCCGCGGGTGCCCCCCGGCGCCGCCCCGGGATGATCGGGCGACGACCTGGGCCGGATCGGGCGACGCCCGGGGTCGGATTGGGGCACCGACCTGGGGCTGATCAGACGGCGACCCGGGCCATCCGGCACCGCCCCCGCGGGTGCCCCCGGCGCCGCCCCCGGGATGATCGGGCGACGACCTGGGTCGGATCGGGCGACGGCTCCGGCGGTATCGGCGCCGCCCCGAAACCGGAGCGGGCCGCGACCCGGCGACCCCGGCACCGACTCGGGCCGTCCCCGCACCGAGCCGGGGCACATCCAGTCGTCCCCGAGCAACAGCCATGGCGAATCGTGGGTGTTCATGCCGAAGGCCCCGGTGTCCACCCTGGGGAAGGGAGGATGCCGGGGCCTTCGGATCAAGCTGGTGGACTCGCACCCGCGTGGCGAACGCAGGCCGCGTGCGAATCCGGGAGTGCCGGGCGGGAGCGGATGAGAGAGGGCCCGCTCTGGGTCCTTCCGGCGGTCAGATCAAAAAGGAGGTTCAGCCCTTGAGGGACGTGACCTTGGAAGCAAGCGCCGACTTCTTGTTGGCGGCCTGGTTCTTGTGGATGACGCCCTTCGAGACGGCCTTGTCGAGCGCACGCGCGGCAGCGCGCTGCAGCTCGGTGGCCTTCTCGACGTCACCCGCGGCAGCGGCCTCGCGGGCCTTGCGGATCGCGGTCTTCAGGGAGGACTTGACGGCCTTGTTGCGCAGCCGAGCCTTCTCGTTGGTCTTGATCCGCTTGATCTGGGACTTGATGTTCGCCACGAAGGAGCCTTTTCAGGTTCTGGTGCGGGGCCGCGCGGGTCCCGTACCGGTGATCCAAAATTTCTCTGACGCGCCTCGCGCCGAGAGGGCATGAGGCACAGCCATCTACAGTACCAGTGGCCCTGCGAGCGGCCCAAAACGGTGCCCGGTCCCTCCGCGTGGGACCATGGAGACTACGTATCGATCCGACCCGAGGCATAAGGCGCCTCAAGAGACAGGACCCTGCGTGCCCGCGACCCCTAACCATGTGCCCGAGCCGAGCCGTACCGACCCGGCTCTGATCCGCAATTTCTGCATCATCGCGCACATCGACCACGGCAAGTCCACGCTCGCCGACCGGATGCTCCAGCTGACCGGTGTGGTCGAGCAGCGGCAGATGCGTGCTCAGTACCTCGACCGGATGGACATCGAGCGCGAGCGCGGAATCACGATCAAGTCCCAGGCGGTGCGTCTGCCCTGGGCCCCCACCGAGGGCCCCGATCAGGGCACGACCCACATCCTCAACATGATCGACACCCCGGGGCACGTCGACTTCACCTACGAGGTCTCGCGGTCGCTCGCCGCCTGTGAGGGGACCATCCTCCTCGTCGACGCCGCCCAGGGCATCGAGGCGCAGACCCTCGCCAACCTCTACCTGGCGATGGAGAACGACCTCACGATCATCCCCGTACTGAACAAGATCGACCTGCCGGCCGCCCAGCCGGAGAAGTTCGCCGAGGAGCTCGCGAACCTGGTCGGCTGCGACCCGGAGGACGTCCTCAAGGTCTCCGCCAAGACCGGTCTCGGCGTCGACGCGCTGCTGAACAAGGTCGTCAAGGAGATCCCGGCGCCCGTCGGGGTCGCGGACGCGCCCGCCCGCGCGATGATCTTCGACTCGGTCTACGACTCCTACCGCGGTGTCGTGACGTACGTCCGTGTCATCGACGGCCAGCTCAACAGGCGTGAGCGCATCCGGATGATGTCCACCGGCGCCACGCACGAGCTGCTGGAGATCGGCGTCAACTCGCCCGAGATGCTGCCGGCCGACGGCCTCGGTGTCGGTGAGGTGGGCTATCTCATCACCGGTGTGAAGGACGTCCGGCAGTCCAAGGTCGGTGACACCGTCACCAGCCAGAGCAAGGGGGCGACAGAGGCGCTCGGCGGCTACAAGGACCCGAAGCCGATGGTCTTCTCGGGGCTGTATCCGCTGGACGGCTCCGACTACCCCGAGCTGCGCGAGGCCCTGGACAAGCTGCAGCTCAACGACGCCGCCCTGGTCTACGAGCCGGAGACCTCCGCCGCCCTCGGCTTCGGCTTCCGCGTCGGCTTCCTCGGCCTGCTGCACCTGGATGTGATCCGGGAGCGGCTGGAGCGCGAGTTCGGTCTCGACCTGATCGCCACCGCCCCCAACGTGGTCTACCGCGTGATCATGGAGGACGGCAGCGAGGTCACGGTCACCAACCCGAGCGAGTTCCCCGAGGGCAAGATCGACGAGGTCTTCGAACCGGTCGTACGGGCGACGATCCTCGCGCCGACCGAGTTCATCGGCGCGATCATGGAGCTGTGCCAGACCCGGCGCGGCACCCTGCTCGGCATGGACTACCTCTCCGAGGACCGTGTCGAGATCCGCTACACCCTTCCGCTCGCGGAGATCGTCTTCGACTTCTTCGACCAGCTGAAGTCCAAGACGCGCGGTTACGCCTCGCTCGACTACGAGCCCACGGGCGAGCAGAGCAGCTCCCTGGTCAAGGTCGACATCCTGCTGCACGGCGACAAGGTCGACGCCTTCTCGGCGATCACGCACAAGGACCAGGCGTACGCGTACGGCGTGCGGCTCGTCGTCAAGCTCAAGGAGCTGATCCCGCGGCAGAACTTCGAGGTGCCGGTGCAGGCCGCCATCGGCTCCCGGGTCATCGCCCGCGAGACCATCCGCGCCATCCGCAAGGACGTCCTCGCCAAGTGCTACGGCGGTGACATCTCCCGTAAGCGCAAGCTGCTGGAGAAGCAGAAGGAAGGCAAGAAGCGGATGAAGATGGTGGGTTCCGTGGAGGTTCCGCAGGAAGCCTTCATCGCCGTCCTGTCCAGCGATGACAGCGCGAGTTCGGCCAAGAGCAAGAAGTAACCATCGGTAACCTCGGGCTGCGTCCGTAAACCGGACACACAGGGGCCTGTCATGCGAAAGCGTGGTGGGCCCCTACGCGTGCGTAGCGTCGCTCTCCGTGGAAAGTGACAGGCCGATGCCCCTTACGCAGCGGCCGGTCGCGCCTTACTCTGATCCCTGCTCGATAGTTACTCGCGAGTTAAACAACAGCGATACAACAGCTCGAACCCCCACCGTGAGTTAACCCAGCCGCACCGAGTACAGCCGCACCGTCGCGGGCCCGGAGGATGTCGTGAGCGACACACAGACCCTGATCGAGAACCGTCCGCCGTCCGTGGCGGCCCTCTTCCTGGAGCGCGTGGCGGCCACACCGGACGCCGAGGCCTACCGCTACCCGGTGGCCGCCGCGTCCGGACAGGGCCCCGACGACTGGAAGTCGCTCAGCTGGGCGCAGGCGGCCGAGCGGGTGTTCGCGATCGCGGCCGGCCTCATCGAGCTGGGCGTGCAGCCCGAGCAGCGGGTGGCGCTCGCCTCCTCCACCCGGGTCGAGTGGATCCTCGCCGACCTCGGCATCCTGTGTGCCGGCGGCGCCACGACCACGGTCTACCCGCAGACCAACGCCGACGAGTCGGCCTTCATCCTCTCCGACTCCGAGAGCCGGGTGCTGATCGCCGAGGACGCGGCCCAGGTCGCCAAGGCGGTCGAGAAGCGCGCCGAACTGCCCGACCTGACCAAGGTCGTCGTCATCGACGCGGCCGGCGTCGAGACGGACGACTGGGTCATCACCCTCGCCGAGCTGGAGCGGCGCGGCGCCGCCTACCTGGACCAGCACCCGGAGCTGATCAAGGAGCGGGTCGGCGCGATCACCCGGGACCAGCTCGCCACCCTCATCTACACCTCCGGCACCACCGGCCGCCCCAAGGGAGTCAGGCTCCCGCACGACAACTGGGCGTACATGGCGAAGGCGATCGCCGCGACCGGCCTGATCAGCGGCGAGGACGTGCAGTACCTGTGGCTGCCGCTCGCGCACGTCTTCGGCAAGGTGCTCACCTCCGGGCAGATCGAGGTCGGGCACGTCACCGCCGTCGACGGCCGCGTCGACAAGATCATCGAGAATCTTCCGGTGGTGCAGCCGACGTACATGGCGGCCGTGCCGCGCATCTTCGAGAAGGTCTACAACGGCGTCGCCGCCAAGGCCCGCGAGGGCGGCCCGGCCAAATACAAGATCTTCCAGTGGGCCGCCGAGGTCGCCCGCGAGTACGCCAAGGTCAGCCAGGACAACTTCCGGCGCACCGGCACCCACGCCGTGCCCTTCGGCCTCGCCGCCAAGCACAAGGTCGCCGACACCCTCGTCTACGCCAAGCTCCGCGACGCCTTCGGCGGCCGGCTGCGCGCCTGTGTCTCCGGCGCCTCCGCGCTCGCGCCCGAGATCGGCTACTTCTTCGCCGGTGCCGGCATCCACATCCTGGAGGGCTACGGCCTCACCGAGTCCTCCGCGGCCTCCTTCGTCAACCCGGGCGAGGCCTACCGCACCGGCACGGTCGGCAAGCCGCTGCCCGGCACGGAGGTGCGCATCGCCGACGACGGCGAGATCCTGCTGCGCGGCCCCGGCATCATGGAGGGCTACCACGGGCTGCCCGAGAAGACCGCAGAGGTGCTGGAGTCCGACGGCTGGTTCCACACCGGTGACATCGGCGAGCTCTCACCCGACGGCTATCTGCGCATCACCGACCGCAAGAAGGACCTCATCAAGACCTCCGGCGGCAAGTACGTCGCCCCGGCCGAGGTCGAGGGCCAGTTCAAGGCGGTGTGCCCGTACGTCTCCAACATCCTGGTGCACGGCGCCGACCGGAACTACTGCACCGCCCTGATCGCCCTGGACGAGATCGCCATCACGGCCTGGGCGAAGGAGAACGGGCTGGACGGCAGGCCGTACGCCGATGTGGTGGCCGCGCCGCAGACCGTGGAGATGGTCGACGGCTATGTGCAGCAGCTCAACGCCGGGCTGCAGAAGTGGCAGACGATCAAGAAGTTCCGGCTGCTGCCGCGGGATCTCGACGTGGAGCACGGGGAGATCACGCCGAGCCTCAAGCTGAAGCGGCCCGTTGTCGAGCGGGAGTACAAGCACCTCATCGAGGAGATGTACGCCGGGACCAGGGAGAAGTAGGTCGGTCCCACAGGGGCGGCCGGGGGACTGCCGGCGGCTGCGGGTTGTCCGTGGTCGCGCGCGGTTCCCCGCGCCCCTGGGTAAGTTGCGCTCGCGGGCGTTCGAAAGTGGCCGTCTTCTGCCCACTTCGGTGACTCAGCGCTTATAGCCGCCCCCGGTCTGTCACCCTGGCCGCATGGACATGGCGGCCATACCGACGCAGCGGGAGGGCGAGCCCCGGGCCTGGGAGGTACGGGGGCGGGCCACGCTGCCCGGAAGCCCCCTCGCGCCCGGGGCGGCCCGTGCGCTGGTGCGGGCCGCGCTGGCCGAGGCGTCCGAGGTGTCCCGGATACCGGCGCGGCTCGTCGACGACGCCTTGGCCGTCGTCAGCGAGCTGGTCACCAACGCCGTCGTGCACGCCGGCACGGACGTGGAGGTCGACTGGCTGCTGGAGGACAGCGGCGCGTTCGTGGTGGAGGTGGGCGACCGGCATCCCTCCCGCGCCCCGCGCGACCCGCTCGGCGGCGAGGCGGCGTACGACACCCCCGAGTGCGGGCGCGGCCTGCGCCTGGTCACCACGCTCGCCGAGTCCTGGGGCGTCACCTACCGCGCCGGCGCCAAGACCGTCTGGGCGCGGCTGCCCCCGGGCGGCGTCGAGGACCCGGACGCCCCCGCCCCGGACGCCCCCCTGGAGGTCGCGGAGGACCTGGCCCCGCACCCGCACCGCGCCCACGGCGACCGGGACTGGCTGGGCCGGGGCGCGCTGTCGTTCCTCGCCGAGGCCTCCGACCTGCTCGCCGGACAGCTCGACGAGAACCTGGTCACCGCCCTCGCCGGCCAGCTCATCGTGCCCCGGCTCGCCGACTGGTGCGCGGTGTGGCTGGAGGACGAGGCGACCCTGCGTGGCGGCGCCGCCGGCGGCCCCGACCGGGTCTGGCACGCCAGCGAGAACCACATCGAGGAACTGCGGTGCGCCCTGGAGAAGGAGCCGCCCTGCCTGCGCGAGGGGCTGCGCTCCGGCCCCGAGCCGTACCCCTGGCCCGGCCATGCGCTCGGCCCGCAGGGCGCCGACGGCACGGCGCTGGCGTACCGGCTGATCGCGGGCGGCCGGCCGCTCGGCACACTGGTCATCGGCCGCAGCGGGTTCGCGCGCTTCCCCGACGAGGTCACCGGGCTCGTGGAGGACCTCGGCCGTCGCGTCGCCCTGGCGATCGGCGCCGCCCGCCAGTACGCCCGCCAGGCCACCATCAGCGCCGTCCTGCAGCGCGGCCTGCTGCCCGGAGCGGTCGCCCAGATCCCCGGCGTGAGCAGCGCGCTCGTCCACGAGCCGTGCGACAAGGGCGGCCCCAGCGGCGACTTCTACGACCTGTTCCCGGCCGGCGACGGCCGCTGGTGCTTCGCCGTCGGCGACGTCCAGGGCAAGGGGCCCGAGGCGGCGGTCGTGATCGGCCTCGCCCGCCCCTGGCTGCGCCTCCTCGCCCGCGAGGGCTACCGGGTCGCCGACGTCCTCGACCGCCTCAACCAGCTCCTCCTGGACGACGCCACCGAGGCCGCCGACGCCGCCGCCCGCGCCCTCGTCGCCGCCGGCGGCCGCCTGGCCACCGGGGACGGCCCGCAGACCCGCTTCCTGTCCCTGCTCTACGGCGAGCTGACCCCGTACGACGGCGGCGTCCGCTGCACCCTCGCCTCCGCCGGCCATCCGCTCCCGCTGGTCCTGAGCCCCGACGGCACCGTGCGCACCGCCGCCGGCCCGCAGACGCTGCTCGGCGTGGTCGAGGACGAGACGTACACCAGCGAGACCCTCGATCTGCGGTCCGGCGACAGCCTGCTGTGCGTCACCGACGGGGTGACCGAGCGGCGCTCGGGCTCGCGCCAGTTCGACGACGGCGACGGCCTCGCCCGCGCCCTGTCCGGCTGCGCCGGGCTCAGCGCCGAGCTGATCGCGGAGAGGATCCGCCGCCTGGTGGACGACTTCGGCGGGGGCCCGCTCGAGGACGACCTCGCCCTGCTGGTGCTCCAGGCGGAGTGACCGCCGCCGTACGGGACAATGGAGTACATGCCTTCCGCACTCCCCGACGGCGAGCCCGTCCCCGCCGACGGCGCGCTGCCCGCGCACGCGCTCGCCGGGGCGGCCGACCGCCCGCTCGGCTTCTACTTGCACGTCCCGTACTGCGCGACCCGCTGCGGCTACTGCGACTTCAACACCTACACCGCCACGGAGCTGCGCGGCACGGGAGGCGTGCTGGCGTCCCGCGACAACTACGCGGACACGCTGACGGACGAGATCCGGCTCGCCCGGAAGGTGCTCGGCGACGACCCGCGCCAGGTCCGCACGGTGTTCGTCGGCGGCGGTACGCCCACGCTGCTGGCCGCGGACGACCTCGTACGGATGCTGGGGGCCATCCGCGACGAGTTCGGCCTGGCGCCGGACGCGGAGATCACGACGGAGGCGAACCCGGAGTCGGTCGATCCGGCGTACCTGGCCACCCTCCGGGAAGGCGGTTTCAACCGGATCTCCTTCGGCATGCAGAGCGCGAGGCAGCATGTGCTCCGCGTGCTCGACCGCACCCACACGCCGGGCCGCCCCGAGGAGTGTGTGGCTCAGGCGCGAGCGGCGGGCTTCGAGCACGTCAACCTCGACCTGATCTACGGCACCCCCGGCGAGAGCGACGACGACTGGCGGGCCTCGCTGGACGCGGCGATCGGCGCGGGGCCGGACCACATCAGCGCGTACGCGCTCATCGTGGAGGAGGGCACGCAGCTGGCCCGCCGGATCCGCCGGGGCGAGGTCCCGATGACCGACGACGACGTGCACGCGGACCGGTACCTCATCGCCGAGAAGGTGCTGTCCGGGGCGGGCTTCGACTGGTACGAGGTCTCCAACTGGGCCACCTCGGAGGCGGGCCGCTGCCTGCACAACGAGCTGTACTGGCGCGGCGCCGACTGGTGGGGCGCGGGTCCCGGGGCGCACTCGCACGTGGGCGGGGTGCGCTGGTGGAACGTCAAGCATCCGGGGGCGTACGCGGCGGCGCTCGCCTCCGGCCGCTCCCCGGGGGCGGGTCGGGAGCTGCTGTCCGACGAGGACCGGCGCGTGGAGCGCATCCTGCTGGAACTGCGGCTGCGGGAGGGGGTGCCGCTGTCCCTGCTGAAGGAGGAGGGACTCGCGGCGTCCCGGCGCGCGCTGGCGGAGGGGCTCCTCCAGGAGGGGCCGTACGAGGAGGGGCGGGCCGTGCTGACGCTGCGGGGGCGGTTGCTGGCGGACGCGGTGGTGCGGGACCTGGTGGACTGATCACTCCCGCGAGTGAATCCCCCCGGAACGCCGGTTCGGTCCCTAACCTGGTTCGTAGGCTGCCGCCAAAAGGACGCGGCGGATGTGGAGGGCCACGGAGATGACCGCTGTGGACGAGCGTGGGATGACCAAGTTCTTCGAGGAGTTCGAGCCTCCGGAGGGCGTCAGGGTCGAGCTTCTCCGGGGGGTAATTGTGATGATGGCCAGCCCTGATCTGGTCCACAACATGATCGTGGAAGACGTGTTGGACCAGATCCCGCGCAAGCGGTGGGCTCGGCTTCAGACCCAGGACGTCGACATCCTTGACGAGGCCAGCGAGCCGGTGCCGGACTTGGTGGTAATGGAGCGCGACGCAATGCCGCGTTCAGGGCGCCTGTTGCCGTCCGGGCTGATCACGATGGTCGTCGAGGTCGTCTCCAAGTCCAGCGTCCACCAGGACTACGTGGTCAAGCGCTCGATCTACGCGGCGGGAAAGATCCCCGCCTACCTCATCCTCGACCCGGTCATGGCGCACTGCGTCCTGTTGACAAAGCCTTCGGGCCAGGGTGAGGACGCTGACTACCGCAGCCAGGAGATCATCAAGTTCGGTGATCCAGTCCCGTTGGAGGATCTGGGACTCGAACTGGACACCACCGAGTTCGGAGCGTTCCCGAACGTCAGGCCCCACCGCTACCCGTGACGAAGTCGATCAGCTCCTCCACCCGCCCCAGCAACTCCGGCTCCAGATCCTTGTAGGACCCCACCCGCTTCAGGATCGCCTGCCACACCGCCCCGGTGTTCTCCGACGGCCAGCCCAGCGCCCGGCACACCCCCGTCTTCCAGTCCTGACCCTTCGGCACCGTCGGCCAGGCCTCGATCCCCAGCGCGGCCGGCTTCACCGCCTGCCAGATGTCGATGTACGGGTGGCCGACCACCAGCGCGTGCTCGCTGGTCACCGACTCCGCGATCCGCCACTCCTTCGTGCCCGGCACCAGGTGGTCCACCAGGACGCCCAGCCGCGCGTCCGGACCCGGCGCGAAGGACGACACGATCGACGGCAGGTCGTCCACGCCCTCCAGGTACTCCACGACCACGCCCTCGATGCGCAGATCGTCGCCCCACACCTTCTCGACCAGCTCGGCGTCGTGCCGGCCCTCGACGTAGATACGGCCGGCGCGGGCCACGCGGGCGCGGGCACCGGGTACGGCGACCGAGCCGGAGGCGGTACGGGTGGGTCGTAGCGGAGCCGAGGACGACGGCCGTACCAGCGTCACCACCCGCCCCTCCAGCAGAAAACCCCGTGGCTCCAGCGGGAACACCCGGTGCTTGCCGAAGCGGTCCTCCAGCGTCACCGTGCCCGCCTCGCAGCGGATCACCGCCCCGCAGAAACCGGTGCCGGGCTCCTCCACCACCAGGCCGGGCTCCGCCGGTACCTCCGGCACCGGCTGCTGCTTCTTCCAGGGCGGGGTCAGGTCGGCGGAGTACTGGCGCATTCGGATGACGATAGGGAAACCGGCGGACCCGCGCCTACGACACGCCGAAACGCGCTGCCAGCTCCTCGCGTTGCCGTCGTACGAACGCCGCGTCCACCACCGCTCCGTGACCGGGCACGTACAGCGCGTCCTCGCCGCCCAGGGACAGGAGCCGGTCCAGGGCGTCCGGCCAGCGGGACGGGATAGCGTCCGGGCCCGCCTGGGGCTCGCCGGACTCCTCGACCAGGTCGCCGCAGAAGACGACCTCCGGTGAACCGGGGATCAGGACGGCCAGATCGTGCGCCGTGTGGCCCGGCCCCACGTTCGCCAGCAGAACCTGCCGGCCGCCCCCGAGGTCCAGCGTCCACTCGCCGGAGACCGGATGCCGGGGCGACACGAGCGCGTCCACCGCCGCGTCGGCGTCGGCGACCGGCAGTCCGTTGCGCACGGCGTCCAGGCGCAGCTCCTCGCGCTCGTGGGCGAACACCACGTCGACACCCACCGCCCCGTACACCTCCGACCCCGCGAAGGCCGCCGCCCCGAAGACGTGGTCGAAGTGGGGATGGGTCAGCGCGAGATGGGTCACACGGCCGCCGGCCAGCTCCTCGGCCTGTGTCCGCAGCCGCGCGCCCTCGGCCAGGCCGGAGCCGGCGTCCACCATCAGCGCCGTACCCTGCCCGAGGACCAGCCCGACCGTGCAGTCCCAGCCGGGCAGCCGGCACCGGCCGACCCCCGCGGCCAGCCGCTCCCACCCCAGCTCTTCCCAAGTCACCGTCATACCGTGACGCTAGCCGCACGAGCCGCCGGCGCCGCACCGACCTTGCCCTGGGTGTACCCGACAGCCGTACACTGGGCCGGGGAACGCTGGCACTCGCATGCGAAGAGTGCCAGGCGGACGAACCGCAGGACAGGAACCGAGGGACGACGTGCTGGAGGTGCGCGCGGATGCTGAGTGAACGCAGGCTGCAGGTACTGCGCGCCATCGTCCAGGACTACGTCGGCACCGAGGAGCCGGTCGGGTCGAAGGCCCTCACCGAGCGGCACAGCCTCGGCGTGTCCCCGGCGACGGTCCGTAACGACATGGCGGCCCTGGAGGACGAGGGGTACATCGCGCAGCCGCACACCAGCGCGGGGCGCATCCCCACCGACAAGGGCTACCGGCTGTTCGTGGACAAGCTGGCGGGCGTCAAGCCGATGACCGCGCCCGAGCGGCGCGCCATCCAGAACTTCCTGGAGGGCGCCGTCGACCTCGACGACGTCGTGGCGCGGACGGTACGGCTGCTCGCGCAGCTCACCCGGCAGGTCGCCGTCGTGCAGTACCCGTCCCTGACCCGGTCCACCGTGCGGCACGTGGAACTGCTCTCGCTCGCCCCCGCGCGGGTGATGCTCGTGCTGATCACGGACACCGGCCGGGTCGAGCAGCGGATGGTCGACTGCCCGGCGCCCTTCGGCGAGACCTCCCTCGCCGATCTGCGCGCGCGGCTGAACAGCCGGGTCGCGGGCCGCCGGTTCTCGGACGTGCCGACGCTGGTCGAGGACCTGCCGGAGGCTTTCGACCCCGAGGACCGCGGTACGGTCTCGACGGTGCTCTCCACTCTTCTGGAGACACTCGTCGAGGAGAACGAGGAGCGGCTGATGATCGGCGGTACCGCCAATCTCACCCGCTTCGGACATGACTTCCCCCTCACGATCCGGCCCGTCCTGGAGGCCCTGGAGGAGCAGGTCGTGCTCCTCAAGCTCCTCGGCGAGGCGAAGGATCCGGGCGTGACGGTGCGTATCGGGCACGAGAACGCCCATGAGGGACTCAACTCCACCTCCGTGGTGTCGGTCGGCTACGGTTCGGGCGGCGAGGCGGTTGCCAAGCTCGGCGTGGTCGGACCGACCCGCATGGACTATCCGGGAACGATGGGAGCGGTACGCGCAGTGGCACGGTACGTCGGACAGATCCTGGCGGAGTCGTAAGTGGCCACGGACTATTACGCCGTTCTCGGCGTGCGCCGCGACGCGTCGCAGGATGAGATCAAGAAGGCGTTCCGTCGGCTCGCGCGCGAGCTGCACCCGGACGTCAACCCCGATCCGAAGACCCAGGAGCGGTTCAAGGAGATCAACGCCGCTTACGAGGTGCTGTCGGACCCGCAGAAGAAGCAGGTCTACGACCTCGGCGGCGACCCGCTCTCGCAGTCCGGCGGCGCGGGCGCGGGCGGCTTCGGGGCCGGTGGCTTCGGCAACTTCTCCGACATCATGGACGCGTTCTTCGGTACGGCGTCGCAGCGCGGCCCGCGCTCGCGCACCCGGCGCGGCCAGGACGCGATGATCCGGATCGAGGTCGAGCTGGACGAGGCGGCCTTCGGGACGACCAAGGACATCCAGGTCGACACCGCGGTCGTCTGCAACACCTGCAACGGTGAGGGCGCTGCGCCCGGTACGACCGCTCAGACGTGTGACATGTGCCGGGGCCGCGGTGAGGTCTCGCAGGTCACCCGGTCCTTCCTGGGCCAGGTCATGACCTCCCGGCCGTGCCCGCAGTGCCAGGGCTTCGGCACGGTCGTGCCGACCCCGTGCCCGGAGTGCGCCGGCGACGGCCGCGTCCGCTCCCGCCGCACGCTCACCGTCAAGATCCCGGCCGGTGTCGACAACGGCACGCGGATCCAGCTCGCCGGTGAGGGCGAGGTCGGGCCGGGCGGCGGTCCGGCCGGTGACCTGTACGTCGAGATCCACGAGCTGCCGCACCCGACCTTCCAGCGGCGCGGTGACGACCTGCACTGCACGGTCACCATCCCGATGACCGCGGCGGCGCTCGGCACCAAGGTGCCGCTGGAGACGCTGGACGGCATGGAGGAGGTCGACATCCGGCCCGGCACCCAGTCCGGCCAGTCGATCCCGCTGCACAACCGGGGCGTCACGCATCTGCGCGGCGGCGGCCGGGGTGACCTGATCGTGCACGTCGAGGTGCAGACCCCGACCAAGCTGGACCCGGACCAGGAGCGCCTGCTGCGCGAGCTGGCCAAGCTGCGCGGCGAGGAACGGCCCCAGGGGCAGTTCCAGCCGGGACAGCAAGGGTTGTTCTCGCGGTTGAAGGACGCGTTCAACGGGCGCTGACGTGCGCTGCGGCGTGACCGGGGGTCCGAGGGTCGGCCCCCGCAGGCACGGTCAGCCGGGGCAGCAGGGGTTTTTCTCGCGGTTGAGGGATGCGTTCAAAGGGCGCTGAACCGTCGCCGGTGGAGGTCTGACGGGGTGCTTCGGCACCCCGTATGCCATTGGTTTATGCCATCGGTCGCCCGGATTCGGACTTGTTCAAAGGACGTGACAACATGCGGTCATGTCCTCCGCGCTGACCGATCTCTTCCCCTACCCGATCGTGCAGGCCCCCATGGCGGGCGGTGTCTCCGTCCCGCAGCTCGCCGCCGCCGTCTCCGAGGCCGGTGGCCTCGGGTTTCTCGCCGCCGGGTACAAGACCGCCGATGGCATGTACCAGGAGATCAAGCAGCTGCGCGGGCTGACGAGCCGCCCCTTCGGTGTGAACGTGTTCATGCCCCAGTCCGAGTACCCCGGTGCGGGCACCGGCTCCACCGGAGCGGCCAACGCCGTGCCCCCTTCCGGCGCCGTCGAGGTCTACGCCCATCAGCTGGCCGGCGAGGCCGCCTGGTACGAGACCGAGCTGGGCGATCCGGACAGCGGCCGGGACGACGGCTACGACGCCAAGCTCGCCGTACTCCTCGACAACCCGGTGCCGGTGGTCTCCTTCCACTTCGGCGTGCCGAGCCGGGAGGTGTTCGACGGCCTGCGCCGCGTCGGCACCTTCACCCTGGTCACCGCCACCACCGCCGAGGAGGCCCGCGCCGTCGAGCGGGCCGGGGCGGACGCGGTGATCGCGCAGGGCGTGGAGGCGGGCGGCCACCAGGGCACCCACCGGGACCTCCCCGAGAACGACGGCGCCGGGATCGGGCTGCTGTCGCTGGTCGCGCAGATCCGCGAGGCCGTGAGCATCCCGGTCGTCGCCGCCGGCGGCATCATGCGCGGCAGCCAGATTGCCGCCGTCCTCGCGGCCGGCGCGAGCGCGGCCCAGCTGGGCACCGCCTTCCTCGCCACCCCCGAGTCCGGCGCCCAGGCCGTACACAAGCAGGCGCTGACCAACCCCCTTTTCGCGCGCACCGAGTTGACCCGGGCCTTCTCCGGCCGCCCGGCGCGCGCACTGGTCAACCGCTTCCTGCGCGAGCACGGCCCGTACGCTCCCGCCGCCTACCCGGAGATCCACCACCTCACCTCGCCGCTGCGCAAGGCCGCCGCCAAGGCCGGGGACGCGCAGGGCATGGCGCTGTGGGCGGGGCAGGGACACCGGCTGGCCCGCGAGCTGCCCGCCGGGGAGCTGGTGGAGGTGCTGGCCGCCGAACTCGACGCGGCCCGGACAGCGTTGTCGGGCAAGGGGGGACTGCGATGACCGCGCCGGTGTTCGTCGTGGACTCGCTGGAGGGCGTGGGCCCCGGTTCGGTCGTCGACGTCGACGGCCCCGAGGGGCGGCACGCGGTCTCGGTACGGCGGCTGCAGCCCGGTGAGAACGTGGTGCTGACGGACGGCAAGGGGCGGGGCGCGGCCGGGGTCGTCGTCAGCGTGTCGGGCAAGGACCACATGGTGGTCGAGCCCTTCGAGTTCCCGGTGGAGCCGGAGCCCAGCCCCCGGATCACCGTGGTCCAGGCCCTCCCGAAGGGCGACCGGGGCGAACTCGCCGTGGAGACGATGACGGAGACCGGGGTCGACGCGATCGTGCCCTGGCAGGCCGCGCGGTGCATCACCCAGTGGAAGGGCGACCGGGGTCAGAAGGCGCTGGCCAAGTGGCGGGCCACCGCGCGCGAGGCAGGCAAGCAGTCCCGTCGGCTGCGCTTCCCGGAGGTCGCGGACGCGGCAACCACCAAGCAGGTTGCCGCACTTCTCGCCAAGGCCGACTTCGCCGCCGTGCTCCACTCCGACTTCGAGCACGCGAGTGAGCGGCTGGCGACCGCCGAACTGCCCACCGAGGGCGAGATCGTGCTGGTCGTCGGCCCCGAAGGGGGCGTCGCACGCGACGAGTTGGCGCTCTTCCAGGAGGCGGGTGCGAAGGCGTACGTCCTCGGTCCTACCGTGTTGCGTACATCAACCGCCGGCACCGCCGCCGTGGCCCTGCTGCTGGGCCGCACCGGCCGCTGGTCCTGACACCTGGGGGACAACCGTGGAACTCGCCCAAGTCCGGCTCCTGGTCACCGACTTCGCCGCCTGCTACCGCTTCTACGCCGACGTTCTCGGCCTGAAGCCGCAGTCCGGCGCGACCGAGGGGCCGTACGAGAAGTTCAGCCCGCACGCCGGCTCTGCCGGGATCGCGTTGCAGGACCGGGCGATGATGGCCGAGGTGCTGGCGGAACTTGGGGACACGGCCACCGGTCACCGCTCCCTGGTCGTCCTGCGCGTGGACGACCTGGACGCCTACTGCGCCGAGATCACCTCCCGCGGCGCCACCCTCCTCCACGGCCCGGCCCCCATGACCGACCGCATGCGAGTCGCCCATCTCAAGGACCCGGAGGGCAACCTGGTCGAACTCCAGGAGTGGCTGCTGCTGCGCGGCTAGGCGCTCCGCTGGTTTGACCGCGTGCAGTGCCGGGATGTCCTGTCGGACGACTGCGGCGCCGTGGGGGCTGATCGCGCAGTTCCCCGCGCCCCTTCAGGGCGCGCCGGCCCGGACCCCGAACGGGTGAGTGGCCGTATGTGGCCTTCCGTGCCGTTCGTGCCGGTGGCACTCTGCCCTGCATGCGGGCATTGAGGCGGATTCGGTACGGGAGATGCGGGACGCGGGCGGTGGCCGTGGCCGGGCTCGTCGTGGTGGCCGGCGCGGCCATGGTGGCGTGTCAGCCGGACGACCTCAGTGTCGCGTCCGTCGCCTACACCACGGACACCACCGCGACGGCCAGGCTCAAGCAGCAGCACATCGACGTCAGTTGGCTCACCTGCACCGGCGACTACGGCAACGGCGGCAAGACGGCGCACGGGGCGACGCCCTCACCGTCCGCGACCACCGTCGTCTCCGTCGACTGCCAGGGGGAGACCAAGGACGGGCGGAAGATCAGGGTCACCGGGAAGGTGACCAAGGCCGTCGACGGCGCCTGTGTGCGGGGGGATCTGACCGCCGAGGTCGGGGGCAGACAGGTGTTCCACGTCAGCGGGCTCGGCGACTGTGCCGCCACGCCCGGACCGACGTACCGGCCGCCCACCTACCGGCCGGGCGGCGGGAAGCCGACCGTGACCGTCACTGTCACTGTCACCCGCACCATCTGGTGCAAGGGTGACCCCACCTGCTGGCCCGTCGAGGGGAAGTGATCGGAATACCCGGCGAGGCACAGCCGTCGCTGCGTACAGTGACGGGGTGACTCAGGGTGCCGCCTATCTCCGATTCCCTCATGTACACGGCGACTTGGTGACCTTCGTCGCCGAGGACGACGTATGGCTCGCGCCCCTGGACGGCGGCAGGGCCTGGCGGGTCAGCGCCGACAACATGCCGGTGACCAAGCCCCGGATATCACCCGACGGGCGTTTCCTCGCCTGGAGCTCCACCCGGGACGGCGCGCCCGAGGTGCATGTCGCCCCCGTCGACGGCGGCCCCGCCGACCGGCTGACCCACTGGGGCAACCGCCGTACCGAGGTGCTCGGCTGGACCGCCGACGGGCGGGTGCTCGCGCTCGGCGCGCACGGCCGGCACAGCTTCCGGCACAGCTGGGCGCATGCCGTCCCGCTGGACGGCGGACCGGCCGAGACCCTGCCGTACGGCCCGGTCGGCGATGTGGCCCTCGGCCCGGCCACCGTGCTGCTGTCCGCGCCGATGGGCCGCGAGGCCGCCCACTGGAAGCGCTACCGGGGCGGTACGGCGGGCAAGCTGTGGATCGACGGCGCGGGGGACGGGGAGTTCGTCCGGCTGCACGAGGATGTCGACGGGAACATCGAGTGCCCGGTGTGGGTGGGGGAGAGGATCGCCTTCCTGTCCGACCACGAGGGCACCGGCGCGCTCTACTCCTCCCTCGCCGACGGCTCCGACCTGCGCCGCCACACCCCTCTCGACGGCTTCTACGCCCGGCACGCCTCCGGCGACGGCACCCGGGTCGTCTACAGCAGCGCCGGTGAACTGTGGCTGCTGGACGACCTGGAGAGCGCCGAGCCGCGCCGGCTGGACGTGCGCCTCGGCGGGCCCCGGATCGATCTGCGCCCCCGCCCGGTGAACGCCGCCCGCTGGTTCGGCGAGGCGGCCCCGGACCACACCGCGCGGGGCAGCGCCGTGTGCGTGCGCGGCGGGATCCACTGGGTCACCCACCGCTCCGGGCCCGCCCGCGCCCTCGCCGCCACCTCCGGGGTCCGCGCCCGGATGCCGCGCGCCTTCCGCGCCGAGGGCGAGGAGTGGGTGGTGTGGGTGACGGACGCGGAGGGCGACGACGCCCTGGAGTTCGCCCCCGCGACCGGGACCGTGCCCGGCGCGCCCCCGCGCCGGCTGGCCGCCGGACAGCTCGGCCGGGTCCTGGAACTGGCCATGGCCCCCGACGGCAGCCGGGCCGCCGTGGCCGCGCACGACGGCCGGCTGCTGCTCGTCGAGCGCGAGACCGGCGAGGTCCGCGAGGTCGACAGCAGCGACGACGGCGAGGTCTCCGGCCTCGCCTTCTCCCCCGACTCCGCCTGGCTCGCCTGGGCCCACCCCGGCCCCCGCCCGCTCTCCCAGCTGCGCATCGCCCACACCACCGACCTCTCGGTCACCGAGGCGACCCCGCTCCGCTTCCAGGACTACGCCCCCGCCTTCACCCTCGACGGCAAACACCTCGCCTTCCTCTCCAACCGCGCCTTCGACCCCGTCTACGACGAGCACGTCTTCGACCTCGCCTTCGTGGTCGGCGCCCGCCCGCACCTGATCACCCTCGCCGCCACCACCCCCTCGCCCTTCGGCCCGCAGCGGCACGGCCGCCCGTTCGAGACCCCGGACAAGGACGAGACCCCCGACAGCGAGGGCACCCCCGCCACCCGCATCGACCTCGAAGGCCTCGCCGACCGGATCGTCCCCTTCCCGGTCGAGGCCGGCCGCTACTCCACCCTGCGCGCCGCCAAGGACGGCGTGCTCTGGCTGCGCCACCCCGTGCAGGGCGTCCTCGGCACCGCCCGCGCCCACCCCGAGGACCCCGACCCGCACACCGAGCTGCAGCGCTACGACCTCGCCCAGCGGCGCCTGGAGCACCTGGCCTCCGACGCCGACCACTTCGAGGTCAGCGGCGACGGCAAACGTGTGCTGCTGTGGACCGACGACCGGCTCCGGGTGGTCCCCAGCGACCGCCGTACCGGCACCGACGACGACGGCGACACCAGCGTCACCGTCGACCTGGCCCGCGTCCGGCAGACCCTCGACCCGGCCGCCGAGTGGCGGCAGATGTACGACGAGACCGGCCGGCTGATGCGCGACCACTTCTGGCGGGCCGACCTCGGTGGCGTCGACTGGACCGGCGTCCTCGCCCGCTACCGCCCCCTGCTGGCCCGCCTCGCCACCCACAGCGATCTGGTCGACCTGTTGTGGGAGCTGCACGGCGAACTCGGCACCTCGCACGCCTACGTCATCCCCTCCGGCGGCCGGGGCGGCGGCCCCCGGCACGGACTGCTCGGCGCCGACATCTCCCGCCACCCGGACGGCAGTTGGCGCATCGACCGCATCCTCCCCTCGGAGACCTCCGACCCGGACGCCCGCTCCCCGCTCGCCGCACCCGGCGTCGCCGTCCGCCCCGGAGACGCGATCATCGCGGTCGCCGGCCACTCGGTCGACCCGGTGACGGGCCCCGGCCCGCTCCTCGTCGGCACGGCGGGCCACCCGGTGGAGCTGACCGTCTCCCCGGCGGGCGGCGGCGAACCCCGGCACACCGTCGTCATCCCGATCGCCGACGAGGAACCCCTGCGCTACCACGCCTGGGTCGCCGACCGCCGCGCCCACGTGCACGCCGCCTCCGACGGCCGCCTCGGCTACCTCCACGTCCCCGACATGCAGGCCCCCGGCTGGGCGCAGATCCACCGGGACCTGCGCGTGGAGGTGGCCCGCGAAGGGCTCGTGGTCGACGTCCGCGAGAACCGCGGCGGCCACACCTCCCAGCTGGTCGTGGAGAAACTGGCCCGCCGCATCATCGGCTGGGACCTCCCGCGCGGCATGCGCCCCACCAGCTATCCCCTCGACGCCCCGCGCGGCCCGGTCGTCGCCGTCGCCAACGAGTTCTCCGGCTCCGACGGCGACATCGTCAACGCGGCGATCAAGGCCCTCGGCATCGGCCCGGTCGTCGGCACCCGCACCTGGGGCGGCGTCATCGGCATCGACAGCCGCTACCACCTGGTCGACGGCACCCTGATCACCCAGCCGAAGTACGCGATGTGGCTGGAGGGGGTGGGGTGGGACGTGGAGAACCATGGCGTGGACCCGGATGTGGAGGTCGTACAGCGGCCGCAGGACTGGGCGGAGGGCCGTGACACCCAACTCGACGAGGCGATCCGGCTCGCGCTGGCGGCGCTGGAGGAACGGCCCGCGAAAACTCCTCCGGGAATGCCGACCTGATACGACTACGATGCACCGGTATTGATCACCAGCGTGAGGAGGCACACGCATGGCCGGAGCACCGCAGGACGACTGCCTGTTCTGCAAGATCGTCGCGGGCACCATCCCGGCGACGATCGTCCGCGAGACAGACACCACCGTCGCCTTCCGGGACATAAACCCCCAGGCCCCCACCCACATCCTGGTGATCCCCAAGGCCCACTACAAGAACGCCGCCGTCCTCGGCACCGAGGCACCGCAACTCGCCGCCGACGTCCTCGCCGAGACCCAGGCCGTGGCCGACGAGGAGAAGCTCGACAGCTACCGCATCGTCTTCAACACCGGCTCCGGCGCCGGCCAGACCGTCTGGCACGCCCACGCGCACGTCCTCGGCGGCCGTGGACTGCAGTGGCCGCCCGGGTAACCAGCCGTGTCCGTACGTGAATTGGTGATCCTCGGCACGGCCAGCCAGGTCCCCACCCGGCACCGCAACCACAACGGCTATCTGCTGCGGTGGGACGGCGAGGGCATCCTGTTCGACCCCGGCGAGGGCACGCAGCGCCAGATGGTGCGCGCCGGGGTCGCCGCCCATGACCTGAACCGGATCTGCGTCACCCACTTCCACGGCGACCATTCCCTCGGCCTCGCCGGTGTCATCCAGCGGATCAACCTCGACCAGGTGCCGCACGAGGTCACCGCGCACTATCCGCGCTCCGGGCAGCGCTTCTTCGACCGCCTGCGGTACGCCACGGCCTACCGGGAGACGGTCGGCATCGCCGAGGCGCCGGTCGCCGCCGACGGCATCCTCGCGGTGACCCCGGCGTACACCCTGGAGGCCCGCAGGCTCTCGCACCCGGTCGAGTCCTACGGCTACCGGCTGATCGAGCCCGACGGCCGCCGTATGCTGCCCGACCGGCTCGCCGCGCACGGGATCAAGGGCCCGGACGTCGGCCGGCTGCAGCGCGAGGGCCGGCTGGGGGAGGTCACGCTGGAGGACGTCAGCGAGGTGCGGCGCGGGCAGCGGTTCGCGTTCGTCATGGACACCCGGCTGTGCGACGGCGTGCACGCGCTCGCGGAGGGCTGCGACCTGCTCGTCATCGAGTCGACCTTCCTGGACGAGGACATCGAACTGGCCGTGGAGCACGGTCACCTGACCGCCGGGCAGGCCGCCGCCATCGCCCGGCAGGCGGGGGTACGGCACCTCGTCCTCACCCACTTCAGCCAGCGCTACACCGAACCGGAGGAGTTCGAGCGGCAGGCGCGGGCGGCGGGCTTCGAGGGCGAGCTGAGCGTGGCGCACGATCTGCTGCGGGTGCCGGTTCCGAAACGGCGGTAGAAGATCCGTACGATGCTTTGATGCCCCTCCCGAAAGCAGAACTGCACCTCCACATCGAAGGCACTCTGGAGCCCGAGCTGGCGTTCGAGCTGGCCGCCCGCAACGGCGTGACCCTGCCGTACGCGGACACGGACGAGCTTCGCAAGGCCTACCAGTTCGAGGACCTCCAGTCCTTCCTGAACCTGTACTACGAGCTGATGGCCGTCCTGCGCACCGAGCAGGACTTCGCCGACCTGGCGAACGCCTATCTGGCCCGTGCCGCCGCGCAGGGCGTGCGGCACGCGGAGATCTTCTTCGACCCGCAGGCCCACCTCGCGCGGGGCGTTCCCATGGGCACGGTCGTGGAGGGGCTGTGGCGGGCGCTGGCCGGCAGCGAGCGCAACCATGGCGTCTCCACCAGGCTGATCCTCTGCTTCCTGCGGGACGAATCCGCGGAGTCGGCCCGGGAGACCCTGGAGGCCGCCAGGCCGTACCTGGACCGGATCACCGGTGTCGGCCTGGACTCCGCCGAGGTCGGGCATCCGCCGGTGAAGTTCCGGGAGGTGTACGAGGCCGCCGCCGCGCTCGGGCTGCGCCGGGTCGCGCACGCCGGTGAGGAGGGGCCGCCGGAGTACATCACCGAGGCCCTGGACGTGCTCGGTGTCGAGCGCGTCGACCACGGGCTGCGCTGCATGGAGGACCCGGCGCTGGTCCAGCGGCTGGTGCGGGAGCGGATTCCGCTCACCCTGTGCCCGCTGTCCAACGTCCGCCTGCGCACGGTCGACACGCTGGCCGACCACCCGCTGCCGGCCATGCTCGACGCCGGCCTGCTGTGCACGGTCAACTCCGACGACCCGGCGTACTTCGGCGGATACGCCGGCGACAACTTCGCGGCCGTACACCAGACCCTGGGCCTGACCGAGGACCGGCTGCGCGAGCTGGCCCGCAACTCCTTCCTCGCCTCCTTCCTGGAGGACGACGAGGAGCGGCGGGCCCGCTACATCGCCGAGGTCGACGCGTACGAGTTCGGCGACGCCGTGTCGTAGGCGCTCCGGGCGGGCACGGCGGGCGACTCCACCGGCACTTCCACCACCGGCAGGGGCCGCCTGCCCGCCCGAAGCGCCACCGCCGTCATCGGTACGGCGATCAGCAGCAGCCCGGCGCCGAGCACCTTGCCCATCACCGGGAAGCCCGCTCCTGCCGCCAGCACACTTCCCGCCAGCGGTCCCGCCGCCGTCCCCAGTGACGCCGCCGAGCCGACCAGGACCGCCCAGCGGCCGCGCGGGTCGAGGGAGGCGGCGAGGCCGATGACGTACGACAGGACGACCGGGTAGACCAGGTTCCAGGAGATCTCGCCCGCCGCGAAGGCCGTGAGGTCGGTCGCGGACGCGCTGAGCGCGATGCAGCCCGCGATCAGTGCCGTACCGGCGCCGATGGGCACGGCCTGGCCCAGCCGGGGGCCGAGCGCGCCCGCGCCGAGGACCCCGAGGAGTCCGGCGCCGAGCGCGATCGCGAACACCGCGCCGACGGTGACCTCGCTGAGGTGGGCCTGGTCGAGCCCGATCCGGCCGCTGACGCCCCAGAGGGAGTTCTGGGCGAGGGACCAGCAGGGCATGGCGGCGGCCAGCAGCAGCCCGGCGCGGGGGCGGGGGAGCCGGCCGTGCGCAACACTCGTCCGGGCCGGTGCGGTACGACCGGGCAGGCGGCCGGTGAGCGGGAGGACCGCGAGCGCGGTGAGCGCGATGGCCGCGAGGGGCAGGCCGTGGCCGGGGCCGAGGTGGGGGATCGTCAGATACAGGGCGCCGGCGAGGGCGGAGACGCCGAGCAGGCCGAGCGTGGTGACCCGGTGCGGATCGCTCCCCCACGCTCGAACATCCTCGCGCGGGGGGACCCCCATCGCGGCGATGCCGCTCGCCGCGACCGCCGTGACCGTGCCGGAGCCGAAGCCGCCGACGACCGCGCCCGCGACCACGGCCGGAACGAAGGCGGTGAGGGCGGCTCCGCCGTAGCCGAGGACGGCGAGCGCGAGGCCGAGCCGGGCGAGCGTGCGGGGGCCGATCCGGTCGACCCGGGAGGCCAGCAGGAAGCCCGCCGCCGCCGAACTCAGCAGCAGCGCACTGCCGATCGCCCCGGCCTGGGTGGGGTTGAGCGGAAGCGCGGAATCGAGCCGGCCGACGGTGGTCGGCAGCAGATAGGGCGCGAGATACCCGGCCGTGAAAAGGGCGACGAGGGGCCAGGGCATGGAGCGGGGGGCGGACACGGGCGTTCCAGGGCAGGCGAAAGGAGGGGCGTGCGGGGGGAGGAGGGCGACGCCTGTCGACGGACAGGAACATCCGAGGAAGTTGTACCAAGCACGCGGTTTCCGGAAGAAGGGCCGAGAGTGCGATCTGCGTCACTTTTCGGTTTGTGCGGTAGGGGTCCGGGTAGAAGCAACTAAGCTGCGTTCGCATATATAGACGTCATTCATAAGGGGAGATGATCAGGGTGGGTGGCGATCCGAGTCCCGAGGGTGTGGCGCGGCGGCTGCGGGAGGGGATGGCGCGCGGGGTGCTGTCCTTCCCGCTCACCGCGTTCCACGACGACGGCTCCCTCGATCCCGGCGGCTTCCGCGCCCATGTCGCCGACCGGCTCGCCGCCGGGCCCGGCGCCGTCTTCCCGGCCTGCGGCACCGGGGAGTTCTTCTCGCTGGACGAGGAGGAGTACCGGACCGTCGTCACCACCGCCGTCGAGGAGGCGGCAGGAAGGGTTCCGGTCGTGGCCGGGACCGGGTACGGCTGGGCGCAGGCCGCCCGGTTCGCACGGATCGCCGAGGAGGCTGGCGCCGACGCCCTGCTCGTGCTGCCGCACTACCTGGTCGACGCCCCGCAGCACGGCCTCGCCGCCCAGCTGGAGCGGCTCGCCGAACGCACCCGGCTGCCGCTGATCGCCTACCAGCGCGGCCAAGTCGCCTACACGGCCGACTCCTTGCGGCGCATCGCGCGCATCCCGAACGTCATCGGCCTCAAGGACGGTCACAGCGACCTCGACCGGCTCCAGCGCCTCACCCTCGCCGCCCCCGACGGCTTCCTCTTCTTCAACGGCGCCGCCACCGCCGAGATCCAGGCCCGCGCCTACGCCACCGTCGGCGTCCCCGCCTACTCCTCCGCCGTGCACGCCTTCGCCCCGGAGATCGCCGGCGCCTTCTTCGCCGCCCTGCGGGACGCCGACCACGGGATGGCCGACAAGCTGCTGCGGGACTTCTACGTGCCGTTCGTCGAACTCCGCGACCGAACCCCCGGATACGCCGTGTCCCTGGTGAAGGCGGCGGCCCGGCTGCGCGGACAGCGCGTCGGACCCGTGCGCGCCCCGCTCACCGACCCCGCACCCGCCGACCTCGCCGACCTCAAGGCCCTGCTCACCGCCGGACTCGACCTCGTAGGAGCCTCCCTGTGACCCGTGACCTGACCGTCGCCGAGGTGCGGCTGACGCCGATCCTGGTCGCCGACCCGCCGCTGCTCAACACCCAGGGCGTGCACCAGCCGTACACCCCCCGGCTGATCGTGGAGATCGTCACCGCCGACGGGATCACCGGGCTCGGCGAGACCTACGGCGACACCAAGTACCTGGAACTGGCCCGCCCGCTGGCCGAACGGCTCACCGGCCGCTCGGTCATGGATGTGAACGGACTGTTCGAGATCGACCTCGGCGTGGACGAGTCCCGGGTCGAGGGACAGGCCGACGCCGGCGGGCTGCGCGGGGTGCAGAGCGCCGACAAGCTCCGGCTGTCGGTGCTGTCCGCCTTCGAGGTCGCCTGCCTGGACGCCCAGGGCAAGGCGCTCGGGCTGCCCGTGCACGCCCTGCTCGGCGGCAAGGTGCGGGACGCCGTCGAGTACAGCGCCTACCTGTTCTACAAGTGGGCCGGCCATCCGGAGGGCGTGGCCTGCGAGCAGGACGACTGGGGGGCCGCTCTCGACCCGGCCGGAGTCGTGGCACAGGCGCGGCTGTTCAAGGAGCGGCACGGCTTCACGTCGTTCAAGCTCAAGGGCGGCGTCTTCCCGCCCGACGAGGAGATCGCCGCCGTACGGGCCCTGGCCGAGGCCTTCCCCGGCCATCCGCTGCGCCTCGACCCCAACGGCGCCTGGTCGGTCGAGACCTCGCTGAAGGTGGCGAAGGAACTCGGGGACGTCCTGGAGTACCTGGAGGACCCGACGCTGGGCACGCCGGCAATGGCCGAGGTGTCGGCGGGAACCGACGTCCCGCTCGCCACCAACATGTGCGTGACCACCTTCGGCGAGATCAAGGAGGCGTTCACGCGCGACGCCGTGCAGGTCGTGCTCTCCGACCACCACTACTGGGGCGGGCTGCGCAACACCCAGCGGCTCGCCGCGATCTGCGCCGCCTTCGGGGTCGGGGTGTCGATGCACTCCAACACCCATCTCGGCATCAGCCTCGCGGCGATGACCCAGGTCGCGGCCACGGTCCCCGGCCTTCACCACGCGTGCGACTCCCACTATCCCTGGCAGTCCGAGGACGTCCTCACCGAGCGTCCGGCGTTCCGGGCCGGGAAGGCCGAGGTCTCCGACGCCCCCGGCCTCGGGGTCGAGCTCGACCGGGACGAGCTGGCCCGGCTGCACCGGCGCTGGGCCGAGGACGACGGCTCGCTGCGCGACCGCGACGACGCGGCCGCGATGCGGGTGGCCGAACCCGGCTGGCGGCAACCGGTGATGCCCCGCTGGTAACCCCCTGCGCGGCGGGGTGATTGGTGCACACTGGCCAGATCCGCACCACGCCAGGGAGCGCACCGTGACCCCGTCGCACACGATCACCGGAGAGGAACCGGAACACCTCACCCAGGCCGCGCGCTGTCAGGCCCAGGTCGACCCGCTCGCCGCGCTGCGCCGGCCCGGCGATCCGCCCTGGGACGTCTATCTGACGGGCACGGTCTTCCTCGACATCATCTTCACCGGTCTGGACTCGGCACCCGTGCGCGGCACCGAGTCCTGGGCCCGGGGCATGGGCTCCAGCCCCGGCGGGGTCGCCAACATGGCCACGGCCCTGGCCCGGCTCGGTCTGAAGACCTCCCTGGCGGCGGCCTTCGGGGACGACCACTACGGCGAGTACTGCTGGGACGCGCTCGCACAGGGCGAGGGCATCGATCTGTCGGCGTCACGGACCGTGCCCGGCTGGCACTCGCCGGTGACGGTGTCCATGGCGTACGAGGGCGAGCGGACCATGGTGTCCCACGGGCACCAGCCGCCCCCGGAGGCCGTGCTCCTCCAGGAGCGGGCCGCGGACTGCCCGCCCCGCGCGCGTGCCGCCGTCGCCTCACTGACGCCCGGTGCGCGCGCGCCGTGGATCGCCGAGGCCGCGCGGAAGGGGACCCGGATCTTCGCCGACGTCGGCTGGGACGACACCGGGGCGTGGGATCTCGCCGGGCTCGCCGATCTGGCGCACTGCGAGGCGTTCCTGCCGAACGCGGAGGAGGCGAAGCGGTACACCGGCTCCGACTGTCCGCGGGACGCGGCGCACGCCCTGACCGAGTATGTGCCGGTGGCCGTGGTGACGCTGGGGTCGGAGGGGGCCTATGCCGTGGACCGGCGGACGGGGGAGGCGGCGGAGGTGCCGGCGATCGCCGTGGAGGCGCTGGATCCGACGGGGGCGGGAGACGTCTTCGTCGCCGGCTTCGTGACGGGGTCGCTGGCGGGGTGGCCGCTGGCGGACCGGCTGGCCTTCGCCGGACTGACGGCGGCCCTGTCGGTGCAGGAGTTCGGTGGGTCCCTGTCGGCGCCGGGGTGGTCGGAGGTCGGGGCGTGGTGGCGGCGGGTCCAGTCGGTGCCGGGGCAGGATCCCGCGGCGCTGCGCAGGTACGGCTTCCTGGACGCGCTCGTGCCGGAGGAACTGGACCGCCCGTGGCCGTTGCGCCGCGCCGTCCCGACCATCGGGTTCCGCCGGTCCGGCTGAGCGGCCCCCCGCTGCCGGGCGGCCCCCGTCGCCGGGCAGCCCCCCGTTCGAAAAGCCCTACGGGCTTGTCTGTGCACCGTCGTACCCTGGAATCGCGAGGCCGCCCTCAGCTACGCGGCCGTGACGAGGAGGAAGCGCAGGCCTTCAGCGCCGGCCCATGACACAGACACCCACAGCTCACACCACCCCCGCGCAGGAGCAGGCGAGAGCGCAGTTCACCGTCCCCGCCCAGCACCCCATGGTGACCGTTCTGGGTTCCGGCGACTCCCTCCTGCGTGTGATCGAGAGGGCCTTCCCGGGGGCCGACATACATGTCCGGGGCAATGAGATCAGCGCGGTCGGCGATCCCGCCGACGTCGCTCTCATTTCGCGCGTGTTCGACGAGATGATGCTGGTGCTCCGCACCGGGCAGCCGATGACGGAGGACGCAGTGGAACGCTCGATCGCCATGCTCAAGGCGAGCGAGAACGGGACGAGCGACGGCCCCGAGACCCCGGCTCAGGTGCTGACGCAGAACATCCTGTCCTCGCGGGGCCGCACCATCCGCCCCAAGACCCTCAACCAGAAGCGGTACGTCGACGCGATCGACAAGCACACGATCGTCTTCGGCATCGGACCCGCCGGTACCGGCAAGACCTACCTGGCCATGGCCAAGGCCGTACAGGCCCTGCAGTCCAAGCAGGTCAACCGGATCATCCTCACCCGGCCGGCGGTGGAGGCGGGTGAGCGGCTCGGGTTTCTGCCGGGCACGCTCTACGAGAAGATCGACCCCTACCTGCGCCCGCTGTACGACGCGCTGCACGACATGATCGACCCGGACTCCATTCCGCGGTTGATGGCAGCGGGGACGATCGAGGTCGCGCCGCTCGCGTACATGCGCGGCCGGACCCTCAACGACGCCTTCATCATCCTGGACGAGGCCCAGAACACGAGCCCCGAGCAGATGAAGATGTTCCTCACCCGCCTCGGCTTCGACTCGAAGATCGTGATCACGGGTGACGTGACCCAGGTCGACCTGCCGAACGGCACCAAGAGCGGTCTGCGGCAGGTGCAGGAGATCCTGGAGGGCGTCGAGGACGTCCACTTCTCCCGGCTGTCTTCCCACGATGTCGTACGGCACAAGCTGGTGGGCCGTATCGTCGACGCGTACGAGCAATACGACAGCAAGTACGGCACCGAGAACGGCACCCACAAGGGCGGCCGTGGCAAGCCCGGCGCCAAGGGCACCAAGGGGAAGTAGACCAGCACGACCATGTCGATCGACGTCAACAACGAGTCCGGCACCGAGGTCGACGAGCAGGCGATCCTCGACATCGCCCGCTACGCACTCGCGCGGATGCGCATCCACCCGCTCTCCGAGCTCTCGGTGATCGTCGTGGACGCCGACGCCATGGAGCAGCTGCACATCCAGTGGATGGACCTGCCGGGCCCCACCGATGTCATGTCGTTCCCGATGGACGAGCTGCGGCCGCCGTCCAAGGACGACGAAGAGCCGCCGCAGGGGCTGCTCGGCGACATCGTGCTGTGCCCGGAGGTCGCCGCCAAGCAGGGGGCGGAAGCCGAGACGCAGCACTCCATGGACGAGGAACTCCAGCTGCTCACCGTCCATGGCGTGCTGCATCTGCTCGGCTACGACCACGAGGAGCCGGACGAGAAGGCCGAGATGTTCGGACTCCAGGCCGCCATCGTGGACGGATGGCGAGCCGAGCACGGGCTGACCGGGCCCTCCCCGGCGCCGACCGTCTCATAAGCACACCCATGAGTCCGCAGATCGTGATCGGCGCCATCGCGCTGGTCGTCGTCGCCTGGCTCGCCGCCTGCGCGGAGGCGGGCCTCGCCCGGATCTCCAGCTTCCGCGCCGAGGAGGCCGTCAAGTCCGGCCGCCGCGGCAGCGCGAAACTCGCCCAGGTCGCCGCCGACCCCACCCGCTATCTGAACGTGGCCCTGCTGGTCCGCGTCGCCTGCGAGATGGCGGCGGCGGCCCTGGTCACCTACGCCTGCCTGGAGGCGTTCAGCGCCACCTGGCAGGCGCTGCTGGTCGCCATCGGGGTCATGGTCCTGGTGTCGTACGTGGCCGTGGGGGTGTCGCCGCGCACCATCGGCCGCCAGCACCCCCTCAACACCGCGACCGCGGCGGCCTACGTGCTGCTGCCGCTGGCCCGGATCATGGGCCCGATCCCGTCCCTGCTCATCCTCATCGGCAACGCCCTCACTCCGGGCAAGGGCTTCCGGCGCGGACCGTTCGCCTCCGAGGCCGAGCTGCGGGCGCTGGTCGACCTCGCCGAGAAGGAGTCGCTGATCGAGGACGAGGAGCGCCGCATGGTGCACTCGGTCTTCGAGCTCGGCGACACGCTCGTGCGCGAGGTCATGGTGCCGCGCACCGACCTGGTCACCATCGAGCGCTTCAAGACCATCCGGCAGGCCCTCACCCTGGCCCTGCGCTCCGGGTTCTCCCGGATCCCGGTCACCGGCGAGAGCGAGGACGACATCGTCGGGATCGTGTATCTGAAGGACCTGGTCCGCAAGACCCACATCAACCGGGAGGCGGAGGGCGACCTGGTCTCCACCGCCATGCGGCCCGCCGCCTTCGTGCCGGACACCAAGAACGCCGGTGACCTGCTGCGCGAGATGCAGAAGGAACGCAACCACGTCGCCGTCGTCATCGACGAGTACGGCGGTACCGCCGGCATCGTCACCATCGAGGACATCCTGGAGGAGATCGTCGGCGAGATCACCGACGAGTACGACCGGGAACTCCCGCCGGTCGAGGACCTCGGCGACGACCGCTTCCGGGTCACGGCCCGCCTGGACATCACCGACCTCGGCGAGCTGTACGGCCTGGAGGAGTACGACGACGAGGACGTGGAGACCGTCGGCGGGCTGCTCGCCAAGGCGCTCGGCCGGGTGCCCATCGCGGGCGCGTCCGCCGAGGTCGAACTGCCCGACGCGCGCGTCCTGCGGCTGACGGCGGAAGCGGCGTCCGGCCGCCGGAACAAGATCGTGACGGTGCTGGTGGAGCCCGTGCCCGCACCCCCCGCTCAGGAGGAGAAGGCCGAGTGACCCCGCAAGAGCTGCGCGCCTTCTGCCTGTCCTTCAACGCGGCGGTGGAGGACTTCCCGTTCGGTCCGGAGACGTCCGTCTTCAAGGTCCGGGGCAAGCTGTTCGCCCTGACGCGGCTGGACGCGCGGCCCCTGACGGTCAACCTCAAGTGCGATCCGGAGGACGCGGTCCGGCTGCGCACCGAGCACGAGGGGCTGATCGTCCCCGGGTATCACATGAACAAGCGGCACTGGAACACCGTGACGGTCGACGGCGGGCTGCCCGCGCGCCTGGTGAAAGAGCTGATCGAGGACTCGTACGACCTCGTCGTCGCCGGGCTGCCGCGGGCGGAGCGGCTGCGGCTGGACCGGCCGTAGGAGCCGTAAATCCGTTGCCGGGACCCGCTGACCCCCTGTCAGAATCCGGCGCATGACGACTCGGTATCCGCGCCCCCTGCGCCCCGGTGACCGTATAGGGGTGACCTCCCCGTCCAGCGGGGTGGCCGAGAAGATGCGCGCGCGCCTCGACCTCGCGGTCCGGGATCTGGAGGAGCGGGGATACGAGATGGTCGTCGGCCGGTGCATGGACGGCTCGACGCACCTCAGCGCGCCGGCCGCCGAGCGCGCGGCCGAGCTGACCGGGATGCTGACCGACCCGACGATCCGGGCCGTCGTGCCTCCCTGGGGCGGGGAGACGGCGATCGATCTGCTGCCGCTGCTCGACTTCGAGGCGATCCGGCGGGCCGAGCCGACCTGGGTCGTCGGCTACTCGGACATGTCCACGATCATCACGCCGCTGACCCTGCTCACCGGGGTCGCGACCGTGCACGGCAACAACCTCATGGACACCCCCTACCGGACGCCGGAGGGTCTCAGGTCCTGGCTGGACATCGTCGCGGCGCCGCAGGGGGAGCCGTTCGCGCAGACGCCGCCCGGCCGGTACCGGTCCGCCCGCTGGGACGACTGGGTCGGGCACCCGGAGATCCGCGACCTCACCCTGGACGCCGAGGGCACCTGGACGCGGCTCGACGGCGACGGGGACGTGGAGGTCGAGGGCCGGCTGATCGGCGGCTGCGTCGAGACCGTCGGCCACCTCGCCGGCACCCCGTACCTGGACGTCTCGCGGTTCGCCGGGGACGAACCGCTGCTCGTCTACGTCGAGGCCTGCGAGGACAACGCGTTCACCATCTGCCGCCACCTGCACGGCTTGCGTCTCGCCGGCTTCTTCGACCGGGCCGCCGCCGTCCTCGTCGGCCGTACCCACGCCCCCGACAGCCCCACCCTCACCCAGCACGAGGCCGTGCTCGACGCGCTCGGCCCGCTCGGGGTGCCGATCGTCGCCGATGTCGAGTGCGGGCATGTCGCCCCCTACCTCCCCCTGGTCAACGGCGCGCGCGGCCGTGTGGTGCACACGGCCGCGCGGAGCGAGATCGTTCAGACCCTGAACTGACCCCGGCTCCGGCCCTGGCGCAGGCCCAGGCCGACCAGGACGGCGGCCGCGAGGACTACGCCCGCGTCCAGGGCGAGGACCGTGTGGACGCCCGACAGCAGGTCGTGGGACGTGGTGGCCAGGACGCCCAGCAGCGGGATGCCGACCGTGATGCCGACCTGCTGGGTGGAGGTCACCAGACCGGTGGCCAGGCCCTGCTCCTCGTCCGGGACACCGGAGGTGACGGTCAGGCCGTACGAGATGATCGCGCCCAGGTGGAACATGCTCGCCAGGGACACGGCGGCCGTGGCCGCCCACACCGACCAGGTGTGGGCGTTCAGCAGGAGCAGCGTCGCGATCAGCGCGCCCTGGCCGGCCAGCGAGCCGACCAGGGTGCGGCGGGCGCCGAAGCGGCTGATCACCTTCGGCGCGATCGAGCCTGCGACCGCCGACAGCACGCCCTGCACACCGAAGACCAGCCCCGTCTCGAACGCCGACAGGTGCAGGACGTCCTGGAGGTACAGGGTCAGCACGAAGATCACCGTCGACATCATCGAGAAGGTCACCAGACCGCCGAGGTTGCCCCAGGCCACCGTGCGCCGGCGCAGCATCGGCAGCGAGACCAGCGGGGCCTGGGTGCGGGATTCGACCACCGTGAACGCGGTCAGCAGGAGCACGCCGGCGGTCAGCGCCGCGATGACGTCCGCGCGGCCGAAGCCGTGGTCGGCGGCGGTGGACAGGGCGTAGATCAGCGACAGCAGGCCCGCGGTGACCGTGATCGCGCCGGGCACGTCCAGCCGCGGGCGGTCCGGGGTGCGGGACTCGGGCAGCAGGGCGGGGGCCAGGGGCAGCACGATCAGCGCGGACACGGTGAGCAGGGCCATCGTGGAGCGCCAGCCGAGCGTGTCGGTCAGCATCCCGCCCGCGACCATGCCGACCGTGTAGCCCAGCGACATCACCGTGCCGGCGATACCGAGGGCGCGGTCGCGGGCCGGGCCCTCCGGGAAGGTGGTGGTCAGCAGGGACATGGCGGTCGGCACGATGGCCGCCGCTCCGAGACCCTGCAGCGCGCGTCCGGCGAGGAACGACGCTGGGTCCCAGGCCAGGGTCGCCAGCAGCGAGGCCGCGCCGAACACGGCCAGGCCGGTCAGGAACAGCCTGCGGCGGCCGTACAGGTCGCCGATGCGGCCGAAGAGGAGCAGGAAGCCGCCGGAGGGCAGCGCGAACGCGGTGACCGCCCACTGCAGCGCCGAGCGGCTCATGCCGAGGTCGGTGCCGAGTTCGGGCAGGGCCACGTTCAGGACGGAGAAGTCCAGCGCGACCATGAACTGGGCCGCGCACAGGACGAACAGCACGAGCTTGTCACGCGTCGACAACCGGGGCGGCCGGGGGGTGTCGAGCGCTGTGCCCGTGGCGGTGGTGGTCTGGGTGGTGGTGTCGATCGCCATGGCAAGAGCTTCGGGCGCGCGGAATACCGGTGGGGAGTCGGAACTTATGGTGGTGGTGGCACCACCAGACACGACGGGGGAGGAGCGGTACGTGCCTGCTGCTGGGGCGATGCGCAGCCATCGGCGCGACGAGCTGCGGGAGTTCCTGATGAGCCGGCGTGCCCGGGTCAGTCCCGAGGCGGCCGGGCTGCCGGCGGGCGGGGGCCGGCGCCGTACGCCCGGACTGCGCCGGGAGGAGGTCGCCGTGCTCGCCGGGGTGGGGGCTTCCTGGTACCAGTGGCTGGAGCAGGGGCGGGAGATCTCCGTCTCGCCGTCGGTGCTGGACGCCGTGGCCCGGGTGCTGCGGCTGAGCGACGCCGAGCGCCGGCATCTGTATCTGCTGGCCGGGATGAACCCGCCGACGCCCGAAGTGGCCCCGGAGAAGCGGGACATGTGCGACGGGCTGCGGCGGCTGATCGACGCCTGGATGCCGTTTCCGGCGCACATCATGGACCTGTACTACAACTGCGTGATGTACAACGACGCGGCCGCGATCGTGCTCGGCATGCGGTCGGACATCACACAGAACTGCCTGGTCGACTTCTTCACCGACCCCATGTACCGGGCGCGCAGCCACAGCTGGGAGCGGAACGCGCGTACGGTCGTGGCGCAGTTCCGGGCGGCGTGTGCCGCGCGGCCGGACGACGAGGGGTTCCAGGCGGTGCTCGCCGAGGTGAGCGCGGCGAGCCCGGAGTTCGTGGCGCTGTGGGCCGAGCGGGACATCGAGGACCAGGGGCAGATCCGCAAGGAACTGGAGCATCCGCTGGCCGGGCTGCTGGTGGTGGAGTCCACGGCGCTCAAGGTCCCGGTCCGGCCCGATCTGATGATCGTGCTGCACACTCCGCTGGACGAGGCGAACACCGCGGAGAAGCTGGAGTGGCTGGCCTCTCCGGAGGGGCGGCGGGGTGCGATGTATCCCGTGGCGGGGTGACGCGGCACCCCATGGCGGGGTGGGTGGGCCGTGGCTTCGTATGCTCTGGGCATGACCGAGAGCAACGCGCTTGATCCCGAGGACCGCAAGATCGTGACCCTGGCCCGTTCCGTGCGGGTCCGCAACGGTGTGCCGGAGGGGGCGGCGGTACGGGACGAGACCGGGCGTACTTATGCCGCCGGGTCGGTTTCGCTGCCCTCGCTGAAACTGAGCGCGCTGCGTACGGCTGTTGCCATGGCCGTGGCCTCCGGGGCCACGTCGTTGGAGGCGGCGGCGGTCGTGAGTGCGGCGGAGTCCGTGGCGGACGAGGACCTGGCTGCCGTCGCCGACCTCGGGGGCGCGGAGACGCCGGTGTTGCTGGCCGGCCCTGACGGAGCTGTGCGGGTGACCGTTTCCGCCGGCTGACGGCACTGGTACCAGCCGAACGAAAGGTCGGCTGGAATTCAACCTTGTTGGGTTCCTTTCCTTGCGCATCAATGAAGCCACACATCCGACGGGTCGTCAGATCCGCACCCGCCCGTCGGTGTCCCCCCACACGGCACCCCCCACAGGGAAGGGAAGCGGATCCCCATGAGAGGCAAGCGCACGGCAATGGGTGCGGCACTGGCCGCCGGGGCCCTCGCGGTCACCGGTCTCGCCTTCGCACCCTCCGCGGCCGCCGTCACCCCACAGTCGGCGACCATCACCGCGAGCTGCGGCATCTTCGGCGGCGGCACGGCCACGCTCACCGCCACCCAGAGCGGCACCTCGGCCACCATCACCCTCACCTCGTCCGCGATCACCGCGCCGGTCGCGGTCGCGCAGGACTCCATCTCCTCCACCCTCACCATGGCCAAGGCCGGCGGCGGCTCGGTAGTGTTCAGCGGGACCAAGAACCCCGCCATGAACGCCGGCGACGCCGTCAGCGTCGGCCCGCTCCCCGGCACCGTCGCCTCCGGTGACAGCCTCGACGCCTACGGCGGCTCGCTGAAGATGGTGATCTTCGGGGTCACCGTGACCTGCACGGCGAGCGGCCCGCAGTCGCCCGGCCCCTTCGTCTTCGACTGACCGAACTGAGAGATGTCTTCCGGTTCCGGCCGGAAGTCCCGTGGATGCCGCAGAAACTGATGATCCGTCAGATTTCTGCGGCATCTCCATTGACTTCTCACCCCCGCTCCACATCAATGCCCCCTGTCGGCGCAGACGAGCCGCTGCGCCCGCAACCCTCAGGAGGGGGCCCCATGGGTTCGACACCCCCAAGACCACGAAGATCCCGACGGTGGCGCTGGGCGTCGCTGTTCGGGGCGACGGCGCTCGCGGTCACCGCGGGCGGCGCGCTGGCCTGTCCGGCCGGTGCCGCCGGTACGAACGTGGACTTCGCCACGCACTGCATCCCGCCCGCCGTCGCGGGCATCCCGCCGATCGACGGCACCACGACCGCGAACGTCTCGGTGGACAACACCAGCCCCAAGGTCGGCGACACCGTCACCGTGACCTACACCGTGGTCACCGCCGCCGCCAGCAACCCCACCGACCTGGCCCTGCCCGCCGACATCATGACCCCCACCGGGAAGGTGACCCTCGGCGGCGCCCAGACGGGGGACGTGACCGTCGCCGGGCCGAAGAAAAACCCACCGGTGCCGGGGAAGGCCGCGTTCCCGTCCTTCTCCATGACCGGCACGTTCACCGTCACCAAGGCCGGGCAGATCACCCTCTCGCCCGGCGACTACAACATCCACACCAGCTACATCCTGGAGCTGGACACCCCGTGCACGGTCACCCATCCGCCCGCCCCCGTGTCGCAGACCGTCACGGCGACGGACGGCACTCCGGCCAATACCCGGGCAATCTCGCTGAGTTCGGCCTCGGGTGACCCGGGGGCCAGTGTGACCGTCACCGGCAGCAACTTCACGCCCGGCGCCACCGTCACCCTGGCCGGCCGGTCCGGCGGCACCCAGACCGCGGACACCGCCACCGTGACCGCGAACGCCCAGGGCTCCTTCAGCGGTTCCCTGGTCGTCAACGACAAGACGACCACCGGGATCGTGGCCTACGAGGGCGGTTCCTGGAGCGCGGACAAGGGGGCCGGACCCGCGGCCTACGCCGTCAACGACAACACCCCCGTCCCGCCCGGCAGCCAGAAGCTCACCACCACCGTCAAGGCGGGCACGCTGTCCATGTCCCAGGCCGGGGACTCCGTCGCGCTGTCGGCGGTCGACTTCGGCAAGGGCGGCGCCTCGACCGGCAAGCTCCAGACCGTGACCGTGCAGGACTTCCGCGGCGGGCCCGCGGGCTGGTCCCTGACCGGCAAGGTCACCGACTTCACCGGCCCCGGCGGCAAGATCGGCGCGGGCAAGCTCAGCTGGAATCCCGCCTGCGCCACCAAACCCGGCAGCCCCAGCACCTGCAAGGCCGGCTCGGCGGGCACCGTGGGTGCCGCGGGAGCGACCCTGGCGTCGACCTCCGACGGCACGCTCACCGGCGGTGAGTTCACCGTCGACGCCGGACTCTCCCTGGACGTACCGGCGTTCACGCCTCCGGGCGCGTACTCCGGCGTGCTCACGCTGACGCTCACCTGAGCGTGCGGGCGTCCGCACCCGCCCGTTCCCCTGTCTTCCGCCCTGTCTCCCGTCCGTGGGGGTCCGCACCCATGCGCAAGCTGTACGTCCTCCTCCTGGGTCTGATGCTGGCATGGCAGGCCACGCCCGCCCACGCCGCCGACAACGGCAGCTGGTCCGTCTACCCGGTCGCCTCGAAGATCGCCGCGCGGCCCTACTTCTATCTCTCCGCCGACCCCGGCCAGACCCTCACCGACAAGGTCGCCGTCCAGAACAGGACCGGCGGCCCGCTCACCTTCCGGCTCTACGCGGCCGACGCCTACAACACCGCCCGGGACGGCGGTTTCGCCGTGCGCACGCTGAAGGAGCGGATGAGCGGAGTGGGTGCGTGGGCGAAGCCCGCGAAGGACCGGGTCACCGTGCCCGGACACCGCACCGTCACCGTGCCGTTCACCCTCCGCGTCCCGCAGGGTGCCGAACCCGGTGACCACCCGGGCGCCATCGTCGCCCTGGACGAGCGTGTCGACGCGGGCAGCGGATCACTGGCTCTCGGCGTGCAGCGGGCCGTCGGCGCCCGCGTCTACCTCCGGGTCAGCGGGCCCACACTGCCCGCGCTCTCCGTCGGGCAGCTGCACATCAGCCACCACCAGCCCCTCATCCCGGGCATCGGCACCGGCACGGCCACCGTCTCCTACACCCTGCGCAACACCGGGAACGTCACCCTCGACCCCAAGGTGGAGCTGAAGGCACGCGGGCTGTTCGGCCGTACGCTGCTCGACCGCGAGCTGACCCGGGTGCCGTCCGAGCTGCTGCCGGGACAGCGGGTCCGGCTCACCGAGACCTGGTCCGGGGCGCCCCAGCTCGACCGGGCGGACGTGACGCTGACCGCGAGCGCGCCGGGCACCCGGCAGTCGGCGAGCGCCTCCTTCCTCGCGCTGCCGTGGCTGGTCGTGGCGCTGGTGTTCGTCGCCGCCGTGGCGGTCGGGATGCTGCTGGTCAGAGCGCGTCGGGGCCGCGTTCGCCGGTCCGCACGCGGACGACCGTCTCCACGGGTACGGCCCACACCTTCCCGTCCCCGATCTTCCCCGTCCGCGCGGCCGTGACGATCGCGTCGATCACGGCGTCGGCGTCCGCGTCCTCGACCACGACCTCGATCCGCACCTTCGGCACCAGGTCGACCCGGTACTCGGCGCCCCGGTACACCTCGGTGTGGCCGCGCTGCCGGCCGTAGCCGCTCGACTCGGTCACGGTCAGACCGTGCACACCGAGCTCCTGCAGGGCGGTCTTGACCTCGTCCAGACGGTACGGCTTGACGATCGCGGTGATGAGCTTCATGCCTGGGAGTCGACCTTCTGCGTGCTGATTCCGGTGAGGACGGAATGGGAGACCGGGGCTCCATGGCCCAGGACCCCGTGATCGTAAGCCGTCTCGGCGTGCACCGTAAGGTCCAGGCCGGTCTGCTCCTGCTCCTCGCTCGCGCGCAGGCCCATCGCCTTGTCGAGCAGCTTGCCGAGGCCGTACGTCACCGCGAAGGCGTACGCCGCCACGACCACCACGGCCAGCGCCTGTTTGCCGAGCGGGGCGAGTCCGCCGCCGTAGAAGAGGCCCTCCTCGCCGCCGGTCATCGCCTTCTCGGCGAACAGGCCGATCAGCAGGGTGCCGATGACGCCGCCGACCAGGTGGACGCCGACGACGTCCAGGGAGTCGTCGTAGTTCAGCCTGAACTTCCAGCTGACCGCGTAGGAGCAGACGACCCCGGCGGCGAGGCCGACGACCAGCGCGCCGACCAGCGAGACCGTGCCGCAGGACGGGGTGATCGCGACCAGGCCGGCCACCGCGCCGGAGGCGGCGCCCAGGGTGGTGGGGTGGCCGTCGCGCTTCTGCTCGACGAAGAGCCAGCCGAGCAGGCCGGTGCAGCCGGCGGCCAGGGTGTTCAGGAAGGCGGCCGCGGCGAGGCCGTTCGCGCCCAGCGCGGAGCCCGCGTTGAAGCCGAACCAGCCGAACCAGAGCAGACCGGCGCCCAGGATCACCATGGGCAGGTTGTGCGGCCGCATGGCGTCCTTCTTGAAGCCCAGACGCGGGCCGAGGACCAGGCACAGGGCGAGACCGGAGGCGCCGGAGGCGATCTCGACGGGCAGACCGCCCGCGAAGTCGAGCGCGCCGAGCCTGCCGGCGATCCAGCCGCCCGGACCCCACACCCAGTGGGTGATCGGAACGTATACGAGCAGGGTCCAGACCGGGACGAAGACCAGCCACGCCGAGAACTTCGTGCGGTCGGCGACCGCGCCGCTGATCAGGGCGGCCGTGATGATCGCGAAGGTGAGCTGGAAGGTGGCGAAGAGGAGGGTGGGGACGGTGCCGTGCACGCTGCCGGGGCCGAGGCCGCTCATACCGGCGTGGTGGAGCCCGCCGATGAGCCCGCCGAACGCGTCGTCACCGAAGGCGAGGGAGTAGCCGGCCGCCAGCCAGACCACCGTGACCAGGGCGATCGACACGAAGCTCATCATCAGCATGTTGAGGACGCTCTTCGTGCGGACCATGCCGCCGTAGAACAGCGCGAGTCCCGGGGTCATCAGCAGGACGAGGGCGGTCGCGGCGAGCAGCCAGGCGGTGTCGCCGGTGTTCACGTGCGCGGCGGCGAGGGTCACGGGCGTCTCCAACGAGTGGGCGGGCTCGGCAGAGCGTCACCGGTGAGCGTTTCCGGTCGCGTACAGGTGTGTTTCCGTGACGTTTCGTTGCGCTGGGGTTACCGAAATCTCACGGTACGGCGGGGCCCGTGGATCAGGGACAATGAACGGCATGAGTGTTCGTACCCAGTCATCCGAGCAGTCGGCCGAGGCCGTCCACCGCGCCGGCTTCGCCTGCTTCGTGGGCCGTCCCAACGCGGGCAAGTCCACCCTCACGAACGCTCTGGTCGGGCAGAAGGTGGCGATCACCGCCAACCAGCCGCAGACGACGCGGCACACGGTGCGTGGGATCGTGCACCGGCCTGACGCCCAGCTGATCCTTGTGGACACGCCGGGACTGCACAAGCCGCGCACGCTGCTCGGCGAGCGGCTCAACGACGTCGTCCGCACGACATGGGCCGAGGTCGACGTGATCGGCTTCTGCCTGCCGGCGAACGAGAAGATCGGGCCCGGCGACCGCTTCATCGCCAAGGAACTGGCCGGGATCCGCAAGACCCCGAAGGTCGCCATCGTCACCAAGACCGACCTGGTCGACTCCAAGACCCTCGCCGAGCAGCTGATCGCGATCGACCAGCTCGGCAAGGAGCTGGGCATCGAGTGGGCGGAGATCGTGCCGGTGTCGGCGGTCGGCGCCAAGCAGGTGGATCTGCTGGCGGACCTGCTGATCCCGCTGCTGCCGGAGGGCCCCGCGCTCTACCCCGAGGGCGACCTCACGGACGAGCCCGAGCAGGTCATGATCGCGGAACTCATCCGCGAGGCCGCGCTGGAGGGCGTACGCGACGAGCTGCCCCACTCCATCGCCGTGGTCGTGGAGGAGATGCTGCCGCGCGAGGACCGCCCCGCGGACCGTCCCCTGCTGGACATCCACGCCAACGTCTACATCGAGCGCCCCAGCCAGAAGGGCATCATCATCGGCCCCAAGGGCAAGCGCCTGAAGGAGGTCGGCATCAAGTCCCGCAAGCACATCGAGGCACTCCTCGGGACGCCGGTCTTCCTCGATCTGCACGTCAAGGTCGCGAAGGACTGGCAGCGGGACCCGAAGCAGCTCCGCAGGCTCGGGTTCTAACCGACGGCACTCCGTGGGGTCATGTCCTGCAGCCCCACCACCCTCAGCAACTGGAGCCGCTCGTACGACTCCGTGCCCGGGCGGGCCGTGTGGAGGACGAGCTGGTGGCGGTGGTCGTCGGTCAGGAGGACCTCGCAGTCGAGTTCCAGGAGGCCGACCACCGGGTGCCGGAAGCGCTTGGTCGCGCTGCGCCGTACCGCCACCTCGTGTTCGTCCCAGAGGCGGGCGAACTCCTCGCTGGTGGCGCGGAGTTCGGCGACCAACCTAGCCGGTTCGGGGTCGTCGGGGCGGGCGGCGGTCACCGCACGCAGGTTCGCCACGTACTGACGCGCGTGGTCCGGCACGTCCTCCGGCGGGAACAGCTCGCGTCCCGCCGGGTCCAGGAAGAAGCGGCGCACCAGGTTGCGTTCACGCGCCGGACGGGCCAGCGCGTCTCCTGAGAGAGCCCTGGACATCGCGTTCTGCGCCAGCACCTCCCCGCAGTCCGTCACCACGAGCGCCGGCGCGTCGTGCAGCCGGTCCAGGACCAGCAGCAGCCCGGGCCGCACATGGCTGGAGGTCGTCTCCCGGCGGGGCGGCTCCTCGCCCGACAGGTGGAAGAGGTGGTCCCGCTCGTCGTCGGTCAGGCGCAGCGCCCGGGCCAGCGCCGTGAGCATCTGGCGGGACGGGCGCGGGCCCCGGCACTGTTCCAGCCGGGTGTAGTAGTCGACCGACATGCCGGCCAGCGACGCCACCTCCTCCCGCCGCAGGCCCGGGGTACGGCGGCGGGCGCCGGGCGTGAGGCCCACGTCGGTCGGGTCCAGCCGGGCACGGCCACGGCGCAGGAAGTCGGCGAGTTCGGCTCGGTTCACCTCTTCAGGGTGGGGCAGCGCGCCGGAGTTATCCAGGGAGTGTCGGTCCCCTGATCGGGAGGTCTCTCCCGGCCGGCGCGACACCGCCCGACAGTGGTGGCACCAGGTCGAGAGGAGCAGAACATGCTGACATTGGTGACGGGCACCACGGGACAGGTCGGCCGGCGTTTCGTACCGAGGCTGCTGGCCCAGCGGCGGCCGGGCGAGCAGGTACGGGTCCTGGTGCGGGACGCGGCGCGCGGCGAGGTCTTCGCCGAGCTGGGCGCCCAGGTCGCCGTCGGCGATCTGCGGGACGAGGAGACGCTCGGCAAGGCGCTCGCCGGGGTGGACGCGGTCGTGAACATCGCGGCGTCCTTCCGCGGGGTGCCGGACGAGGAGGCGTGGGCCGTGAACCGGGACGCGGCCCTGGCCCTGGGCCGCGCCGCGCTGGCCTCGGGCGTGCGGCGCTTCGTGCAGGTCAGCACGTGTCTCGTGTACGGCGTCGGGCGGGGCCGCCCGCTGACCGAGGACGACGAGACCCGGCCCGGCGGCGCGATGTGGGGCGCCTATCCCGAGTCCAAGGCGGCGGCCGAACGGGAACTGCTCGCGCTGGACGGCATGGAGGTGCGGGTGGCCCGGCTGCCCTTCGTCTACGGCGACGGCGACCCGCATCTCGCCCAGTCCCTGCGCTGGGCCACGCACTGGGCGTCCACCCAGCGGCTGCACATGGGCCACCACGCCGACGTCGCCCAGGGGCTGCTGCGCCTGCTGTACGCACCGGCGGTCGGCGGCCCCGTCTACAACATCGCCGACGACGCCCCCGTCACGGCGGTCGAGCTGCACCAGCTGAACGGCGTCGAGGCGCCCGCCGACATGCACACCCGGACCGACCCCGACCCATGGCTGGGGGTCATGTCCACCGAGCGGATCCGCCGGGACCTCGGCTTCCGGCCCCTCTACCCGACCGTCTGGGCCGCCCGCGACGCCGGAGTCCTCTGAGCCACCCAGGTCCTGTCTAGTCGACCCCCCTGATCCGCCCCACCAGCAACGCCCCCGCCAGCCCGATCACCGCCGCCACCAGGTACAGCACCCGGTAGCCGCCCAGGTAGGTCACGATCGGCGCCGCCAGTGCGGGGGCGGCCACCTGGGGCAGGGCGTTGGCCACGTTGATGACTCCGAGGTCCTTGCCCCGGTCCAGCGCCTTCGGCAGGACGTCGGTCATCAGCGCGAAGTCGACGGAGGTGAACACGCCGAAGCCGACGCCGAGGACGGCCGCCGCCACGAGCGCGCCGGGCCAGGTCTGCCAGCCGGCCAGGGCCGCCGTCGCCACCGCCATCAGCACGCCCGACCAGACGACGAACGGCTTGCGCCGGCCCACCCGGTCCGACCAGACGCCGCCCGCCACGACCGTCGCCATCAGCGTCAGGCTGTTGACGGCCGTCAGGATCAGCACGCCCTGGCCAGGGTCGGCGTAGTGCAGGCGGTCCCGCAGGTAGTAGAGGAGGTACAACAGCACCAGCGAGTTGCTGAGGTTGATCAGAAACCGGGTCAGCCAGGCCCAGCCGAGGTCGGGATACCGGCGCGGGCTCAGCCAGAAGCCCGCGACGAACCCGCGCCGGGACCACGGCGGGCGGTCCTCCGGCGGCAGCCGCAGGTCGGCGTGGCGCAGCACGTACGGCAGCACACCCGCCACCGTGAACACCGCGCACGCCGCATACCCGGCCCCCACTCCGCCCGCCACGGTCGCAAGTCCCGTTCCGCCGACCACGCCCAGGATCTGCGCCGCCCCCAGCCAGCCGCCCACCGCGCCCCGTTGGCGCCGGGGCACCCGGTCCGGCACGGCCGCCGTCACCGCCGCGAACGCCGCGTTCAGCGTGAGCTGCACCAGGCACCAGCAAACCGCCATGGACCACACCCCGCCCGCCCGAGCGAGCAGCAGCAGGGACAGCGCGCCGCCCGCCGACCCGGCCACGATCCACGGCGTACGGCGGCCGGGGCGGGCGGTCGTACGGTCGGAGAGGGCGCCGAAGAGCGGGTTGGCGAACAGGGAGACCACCGCGCCGGCGCCGGTCACCCAGGCGAGCATGGTCTCCTTGGACATCCCGGAGCCGGGTGCGAAGTCTTTCGCCTGGGAGGCGAGCAGGATCTGCAGCGGGCCGAACCAACCGACCCAGATCGCCCCGTTGGCCAGCGAGAGGGCCGCCGTCCAGCCCCGGCCGACCGGTTCGACGGGCTCGGCCAGCGCGGCCGGGGCACGGACCGTGGCCGCCTCCGTGCCGTCGTCCTGCGCGGTCATCGCGGGCCGTCATCCCTGGGCCCGGAGCAGGTCCCGGAACCAGTGGTAGGAGGCCTTCGGGGTGCGCTTCAGCGTCTCGTAGTCCACGTGCACCAGGCCGAAGCGGCGCTGATAGCCCTCGGCCCACTCGAAGTTGTCCATCAGGGACCACACGAAGTAACCGCGCACGTCCACGCCGGCCGCCATGGCGGTGTGCAGGGCGCGGATGTGGGCGTCCAGGTAGGCGATGCGGTCCTGGTCGTCGAGGCCGTCGTAGGAGCAGCCGTTCTCGGTGATGACGATCGGCGGGAGCCTGTCGCCGTAGGTCTCGCGGAAGCCGCACAGCAGCTCGGTGAGGCCTTCGGGGACGATCGGCCAGCCGAAGTCGGTCACCGTCCGTCCCTCGATCTCCCGTACCGAGAAGGGTAGTTCGGCGGGCAGCGCCAGACCGCCGTACTCGCTGTCGGTGCCGCCGGGGGCACCCACCCGGGTCGGCGCGTAGTAGTTGATCCCGTACCAGTCGACGGGCTCGGCGATGACCTTCAGGTCCTCCTGCACGTCACCCGGCATCAACTCGCCCATGCCGTCCGGGTATTGGCCGAGGATGACCGGCTCGGCGAACAGGCGGTTGAGCAGGACGTCGTAGAAGCCGGCCGCCTCCGTGTCCGCCGGCTCGGCGGAGGCGGGCCAGGTGGGGCCGTGGGAGTTGGCGATGCCGATGTCCGCCGCCCCGGCCGCGCGCAGGGCCCGTACCGCGAGACCGTGCGCGAGGAGCTGGTGGTGGGCGACCGGGAGCGCGTCGAAGAGGAGCTGCCTGCCCGGGGCGTGGGCGCCGAGGGCGTGGCCGAGGAGGGTGTGCTCGGCGGGCTCGTTGAGGGTGATCCACTTCGTGACGCGGTCGCCGAGCCGCTCGGCCACCACGGAGACGTACTGGGCGAACCGGTCCGCCGTGTCCCGCCGGAGCCAGTCCAGGGAGGCGGGCAGATCCCAGTGGAAGAGGGTGGGCACGGGCCGTACGCCCGCCGCGCACAGCTCGTCCACCAGGCGGTCGTAGAAGTCCAGGCCGCCGGGGGAGTCGACCCGGGGCCAGGAGACGGAGAAGCGGTACGCGTCCACGCCGAGGCCGGCGAGGAGGGCCACGTCCTCCCGGTGGCGGTGGTAGTGGTCGCAGGCCACCGCCGCCGTCGAACCGTCCTTCACCCGCCCCGGTTCGGCCGTGAACACGTCCCACACGGACGCCTCGCGCTCGTCCGCCGCCCCCTCGATCTGATGGGCGGAGGTCGACACGCCCCACAGGAAGTCGGCCGGGAACCGAGGTATCGGATTGCCTGCGTCAGTCGCCATGGCCGGATCATCCTCAGCCGAGGTTACCGAGGGTAAGGATTCACAACTTCTCCACATCTCATTACATGTCCATCGCCTGGTCACGAGGCGCCGGGATTTCGACGCGGTCAAGGTGACCACCCGGGTCCGGCTCAGGCCGCCCGTGACCACGCCCCGCACCCCCGCCCAGGACTGGGACGGCGGCCACCTCTGGCTGCGCTATCACAGCCGGGAGGAGCTGTACGCGCTCAGCTTCCGGCGCCGCGACGGCACCGTGGTGATCAAGCGCAAGGTGCCCGCCGCCGATGCCTCGGCCGTCGAGGGCGGCGACTACGCGACCCTGGCCGAGGCCCGCCACGCCTTCCCCTACGACAGCTGGCACCAGGTCACCGCGTCGGCCGTGAACCATCTCGGCGGGGTCCGGCTGGAGCTGGCGATCGACGGCACGACCGTGCTGAGAGCCGACGACCGCACCCCCGGCGGGCTGTGGGCACCGGGCGGGGTGGGCATCCGGGCGGACAACTCGGAGCTGTTCTTCCGCGGCTTCCGCGCGAGCGGAGACGTGTCCTAGGCGCCCTCCTTCAGCACCTTCGTGATCAACTCCCGCTGTTCCTCGGTGAGTCGGGGATCGGCCGCGTACACCGTGCGGCCGTCCACCGTGATCTCGTACCGGAAGCCGTCCGGGACACCGGCCGGCGGGGTGCCCTGGCCGGACGCGAGGACGCGTTCGGCCAGGGCGTGCCACGCGGGGGCGTCGGGCCGGCCCGAGGTGTCCACCTCGGCCCGGCGCTCGATGCCCGCGAACCCGCCCGTGCGCCTCACCTGAATCAGCATGGGCTCAGTGTCGCAGCACTACAGCGTCCGCACCCCGACCTGTTCCCACGCCTTCTGCACGGCCTGGAGCTCGTCCCCGGTGCCGTACCGTGCCCGCGCCGCCTTCACCGTCAGCGTGGCGAAGTCGGTGAACTGCGCGCCGCTCTTGAGGTCGCCGCCGGTGAGCACGTCGTACCAGATCTGTCCGGCCCGCTCCCAGGCGTTGCCGCCGATGGCCGTGGCGACCAGGTAGAAGGCGTGGTTGGGGATGCCCGAGTTGATGTGCACGCCGCCGTTGTCGCGGCCGGTGCGGACGTAGTGGTCCATGGTCGCCGGCTGCGGGTCCTTGCCCAGGTTCGGGTCGTCGTACGCCGTGCCCGGGGCCTTCATCGAGCGCAGCGCGGTGCCGTGGACGTGCGGGGCGAGCAGGCCGGCGCCGATCAGCCAGTCGGCCTCGGCGGCGGTCTGGCCGAGGGTGTACTGCTTGATCAGCGAGCCGAAGACATCCGAGACCGACTCGTTGAGCGCGCCGGACTGACCGAAGTACTCCAGGTTCGCGGTGTGCTGGGTGACACCGTGGGTCAGCTCGTGGCCGATGACGTCGACCGGGATGGTGAAGTCGAGGAAGATCTCGCCGTCGCCGTCGCCGAACACCATCTGCTCGCCGTTCCAGAAGGCGTTGTCGTAGTTCTGGTCGTAGTGGACGGTGGCGTCCAGCGGCAGCCCGTTGTCGTCGATGGAGTGCCGGCCGTACGCCTTCAGATACAGCTCGAAGGTGGCGCCGAGGCCCGCGTAGGCGCGGTTGACGGTGGCGTCCGAGACCGGGTCGGAGCCCTCCGCGCGGACCTGCGTGCCGGGCAGGTCCTGGGTGTGGTGGGCGTCGTAGATCGTGCGGTGCGGCTGGTCGGCGGCGGTGCCCGCGGGCGCGGCGACGGAGGGCGCACCGATGACCGTGGTCAGGCGGCGCTTGGTGCGCTGGTAGGCGTCGTGCTCCAGGGACCGGCGGGCCGGGCCGGAGAGCGCGGGGTCCTCGGCTTGGGCGAGCTTGTCGAGGACGTGCGGCGGCACGATCGTGCAGAAGACGGGCTCGAAGCCCCCGTTGGTCGTCATGCCCCGCACCATCGCACTGCGTGACACTGATGTCACTACTGGCCACCATGATTGGTGAAAAACCCGGACAGGGAACGCCACGCTCCGTGACAATGTGGTACGGCGCACTTTTTGTCCCTTTTGTGGCGCCGGTCCCGCATACTGAAACGCGTCCCCCGAGTCCGGGGCGGCTCGGATAGGCTGCGACCCATCATGCGTTTCGGGCTGCTTCTTCTTAGCTGCCGCGGCGAGGGCCTGTAGTCACAAGGCCGACTCCCTCCCCGCGGAGCTCTGGCGTTGCGTCGTCGGCCGTCCACCCCGGACATCCGGATCCTGCGAACATCCGGACACCCTGAGGAGCCCACGCATCATGGCCAACCGCCAGCAGCCCAGTTCCATGCCGATCCACAAGTACGGCCGCTACGAACAGGTGGACATCCCGGACCGCACCTGGCCCGGGCAGCGGATCACCGCCGCCCCCCGCTGGCTCTCCACCGACCTGCGCGACGGCAACCAGGCCCTGATCGACCCCATGTCGCCCGAGCGCAAGCGCCGGATGTTCGACCAGCTGGTGAAGATGGGCTACAAGGAGATCGAGGTCGGCTTCCCCGCCTCCGGCCAGACCGACTTCGACTTCGTGCGCTCGATCATCGAGGAAGAGGGCGCGATCCCGGACGACGTCACGATCTCCGTACTGACCCAGGCCCGCGAGGACCTGATCGAGCGGACCGTGGAGTCCCTGAAGGGCGCCAAGCGGGCCACTGTCCACCTGTACAACGCGACGGCTCCCGTGTTCCGCCGGGTGGTCTTCCGCGGCTCCAAGGACGACATCAAGCAGATCGCGGTGGACGGCACCCGTCTCGTCATGGAGTACGCCGAGAAGCTGCTGGGCCCGGAGACCGAGTTCGGCTACCAGTACAGCCCGGAGATCTTCACCGACACCGAGCTGGACTTCGCGCTGGAGGTCTGCGAGGCGGTCATGGACGTCTGGCAGCCCGGTCCCGGCCGCGAGATCATCCTCAACCTGCCCGCCACCGTGGAGCGTTCGACGCCGTCCACGCACGCGGACCGCTTCGAGTGGATGCACCGCAACCTCACCCGCCGCGAGTACGTCTGCCTGTCCGTCCACCCGCACAACGACCGCGGTACGGCCGTGGCGGCGGCCGAGCTGGCCCTGATGGCCGGCGCCGACCGCGTCGAGGGCTGCCTGTTCGGGCAGGGCGAGCGCACCGGCAACGTCGACCTGGTCACCCTGGGCATGAACCTGTTCTCCCAGGGCGTCGACCCGCAGATCGACTTCTCCGACATCGACGAGATCCGTCGTACGTGGGAGTACTGCAACCAGATGGAGGTCCACCCGCGCCACCCGTACGTGGGCGACCTGGTCTACACGTCCTTCTCCGGCTCCCACCAGGACGCCATCAAGAAGGGCTTCGACGCCATGGAGGCCGACGCGGCGGCCCGTGGGGTCACGGTCGACGACCTGGAGTGGGCGGTGCCGTACCTGCCGATCGACCCCAAGGACGTCGGCCGCTCCTACGAGGCCGTCATCCGGGTCAACTCCCAGTCCGGCAAGGGCGGTATCTCCTACGTCCTGAAGAACGACCACAAGCTGGACCTGCCGCGCCGGATGCAGATCGAGTTCTCCAAGCTCATCCAGGCCAAGACGGACGCCGAGGGCGGAGAGATCACGCCGAAGGAGATCTGGGCGGTCTTCCAGGACGAGTACCTGCCGAACCCGGACAACCCCTGGGGCCGCATCCAGGTCCGGACGGGCCAGTCGACGACGGACACCGACGGGGTCGACACCCTGACGGTCGAGGCGACGGTGGACGGCGAGGACACGGTCCTGACCGGTACCGGCAACGGTCCGATCTCGGCCTTCTTCGACGCCTTGCAGTCCATCGGCATCGACGTACGCCTGCTGGACTACCAGGAGCACACGATGAGCGAGGGCGCCTCCGCGCAGGCCGCCTCCTACATCGAATGCGCGATCGACGGCAAGGTCCTGTGGGGGATCGGCATCGACGCGAACACGACGCGTGCCTCGCTGAAGGCGGTCGTCTCGGCCGTCAACCGCGCGGCCCGCTGACCGCTCTGACCGGGAGTTTCGGGGCCCCGGCCGCCGTATACGGCGGCCGGGGCCCCGGCTGTTATCGGCCATGGGGCCGGTGAGGTCACAGAAAGGTCTCTTACGGGGTACTGACTCAGCCTTGGTGATGTGGCTAACATCACGCCAGCGCGGCGATGTTGCCGCGTCGTTACGGAGGTGCGACGTGCTGCCAGTACGGGGACGAGACGGCCGTGCCACCGGGGCTGCGCACATCCTGCGCGTCCGCACCGCGTGGACACCGGTCGGGGACGGCGAGTTCTACTGCCCCGGCTGCGGAGGCGACCGCAACTACCAGCGGCTCACCGGCCGCCGCCGGCTCACTCTGCTCGGTGTGCCCCTGCTGCCGCGCGGCACCGCGGGCCCGGTCGTGGAGTGCGCCGCCTGCCGCCACCACTACGGCACCGACGTCCTCGACCATCCCACCACCCGCCGCTTCTCCGCGATGCTCCGCGACGCCGTGCACACCGTCGCCCTCGCCGTGCTCGCCGCGGGCGGCACCTCCTCCCGTACGGCCCTGGAGACGGCCGCCGGCGCCGTGCGCGCGGCCGGCTTCGACGGCTGCACGGAGGAACAGCTGGCGGCCCTGGTCGACGCGCTCGCCGCCGACACCGGCCGGGTCCTCGGCGCCGAGTGCGGCACCAGCCTGACCATAGAGCTCCACGAGGCCCTGGACCCGCTCGCCCCGCACCTCGCGCCCGCCGGCCGCGAGTCCCTCCTCCTCCAGGCCGCTCGCATCGCCCTCGCCGACGGCCCCTACACCCCCGCCGAACGCGACGCCCTCACCACAGTGGGCGCGGCCCTCACCATCTGCGCCCCCGACGTGACCCGCGTACTGGCAGCGGCCCGCACACCGTCCTGACGGCGCGGCCCAGGGCTCGTGAAGCGGCCCGGGGCTCGTGAAGCCGGGGGTCGCGCTGCACGCGGGGCCGTAAGGCGCGGGTGGCCATGGTGTGCGGGCGGTGCGGGTCCGTGGTGCCTCGGCGTGCCGGGCCGGGGCGCAGGGCGTGCGGTGCTGGGATGCGCGGGCCGGTACTCCCCGGGGAGTAACCGGGCCGCCCAGTCACCCCGTGCAGTACCGCCGAACTCGCTCCCGCGTCCGACGATCGTCGCCCCTTTCGCCGGAAGTCTGGAAGCCGTGTCCAGACATCCACTGCGGAGGGGAGGCCCGATTTCCATGGGGGCCGCGAAAACACGGAGGAGCCGGGCGCTGCCCTGGCTGGTGCTCGGGCTGTGGGCGGTGCTGCTGGCTGTCCTCGGGCCGTTCGCCGCCAAGCTGGGCGACGTCCAGCACGACCGGGCCACCGACTACCTGCCGGCGTCCGCCGACTCCACCCGGGTCGCCAAGCTGGAAGACCGGCTGCCCGGCGGCGAGACCACCGAGCTGGTCCTCGTCTACCACCGGACGGCCGGTCTGACCGCCGCCGACCGGACCACGGCACAGGCCCAGGTCGCCGAGATCGGCAGGCGGCACCAGCTGACCGGGGGTACCCCGCACGGCACCCCGTCCGCCGACGGCACCACCCTCATGTACCCCGTCACCAGCAACGAGCCCGGCACGGACGAGAACAAGCGGAACACCTTCGTCGACGACGTCCGCCAAGTCGCCCACGGCCAGGGCGGGTTGGCCGTGCGCGTCGGCGGTCCCGCCGCCCTAGCCACCGACGCCTCCGGCGTGTACGCCTCGCTCGGCGGCCCCCTGCTCTACACCACGGTCGCCGTCGTCGCGATCCTGCTCATCCTCATCTACCGCAGCCCCCTGCTGTGGCTGGTCCCGCTCGTCGTCGCCGGCCTCTCCGACTTCCTCGCCCGCGCCGCCGCCTACGGCCTCAACCAGGCCTTCGGCACCACCGTCTCCGGCCAGAGCGCCGGCATCATGACCATCCTCGTCTTCGGCGCCGGCACCGACTACGCCCTGCTCCTCGTCTCCCGCTACCGCGAGGAGCTACGGCGCCACGAGCGCCCGTACGACGCGATGCGCGCCGCCCTGCGCGGCTGCGGGCCCGCCGTCCTCGCCTCCTCCGGCACGGTCGCCGCCGGCCTGCTCTGCCTGCTCGCCGCCGACCTCAACTCCAGCCGGGGCATGGGCCCGCTCGGCACGGTCGGCGTGCTGTGCGCGCTCGCCGCGATGCTCACCCTGCTCCCCGCCGTCCTCGTCCTGCTCGGCCGCCGCGTCTTCTGGCCGCTCGTCCCGGCGTACGGCAGCGAGCCCAAGGTCCGCCGGTCCCTGTTCGCGGCGATGGGCACCTCCGCCGGGCGCCGCCCGCTGACCGTCCTCGCCTCCGGCGCCGTCCTGCTCGGCGCGCTCGCGCTGGGCACCCTGAACCTGCCCGGCGCGATCAAGCAGCTGGACACCTTCGTGGACCGGCCCGAGTCCGTGACCGCCATGGAAACCGTCGCCAAGGCCTACCCGGAGCGGTCCGCGCAGCCCATCGAGGTCATGACCCCGGCCGGGCGGGCCGACGCGAGCCTCGCCGCCGTCAAGGGCACCAGGGGAGTGGCGGACGCCCGCGAGGTCCGTACCGGCGGCGGCTGGACCGAGATCACGGTGACCGCGTCCGCCCCGCCCCAGTCCGCCGCCGAGACTGCCACCATCGAGGCGCTCCGGCACCGGCTGCCCGGCTCCCACGTCGGCGGGCCCAGCGCCCAGCAACTCGACCTGAAGGACACAGGCGCCCGCGACCGCCTGGTGGTCGTCCCGATCGTGCTGCTGTCCGTGCTGCTGATCCTGGTCGTCCTGCTGCGCTCCCTGGTCGCGCCGCTGCTTCTCGTCGCCGCCGTCGTCGTCGTGTGGGGCGCCGCCCTCGGCCTCGGCGGGCTCGTCTTCGGGCCCCTGTTCGGCTTCCCCGGCACCGACCCCGGCCTCGGCCTGCTGTCCTTCGTCTTCCTGGTCGCCCTGGGCGTCGACTACGGCATCTTCCTGATGCACCGGATGCGGGAGGAATCGGTCAAGGGCGCCGAACCGGCGGCAGCCGCCCTCACCGCCCTGCGCACCACCGGCGGGGTCATCGCCTCCGCCGGACTGGTGCTGGCGGCCACCTTCGCGGTGCTGACCAACATGGGCCTGGTGCCGCTGGTCGAGCTGGGCTTCGTCATCGCCGTCGGCGTCCTGCTGGACACCTTCCTCGTCCGCACCTACCTGGTGACCAGCGCGAGCGTGGCGCTCGGGCGCAGGGTGTGGTGGCCGGGCCGGCTGTCCCGCCCGGCGCCGGACGCCGACCGCACGCCGGAGCCGGTGAGCGCGTAGCGGAAGATGAATCCCGTGCAGGCAACCGTCACGAACCCCGTGCAGGCGACCATCACCGCGTCCCGGCCCGGCCGGACCCTCGCGTCCCTGGATCCCCCGCGGCAGGACGCCCTCCTGGCCGCCGCGCTCGCCGCGCTCGCCTCCGGCATCGCCGTCACCGTCGGCAGCGGCCGGCACCCGGACGCGCTCGGCTGGGCCCTGCTGCTCGGCCTGCACGTGCCGCTGGCCTGGCGCCGGCGGGCCCCGCTCACCGTGCTGGCGGTCATGATCACGCTGATCGCGACCTACCACCAGCTGGACTACAACCACTCGGCGCCCACCGCCGCCTCGATGGTCGTCCTCTACACGGTGGCGGTGACCCACGGCCCCCGGCGCACGGCCTTCATCGGCGCCGCCGTCGTCACGCTGATGCTGCTCCTGAAGATCCGTCACGGCGTGGCCGGGGTCCAGGTGAGCTTCCAGATCACCGGCTGGATCGTCTCCATGCTCGTCCTCGGCGGCTACATCCGCGTCCACCGGGAGAACGCCGCCGCGGCCGTGGAACGCGCCGAACGCGCCGAACGCACCCGCGAGGAGGAGGCCCGCCGCCGGGTCGCCGAGGAACGCCTGCGCATCGCCCGCGACCTGCACGACCTGCTCGCCCACACCATCACCCTCATCGGCGTGCAGACCTCGGTCGCCGCGCACGTCCTGGAGGCCGACCCCGAGCGCCTGGACCGCACGGCCGTCGCGAAGGCCCTCGACGACATCGCCGAGACCTGCCGCACGGCCCGCGGGGAACTCCGTACGACCCTGGAGGTGCTGCGCGACCCAGGCGCCCCGGACGCCCGCGGCCCGCTGCCCGGCCTCGACGGCCTCGCCGAACTGGCGAAGTCGGCGGGCGCCCGGGTGGAGCTGGCCGTGCGCGCCGACGGGGTGCCGCCCGCCGTCGGCGCCGCCGCCTACCGGATCGTGCAGGAGGCGCTCACCAACGCGGTACGGCACGGCGGCCGGGCCGACCTGACCGTGCGCGTGGGCGTGCACCAGGTGGAGGGCGGCCTGCGCGTGCGGGTCACCGACGACGGGCTGGGCGACGCCGGTGACGGTCCGCCCGGGTTCGGGCTCGTCGGGATGCGGGAGCGGGCCCGCAGCGTCGGCGGCACCGTCGACGCCGGACCGTGCGCCGACGGCCGGGGCTTCGAGGTGAGCGCCGTACTGCCGCTGGGACCAGGGGAGCAGAGATGATCCGGGTACTGCTCGCCGACGACCAGACCCTGGTGCGGGCCGCGTTCGCGATGCTCGTGGAGTCGGCGCCGGACATGGAGGTCGTCGGGCAGGCCGGCACCGGGCGCGAGGCCGTCGACCTGGCCCGCGCCGAGCGCGCCGACGTCGTCCTGATGGACATCCGCATGCCCGGCCTGGACGGCATCGAGGCGACCCGGCTGATCGCCGCCGACGAGGACCTCGCCGGGGTCAGGGTCCTGGTGCTCACCACCTACGACACCGACGAGCACGTGGTGGAGGCGCTGCGCGCCGGTGCCTCCGGATTCCTGGTGAAGGACACCCGTCCGGCCGACCTCCTCGACGCGATCCGCACGGTCGCAGCGGGCGAGGCACTGCTCTCGCCGGGGCCCACGGCACGCCTGATCGAGCGGTTCCTGCGCAGTCCCTCGGCGCCCGTGACCGGTGGCCCCGAGTGCCTTTCGGACCGGGAGCGGGAGGTGCTGACCCTGGTGGCGCGCGGCCTCAACAACGCCGAGGTCGCCGAGGTGTTGGGCCTCAGCCCGCTCACCGCCAAGACCCATGTCAGCCGGATCATGGGCAAGCTCGGCGCCCGGGACCGGGCCCAGCTGGTGATCGTCGGCTACGAGTCAGGGCTGGTGATTCCGGGGAGCATGGGTGGGTGACACCGAAGAGCCGCACCCTGTTCACCGCCCTGGCGCTCCTCACCTCGCTCACCGCCGGCCTGCCCGCCCACCCCGCAGCGGCGCAGGCGCTGCCCGGCTGCGTCTCCTCGGTGCCGTACGTCGCCGGCCGCGGCGGCTACGCCGCCTACCGCATCCCCGCGGTCGTGCAGACCTGGCACGGCACCGTGCTGGCCTTCGCCGAGGGGCGGCGGGACGGCGTCGGCGACACCGGTGACATCGATGTCGTCCTGCGCCGCTCCACCGACGGCGGCTGCACCTGGGGCCCGCTGACGGTCGTCACCGCCGGACACGGGGACACCCGGGGCAACCCGGCGCCGGTCGTGGACCCGCTCACCGGTGCCGTCGTCCTGGTGACCTGCGCCAACAGCGGGAAGGCGACGGAGGAGCAGATCCGGCGCGGGGCGGCAGAACGCCGGGTGTTCGTGCAGCACAGCTGGGACGACGGCCGGCACTTCACGCCTCCGGCGGACATCACGGCCCAGGTGAAACGGCCCGGCTGGCGTTGGTACGCCACCGGTCCCGGCCACGCCGTCGCCCTCACCCGGGGCCCGCACGCCGGCCGTCTCCTCGTCCCCGCCAACCACACCGTCGCCCCGCCCGCCACGTCCTTGGGCCCCGGCTCCCGGTACGACGGCGGGCACGCGCTCTACAGCGACGACGGCGGCCGCACCTGGCGGCTCGGCTTCGTGACCGAAGCCCACGACGGCGTGACCGACGTCAACGAGACGACTGCCACCCAACTCCCGGACGGCAGGCTCTACTTCAACGCCCGCGACCAGTACGGCACCGCCCCCGGCAACCGCCTCGACACCTACTCCGGCGACGGCGGCACCACCCTGGACCGCCCCTACGCCACCCAGCCCACCCTGAACGACGTCCCGGTCGTCCAGGGCAGCGTCCTCCAGCTCCAAGGCCGTCAAGCCCCGTTGCTGTTCTCGGCCCCGTCCGTACCGACCGCCCGCCGCGCCCTGGCACTCTGGTCCAGCACGAACAGCGGCCGCACCTTCACCAGGCTCCGCACCCTCTCGGACCGCCAGGCCGCCTACTCCGACCTGGTCCAGCTCGGGCCCGACACGGTCGGCGTCCTGTACGAGACGGGCGCCACCCACAGCTACGAAACCGTGGAGTTCCGCAGACTGACCCTGCCTTAAGACCCTAGAGAAGTCCGGCCGCCGCCAAGAACTTCCCGACCCGCTCGGCCTCCTCGCCCGACAGCGGCACCTGCGGCTCGGCCGTCACCGGACAGTCGATGACACCCCGCAGATGCAGCGCGGCCTTGAACGCGCCCAGGGCCGACGAGCTGCCGCCCATCCGCGCCGGATCCCCGACCGTGACCATCCCGAACAGCGCGCACAGCCGCTCCTGCTCCACCCGCGCCCCCTCCCAGTCCCCGGCGCGGCACATCCGGTACAGCCGGACGTACCCGTGCGGGTCGACGTTGGCCAGCCCGGGCACCGCCCCGTCGGCACCCAGCGCCAGCGCGGAGTCCACGATCAGCTCCGAGCCGGTGAGCACGCTGAACCCGGGGTGCACACGGGCGCCCGTGGCGATCTCGCGGAAGGCGGCCAGGTCCCCGCTGGAGTCCTTGATCCCGGCCAGCACCCGGTCGGCGGCGAGACCCAGCACCACGTCGGCGGGGAGCTTGGTGTGCACGGCGCTGGGAATGTCGTAGGCGATGACCGGCACCTCGGACGCGGCGGCGATCCTGCGGTAGTGGTGGATGATCTCGGAGCGGTGGGTGCGGGCGTAGAAGGGCGCGGTGACGACCACCGCCTCCGCTCCGGCCGCCGTCACCGCCGAGACGTGGTCCAGGACGCGCGGCGTGGTCATGTCGATGGCGCCGGCCAGGACCGGCAGCTGACCGCCCACATGGGCCACGACCGCCTCCACGACCTGCCTGCGCTGCCGGTCCGTGAGGAACGCCGCCTCGGAGGTGGACCCGAGCAGGAAGAGTCCGTGCACCCCGCCCTCCACCAGATGGTCGACCAGACCGAGCAGCGAGGGCACGTCCACCTCGCGCTCCGGCGTCAGGGGCGTGCAGACGGGCGGGACGACACCGGTGAGCGGGGTGGGGAAGGGCATGTCAGGGCTCCTGGCGTGCTAGGTCGCGGGTCGATTCCTCCTCCTCGACAGGATGGTGGCACCGATAGCGGTGTCCGGGGCGTGACGCGGCCGAGAAGTCCGGCATCGCCTCGGCACACAACCCGTCCGCCTTCCAGCAGCGGGTGCGGAACGGACAGCCGCTGGGCGGCCGGGTCGCCGAGGGCACCGGACCGGTCAGCGGGATCGGGTCGATGGGGTCCAGCAGGCCGGGCGTGGCGGAGAACAGGGCGCGGGTGTACGGGTGCCGGGCGCCGCCGGTGACCCGGTCCGCCGGGGTCTCCTCCACGATCCGGCCCAGGTACATGGTGATCACCCGGTCGCTCATCCGCCGTACCGTCTGGATGTCGTGCGAGACGAACACCAGGGCCAGGCCGAGGCGCTCCTTCAGGTCCAGCAGGAGGTTCAGGATCTGGGCGCGGACCGAGACGTCCAGGGCGCTGGTCGGCTCGTCGGCGACGACCAGCGCCGGGTCCAGGGCGAGCGCGCGGGCGATGGCGACGCGCTGCCGCTGGCCGCCGGAGAGCTGCCCGGGCAGCGCGTCGGCCAGCGCCCGGGGGAGCCCCACCAGTGCCATCAACTCCCGTACCCGGTCCTCCCGTTCGGCCCTGGTGCCACGGTCGTGGACGTCCAGCGGGTCGCGCAGGATCCGCCGTACGGTCAGCCGCCGGTTGAGCGCGGTCGACGGGTCCTGGAAGACCATCCCGACGCCCGCGCCGACCGTGGCCCGGCGTTCGGCGGGCGGCATCGTCCACAGGTCACGGCCCCGGAACGCCACCGTGCCGGAGGCCGGCCGCTGGATGCCGACCAGCACCCGCGCCAGCGTCGACTTCCCGCACCCCGACTCGCCGACCACGCCCACCGTCTCCCCGGCGGCCACGGTGAGGTCGGCGCCGGTCAGCGCGTACACCCGGTCCCGGCGCAGCAGCCCGCCGCTGCGGGCCTTGTGCACGACATGGGCGTCCTGCACCTCGACCACAGCGGTCACTGCAGCGCCTCCTCGCTCTCCGCCGACGTGAGGTCCACCGCCGGGTGATGGCAGGCGGCCGTGTGGGTGGCCGTACCGGCGAGGACGGGGGCGTGCGCATGGCACTCCTCGCTCGCCAGCGGGCAGCGGTCGGCGAAGCGGCAGCCCGCCGGGAAGTCTGCCGGAGCCGGTACGACCCCCCTGATCTGCGTCATCCGTTCCTCGGCCGACTCCAGCGACAGCACGCTGCCCAGCAGCCCGCGCGTGTAGTGGTGGGCCGGCGCCGCCACCAGGTCGGCGGTCACCCCGCTCTCCACGATCTGCCCGCCGTACATCACGACCACCCGGTCGGTGACGTCGGCGACCAGCGCCAGATCGTGCGAGACCAGGACCAGCGCGAACCCCAGCTCCTCGCGCAGCCGCAGCAGCAGCTCCATCACCTGGGCCTGCACGGTGACGTCCAGGGCGGTCGTCGGCTCGTCGGCGACGATCAGCCGCGGCTCGCGGGACAGCGCCATGGCGATCAGCACGCGCTGCCGCTGCCCGCCGGACAGCTCGTGCGGGTAGCTGCGCAGGGTCCGCTCGGGGTCCAGGCCGACCAGCTCCAGCAGCTCGCGCGGGCTACGGCGGCCCCCGCGCCGGACGAGCTGTTTCAGCTGCGCGCGGATGGTCATCGCCGGGTTCAGCGAGGACAGGGCGTCCTGGTGGACCATCGCCATCTCATGCCCCAGCAGCCGCCGCCTGGCCCGCATCGGCTCGGCGAGCAGGTCCCGCTGCCGGAACCGCACCTGGCCGCCGATCCGCGCGTCCCGAGGCTGGAGCCCCATGACGGTCAGCGCGGTCAGCGACTTCCCGCAGCCCGACTCGCCCACCAGACCGAGCACTTCACCCGGGTACACCTCGAAGCTGACCCCGGCGACGATGTCCACGCCCCGGTGCCGGTCCGGGAAGCCGATGGTGAGGTTCTCCACGGCGAGCACCGGCTGCCCGCTCCGGTCGGGCAGCGGCCGGGCCCGGGACCGCAGCCGCCGGGCGGCCTCGGTCAGCCCGGGCAGGTGCAGCACCTCACCGGTCGCCGCCTTCTCCAACCGGTCCTCGGCGGTTTCCATGTCGCGGGCGGCCGGTGCCGCCCACGCGTCGGACACACCCTCGGAGAGGATGTTCAACGACAGCACGGTCAGCAGGATCAGCAGCCCGGGGAAGACGGTCGCCCACCAACCCCCGGTCAGCACCATGTTCTTGCCGTCGGCGATGACACTTCCCCACGACGGGTCCGGCGGCCGCACCCCGGCGCCGATGAAGGACAGCGACGCCTCGAACACGATCGCCTCGGCGACCTGCACCGTGCAGAACACCAGTACCGGGGCGGCACAGTTGACGGCCACGTGCCGCGCCACGATATGGGGCGTACGGGCACCGATCACGCGTTCCGCGGTGACGTAGTCCTCGCCGTACTGATCGAGGACGTTGGCCCGGACGACCCTGGCCACGGGCGGCGTGAACAGGAAGGCGATGGCACAGATCAGCACGCCGATCCCGCCGCCGAAGACGGCGACCAGGACTGCGGCGAGCGCGATCCCGGGGAACGCCATCACCACGTCCAGGCAGCGCATCAGCGTCTCGTCGACCGCCTTGCGGGAGGTGGCCGCGACCGCCCCGATGACGGCGCCCACGACCAGGGCGAGCGCGGTGGCCCCCAGCCCGATCGCCAGCGACCACCGGGCGCCGTACATCAGCCGGCTCAGGATGTCCCGGCCGAGGCTGTCCTGCCCCAGCCAGTGCGCGGTGGACGGATGCCCGCTGCCGCCGACCGGGTCCTGCTGGTCGAGCGGATCGTCGGGGGCGAGGAGCGGGGCGAGTACGGCGACGAGGATGACCAGGGTCAGGAAACAGACGGCGACCTTCGACAGCGGCGACACCCGGCGCCAGCCCCGCAGCCGCACGCCGCCGGGCCGGGAGAACCGCTCGGCAAGACTCGCGCGCGTGACCATCAGCCCGCCCTCAGACGTGGGTTGACCAGCAGATACAGAATGTCGATGACGAGGTTGACGACGACGAACCCGGTGGCGGTCGTCAGCACCACCCCCTGCACCACCGCGGGGTCGCCGTTCTGCACGGCGTCGATCATCAGCTTGCCCATGCCGGGCAGCGAGAAGATCGTCTCGATGACGACGGCACCGCCGAGGAGATAGCCGACCCGCAGCCCGAGCACGGTCAGCGGATTGACCAGGGCGTTGCGCAGGACGTTCCGCCCGACGACGACCCACGGCGGCAGCCCGCTCCCGATCGCCGTCCGCACATAGTCCTTGTCCAGCTCCTCCACCACCGAGGTCCGCACGATCCTCGTCAGCTGCGCGGCCACCGGCAGGGAGAGGGCGAAGGCGGGCAGCGCCATGGTCTTCAGCCAGCCGGTGACCGAGTCGGCCGGGTTGATGTAGCCGCCGGTCGGGAACCAGCCCCGGTCCACCGCCAGGTACTGGATCATCAGCAGCGCCAGCCAGAAGCCGGGTGCGGCCACCCCGACGAGCGAGACCACCCGGATGACCTGGTCCGGGATCCGGTCCCGGTACACGGCCGCCGTCACCCCACCCGTCAGCGCCAGCACCACCGCGAGGGCGAGCCCGAGGAAGGTCAGCTGGAGGGTGAGCGGCAGCGCGGTGGTGACCTGGTCGACGACCGGCGCCCGGGTCAGGGCGCTGGTGCCGAGGTCGCCGTGGAGCAGATCGCCGACGAAGTGGACGTACCGGACGGGCAGCGGATCGAGCAGGCCGTTCTGCCGGCGGAAGTCGTGCAGCTGCTGCGGGGTCGGATTCGCCCCCTGGAAGAACGCCGACGCCGGATCGACGTCGGAGAACCGCATCACCAGGAACACGAACAGCACGATCCCGAGCATCAGCGGCACGAGCAGCGCGATACGGCGGAGCAGGATCCGTACGACGGCCGGCATGCCGTCAGACCCACTTGGCCTGGAGGAGGTTGATGCCGGGGTAGGGCTGCGCCCTTATACCCGTGAGCTTCCGGGGATCCCAGGCGGTCATCAGCTCGTTGTGGACGACGGGGTACAGCACGGCCTGCTCGGCGACGACGTCGATGTAGTCCTGGATGATCGCCTTCTTCCTCTCCGGATCCGGCTCCCGGGTCGCCCGGTCCATGTCCTTGAAGAGCTGCCTGGCGACGGGGTCGTCGGCCCACCGGGTGTACCCCATCCACAGGTTCTGCGGCCCGTAGTTGTAGTGCATGATCAGATCGGCGTCGAGCCCGAACTGATTGGGGTTGGAGGCCGCGGCGACGACCTGGTAGTCCTGCTTCTGGTCCATCTTGGTGAACACGGCCGTGGTCTCCTGCGGCGCCAGGGTGGTCTCCACGCCGATCGCGTCCCAGGAGGACTTGATGGTCGGCAGGCAGTCCACGATCCAACTGACGTTCACCGCAAGGATGTTGACCTTGAGGCCGCTGACCCCGGCGGCTTTCAGCAGGGCCTTCGCCTTGCCGGGGTCGTAGTCGTAGACGGCCTTGGCCCGCCGGTAGGCCGGGTTGCCCTCGTTGAGGAACGAGGAGGCCGGCTTGCCGTGCCCCTTGAGGGCGACCTGCACCATCTTCTCGGTGTCGATGGCGTAGTGCAGCGCCTGCCGCACCCGTACGTCGTCGAAGGGCTTGTGCTGGGTGTTGAACATCAGGAAGAGGTTGTTCATCCCGGCGCCACCGGCGACTTTCAGGCCCCCCTGCTCCAGCCGCGCGATGTTGGCGTAGGGGATGTTGTCGGCGATCTGCGCCCCCGCATCGCTCCCCGAGATCTTCGCGACGCGCGGAGCGGCATCCACGATGGTCAGCCAGTTCATGCGCTTGAAGGCAGGCGGGCGGGGCCCGTTGTAGGCGGCGAAGGCCTCGAAGGTGGTGTTGGACTTCGGGTGGTGCGCGGTCTGCCGGTACGGCCCCGAGCCGACGGCCAGCCCTTTGATGGCGTCGTCCCAGGCGCCGGGCTTGGCGAAGACGTGCTTCGGCATGATCTTGGCGAGGGTGAGGCGGGAAAGCCCGTCGGGGAAGGGGAACTTGAGGACGAGCTCGACGGTGCGCGAGTCGACTTTGCGGACGTCGCTCAGCCAGCTGGCGAAGAACCCCTTGGCGAGCGTCTGGGTCTTCGGATCGAGGATCCGGTCGAAGACGAACACGACGTCGTCGGCGGTGACGGGCTTGCCGTCGTGGAAGGTCGCACCCGAGCGGAGGGTGAACCGCCAGACGGTGGCGTTCGGGTCCTTCGGCACCGCGGTGGCGAGCGCCGGATAGGGCACCCGGGTGATCGGATCGGTGTCCAGCAGTCCCTCGTACACATGGTTGTTGGCGGCCATGCAGAACGCCGACGCCGTCTGCGTCGGATCCCAGCTGCCGTCGTTGCCGTAGCCGATCACGGCGGTCAGCGTCCGGTTCTTGCCGGTGCCGCCGCTCCCGGTGTCGTTCGTGGACTGCGGTCCGGTGGAGCAGGCGGTCAGCGCGGGCGGCAGCCCGGCGGCCAGGGCGAGCGCGCCGACGCCGCCGAGGAAGGACCGGCGGTGTGGTGCCGGCATGTCGTGGGTCACGTCGTCACGCACGGGTCCTCCTGGCGGGGAGAGGGCAGGGAGGTACGACGTCCTACGTCCGGTGGGTCAGCGCGACCATAGGAGCGCGCCAAGGGGTGGTCAAGGGCGCATGCACGAATGGCGTAGCCGTCAGAGGCCGCACCAGTGCGGCCGAACCGGAGCGGCCCGGCAGGGAGATCCTCAGGGGGCCGGTTCCCCGTCGGTGGCGCGCCGGCGTACGAGGGTGCCGACGGCGGCGCCGATCGTGCCGCCCAGGAGCCAGCCGGCCAGGACGTCGGTCGTCCAGTGCACCCCGAGATACACGAGGGCCCACCCGGTCACCAGGTTCGCCGCGACCGCACCGGCCGACACGGTGAGCCGCCACGCCCGGCCCGGCCACCGCACCGCGAGGACGGCGGCGGCGGTGAGCCCGGCGACCAGGGCGGCGTCCGTCGACGGCATGGAGTATCCGCCCGCATGGACGAGTGCGAGGCCTGCGTCCGGGCGTGGCCGTGCGATGAGGTGCTTGAGCACCTGGGAGGCCACGACCGAGACGACGGCGGCGCCGCCCGCGGCCGCGACGAGCGGCCGCAGGCGGCGTACCACCAGCGCGGCGAGCAGTGTGGCCAGGAGCAGCAGAGCGAGCAGGACCACGTTCAGACCGAGGTCCATCAGCCCTTCGGCCAGGGCGGTACAGCCGGCGCCGCGATGCGCGGCGAGCCACCGCAGGATGTCCCGGTCCGCCGCCGTCAGCGGAGCGAACGGAGCTGCCATGCCGCACTGCCTTTCCTGGGTCGTTCAGGTGCTGCCGGGGCTCACCACTCCCCGGGGAAGCCTCCCGGGCCCGGGTTGCACTTGTGGTTGATGGTGTCGGTCAGGCCGACGTCGGGGCGCCACTCGTCGAGGTCCCACGTGGCCTTGTTCGGCGAGTACCAGGAGACGATCAGCACGTGACAGATGTACTGGTTCTTCATCGAGCCCAGGTTGGTGTCCAGGCCGTGGTTCCGGTACTTGGCGTACAGCTCGTTCCAGCCGGCCTGCGCCGGAGCGTACCCGTTCCAGAACCGCTGCCAGTCGGTGGGCTGGACCTTCAGGGTCCACCCGTAGCCGGAGTGGTACGTCCAGGAGGCGCTGTGGATCAGGTCGCGCCACAGCCACGGGTCGGCGACGACCGGGTAGGCGATGTCGGCGGTGGTGGTGTGGTCGATCACCTGGACGAGCGAGTCGCCCTTGACCTCGTAGCGGGTCGGGATGTCCTTGCCGTTCGCGTCCTTGGCCCAGGGGGCGGCGAACGCGCCGAGCGAGGTGCCGTCGGTGCCGGATATCAGCACGCTTCCGTCGTCCTGCACCGCCATGCTCGCACCGGCGGGAAGGCTCACGGGGTAGGTGTAGCGGGTCGGCGCGGTGCCGTCCCGGACGACGGTCTCCAGGCGGACGCTCTGGTCCAGCGGCTGCACCGCCAGATCGGTGGCGGGCGCGGCGTTCTGGTAGGTGATCGTCCCGTCGGAGGCGACCGCCGCGTCACCGCTCCCGCTGCCCGGCAGGCCGATGCCGATGGTGTCCCCGGGTGAGTCGGCCGGGGCGACCTGGACGGCGCCGGAGTTGTCCGCCGGTGCGGTCACCTTGATGTCGCTGCCGCTCGCCGTGAGCGTGCCGCCGTCCTTGCCCTCGGCCGGCGGGACGACGTCGGCCGGCGGTGCGACGTTGTTGACCTGCTGGGCGATCGTGTCCGCGGCGGCCGGCGGGTCGGTGGGAGTGCCGTCGGCCAGAGCCGTGCCCCCCGCGTACATCACCAGCGCCACGGCCACAGCGACTGGTCTGGACAGGGTCTTCACGCGCATGCGTCCCCCCTTGAACTTGATGAGCGCGCCGAAGACGTGAAGGGAACGTGTGTGAATTTCACATGATCTTCACGTCGGACAGATCATGGCACAGGGGGAAGTCCTGGAGTGACACCTGGTCAAAAAGGGAGAATCGGCAGGACATTTCTTGGTCCGCCCTGCCCTACTCTGGGGGCATGGGTGAGACGGTTGACGCCAAGGCCAGGGGTGCGGTGCGCAAGGGTGTGAAGATCGCCCTCGTGGTGGTGGTGACGGCCGTCGCCGCGCTGCCGCTCGCCATGCTCGGCCTGTCCCGGCTCCCCGCCGAACGCGCCTACCAGCAGTGCGCCGAGCAGCCCGACGTCTCCAAGTGCCACGACCCCCTGACGTCCTGGCTGCCCTAGAGACGCGCGGCCGTCACGGCGCCGACGAACTCCCCCCAGGCGTCCGCCCCGACCACCAGCACCTCACCAGCGGGCACCTTGCTGTCCCGGACGGGCACGAGCCCGGGGGCTCCGTCGGCGACCTCGATGCAGTCCTCCCCGCCGCTGCCTCCGCTGTAGCTGCTCTTGCGCCAGCGGGCGTTGCTCAGGTCGAACTCGCGCATTGTCCGTAGTCCTCCGCCACCGACGCGATCAGGGCCAGGGATGCCTCCGGCGACAGCGCGGCGGCCCTGATGTGATCGTAGGACGCCCGGGTCTGCTTCACCACCGCCGGTTCGTCCAGCAGGCTCCCCGAACGCACGCCTTCTGTATAGGTGGTTGGTGGCGCGTCCTCGAACTCCATGAGCTTCATCAGCTTGCCCATCTCCGGGTGTGCGCCCGCGGAGAAGGGCAGTGCCTGCACGATCACCTTGTGGTGCCGCATCAGCGTCGCGATGTGGTCCAGTTGGTGCGCCATGACGGACGTGTCGCCGACCGGGATGCGCAGGGCCGTCTCGTGGAGGACGCCCCAATACAGCGGCCGTGTAGCGTCGTCGAGGAGGCTCGTCCGGTCCATGCGTCCCCTGACCAGCTCCTCGATGTACTCGTGGGTCGCGAACGGATTGCTCGCCCGAAACACCGCCTGCGCGTACTCCCGCGTCTGAAGGAGCCCCGGGATCACCGCCGGCGCGTACTCGCAGATCTCGGTCGCCAGCCGCTCAAGCTCGGCGGCGTGCGCGAAGTACTCGGTATACGGCTGCTCCTTGATGAGCTTTCGCCAGAGCCGTTCGAAAAAGCCGTCGGTTTGCAGGGCTTCGTCGATGCGCCGGGCCACGTCCAGTTGGGGCTTGCGGATCGCCGGCTCGAACTGGCCGATGTATCCGCCGGAGACGAAGACGCGGGTGCCCAGGTCGGCCTGGGTGAGTCCCCTGTCCTCCCGGCGCCGTTTCAGCTCGGCTCCGAAGAACTCCCACGCCGCCTGGCGCGAACCGTTGGCCATGGCAGCGCCCTTGACCTGCATTGCACTTGTAGGGCGCAAACCCCTGCCAAGTCTGGACGCGGAGAGTCACTCTGGATGTGCGAAGAGTGAAACCCGGCAGGAAGGGGCAGCGAGTTGGCCTTGAAGCCACCCGTCGGCAGCCATGCAGTGGACACCCGTACCGGACGGATCGGAGTAGTGATGGGGCATGTGGGGCCGTATGTGCAGCTGAGACCCTATGGCGGGGGGCGGGAGTGGGACGTGGACCCGGCGGCCGTACGGCCCGCCACCCTCGCCGAGCGGCTCAGCGCGGCCACCGCGTACGCCAACGCCCGCAGCCGTGGCCAGGTGCCCTAGGGGCGCCCGCCGGACGATTTCCGGTGTCCGAGGGTCCGGGCACCGGAGAACTTGCGCGAGAATGGCGCCATGAGTCTGTTCCGCGACGACGGCATCGTGCTGCGCACCCAGAAGCTGGGTGAGGCGGACCGGATCATCACCTTGCTCACGCGCGGTCACGGGCGGGTCCGGGCCGTGGCCCGGGGCGTGCGGCGGACGAAGTCGAAGTTCGGGGCCCGGCTGGAGCCCTTCTCCCATGTCGACGTGCAGTTCTTCGCGCGCGGGAGCGAGCTGGTCGGGCGCGGGCTCCCGCTGTGTACGCAGAGTGAGACCATCGCACCGTACGGCGGCGGGATCGTGACCGACTACGCCCGCTACACCGCCGGGACGGCGATGCTGGAGACCGCCGAGCGGTTCACCGATCACGAGGGGGAGCCGGCCGTCCAGCAGTATCTGCTGCTGGTCGGCGCGCTGCGGACGCTCGCCCGGGGTGAGCACGCGCCCCACCTCGTCCTCGACGCCTTCCTGCTCCGCTCCCTCGCCGTCAACGGGTACGCCCCGAGTTTCGGCGACTGCGCGAAGTGCGGGATGCCCGGTCCGAACCGTTTCTTCTCCGTGGCCTCGGGCGGTTCCGTCTGCGCCGACTGCCGGGTGCCCGGGAGTGTCGTACCGTCGCCCCAGACCCTGGTACTCCTCGGGGCGCTGCTTACGGGAGACTGGGAGACGGCGGACGCGTGCGAGGCGCGCCACGTCCGCGAGGGCAGCGGGCTGGTGTCCGCCTACCTGCACTGGCATCTGGAGCGCGGGCTGCGTTCGCTCAGGTACGTCGAGAAGTAAGAGGGAGACGAGAAGCACATGGTCGTACGCGGGATCCTGGGGCGCCAGCGGCGCGAGTACAAGGCGCCGGAGCCGCACCCGTCCGGTGCCCGCGCGCCCAAGCTCCCCGGCGAGCTGGTCCCGAACCACGTGGCCATCGTCATGGACGGCAACGGCAGGTGGGCGAAGGAGCGGGGGCTGCCGCGGACCGAGGGGCACAAGGTCGGTGCCGAGCGCGTCCTCGACGTCCTCCAGGGTTCGATCGAGATCGGCGTCCGCAACATCTCCCTCTACGCCTTCTCCACCGAGAACTGGAAGCGTTCCCCCGACGAGGTCCGCTTCCTGATGAACTTCAACCGCGACTTCATCCGCAAGACGCGGGACCAGCTCGACGAGCTCGGCATCCGGGTGCGCTGGGTGGGCCGTATGCCCAGGCTGTGGAAGTCGGTCGCCAAGGAGCTGCAGGTCGCCCAGGAGCAGACCAAGGGCAACGACCTGCTCACGCTGTACTTCTGCATGAACTACGGCGGCCGGGCCGAGCTCGCCGACGCGGCGAAGGCGCTGGCCGAGGATGTCGCGGCAGGGCGGCTGGACCCGGCGAAGGTCAGCGAGAAGACCATTCAGAAGTACCTGTACTACCCGGACATGCCGGACGTGGACCTCTTCCTGCGGCCCAGCGGGGAGCAGCGCACCTCCAACTACCTGCTCTGGCAGAGCGCGTACGCCGAGATGGTCTTCCAGGATGTGCTGTGGCCCGACTTCGACCGCCGTGACCTGTGGCGGGCCTGTGTCGAATTCGCCTCCCGCGACCGGCGGTTCGGCGGCGCCGTACCGAACGAGGAACTCCTCGCCATGGAGGCCGCCATGAAGGGCGACTCCACCTCCTAGCGGGGCGCCGGGTGATCGGCTTCTGTACGATCCCGCCTCATGGTCATGGACATGGGGCGGGATGCGGCGCAGGACGTCGTGGAGCTGAGATACCGGATGGAGGCTGCGGACCTCACCTCCGCGTTGCGAGCACGGCAGCGGGTGAGCCGGGTGGGGTGGATCTACCGGTGGACGCCGTTCGTGACGGGGTTGGGCGCCCTGGTGGAGGTCGTGTCGCTCGCGACCGGGAAGCATGTCGCGCTCGGCATGCTGGTGTCGCTGGTGACGGTCACCCTGGCTCTGGCGCTGTCGCCGTGGCTGACGGCCCGCGCGTTCCAGCGGGCCGCCGCACGGCACGGCCTGTTCCGGGTGAAGGTGACGGATCAGGGCGTGTGGATGGCGAGCGATCACACCACGGCGTCGGTCGCCTGGCCCGCCCAGCCCCGCTACCGGGAGACGTCGCGCGTATTCATCATGCTCAGCGACGACAGGAACGCCACCGCGTTCACCATGCTGCCCAAGAGCGGCTTGGCCGACCCGGCGGACGCCGACCGGCTGCGAGCGATCCTGGATCGCAACATCCGGCGGGTATAGATCAGCCCTCTGCGCAGTCGGAGCACGTGCCGAAGATCTCCACGGTGTGAGCCACGTTCACATACCCGTGCTCCGCTGCGATCGCCTCCGCCCACTTCTCCACGGCCGGCCCCTCCACCTCCACCGCCTTGCCGCAGGCGCGGCACACGAGGTGGTGATGGTGTTCACCGGTCGAGCAGCGGCGGTAGACGGACTCGCCGTCGGACGTGCGCAGGACGTCGACCTCGCCGGCGTCGGCGAGGGACTGGAGGGTGCGGTAGACCGTGGTCAGGCCGACCGAGTCGCCCTTGTGCTTGAGCATGTCGTGCAGTTCCTGCGCGCTGCGGAACTCCTCGACCTCGTCCAGGGCCGCCGCCACGGCTGCACGCTGGCGGGTCGCGCGGCCCTTCACGGGCGGTCCAGCGGTCGTCACCGTCGTCTCCTCACGTCTCGCTTCTGCCCGGGCGGCCATTGTGCCAGCCCGGGCGGTCGGCGGTCAGACGATGATCTCGTCCCCGGCCGGCCGAGTGGCCGGAATCGTGCACTCTGCCGGATCCCCGGCGGGCTGTGCGGCGGCCGCCGCGCGGGCGCGTCGGCGGGCCAGCGGTGTGGCCAGGACCGTCAGCGCGACGAACGCGGCGATGGTCAGCAGCACGATCGTCGCGCCGGGCGGAACGTCCTGGTAGTACGAGGTGACCGTGCCGCTGACGGTCACGGCTACCCCGATGGCCACGGCGATCACGAACGTGGCGGTGAAGCTGCGGCTGAGCTGCTGCGCCGCCGCCACCGGCACCACCATCAGCGCGGACACCAGCAGCAGGCCGACCACGCGCATGGCCACCGTGACCGTGACCGCCGCCGTCACCGCCGTCAGGAGGTTGAGCGCGCGCACCGGCAGGCCCGTCACCCGGGCGAACTCCTCGTCCTGGCTGACCGCGAACAGCTGGCGGCGCAGGCCGAGGGTGACCAGCAGCACGAGGGCGGCGAGGACACAGATCGCGGTCACGTCGGACTGCGACACCGTGGAGAGGGAGCCGAACAGGTACGACGTCAGATTCGCGGTGGAGCCGCCCGGCGCGAGGTTGATCAGCATCACACCGCCGGCCATACCGCCGTAGAAGAGCATCGCGAGGGCGATGTCTCCGCGGGTGCGGCCGTACCAGCGGATCAGTTCCATCAGGACCGCGCCGAGGACCGAGACGGCCGTCGCCATCCATATGGGGGACGTGGAGAGAAGGAAGCCCAGGCCGACGCCGGTCATGGCCACATGGCCGATGCCGTCGCCCAGCAGGGCCTGGCGGCGCTGGACCAGGTAGATGCCGATCGCGGGCGCGGTGATGCCGACCAGGACGGCGGCGAGCAGCGCCCGCTGCATGAAGTCGTAGTTCAGGAAGTCCATCAGCTCAGCAGCCCCGTCCGCGGAGATTCGGAACCCGCCGGTGCGTGCGGGTGTACGTGGTCGTGGCCGGGCAGCGCATGCTGGCCCACGGCCGGCGGTGGCGGGCCGTCATGGAGGACGCAGCCGTCCCTGAGTACGACCGCCCGGTCGATCAGGGGCTCCAGGGGGCCCAGTTCGTGCAGCACGAGCAGGACCGTCGCACCGGCGTCGACCTGTTGCTTCAGTGTGCGGGCGAGCACTTCCTGGCTGGCCAGGTCGACGCCGGCCATCGGCTCGTCCATGATCAGCAGTTCGGGCTCGGCGACGAGGGCGCGGGCGATCAGGACGCGCTGGTGCTGGCCGCCGGACAGGGCGTTCACCGAGTCCTTGGCGCGGTCGGCCATTCCGACCAGCTCCAGGGCCCGGTGCACGGCTTCCAGGTCGGTCCGGCGGAAGACGCCGAAGCGGGTGCGGGAGAGGCGCCCGGACGACACGATCTCGGTCACGGTCGCGGGTACGCCGCCCGCGGCCGTCGTCCGCTGCGGTACGTAGCCCACGCGCGCCCAGTCGCGGAAGGCGCGGCGCGGGGTGGCGAACAGCTCGATCGTGCCGCCGCTGAGCGGGACCTGGCCGATGATCGTGCGGATCGCCGTGGACTTGCCGGAGCCGTTGGCGCCGAGCAGCGCGACGACCTCGCCGCGGTGGACCGTGAAGTCGATGCCCCGGAGCACGGGGCGAGCGCCGAGTTCGGCGGTGACCCCGCGCAGGGATATGACGGGTTCGCTGGTCATCTCGTGTCCCCTCACTTCGACCCGAGGGCCTGCTGGAGCGCCTTGAGGTTGGCCTCCTGGACGGAGAAGTAGTCCTTGCCGCGGGACTTGGCCGTGATGCCCTCGATCGGGTCCAGCACGTCGGTCTTCAGGCCCGCGTCGTGCGCGATGGTCTTCGCGGTCTTGTCGCTGACGAGCGTCTCGTAGAAGACGGTGGAGACGCCGTCGGCCTTGGCCATCGTCTCCAGGTCCTTCACTCGTCCGGCGCTGGGCTCGGACTCGGGGTCCAGGCCGTTGATGGCCTCCTCGGTCAGGCCGTAGCGCTCGGCGAGATAGCCGAAGGCGGCGTGGGTGGTGATGAAGACCTTGGTCCTCGTGTGCGCGAGGCCGGTCCTGAACTGCTGGTCCAGGTCGGTCAGCTGCTTGACCAGGGCCGCGGTGTTCTTCCGGTAGTCGGCCGCGTGCTCGGGGTCGGCCTTCTCGAAGGCCTTGCCGACGCCCTCGGCGACCTGGGCGTAGCGCACCGGGTCGAGCCAGATGTGCGGGTCCTTGGCGCCTGCCTCCTCGCCCTGGTGGGTGTCGTGCGCGGCGGCGTGGCCGCCGACCTCGTTGCCGTGCTCCTCCAGCGTGGTCAGGGAGGCCGCGTCGATCTTCGTCCCGACCGGGGACTGGGCCACCGCGTCGTCGACGGAGGGCTGGAGGTTCTTCAGGTACAGGACCGCGTCGGAGTCCTGGAGCGAGGCGATCTGCTGGGGGCTGAGCTCCAGGTCGTGCGGCTCCTGGCCGGGGGAGGTGAGACTGGTGACGTGGACGTGGTCCCCGCCGATCCGGTCGGCGAGGAAAGCCATGGGGTAGAAGGACGCGACGACGTCGAACTTGCCGGTGTTCGCCGCCTCCGCCCTGTCGCCGGAGCAGGCCGTGAGAGTGCCGAGGCCGAGGGCGGTCACGGCGGTGATCGCGGCGGCGGGTATGAGGCGTCGTCGTACGTTCATGACAGTCATTTTCAACAAACATGGAAACCGTTGTCAATAAATGCCGGTGAGCGGCCGGTGAGAGCCCGGGGGAGTGGCTCGGGGAGGGGGCCGATTTGGTCCGGGGGGAGCCTGCGCCGGTAACCTGAATCATTCGCTGGAAGCATCTCGCTTCAACGCCCGTCGTCGTAATGAAGAGAGCACCGTGGCCGCCGACAAGATCGACACCATCGTCAGCCTGAGCAAGCGCCGTGGCTTCGTTTTCCCGTGCAGTGAGATCTACGGCGGACAGCGTGCCGCCTGGGACTACGGACCGCTGGGTGTCGAGCTCAAGGAGAACATCAAGCGCCAGTGGTGGCGCTACATGGTGACGTCGCGCGAGGACGTGGTCGGTATCGACTCGTCCGTCATCCTGGCCTCCGAGGTCTGGGTCGCCTCCGGCCACGTCGCCACCTTCACGGATCCGCTGACCGAGTGCACCGCGTGTCACAAGCGGTTCCGCGCCGACCACCTGGAAGAGGCGTACGAGGAGAAGAAGGGCCACGCCCCGGCGAACGGTCTGGCCGACATCAACTGCCCGAACTGCGGCAACAAGGGCCAGTTCACCGAGCCCAAGCAGTTCTCCGGCCTGCTGTCCACGCACCTCGGCCCGACCCAGGACAGCGGCTCGGTCGCCTACCTGCGCCCCGAGACCGCCCAGGGCATCTTCACCAACTTCGCCCAGGTGCAGACCACCTCGCGCCGCAAGCCGCCGTTCGGCATCGCCCAGATGGGCAAGTCGTTCCGCAACGAGATCACGCCGGGCAACTTCATCTTCCGCACCCGCGAGTTCGAGCAGATGGAGATGGAGTTCTTCGTCAAGCCGGGCGAGGACGAGAAGTGGCACGAGTACTGGATGGAGCAGCGCTGGAACTGGTACACGGGCCTGGGCCTGCGTACTGAGAACATGCGCTGGTACGAGCACCCGAAGGAGAAGCTCTCCCACTACTCCAAGCGCACCGCCGACATCGAGTACCGCTTCCAGTTCGGCGGCAGCGAGTGGGGCGAGCTGGAGGGTGTCGCCAACCGGACCGACTACGACCTCGGTGCCCACTCCAAGGCCTCCGGCCAGGACCTCGCCTACTACGACCAGGAGGCCCAGGAGCGCTGGACTCCGTACGTCATCGAGCCGGCGGCGGGTGTCGGCCGCACCATGCTGGCCTTCCTGCTCGACGCCTACGTCGAGGACGAGGCGCCGAACGCCAAGGGCAAGATGGAGAAGCGGACGGTGCTGCGCCTGGACCACCGGCTGGCGCCGGTGAAGGCCGCCGTGCTGCCGCTGTCCCGCAACCCGGAGCTGTCCCCGAAGGCCAAGGGCCTCGCCCAGGCGCTGCGCCAGCACTGGAACATCGAGTTCGACGACGCCGGCGCGATCGGTCGCCGGTACCGGCGCCAGGACGAGATCGGTACGCCGTACTGCGTGACCGTCGACTTCGACACGCTCGACGACAATGCGGTTACGGTGCGTGAGCGCGACTCGATGAAGCAGGAGCGCGTGTCGCTGGACCAGATCGAGGGGTACCTGGCCCAGCGCCTCCTCGGCTGCTGAGGCCTGCGGCGCTTCAGCCGTTTTTGCCCACCCACCCGCCCGAAACCATCGGCCGGGTGGGTGGGCCTTTTGCGTTCAGGCCCCCCTGCCTCCATGCCATAGGGCCAATCCGGGGCGCCCCGTAGCGCCTCGAATGACAGAGTTGGACTGACAGATATTGAAATCTGTCAGCTGTCATGCAACAGTGAAGCCATGACGATGCACACCCGAACCCTCGGAACCACCGGCCCCCACACTTCCGCCCTCGGCCTCGGCTGCATGGGCATGTCCGCCCTCTATGGCGACGCCGACCGCGCCGAGTCCATCGCGACCGTCCACGCCGCCCTGGAAGCGGGCGTCACCCTGCTGGACACCGGCGACTTCTACGCCATGGGGCACAACGAGATGCTGATCGGTGAGGCCCTGCGCACCGCCCCGGCCGCCCTGCGCGAGCAGGCCCTGACCAGCGTGAAGTTCGGCGCCCTGCGCGACCCGGAGGGCAACTGGAGCGGCTACGACGGCCGCCCCGCCGCCGTGAAGAACTTCGCCGCCTACTCCCTGCAGCGCCTCGGCGTCGACCACATCGACGTCTACCGGATCGCCCGCATCGACCCCGACGTGCCGATCGAGGAGACCGTCGGCGCGATCGCCGAACTGATCGAGAAGGGGTACGTCCGGCACGTCGGCCTGAGCGAGGCCGGCGCCGAGACCGTCCGCCGGGCCGCCGCCACCGCCCCGATCGCCGACCTGCAGATCGAGTACTCGCTGATCAGCCGGGGCATCGAGCGGGACATCCTGCCGACCACCCGCGAACTGGGCATCGGCATCACGGCGTATGGCGTGCTGTCCCGCGGCCTGATCTCCGGCCACTTCACCCGCGACCGGCAACTGGCCGCGAACGACTTCCGCGCCCACTCGCCCCGCTTCCAGGGCGAGAACCTCCGGCACAACCTGAACCTGGTCGAGGCCCTGCGCAAGATCGCCGAGCAGAAGGGCGTCACCGTCGCGCAGATCGCCATCGCCTGGGTGCTCTCCCGCGGCGACGACATCGTGCCGCTGGTCGGCGCCCGCACCCGCGAGCGGCTGGGCGAGTCGCTGGGCGCGCTGGACGTCACCCTGGACGCGGCCGACCTGGCGGCGATCGAGGACGCCGTGCCGGTGGACGCGGCGGCCGGTGACCGCTACCCGACCGCGCAGATGGCACACCTCGACAGCGAGCACTGACCATGGCTCCAGGTACGGTCTAGGGCATGGCACCGCCCACCGAGACCCTGACCGCCGAGCGCATCCTCGAAGCGACCGAGGAGGTGCTGCGCCGTCACGGCCCGGCCAAGGCCACCGTGGTCGACGTGGCCCGCGCGCTCGGCGTCAGCCATGGCAGTGTCTACCGGCACTTCCGCACCAAGGCGGCGCTGCGCGAGGCCGTCACCAAGCGCTGGCTGGACCGGACGTCGGCGAAGCTCGCCGGGATCGCCGTGGCGGACGGCACCCCCGAGGAGCGGCTGCGGGCCTGGCTCGCGGCGCTGTTCGAGGCCAAGCGGCACAAGGCGGGTGACGACCCCGAACTCTTCGCCACCTACACGGTGCTCGCCGACGAGAACGGCACGGCGGTCGGCGAGCACATCGCCGACCTGACCGGACAGCTGACCCGGATCATCGCGGACGGGGCCGGGTCGGGCACCTTCCCGGTGCCCGACCCGGCCGCCGCGGCACGAGCCGTCTTCCAGGCCACCGGCCGTTTCCACGACCCCTGCTACGCCCGGGAATGGACCGCTCCCGGTGTCGACGAGGAGTTCACGGCCGTCGTGGACCTGCTGATACGGGGACTCAGCTCACCCTCACGGTGACCGGCGAGGAGTGGAGCGTGCCGGACTTGGTCGCCACCCGCACATGGTGGGTGCCCTTGTCGGTGAACGTCCGCTTGATCGTGTAGGTGCCGTTCTTGTTGACGACACCTGTGTACTTGAGCGAGATCCACTTGCCGTTGCGCAGGTGCTGCAGCACCAGCGTGGAGCCGGACTTCACGCCCCTGACCCGGCCGGTGAACACCACGGTGTTGCCGACCTTGACGGCCCGGTGGTTGGCCGCGACGGTGATCAAACCCATCGCGTTCGGCATCCGCGACGGCCGCATGGTCGGCATGCCGCTGCGCGTCATCGAGGGTTTGGCGGTCGGCATGCCGCTGCGGGTCATGGTGGGGGAGGGGGTGGGGCTCGGCGCGTGGGTCGCGGCGAAGGCTCCGGTCGTACCGCCGGAGAGCAGCGCCACGGAAAGGACGCCGGCGCCCAGCGCGCGGCCGTAGCGGTGGTGGCGGAGTACGGAGGTCATGTTCATCTCCTGTCGATCGCTCGATCGGACGTATCCCAGGCTGACCCGACTTCGCTCCGTCGGCCACTCGGGACGCTGAGTAACCGTCCGCCCGAGCGCCTATATGCGCAGGTCAGTGGGGATATTCGGAGACTTCGCCGACCCCCGCGCTCAACGGGAGGGCTGCCGGTCCGCCGCCGGATCGACCGTCGCCTGATGGGCCTCGGCCAGATGCTCCTCCGCCTTCAGCCACGGCAGGAACTGGGCGCCTCTGCGCCAGCCGCACGTGTCGCATCTGATCGTGCGCTGCACCCCCGTGCGCTGGACCCGGACGACGTGCTCCCGGCCGTGCTGGTCCCAGCGGCTGACCTTGCTCGTGCTGTTGCCCTGCGGCATGACGCCTCACGTCTCCTCGGCTCCTGTGGCACACCCCGGCCGGGACAGGAGTGTGCAGCAAGACGAACATCAACAGGGGGAGCTTCACGTGGAGTTGTCCAAGCCGTGGCCGGAGTCGTCCCGGCCCGGCCCCGGCTCAGCCGACCTCGCGCGGCAGCCGCAGGCTGAGCAGCCCGGTCAGCACGACCCCGGCCAACTGCACCAGCAGCGTGATGACCAGCGCGTCCCGCATGCCCATGCTCGACGTGAGGGTGAGGAACAGGGTGCCGAGCGTGGCCACGCCGAGGGCGAGCGCGGACTGCTGCGTGGTGACCATCACACCACTGCCGACACCGGCCCGGGCCGGCGGCACCTCGGACATCACGATCCGGAAGACATTGGGCAGTTGGAGCGCCTGCCCGGCACCGGCCACGGCGGCGCCCGGCAGCAGCGAGCCGAAGTCCAGGTGCGGCCAGTCCCGCCAGGCGGCCAGCACGATCAGCAGCACGCCCACACCCTGGATCACCGAGCCGGCGGTGACGACCCGCGTCCCATGACGGGCCGTCAGCCGGGGCCCGGCGAGGGAGGTGAACAGGAACACCACGGCCATCGGCGCGAGCGCGAGCCCGGCCGAGACCGGACCGAGCCCGGCGCCCTTCTGCAGGGCCAGCGCGATGACGAACATGAACCCGCTGAAGCCGATCGAGAACGGCAGGATCAGGATCAGACCGTGCCGCAGCGAGGCCAGCGCCAGCAGACTCGGCGGCACCAGCGGGGTCCGCCCCGCCCGGTCCGCCCGCCGTTCCACTGCCCAGAAGGCGCCCGCGGCGAGCGGGAACGCGGCCAGCGACAGCCAGGTCCACAGCGGCCAGCCCGCGGCCCGGCCCTCGGTGAGCGGGGCGAGCAGCGTCAGCAAGGACGCCGCGAGCAGGACCGTGCCGGGCCCGTCGACGGGCTCGGGGTGCTGTGACCGGGTCTCGGGTACGACCCGCACGGCGAGGATCAGGCCGAGGGCGACCACGGGCACGTTGACGAGGAACACCGCGCGCCAGCCGGTGCCGGCGACATCGGCGGCGACGAGCACCCCGCCGAGTATCTGCCCGGCGACCATGGACAGTCCGGCGGTCGCGCCGTACAGGCTCATGGCCTTGGCGCGGCGCGCGCCGCGGGTGGTGGCCTGGATGGTGGCGAGCACCTGCGGCAGCATCGCGGCGGCCGAGGCGCCCTGCGCGACCCGCGCCGCGACCAGGCTCCAGGCGTCCGGCGCCAGCCCGCAGGCCAGCGAGGTCAGTCCGAACGCGGCCATTCCGCCGAGGAACAGCCTGCGCCGCCCGAACAGGTCGCCGAGCCGCCCGCCGAGCACCAGCAGCACGGCGTACGCGACGCCGTACCCGGCCACCACCAGCTCCAGCACGGCCTCGCTCGCGGCGAGGTCGGTGCCGATGGTCGGCAGGGCGACGTTGACGATGAAGAAATCGACGAGCGGCAGTGCCGCGGCCAGCAGTACGGTGAACAGCCCGAGCCCGCCGAGTGCGGGTGGTGCGGCCGTCGTTCGGACGGCCGGGGTGGTGACGGTTTCACTCATGTCCCCGAGCCTGCGCCGCCGCACAGACTGGTACCAGAGTGTCCTCATCCTGGTACAAGAAGTACCTGGCAACAGGATGACGGGCCAGGCACCCTGGAACCATGACCACCATGGCCACGGACCGCAAGACGCCCGCCACGCAGCCGACGCCCCGGGGATCGGAGATCCGGCGGCACGAACTGGCCGCCTTCCTGCGCAGCCGCCGCGAGCGCATCGGCCCCGAGCAGGTGGGCCTGCCGCGCGGGGCCCGGCGCCGTACCCCGGGACTGCGCCGGGAGGAGGTCGCCCAGCTCTCCGCGGTCGGCGTCACCTGGTACACGTGGCTCGAACAGGCCCGTGACATCCAGGTCTCCGTGCAGGTCCTGGACGCCCTGGCCCGCACCCTGATGCTGGACGCCAGCGAACGCGCCCACCTCTTCCAGCTGGCCGGCGCCACCGATCCGACGCCCGCCGCGAGCTGCCCGAGCGTCACCCCGGCCCTGCGCGAGATGCTGCGCCAACTGGAGCCGATCCCGGCCTGCGTCCAGAACAGCCGGTACGACATCCTCGCCTACAACCTCACCTACGGCCGCCTCCTGTGCGACCTGGACGCGATACCGGCGGAGGACCGGAACTGCATGCTCCTCGTGTACACGAACAAGGACTGGCAGTCATCGGTCATCCACCTGGAGGAGACCCAGCGCCTGATGGCCGCCAAACTGCGCGCGTCCCTGGCCGGCCATCTCGGCGAGCCTGCCTGGAAGATGCTGCTGAAGCGTCTGGAGACGGAATCCCCCAACTTCCGCGAGCACTGGGAGCGTTACGAGGTCGTCGCCGCCCGCACCAAGACCAAGGAGTTCGTCAACGCCCATGTGGGCCACCTCAAGTTGGCGCACACCGACCTGTGGCTCGGCCCCGAACAGGGCGCCCGCATGGTGACGTACACCCCCGCCGACGAGGAGACCCGCGAGCGCCTGGAGAGGCTCTACGACATCGCCCGCGGGGCCGTTGCCGGGGCCGCCAGAGCATCCTGAGGAGGCGGCCCTCCTGCGCCCCGAAGGGGCGCGGGGCTGCATCGATGTGCGGCTCCGCCGCGTGGGCGCGACCAGCCACAGCGGTGCCGCACCCGAACGACGGCACAGTGCGGCCCTTCCAGCGGAGCGCTCAGGCTCCGACCGTCTGGCGGATCTCCGCGGACTCCAGGGTCTCGGCCGTGCGTTCCGCGGTGCGGTGGGCCCAGTGACCGCTGGTGAGGAGGCCGAGGAGGAGCACGGCCAGGCCACAAACGGTGAGGATCCACCAGCCGGGGCGGGCCGCCGAGACGAAGGACTGCTTCATGGGCGACGAGCCGATACCGGAGGCCAGGACCGCGCCGACCACCGCGACGCCGAGCGTCTGGCCCAGCTGCCGGCTCGTGGAGGCGACCGCGGCGGCGACCCCGGCCTGGGCGCGCGGCATGCCGGAGACGGCCGTGTTGGTGATCGGCGCGTTCACGAAGCCGAAGCCGATGCCGAACAGGACGTAGCCGACGAGGAGGGTGGTGTTCGAGGTCTCCGCCTCGAAGGCCGCGAAGAGGACGCCGCTCGCCGTCATCGCCGTACCGGCGACCAGCAGGGGCAGGCGGGGCCCGCGGCTGCCCACCAGGCGGCCGGACAGCGGCGCGCACAGGAAGGTCGGCGCCGCCATCGGCAGCATCCACAGGCCCGCGTGCAGGGCGTCGAGACCGCGGACGTTCTGCAGATAGAGCGTGGACAGGAAGAGGAAGCCGCCCAGCGCCGCGAACGCGCTGATCGCTATCACCGTGGCGCCACTGAACGGCGCCGAGCGGAAGAAACGCAGGTCGATGAGGGGTTCGGTGCGCCGGGGCTCGTACCAGAGCAGGCCGAGCAGGGCCACGAAGGCGATCGCCATGAACGGGGCCACCGCGGTCAGGCCCGAGTCCGGCGCCTCGATGATGCCGTACGTCAGCGCGCCGAACAGGGCGATGACCAGCAGCTGGCCGACCGGATCGGGACGGCGGGCCTTGGGCGCGCGGGACTCGGGGACGAAGCGGAGGGTGAGCAGGAGCGCCGCGAGGCCCACCGGGAGGTTGATCCAGAAGATCGCACGCCAGCTCACCGACTGCACCAGCAGACCGCCGACCAGCGGGCCGGCCGCCATGGAGATGCCGACCACCGCGCCCCAGACGCCGATCGCACGGGCCCGCTCCCGGGAGTCGGTGAAGGTGTTGGTGATGATCGACATGGCGACCGGGTTGAGCATCGAGCCGCCGATCGCCTGCACCATCCGGAACACCACCAGCAGGGACAGGTTCGGCGCGAGCGAGCACAGCAGCGAGCCGATGGAGAAGATCACCAGGCCGGACATGAAGACCCGCTTGCGGCCGATCCGGTCGGCCGTCGAGCCCGCGAGCATCAGCAGCGAGGCGAGCACCAGGGTGTAGGCGTCGATCGTCCACTGCAGGCCGGAGGTGGTGGCGTGCAGATCGCGCTGCATGGACGGCAGCGCCACGTTCAGCACGGTGTTGTCCAGGCTCACGATCAGCAGGCTCATGCAGCAGATCGCGAGCACGAGGAGACGACGGCGGTGGGTCAGCTCGGGCATGGTTTCGATCGTACGCGAATTTCGATAGTGCGTCTAACTAATAGTGTGCCTAATTGATGTGCGCTACACGATCATTGGAGCGCCCCTGTCCAGCGGCTGTCCCAGTACCCGCGGCAGCCGAAGGCCAAGCACGGCCGGCCCCATGGTCGGCCGCAGACCGAGCTGCCGGCGGCGTGAGGGACAATGGGTGCTCGCCCTGTGCTGTACATCCGTCCCGGAGTCGTCTGATGACCCACCCGCTCTCCATCGGCCCGCACGCCGTGACGCCGCCCGTCGTGCTCGCACCCATGGCGGGGATCACCAACGCGCCCTTCCGCACCCTGTGCAGGGAGTTCAGCGGCGGCAAGGGCCTGTTCGTCAGCGAGATGATCACGACCCGGGCGCTGGTCGAGCGCAACGAGAAGACCATGCAGCTGATCAGGTTCGACGCGAGCGAGACGCCGCGTTCGATCCAGCTGTACGGCGTCGACCCGGCGACCGTCGGCAAGGCCGTCCGCATGATCGCGGAGGAGGACCTGGCCGACCACATCGACCTGAACTTCGGCTGCCCGGTCCCCAAGGTGACCCGCAAGGGCGGCGGCTCGGCCCTGCCGTACAAGCGGAACCTGCTGCGGGCCATCCTGCGCGAGGCGGTCAGCGGCGCCGGGGACCTCCCGGTCACGATGAAGATGCGCAAGGGCATCGACGACGACCACATCACCTTCCTCGACGCCGGCCGCATCGCCGTCGAGGAGGGTGTCACGGCGATCGCCCTGCACGGCCGCACGGCCGCCCAGCACTACGGCGGCACCGCCGACTGGGACGCCATCGCCCGGCTGAAGGAGCACGTCCCGGAGATCCCCGTGCTCGGCAACGGCGACATCTGGTCCGCCGAGGACGCGCTGCGGATGGTGCGGGAGACCGGCTGCGACGGGGTCGTGGTCGGGCGCGGCTGCCTGGGACGGCCGTGGCTGTTCGCTGACCTGGTCGCCGCCTTCGAGGGGCGTACGTCCTTCGCGCGGCCGACGCTCCGGGAAGTCGCCGACGTCATGGTCCGGCACGCCACCCTGCTCGGGGAGTGGATCGGCGACGAGCCCAAGGGCGTGGTGGACTTCCGCAAGCACGTCGCCTGGTACCTGAAGGGCTTCGCGGTCGGCTCCGAGATGCGGGGGCGGCTCGCGATCACGTCCTCGCTGCACGAACTGCGCGCCGGGCTGGACGAGCTGGACCTCGACCAGCCGTGGCCCACCGGCGCGGACGGGCCGCGCGGCCGTACGTCCGGCAACAACCGCGTGGTGCTGCCGGACGGCTGGCTGAAGGACCCGTACGACTGCGCGGGGGTCGGCGAGGACGCGGAGCTGGACACGTCGGGGGGCTGATCAGTTCTTCTTCGGATGCGGTGTCGAGCCGAAGGCCGACAGGAAGCGGTCGCGGAAGGCGCTCATCTTCCAGACCGGTGCGGTGTGCGCGGGGCGGAGGCCGTCGGTCCAGCCCCAGCCGGTGATCTTGTCGAGGACCGTGGGGTCCTTGGCGACGATCGAGACCGGCACGTCACGGCTGGCATGGTTGCCGCTGGCGTGGGCGTTCGGCTGGTGGTCGCCGAGGAAGACCAGCACGGTGTCCTTCGTGCCGTACCGCTCCAGCCACTCGGTCAGCGCCGTCACCGTGTACTGGACGGACTTGCCGTACTCCTCCTTGGTGTGCGTGTCGTCGGTGAGGGTGTAGGAGGACGGGTGGCCCGCCTTCTCGATGCCGTTGAAGATGGAGCCGTCGCCCAGCTGGTCCCAGCCGACCATCTTCGGGATCGGCGCCCAGGGCGTGTGGCTGGAGGTCAGGATGAGCAGCGACATCCGTGACTTGCCGGCGGCGGGCTGCTTGCTGTGCACCCGGTCCTGGAACTGCTGGAGCGTGTACTGGTCCGGCATGGTCGACCAGCTGAACTTCGGTCCTTTGTAGCCGAGTTGGAAGGCGTTGTAGACCTTGTCGAGGCCGTACCACTTCTGCTCCGGCCACGCCTTCTGCACACCCGGCATCACTCCGACCGTGTCGAAGGCGCCCGTCTTCTTGAACGCGTCGGTCAGGCTCATGTGGTCGCTCGCCATGACCGTGCGGTAGCGCTGCTGGTTGCTGATCCACAGGCCCGACATGGTGGTGGAGTGCCCGAGCCAGCTGCTGCCGCCGTAGGTCGCCGAGGTCAGCCAGCCGCTCTTGGCGTGGAAGCCCGCCTTGGCCAGGGCCTTGGTGCGGGTGTCGAGGGTGGCGTCGACACCGGGCGCCATGATCGGGTCCTCGACGGCGCTGCGCCCGTAGCTCTCGATGAACGTGAAGACCATGTCCTTGCCCCGCAAATCCGGGACCAGCTGGCTGCCCGGGGTGTTCCCGAAGGCGTCGACCTTGGCCACCTTCCGGAACTCCGCCTCGTCCTTGAGCGTGTTCGAGATCCGGTGGACCTGGTCCTTCAGGGCGTTCGCGGTGCTGTCGGCGGCGAGCGGCACGCCGGACAGCTGGAGGCCGAGGGAGGAGCAGGTGATCCAGACGACCCCGGCGACCAGCGTGCCCCGGGTCGCGGTGGCGGGGTGCCGGGCGAGCAGATTGCTCAGCCGGACCATCGACAGCGCCAGCAGGACGAAGACCGACAGCACGAGGACGATCACACCGGCTACGGCGACGAGGGTGGCCGTACGGCCGTAGGAGTCCTCCAGATACGACTCCGCGTCGCCGAACAGGCTCCAGTCGAGCACGACGTTGAAACCACGGCCGAGGTACTGGTTGAACCCCGCATCGAGCAGGTTCAGCATGGCCATCGCGGCCAGCGCCACCCCGGACACCACGGCCAGCGCCACCCGCGGCCGCCGGGGCAGCGCGATCATCACCGCGGCCCCGATCACGGCCTCCGCCGGTATCCGCAGAAACCTGGAAGGGTGCAGGTTGGCCACGGAGCTGGGCATCACCAGCGCGGCGACGACGAGCATGGCGGCGACCACGGTGACCGTGGCGGACAGCGCCTGAGCACCGGCCGGATGCTCCGCCCGCCACCTTCCCTGCCACGTGGACCAGGCGGTCCAGGGACGCCGGAGCCAGGCAGTCCACGGGCGCCGGGCGGGCTGCGGGCCGGGTATGGGTTCGGGCGACGCCTCCGGCTCGGCCTCCTCGGCTTCTGCTACGGCTGATTCGCGCGTGCTCATGTCCTGGGACAACCCGGCGTCCTTCCCTGCGAGACCCGATCTGCCGTCCCGTACGGCCACTTCGTCACGCCTGTTCACAAGCACCGGGCAAACACCTGGCAAACGGTCGGTGCGCCAACCCAAGGGGCGCGGGGCTGTGTCGATATGCGGCTTCGCCGCGCGGGCGCGACAAGCCACAACGAACCCGCGGTCGACAACGGCGCTAGGTCCTGTCGTCAAACTCCCGCCGTCCGCCCGGAGGGCGGGCCTCGCGCCCGCCGCGGAGCGGCTGATGTCTGCAGTAGGTGCGTGCTCTGGGGGTCCCCCCGGCCGAAGGCTGGGGGAGTGCCGGGCTCTGGCCCTCGTACTGGATGTACTTGGGCCCGGGCCCGGTGCGGCGAGTGGGGGTGCCCCCTTTGGGGGAGCGTGCATGGCGTCGTGGGGCTGGGGGCACCGCCCGGCCGAAGGCTGGGGGAGGGAGTTTGACGACAGGGCCTAGGCACCCCCAACCGCTGTCAGCAGCGCGAGCGGCACCGCAGCCGACCGTGACTCCCGCACACACGCATGCGGATACGGCACCGGCTCCGGATGCGTGTCCCTCCCGTACCCCGCCAGCACCTCCGGCAGCCGATGCCCCGCAACCGACGCCGCGTCCACCAGCGCACGCGCCACCGCCCGGGCCTCGTCATGCAGTCCGTACCGCGCGAGACCCAACGTGATCAGCGCGTTGTCATGCGGCCACACGGAACCCCGGTGATAGGACAGCGGATGGTACGCCGCCTGCCCCGCGGCCAGCGTCCGCACACCCCACCCGGAGAAGAAGTCCGGCTCCAGCAGCCGCCGGCCCACCACCTCGCCGTACTCCTTGTCCAGCAGCCCGGACCACAGCAGATGCCCGGCGTCGGACGCCAGCGCGTCGATCCGGCGGCCCTCGCCGTCCAGCGCGAGCGCCGGGAAGGACTGTTCCCGCATCCAGAAGTCCCGCTGGAACCGGTCCCGCAGATCGGCGGCGGCCTGCTCCAGCAGGGCGCCGTACGTCTCGTCGCCCCACACCGTCCGCGCCAGCCACGCGGTGCGGCGCAGCGCGTCGTACGCGTAGCCCTGCGCGCCCGCCGCCATCACCGCGCCGGTGGGCCGGGTGCCGTCGGCGCAGCAGATCGCGCCGGGGGAGTCCTTCCAGTTCTGGTTGGCGAGGCCACCCTCGTCGGCGCGGTAGACGAGGTAGCCGCGCGAGGTCAGGCCGCCGTGGTCCAGCATCCAGCCGACGGCGGCACGCGCGTGCGGCTCCAGTCGCCGGGCCGGGCCGGTGTCCCCGGTCTGCTCGACGTACGCGCCGAGCAGGATCAGGAACAGCGGGGTCGCGTCGACCGAGCCGTAGTACCGGCCGAACGGCACCTGCCCGAAGTACGCCAGCTCGCCGTGCCGTACCTCGTGCACGATCTTGCCGGGCTGGGCGAGCGGGGACGGGCCGCTGCCGGTGGCCTGGGTCGCGGCGAGCGCGGGCAGCGTGGCGGCGGCCAGTTCGGGGCGGTACGGCAGCGCGAACAGGGAGGTGAGCAGGGCGTCCCGGGCCAGGAGGGCGAGGAACCAGGGGGCGCCGCCGGCCGGGACGCGCAGCTCCTCGCCGTCGGGTCCGCGCGCCGGCACCTGGAGCGCCGCCAGGTCGGCGAGGCCCCGCGCGCAGGCCGCCGCCAGTTCCGGCCAGCCGGTCGGGAAGGCCACGCCCTCCACGAACTCACCTTCCAGCACGCGGAGTTGTTCACGCACGGAGGCCGGGTCGCGGGGTACGCGCAGGGCGCGCTTCTCGCGGTGCGGGCGGGCGATCACGCGGAGCAGCAGCTCGGTGGTGCCGTGCGGTGGCAGGTCGAGGGTCCACACCAGGCGGCGGGCGCCCGTGCCGGTCTCCTCCACGGCGTCGGGGGCCGGGTCGGCGGTGATGGTGGTACGGGACTGCCACTCGGCGCGCCGGTAGGTGAACTCGATGCCGTCGTCGAGGACTTCGCGGGAGCGCACGGCGCCGGGCTTGGCGTAGGTGCGGTGGTCGGAGCGGAGTTCGAACTGGTCGGTGAAGTCCGCGTCGGCGGTGATGGCGAGCCGGACGGTGGTCGGCACCGGGCGGTTGCTGGTCACCCGCAGCGATTCGACGAACGAGCTGTCGCCGACGGCCTGTTGGCGGAAGAGGGTGTGCGCGGGAGGCTCCTGGCGGCCGCCGCGCGGGACCAGGACGCAGCGGGCCGCGTCACCGTCGGTCACCGGGGTGAGCACCTCGGGCACGGCGCCGTCGACGGTGAGCTGCCAGCGGCTGAGGTGCCGGGCGTCGCGTACGAACAACCCGTCCGGGGAGCCGCTGCCCCGGACCCCGCTGATGTCGCCCCGGTCGCCCACGGCGGCGAACGTCGCCCCGTGCACGAGCAGATGAAGCCGGTCCGTCATGCCCGGTCGCCTCCTTCTTCACTTCTGTCAAACGTGCCGGTGGCCGCCTCGGACACGCCCTCGCGGGTGCCCTTGGGAAGGTCTTTGTGCAGCTCGTGATGCAGGTCGAGGGCGAGCGCGGCGGTCCAGCCGAAGCCGGTCGCGCCGCAGGCCTCGCCGGTGTACGGGTCGACGTACTCCGCGAAACCGGTGGCTTCGGCGAGCTGCAGCACGGCCGCGCGCAGTGCGTCGGCCCGCTCCCGCTCGCCGTGCACGCGCAGGCCCCGCTCCAGCAGCCAGCTGGTGTTGAACCAGGCCGGCCCGCGCCAGTACCGGTGCGGATCGAAGGCCTCGCCGAGCAGGTCGTAACTGGGCACGAGCCGGGTGCGCCCGCCGAGCCCGAAGTGCGGCCCGTACAGGGTGCGCACGAGCGCGTCGACGACCTCACGCGGCAGCCCGGGGAGGAGCAACGGCACCAGCCCGGAGACACTCCGCTCACGGATCGGCCCGTCGGCGTGCAGGTCCCGGCACAGGAACATCGCGGCCGCCGGGTCCCACAGCCGCTCCGCCAGCACCTCCGTCAGCCGTTCGGCGCGTGCGTGCCGGGCGGTGCCGGAGGCGCCGAGTTCCTCGGCGATCCTGGCCAGCGCGTGTTCGGAGGCGATGAGCAGGGCGTTGAACGCCGGGTCCTCCACGGCGAACTCACCGCCGCCGCCCCTGTTCCTCGCGCCCCCGTGCCTCCCGCCCGTCCCGTCCCCGTGCCTCCCGCCCGTCCCGTCCCCGTGCCTCCCGCCCGCCCCATCCCTGTACCCCGCGTCCCGGTAGTCGGCGGCCAGCCGCACGTACCGCCCGTAGTCCAGATCCGTCGGCCGGTCCTCGGGCGACCCGTGGGCGAGGTCGGCGCGGCGGAAGGAGCGGGACGGGGCGGGGGTGATCCGGGCGAGCGGGGCGTCCCAGCACGGGCTGTTGTCCATGCCCTGCTCCCAGGGGTGGACCACGGACACCAGCCCCGCACCGCCCAGATCCCGGCGGTGCAGCAGATAGCGGTGCCAGGCGGCCAGCCGCGGGTACACCCGGGCCAGGAAGCCGCGGGCGCGCGACAGCCCGGGGTCGGCGCGGTGCACCAGCCAGGCCGCGAGCGCGTGCACCGGTGGCTGCACGATCCCCGACGTCTGTACGGTGCGCGGGGCGCCCGCCGCGCGACCTGCGGTGGAGGAGCGCCAGAAGTCGGGGCTGGGAAAGTAGGCGTCGAGCGGTACGGAGGGGTTGAAGACGATGTGCGGGACGCGCCCGTCGGCCCACTGCGCGGCCAGCAGTGTCTCCAGCTCGGTCTGGGCCCGCAGCGGCGAGACATGCCGCAGGCCGATCGCGATGAACGCCGAGTCCCAGGACCACTGGTGCGGATACAGGCTCCGGGAGGGGACCGTCGAGGCGCCCGTCCAGTTCGCGTCGAGCACCCGGGCCGCCCGGACGGGCAGGGAGCCGCCGGAGAGCGGGGGACCACCCGCGGTCTCGTGCTTCGCGGGCTCCGCGGGACGGACGGTGAGCTGCGTGCTGCGATCCACTCGGGGCTCCCCGAAGACGAAGGCACCCGGCCGGGCCGACCGGGTTTGGTGGTAACCGTCGTAGAGTTACGTCTATTTAACACGCAAAACTCAATATGTAATGCAGGCTTGGGAAACACAAGGGGGTGCGCATGACCGAACGTCCGGGAAGAAACGGGAAGACCGGCGCTCCGGCCGGCGCCGGCGAGCTGCTCGAACTGGTCCGCAGCGGACGGGCGGTGACGCGCGGTGCGCTCCAGCAGGCGACCGGACTGTCCCGCGCGACCGTCGGGCAGCGCCTGGACCGCCTCTTCCGGGCCGGCTGGCTGCGCGAGGGCGCCGGCGGCCCGGTCGACTCGCCGCTCGGCGGCCGTCCCTCCATCACCCTGGAGTTCGACGACTCCCACGCCGTCGTCCTCGCCGCCGACCTGGACACCCGGCACGCCCGTGCGGCCGTACTCTCCCTGGCCGGCGAGATCCTCGCCGAACACTCGGGGACGCTCGTGATCGGGGACGGCCCGGAGGCCGTACTGCCCGAACTGGGCCGCTGGTTCGGCGAGTTGCTGAAGAAGTCCGGGTGCCCGGCGGCGGAGGTCTGCGGCATCGGGCTCGCCGTGCCCGGCCCGGTGGACACCGGGACCGGCAGGGTGGTGCAGCCGCCGATGATGCCGGGCTGGGACGGCTACGACCTGGCGGGCCGTATCTCCCGCGCCTTCACCGAACACACCGGTGCCCCGGCGGTCCCCGTCCTGGTCGACAACGACGCGAACCTCATGGCGTACGGCGAACAGCGCGCCGGCCACCCCGACTGCGCGGCCTTCGTCCTTGTCAAGGTGTCCACCGGCATTGGCGCCGGGGTGGTCGTGGACGGCTCGATCTACCGGGGCATCGACGGTGGCGCCGGCGACATCGGGCACATCCGGGTCGGCGCGGACGCGCTGTGCCGCTGCGGTTCGCACGGCTGTCTCGCCGCCGTCGCGAGCGGGGGCGCCGTGGCCCGGCGGCTGGCCGAGAGCGGGGTGCCGGCCGCCTCCGGCGCGGACGTACGGGATCTGCTGGCCGCCGGGCATCCGGAGGCGGCGGCGCTGGCCCGGGAGGCGGGGCGGCGGGTCGGTGACGTACTGGCGACGGTGGTGACCCTGCTGAACCCCGGGGTGCTGATGATCGCGGGCGACCTGGCCGGGACCCCCTTCCTCACCGGCGTCCGGGAACTCCTCTACCAGCGGGCGCTGCCGCGCTCCACGGCCCACCTCCAGGTCGTGACCTCCCGGCTGGGGGAGCGCGCCGCGCTCATCGGAGCGGGGGCGCTGGTCGTGGAACACCTCTACGCGCCGGAGCGGGCAGAGGAGCGGCTGCGGGCGCTGGGTGTCTGAGTCGGGCGTGTGACGTGGGTGTTTCCGGGTACCGGGAAGCGGTCCGCATGGTGAAATCCGGCGGGCTGTGGCAGCGTGATTCTCGCCACCCTTGATAAGGGTTGCGCTCAGATGAGCGGATCATGAGCGACTGCACTTCTCCAAAGGGTGGCACTGGGTGCCACCTCCTGATCGTTCACCGATCGAAATCAGGCGTGCGGGATCCCCGCTCATCTGAGCGGAAAACCCCACCCCTGGGCATGGTTGCGTTCAAGAAGCGAAGACATCTGGCGGTGCTTGCTTGCCAAGCCTTGACTTTCGATCCGCTGGCGGACGAGTGGTTACGGGCTCATGACGCGCAAGTGGACGTACCCATGTGCCTTCGATCTGGGTATGTTCCTCGCCGTCAGGGCAGCCACCGTGGCCTCAAGGAGTCGAGACCCGTGTCGGAAAACAAAGAACCCCACGTAGTGAAGTTCGTTTACGACTTCACCGAGGGCAACAAGGACCTCAAGGACCTCCTCGGCGGCAAGGGCGCCAACCTCGCCGAGATGACCAACCTCGGTCTGCCGGTCCCTCCCGGCTTCACCATCACCACCGAGGCCTGCAAGGTCTACCTGGACAGCGGTGAGGAGCCCGCGGCGCTGCGTGACGAGGTGAGTGCGCACCTCGACGCCCTCGAGTCCCGCATGGGCAAGAAGCTCGGCCAGCCCGACAACCCTCTTCTGGTGTCGGTCCGTTCCGGCGCGAAGTTCTCCATGCCCGGCATGATGGACACGGTCCTGAACATCGGCCTGTCCGACAAGTCGGTGCAGGGCCTGGCCAAGCAGGCCGGCGACGACCGGTTCGCCTGGGACTCCTACCGGCGCCTGATCCAGATGTTCGGCAAGACCGTCCTCGGCGTCGACGGCGACCTCTTCGAGGAGGCCCTCGAGGCGGCCAAGGAGGCCAAGAAGGTCACGGTCGACACCGACCTGGAGGCCGCCGACCTGAAGAAGCTGGTCACCAAGTTCAAGAAGATCGTCAAGGCGGAGGCCGGCCGGGACTTCCCGCAGGACCCGCGCGAGCAGATGGACCTCGCCATCAAGGCGGTCTTCGACTCCTGGAACGGCGACCGCGCCAAGCTCTACCGCCGCCAGGAGCGCATCCCGCACGACCTTGGTACGGCCGTCAACATCTGCTCCATGGTCTTCGGCAACCTCGGCCCCGACTCCGGCACGGGCGTCGCCTTCACCCGCGACCCCGCCTCCGGCCACCAGGGCGTCTACGGCGACTACCTGCAGAACGCCCAGGGCGAGGACGTCGTCGCCGGCATCCGCAACACCGTCCCGCTCGCGGAGCTGGAGTCGATCGACAAGAAGTCGTACGACCAGCTCATGCAGATCATGGAGACGCTGGAGAACCACTACAAGGACCTCTGCGACATCGAGTTCACGATCGAGCGCGGTCAGCTGTGGATGCTCCAGACCCGCGTGGGCAAGCGCACGGCGGGCGCCGCCTTCCGTATCGCGACCCAGCTGGTCGACCAGGGCCTGATCGACGAGACGGAGGCGCTCCAGCGCGTCACCGGCGCCCAGCTGGCCCAGCTGATGTTCCCCCGGTTCGACGAGCAGGCCAAGGTCGACAAGGTGGCGCGCGGCATCGCCGCGTCTCCCGGCGCCGCGGTGGGCCGGGCGGTCTTCGACTCCTACACGGCCGTCAAGTGGTCCCGCTCCGGCGAGAAGGTCATCCTGGTCCGCCGCGAGACGAACCCGGACGACCTGGACGGCATGATCGCGGCGGAGGGCATCCTGACGTCGCGCGGCGGCAAGACCTCCCACGCCGCCGTGGTCGCCCGTGGCATGGGCAAGACGTGTGTGTGCGGCGCGGAGGAGCTGGAGGTCGACACCAAGCGCCGTCGCATGACGGTCCCCGGCGGCCACGTCGTCGAGGAAGGCGACGTGATCTCCATCGACGGCTCCTCCGGCAAGGTCTACCTGGGCGAGGTCCCGGTGGTCCCGTCCCCCGTGGTCGAGTACTTCGAGGGCCGGATGCACCCGGGCGCCGACGACGCGGACGAGCTGGTCGAGGCGGTCCACCGCATGATGGCGTTCGCCGATCGCAAGCGCCGCCTGCGGGTGCGCGCCAACGCGGACAACGCGGAGGACGCGCTGCGCGCCCGCCGCTTCGGCGCCCAGGGCATCGGCCTGTGCCGCACGGAGCACATGTTCCTCGGCGAGCGCCGTGAGATGGTCGAGAAGCTGATCCTCGCGGACACGGAGGAGGAGCGCGAGGCGGCCCTGTCGGACCTGCTCCCCCTGCAGAAGACGGACTTCGTCGAGCTCTTCGAGGCGATGGACGGCCTCCCGGTGACGATCCGTCTCCTGGACCCGCCGCTGCACGAGTTCCTCCCCGACATCACCGAGCTGTCGGTCCGCGTGGCCCTGGCCGAGTCCCGCCAGGAGCCGCACGAGAACGAGCTCCGCCTGCTCCAGGCGGTACACCGCCTGCACGAGCAGAACCCGATGCTCGGCCTGCGCGGCGTCCGCCTCGGCCTGGTCATCCCCGGCCTGTTCACGATGCAGGTCCGCGCGATCGCCGAGGCGGCGGCGGAACGCAAGTCCGCGAAGGGCGACCCGCGCGCGGAGATCATGATCCCGCTCGTCGGCACGGTCCAGGAGCTGGAGATCGTCCGCGAGGAGGCCGACAAGGTCATCGCGGAGGTCGAGGCGGCGACGGGTACGGCGCTGAAGCTGGCGATCGGCACGATGATCGAACTCCCGCGAGCCGCCCTGACGGCGGGCCAGATCGCCGAGGCGGCGGAGTTCTTCAGCTTCGGCACGAACGACCTGACGCAGACGGTGTGGGGCTTCAGCCGCGACGACGTCGAAGCCTCCTTCTTCACCGCGTACCTGGAGAAGGGCATCTTCGGCGTCAGCCCCTTCGAGACGATCGACAAGGACGGCGTCGGCTCCCTGGTGAAGTCGGCGGCGGAGGCGGGCCGGCGTACCCGCCCCGACCTGAAGCTCGGCGTCTGCGGCGAGCACGGCGGTGACCCCGAGTCTGTCCACTTCTTCCACGAGGTCGGCCTGGACTACGTCTCCTGCTCCCCCTTCCGCATCCCGGTGGCCCGCCTCGAGGCAGGCCGCGCGGCAACCCAGTCGGTGGGCAGCGACCACCGCTAGGCCCTGACGGGCTCCGTAAACCCCGGAGCCGCCGCTGGTCCCCGACCCTCACCGATCGGCGGCGGCTCCGGCGCACGAAAGAGGAGAGGCGGCACCCTGTGCGGGGGTGCCGCCTCTCCGTGCTGGTTGCCGTTGAACCGGTGACGAGATCGGCAAGGGCTACGAGCTGACCAAAGCCCAGGTCATGGTTGCGGCCAAGCCGTACAAGTGAGACTCGGCGGAAACGGCCCGTCATCCCTTGCATAACAGGATCCCGGCCCGATCAAGGCGGGCCGGGATCCTGTATCGTGCGCCTAGCCGGAGGGCGCCGGCCCGATTCCGGTGGGCCGGCGTTCTCCAGCATGCGCATCGGGCAGCTGCTGGCATTAATTGCCGAATCCGCCGCCCTCGCCGAATCCGCCGAATCCGCCGAATCCGCCGCCCTCGCCATGGCGACAGATGACGCGGAAGCTGGCGATGACTCCGTTCTTTACCTTCACGCCGTCCTCGTCGTCGTGGTGTTCACCCTTCTCGTGGTGCTCGCCCTTCTCGTGGCGTTCACCCTTCTCGTCGTGCTCGCCCTTCTCGCGGTGTTCACCCTTCTCGTGGTGCTCGCCCTTCTCGTGGTGCTCGCGCTCCTCGCAGTTCTCGTTCTCGTGCTCGCGCTCGCGCTCGTCGTCGTCCCTGAACCTCGGGCAGACGCCGTTGGCGTCGCTGTGGGGGCCGACGATGGCGATGGGGGCGCCGTTGTCGCAGACGGCCCCGCGGAAGACCTCGACCACGTTGTGGCTGTCGTTGCGGATGTTGAGGGTCTTGGCACCCAGGCCGCTGATGACGGTGATGCAGCCGTCGGGGCGGCCGGAGTATTCGCGCTCGTTGATGAAGACCCTGCCCTCGAAGTGGGGGCGGAACTCCCTTCCTCCTCTTCCTTCGTTGCCCTTGCCTTCGGTGTTGGGGGTGCTGGGACCGCCGAGCGGTGCCGCCATGGCAGCCGCCGGGGCGGACTGGGGAACCGGCGGTGAGGCGGCCGAGGCGTAGGTGATACCAGTCGCGGTCAGGGCCGCGGCGGCCGCGACGGCCGTGGCGATCGCGTGGGAACGGTTCATGGACATGCCGCTTGTTCTCCTTCTGAGACCGAGAGGGAAGCGCCCGCTGTGGCAGCCGGTGCGAGATTGAACGTACTAACACCCTTTATTGCTGTCATATCGAGCGAATCGGGATCTCGGTTTCGTGGGACTGATCGGGTATGCGGAGGCCTTCCATCCCGCTCTGAAGCAGAGCTGATGAGCCAGCAACCTCCGTGCCGATAGGCGGAGTTGAGCGGCCGTTAGCCCTTGCGGGTGATCTTCTGACATCTAGTCACCCGCAATGGTGGTGGGTCGCCGGGAAGCATCGGCGAGTCGCTGCTTGACATGCGGCCCGGTGCTGATCCGGCGGGCCTGAGAGGCGCGCAAGTCGCTCGGGGCGGTACCTGGTGTGGGTGCCGCCCCTTCGGCTCTTCCGCCCCCTCTCAGAAGGCACCCTCGACGTTCACCGGACCGACCTGGAAGATGCCCGAGCAGGTCGTCCAGGTGGCCGGGACCAGGGTTGCGGTGTGGGAGGCCGGTGGGTAGACCCGCAGGTAGGTGCCGGTGCGCAGGCAGGGGCCGCCCACCGGGCCGTTGGTGGTGCGGGCGATCGCCGACGCCGAATGGGCGGGGGCGAGCGTGACCGTGCCGTACGAGCGGCCGCTGCGGGTGGCGGCCGGGCCTATCCGGTGGTGCGCGGTGTCCAGGACGCTGACGCCCGGGTAGCCGCGCAGGGCGCAGCTGGTCGTGCTGGTGTTGGTGAACCGGATCGGCCAGTACAGCGAGCCCGCCGCGCCTTCCTTGCGGCCCATGGAGAGGTAGAGGTCGCTGACGGCGCAGGTCCGGACGGTGGCCGAGGTCCGTGCCGCCGCCGGGGTCGCGCTCCACGCGGCTCCCGCGGCCGTGAGACCGAGGAGCGCGGCGGTCAGGACGGCCGCCGGGCCGCGCCTGGGGAGTGTCCGGAGGGCTCTCCGAGGACGAGGACTCGGATGATTCGGGAAATTCAGATACGGAAACATGACACATCCGCCTCCATCGGGCGAACGGGTGGATGCAGGTCACTGTCTTGGATGCACCCTGAGCCGGAAAAGTTCTGCATCGCCACCCGAGACGGCCCGCGGCCAGCACATGCGTTCCGGGTGCCCCCCGCCCCTGCTGACACACGGCCGCAACGCATCTTTCGTAATCGACCCGCATGGTTGATCGTTGGGCCGTGCATCGATGACGAGGATGACCGACGTCAGGGGGCACCGACGATGACGATGAGCCGTAGGGGAGTGCTGGTCGCGGGAGCCGCGGCGGCAGGTGCCGGGTTACTCACCGGCTGCGGGACCGACACCGGGCGTGGGGGCGGCGACGCCGACGGGACGCAGCTGTCGCAGTGGTATCACCAGTACGGTGAGGCCGGTACCGAGCAGGCCGTCGAGCGGTACGCCGCCGCCTACCGCAAGGCGCGGGTCAAAGTGCAGTGGCGGCCGGGGAACTACGACCAGCAGACCGCCGCCGCCCTGCTCACCGACTCCGGGCCGGACGTCTTCGAGGTCAACGGGCCGACGCTGGATCAGATCCAGGGCGGTCAGGTCGTCGACCTCACCGAGCTCGTCAGGGACGTCCGGGACGACTTCAATCCGGCCGTGCTCGCGCCGAAGACCTACGACGGCCGGGTCTGGGGCATTCCGCAGGTCGTCGACATGCAGATGCTCTACTACCGGAAGAGCCTGTTGCAGGACGCCGGGGTCGAGCCGCCGGACACGCTGGACGCCCTCGTGGACGCGGCGCGGAAGCTCACCAGCAGCAAGGTCAAGGGACTGTTCCTCGGCAACGACGGCGGAGCCGGAGTGCTCGGCGGCACGCCCCTGTACGCCGCGGGGCTGCGGCTCGTCACCGAGGACGGCAAGGTCGGCTTCGACGATCCCGCCGCCGCCCGCACCCTCGGCAAGCTGCACCGGCTGTACGCCGACAAGTCCCTCCTCCTCGGCGCGCCCGCCGACTGGTCCGACCCGTCCGCCTTCATCCAGGGGCTGACCGCGATGCAGTGGTCCGGGCTGTGGGCGCTGCCGCAGATCGAGAAGGAGCTGGGGGACGACTTCGGAGTCCTGCCCTTCCCCAAGGACGGCGAAGGCCGGCCCGCTGTCCCGGTGGGAGCCTATGGCGCCGCCGTCAGCGCCCGCAGCCGGCACAAGGAGGCCGCAAAGGAGTTCGTGCGCTGGCTGTGGGTCCAACGGACCGACTACCAGGAGGACTTCGCGCTGTCGTACGGCTTTCACATCCCGGCCCGGACCTCCCTCGCCAGGAGGGCCACCGCGCTGCGGTCGGGGGCCGCCGCCGACGCCGTACGCTTCACCACCGACCACGGCTGTGCCCAGCCGCTGCTGTGGACGCCGGCCGCCCAGACCGCCTACCAGGACGCGCTGAGCCGCATCATCAGGAGCGGGGCGAGTCCGGACAGCGAACTGCGGGCCGTCGTACGGAAGGTGGCCGCCGAACTCGACCGCGTAAAGGGCGCGAAGAAGGTGAAGAAGGCGTCGTGAGGCGGCGCAGGGCACTCTGGTTCTGGGTGTTCGTCGGGCCGTTCGCGCTCGGGCTCGCGCTGTTCACGTACGTTCCGCTGCTGTGGAGCGTGGGCCTGAGCTTCTTCGACGCCCACAACACCGTCACGCCCACGCACTTCGTCGGGCTGGACAACTACACGGCGATGCTGAAGGACGACGCGTTCGTCGACAGCCTGAAGACCTTCCTCGTCTTCACCGCCTTCATCGTGCCGGTCACCTACCTGCTCTCGCTCTCCCTCGCCCTGATGGTCAACCGCCTGAAACACGCCCGCGCGTTCTTCAGGTCCGTCTTCTTCCTTCCGGCCGCGTGCAGTTACGTCGTCGCCGCCCTGGTGTGGAAGATGTCGATCTTCAACGGGGTGCGGTTCGGGCTCGCCAACACCGTCCTCGGGTGGATCGGCCAGGATCCCGTCGCCTGGCTCGCCACTCCCGATCCGCCCTGGTACTGGCTGGTCATCGTGACCGTACGGCTGTGGCTGCAGGCCGGTTTCTACATGATCCTCTTCCTGGCCGGGCTGCAGCGGATCGATCCGGTGCTCTACGAGGCGGCCGCCGTGGACGGGGCCCCGCCGGGCTGGACGGTGCTGCGGCACATCACCCTGCCACAGCTGCGGGCCACCTCGGTCGCGGTGGTGCTGCTGCTCGTCATCAACGCCTTCCAGGCCTTCGACGAGTTCTACAACCTGCTGTCGGACGCGCGGGGTTATCCGCCGTACGCCCGCCCGCCCCTGGTCTACCTCTACTACACCGCCCTCGGACAAGGGCAGAACCTCGGGCTCGGCAGCGCCGGCGCGGTGATCCTCGCGCTGGTCATCGCGGTCGTCACGGTGGGGCAGGCGCGGTGGCTGCGGCTGGGAAGGACGGACGCCGATGGATGACGCCCTGGTACGGGTGGGGCGGGCGCTGCGGGTGGTGCTGCTCGTCGCGCTGGCCCTGGTGTTCCTGATCCCCTTCTATCTGCTGGTGCGCAATGGGCTGGCGAGCGAACAGGACATCACCTCGCCCGAGTGGACCTTCTTTCCGGGTGAGGTGAGGTGGGGGAACGTGCGGGAGCTGTTCGACGACCCGTCCGTGCCGTTCGCCCGGTCCCTGCTCAACTCGGGCCTGATCGCCGTCGCCACGACGCTCGGCACCCTGGCGCTCGCCTCCCTCGCCGGTTACGGCCTCGCCCGCATCCCGTACCGGCACGCGAACAAGGTGTTCTACGGCATCCTCGGCACCCTGCTGGTCCCGGCCGCGGTGACCTTCGTACCGAGCTTCGTACTGGTGTCGTCGCTGGGCTGGATCTCCACGCTCCGGGGGCTGATCGTCCCGACCCTGTTCTCCGCCTTCGCCTGCTTCGTGTTCCGGCAGTACTTCCTCGGCTTTCCCCGGGAGCTGGAGGACGCGGCGCAGGTCGACGGGCTCGGCTACTGGCGGACGTACTGGCTGGTGGTCGTGCCGAACGCGCGGCCGGTGTTCGCGGCGGTCGGGACGATCGTGTTCCTCGGCGCGTGGAACTCCTTCCTGTGGCCGCTGGTGATCGGGCAGGACCAGAGCGCCTGGACGGTGCAGGTGGCGCTGTCGTCCTTCATGACGTCCCAGGTCGTCCGGCTGCACGAGCTGTTCGTCGCGGCTGCCGTGTCGATCCTGCCGTTGCTGCTTGCGTTCCTGTGCTTCCAGAGGTGGATCGTGGCGGGGATGGAGCGGTCGGGGATCGACTGACCGCATGCCTCTACAGCGTGCCGCCGCTGTCCACGACCAGGTCCGTGCCCACGACCGAGGCCGCGTCGTCCGAGGCCAGGTAGAGGACGGCGGCGGCGATCTCCCGGGTGGTGGCGATGCGGCCGAGCGGCAGGGTGCCCCGCGCGCGCTCGGCCCGGTCCGCCTCCGTCTCGCCCGGGCGCAGGGACATGGGGGTCTCGGTGGCGCCGGGGCTGACCACGTTGATCCGGACGCCGTCGCGGATGTGGTCCAGGGCGGCGCCCCGGCTGAGCGCGGTCACCGCGGCCTTGGTCGCGGAGTACGCGGCGGCTCCGGGGGAGGCGGTGTGCAGGCCGAAGGTGGAGGAGATGTTCACGATCGCGCCGCCCGCCGGCTGGCTGCGCATCTGGCGGATCTGCGCCTGGAGGGCCAGGAGGACGCCGGTGACGTTGGTCGCGAGCTGGGTGTGCCAGTCCTCCTCCGGAAGGTCCACGAGGGGCTGCCCGCCCCGGAAGACGCCCGCGTTGTTGACCGCCACGTCGAGCGAGCCGAAGTGCTCGACGGCGGCCCGGACCGCCGCGTCGGCGTCCGCCGCGCGGGAGACGTCGGTGGTCACGGCGAGGGCCTTGCCGCCCTGTTCCTCGATCAGCCGGACGGTCTCCGCCAGCGGATCGGGCCGCCGTCCGGCGACGACGACCCGGGCTCCCTCGTCGGCGAGCGCGAGGGCGACGGTCCTGCCGATGCCGGATCCCGCGCCGGTGACGAGGGCCGTCCGGCCGGAGAAGCGAGGCATGGGGATCTCCTTTTGCAGAACGATCGGTTCAGTATGGGGCCAGGAAAAACGCCCTCCGGAGGGAGGGTGTCCGGCTAGTCGAGCAGGGCCAGCGCCTGCTCCGCCGCGTCCCGGACGCGGGCCGGGTCCGCCGACGCCTTGCCGACGACCCGCAGGCCCTGCATCAGCACCAGCAGGGTGCGGGCCAGGGCGAGCGGATCGCGGCCGGTCGGCAACTCGCCCTGGCTCTGGGCGCGCGCCAGCGCGGAGTGCAGCAGCGTCTCCAGATGGTCCCAGTTGCGCTCGACGCGCCGGGCTGCGGCCGGGTCGTGCGGGGCCAGTTCGGCGGCCGTGTTGGTGATCAGGCAGCCGTTCAGCCGCAACCGCTCGTCGGCCGCCTCCGCCGCGTACCGCCGTACGACCGCCCGTACGGCCGGCAGGGCGGCGCCCGGCTGGGACAGCTCCCGCACGATCCGGGTGAGCCCCGACCGCTCGTAGCGCTCCAGCGCCTTCAGGTACAGCTCGTGCTTGCTCCCGAAGGTCGCGTACAGGCTCGCCCTGCCGATGCCGAGGTGCTCGACCAGCTCGGCCATCGACGTCGCCTCGTAGCCGCGCCGCCAGAACAGCTCCAGGGCTGCCTGCAGGGCGGCATCGGGATCGAATTCCTTCGTCCTGGCCATGCAGGCAGCCTAGGGATTACTGAAACGTTCGGTCAAGATCCAGGGAGGTCGAGGCCCGTGTCAGGCGGCCCGCACCTCGTACGCCGCCACCCGCACCTCCTCGTCGTCCAGGCATTCCCCGCTGGCCAGGTCGAAGCGCTGCTTGAGCAGGGGGGAGGCGACGAACGGGCGGTCCCGGTGGGTGCCGGTCAGGCCGCGGGAGAGCACCGCCGCGCCCGTGAAGGGGTCGCGGTTGTCGACGGCGTACAGGCGGTCGGCGCGGTCGCGGAACAGGGCCACCTGGCGGCCGTCCGGCAGCAGGGCGGCCACCCCGCGGCCCGGGGTGAGCGCGCTCAGGTCGCAGGCCGTGAACCAACCGTCGTCGAGCCGGAGTTGGACCTTCAGGTCGGTTGTCTCGACAGCCAGGGTCATCGGGCGCTTCCTTCCAGGATGTCGTCGGCGGGCCGCAGGCCGATGTTCAGCAGCGGCAGGTCGGGCTTGATCTGGTCGCGCTCGGGGACGAAGGCGACGACCGGGTCCGGGGTGTCCGGGGCGTTCACGAAGGACACGAACCGGGCGAGCTTCTCGGGGTCGTTGATGGTCTCCGCCCACTCGTCGCGGTAGTGGGCGACATGCGCCCGCATCAGCCGCTCCAGCTCGTCGCAGATGCCGAGCGAGTCGTGCACCACCACGTCCCGTACGTGGTCCAGGCCGCCCGGGATCCGCTCCAGCCAGGCCGAGGTGCGCTCCAGGCGGTCGGCCGTGCGGATGTAGAACATCAGGAAACGGTCGATCAAGCGGACCAGTTCGGCGTCGGACAGGTCCTGGGCCAGCAGGTCCGCGTGGCGCGGGGTGGCACCGCCGTTGCCGCCGACGTACAGGTTCCAGCCGTTCGCCGTGGCGATCACTCCGAAGTCCTTCGACTGGGCCTCGGCGCACTCGCGCTGGCAGCCGGAGACCGCCGACTTCAGCTTGTGCGGGGAACGCAGGCCCCGGTAGCGCAGCTCCAGGTCGATCGCCATGCGGACCGAGTCCTGGACACCGTAACGGCACCAGGTGGAGCCGACGCAGGACTTCACGGTGCGCAGCGCCTTGCCGTACGCGTGGCCCGACTCGAAGCCGGCGTCCACCAAGCGGGCCCAGATCAGCGGCAGTTGCTCCACCCGCGCGCCGAACATGTCGATCCGCTGGCCGCCGGTGATCTTCGTGTAGAGGCCGAAGTCCCGGGCGATCTCGCCGATCACGATCAGCTTCCCGGGCGCGATCTCGCCGCCGGGGATGCGCGGCACTACCGAGTACGAGCCGTTCTTCTGCAGGTTGGCGAGGAAGTGGTCGTTGGTGTCCTGCAGGGCCGCCTGCTCGCCGTCCAGGACATAGCCGCTCGCGCCGATCGTCGGGGCGAGGGAGGCGATGATCGAGCCGACCGCCGGCTTGCAGACCTCGCAGCCGTCGCCGCCCCGGGCGCCCTCACGGCCGTACCGGTCCAGCAGGTCCTGGTACGACGTGATGCGCAGCGCGAGGACGATCTCGTACAGCTCCTCGCGGGTCTGGACGAAGCAGCCGCACAGGCCCTTGTCGACCTCGACGCCGGACGCCTCCAGCTCGGCGTTGACGAGCTGGCCGAGCACCTTGACGCAGCTTCCGCAGCCGGTACCGGCCTTGGTGCACTTCTTCACCTCGGGCACGGTGGTGCACTTGTGCTCCGTGACCGCGCCGCGGATCGTGCCCTTGCTGACGTTGTGGCAGGAGCAGATGACCGCCTCGTCCGGCAGCGCGGACGGGCCGAGCTGGGCCCCCGAGCCCGCTCCGGCGGGCAGGACGAGCGACTCGGGGGAGATCGGGGGCACCGAACCGGTCAGCGCGCGCAGGGTGCCGTACGCCTCCGCGTCACCGACCAGGATGCCGCCGAGCAGTGTGCCGTCCGGGCCGATGACCAGCTTCTTGTACAGGCCGGCGCGGGAGTCGGAGTAGACGACGTCCAGGCAGTCCTCGGTGGTGCCGTGTGCGTCGCCGAAGGACGCCACGTCCACGCCGAGCAGCTTCAGCTTGGTGGACAGGTCGGCGCCGGCGAAAGCGGCTTCGTCGGAGGCGATCGTCGCCGCGGCCGTCTGCGCCTGCTCGTAGCCGGGGGCCACCAGGCCGTACACCCGGCCGTCCGCCGCCAGCGCGCACTCGCCGATCGCGAAGACGTGCGGATCGCCGACCGTACGGCACTGCTCGTCGACGGTGATGCCGCCGCGCTCGCCGACCGCGAGGCCGCAGTCGCGGGCCAGCTGGTCGCGGGGCCGCACGCCCGCGCTGAACACCACCATGTCGGCGGCGAGTTCGGAACCGTCGGACAGCTTCATGCCGCTGACCGAGCCGTCCGCACCGGTGAGGATCTCCTGGGTGCCCACACCCGTGTGCACGGTCAGGCCCATGCCCTCGATGGTGCGCAGCAGCGCCGCGCCACCGCCCTCGTCGACCTGTACGGGCATCAGGCGCGGCGCGAACTCCACGATGTGCGTGGCCAGTCCGAGCCCCTTCAGCGCGCCGGCCGCCTCCAGGCCGAGCAGTCCGCCGCCGACCACGGCGCCGGTCGTCGCCCGCGTCCTCGCGTACTCCTCGATGGCGAGCAGGTCCTCGATCGTGCGGTAGACGAAACAGCCCTCGGCGTCCTTGTTCGGGACCGGCGGCACGAACGGGTACGAGCCGGTGGCCAGGACGAGGGTGTCGTACTCGAAGACCCGGCCGGACCCGGCCGTGACCGTCCTCGCCTCGCGGTCGATCGTCTCCGCCGGGTCGCCGACGTACAGCTCGATGCCGTGGTCCTTGATGAACCCCATGTCGGTCATGGAGAGGTCCTCAGGGGTCTTGCCCGAGAAGTACGAGGTGAGCTGCACGCGGTCATACGCCGGTCGCGGCTCCTCGCACAGCACGACCACGCGGTGCGTGGCGGTCAGGCCGCGCTCGGCCAGCGCTTCGAGGAAGCGCTGGCCGACCATGCCGTGGCCGACGAGCACGATCGTGGGGGTGGTGTCCGTGGACATCAGGAGCCTCCGTCGTTGGTGAGCAGATGGAGCAGCGGACCGCCGCCGGTCGGGAGCGGCTCTGCTCCCTCCCAGGCGCGGGCGAGCGCGCCGACGGTGCCGAGTTCGCCGACGAGGACCCCGCCGACCAGCCGGTCGTCGCGCACGACGACCTTGCGGTAGGTGCCGCGGGTGGCGTCGGCGAGCCGTACGACGTCGTCGCCGGGGCGCGCCTCGGTCTCGCCGAACGCGGCCAGGTCGAAGGAGGAGCCCGGTCCGGTGAGGGTCAGCCGGGTCAGGGAGCGGGTGCCGGCATAGCGCACGTCCGGGTCTTTGGCGAGCAACTCGGCGAGAACGTCGGCCTGTTCCAGCGCCGGGACCGCCAGGCCGTAGACCGTGCCGTCGTGCTGGACGCAGTCGCCGACGGCGTGGATGTGCGGGTCGCAGGTGCGCAGTTCGTCGTCGACGAGGATGCCCTTGTGCACGGCGAGACCGGCCTGTTCGGCGAGCGAGGTGCGCGGGCGCACCCCGCAGGCGACCACGACGAGGTCGGCGTCCAGGGCGTATCCGTCGGCCAGCTCCACCGAGCGGACCGCCCCCGCGACCGAGCGCACGTCCCGCACCCGGCACTCGGTGTGCACCTCGACGCCCAGGTCCGTGAGATGCCGCAGCACCAGCCGCGAGGCGTCCGGGTCGAGCTGGCGCTCCATGAGCCGCTCGGCCTGCTGGGCGAGGACGACCTGGGCGCCGCGCACGGCGAGCGCGCGGGCGGCGGACACGCCGAGCAGCCCGCCGCCGATGACGACCGCGCGTACACCCGGCCGGACCGCCTTGGACAGCCCCAGGCAGTCGTCCATCGTGCGGAACGCGTGGACGCCCTCGGGGAGTTGGTGATCCGGGGTGAACAGACCGCGCAGCGGCGGCAGCACCGGATTGGATCCGGTGGCGAGAACCAGCGTGTCGTATGCGATCGAGGAGCCGTCGGCGCACTCGACGCTCCGGGCGGCCCGGTCGATACCGGTGACCCGGGCGCGCACCAGGCCCTCGGGCGCCGGCAGACCGATCACCTCGGGGGCGTACCGGCCGGCCAGCACCTCGGCGAGCAGCACCCGGTTGTACGGCGGGTGCTCCTCCTCGCCGACGAGCAGCGCGGGCGTGCCCAGCTCGCCGAGCCGCCGGGCGAGCCGTACGCCCGCGAGGCCGGCGCCGATCACCACCACACGCGTATTCGAGGTCATGCCCTCGAGCGTGCGGTCCGGACGTTACCCGGCCGCATCACGTCTGTTTCCCGTGAGGAACGCTGCCCTCAGCGGGGGCGGGCGGGGGGTGTGAGGGGTCCGTGTGCGGGCGGGGGAGGGCTGTGAGGCGGCGCGGACGGTTCTCGGCGGCGCAGCAGGTCCACCAGGCCGGTGGTGTCCTCCTGGCCGTCCGACGGGATTGTGCACCGCGAGGAGTACGAGGAGGTGCCGTCGCGGGGCGAGTACTCGTTGACTCGCCGGGGCGCGCTTCTGAACGAGACGCCGGCGCCGCGCGGGGCATGGGGGAGGGAGCGTGTCCTCGGCGGCGAACCGGAACACTAGTGTGGCGAAGGGGCGCGGCTCCCGGTCAGGTGTGCGAAGACCACCACGTTGCCCTGGTAGCCGGTGGCCCTGGAGTAGCCGCCGCCGCAGGTGATGACGCGGAGTTCGGGGCGGGGCGCCGCGCCGTAGACCTTCTCGTCGGGGAAGTTGCTCGCCGCGTAGACCTCCACCGCGTCCACGGTGAACACGGCCACGGAGCGGTCCCGGCGGTCCACCTCGATGCGGGCGCCCCGTTTCAGCGCGCCCAGGTCGTAGAAGACCGCGGGGCCCTCGGTGTTGTCGACATGGCCGGCGACGATCGCAGTGCCCGTCTCGCCGGGTATGGTGCCGGCCTCGTACCAGCCGGCCAGGTTCTTGTTCTGGGCCGGGGGGACGTCCAGGCTGCCGGAGCGGGTGAGGGCGAGGCCCATCAGCGGGGCGTTCACGCGTATCTCGGGTATGCGGATGCGGGTGGGTAGGGACGGGGCGAGGGCGGGTGCCGCGAGCCGGTCACCCCCCGGCTCCGGGCGCCCCTCGACCGCGGCGGGCTGCGGCGGCGCGTGCGTCCCGGCGCCACCGCCGAGCAGCCACACCCCGGAGCCGAGGGCCACGACGGTGACCGCGGCTATCGCGGTGTCGCCGAGCCTGTCGCGCGTGGTTCTGCTGCGCATACGAACACCTCTCCCGGAGGCGGACCCCCGTAGATCCGGAGGCGGGGGCCTCCGTGGGCCGGTGGGCGGGCCTCCGTGGGCTTGGAGGCCGGACCTCGGTGGGCCATGGGCGGACCCTGCGTGGGCCGGAGGCCGGGACCTCCATGGAGGGGAGGCGCGGCCGTGGGCCGGTGGCTGGACCCCGGAAGGCCCGGAGTCTGGCCTCCGTGGGGCGGAGGTTGGACCCCGGATGGACCTGGGGGCCTGGCCTCCGTGGGGCGGAGGTTGGACCCCGGATGGACCTGGGGGCCTGGCCTCCGTGGGGCGGAGGTTGGACCCCGGATGGACCTGGGGGTCTGGCCTCCGTGGGGCGGAGGTTGGACCCCGGATGGACCCGGGGGCCTGACTTCCGTCGGCCGGAGGCTGGACCCCCAAGACCAGGGGCCTGGCCTCCGTGGGGCGGAGGTTGGACCCCGGATGGACCTGGGGGTCTGGCCTCCGTGGGGCGGAGGTTGGACCCCGGATGGACCTGGGGGTCTGGCCTCCGTGGCCGGAGGCTGGACCCCCGAGACCCGGGGGCCTGACCTCCGTAGAGCGGAGGCCGGACCCCTCGAACACCGGGGGCGGGTCCTCGTAGGCCCGGAGGCCGGACCCCGAAGACCCTGGGGCGGAAGGAACCCGGAGCACCGGGGGCTGGCCCCATCGGCCCCCTCCCCCTCCGGGCCGCGAGGGGCGTCGGACCTGGAGGGGGCGGGATGTGCGGTACCGGCTGACGGACAGCGGAGGGTGTCCGTCAGATCCCGTCGCCTCTCGCCCGGCGATGCAGGAGCCAGGTACCGCCCGCGGCGGCGACGGCCAGCGCCGCCACACCCGCCGCGGTCTGCACGGGGCCGGCGCCGAGTGCGCCGCCGACCCCCGTCTTCACACTTCCCCGCGGCTGCACCTGCTCGTGCGCCGCGCTCAACGCCACCACCAGGTCGCCGGTGACCTGCCGGGTGCCCTCGGAACATCTGGCGACGATCTCGTACGTCCCCGGCTGCGCGCTCTCGGGCACCTGGAACTGCCCGATCGCCTCGCCCTTGTGCGAGCTGGGCGCGAGCGTGAAGGTGCCGGCGCCGACCGCGCCGGCGTCCCCGATCGCCGAGCCCTTGTCGCCGCACGCGGCCGTGTTGACCGAGACCTGGCCGCCGGGCACCACGTTGGAGGGGTACACGTCCAGGCTGCCGGTGCCGGCCCAGGCGGGTGCGGCGGCCGCCATGACGAGCGCGGCACCGGACAGCAGGCGAGCGGTGCGTCGCATGGTGGCTCCCAGGGCTCTCGTCTCGGTCTCTTCGTTTCCGAGGTAAGCCGCAGTCCGGGAGTTCCGCTCCCTGATGATCCGTCAGAAATGCGGTGAACGGGTGTCGCCCCCGACCCCCACACGGTCTAGCCCCCACCGCGTTCCGGCAGGTCACAGGCGTATCCCGGGATCACGGGACCAGCAAGTATGAAAAGAACACGAATGGAGTTACGCCGCCTTGAACGGGGTCCGGTCGGCGCCTCGCCGTGGAGCGGCAAGGCGCCGACCGGACCCCAGGACCGTCAGTTCACATTGACGGCGCTCCAGGCCGCAGCCACCGCGTTGTACTCGGTGCTGCCCGCGCCGTACAGGTCCTTGGCGGCGTTCAGGGTCGCCGTGCGGGCCCCCGCGTAGTTCGTCGAGGAGGTCATGTAGACCGTCAGCGCCCGGTACCAGATCTTGCCGACCTTGTCCCGGCCGATGCCGGTGACCGTGGAGCCGTTGTACGTCGGCGAGTCGTAGCTGACGCCGTTGATGGTCTTCGGGCCGCTGCCCTCCGCCAGCAGATAGGCGAAGTGGTTGGCGACACCGGAGGAGTAGTGGACGTCGAGATTCCCGACCGACGAACTCCAGTAGTCCGCCGAGTTGCCGTCCTTGGACGGCTTGTCCATGTAACGCAGGGCGGTGTGGCCGAAGCCGGACTTCACGATCTTCTCGCCGATGAGGTAGTCGCCGGGGTCGGAGGGGTTGTTGGCGTACCACTCCACCATCGTGCCGAGGATGTCCGAGGTGGCCTCGTTGAGCCCGCCGGACTCGCCCGAGTAGGTCAGCGCGGCGGTCTTCGACGTCACCCCGTGGGTCATCTCGTGCCCGGCCACGTCGAGCGCGACCAGCGGCCCGAAGGTGGTCCCGTCACCGTCGCCATACGTCATGCAGAAGCAACTGTCGTCCCAGAAGGCGTTGTTGTAGTTGCTGCCGTAGTGGACGCGGTTGTACGAGCCCTTGCCGTCGCCCGCGATGCCGTTCCGGCCCTGGACGTTCTTGTAGTAGTCCCAGGTCATGTTCGTGCCGTACTGGGCGTCGACGGCCGCCGAGGCGCGGTCGGAGGTGGTGCCGGTGCCCCAGTGGTTGTCGGCGTCCGTGAACAGGTCCGCGGGCGCCCGGCTGAAGCAGATGCCGAAGAAGCACAGGTCCGTCTTGCCCTCGGCGTCACCGGTGTAGGTGTTGCCGCGCGTCGGATCCTTGAGCTGGTACGACGATCCCGACTGGGTCGTCTCCAGCGGCACCGTGCCGCTGTACAGGGACTTGCCGTCGCCGGCGGCGGTCTCGATGCTGTCCCAGGCGTCGATCTGCCGCCCCGTGCGGGCGTCGGTCAGCACGGTCCGGGCGACCGGGTTGCCGAGCGAGTCCAGGCCGACCGCGTTGGTGCGCCAGGCGAGCTTCGGGGTGCCGTGCAGGGCGTCGACGATCAGTTCGGGCTTGGCCTTGACCTGCTTCAGGGTGTTGCCGAGGTTGACGGCGCGCAGGGCGTTCACGGCGAGGTCGGCGGCCTTGGGCGCGGAGATCTTCGGGAGGATCGAAGTGAGGGATATCGTGCCGCGGGTGGCCCGGTTCGCACTGCGGTAGGCGCCGTCCGGGGTCAGGTGGACCACGAAGTCGCCGCCCAGCACGGGCAGTCCGTGGTAGGTGCGGTCGTAGCGGACGTGCTGGGTGCCGTCCTTGTCCACGATGACATCGCGGACGCTGGTGCCCTCGGCGGAGGTCAGGCCGAGGCTCGCGGCGTGGGCCAGGAGCGCCGACGCGGCGTGCTGGATCGCGGTGGCCCTGGTCGGTCTGGCGTCGGCGTGGGCGGCGGGGGAGAGGGCCAGGGACAGCAGGGTCGCGGTGGTGACGGCGACGCCGGCGGTGGTGGCGAGACGACGGGATCCTCGGACGTGCTGGCGTATCCGGCTCATGGATCTCCTCGGGAAAGCGCCCGTCAAGGCGTGGGGGCGGCGCTGATGTCCCCAGAGATTTAAGGGGCCCTGACATGTCATGTCCATAGCCCCTTCATGGAGATGTGTGAGGAGCCGAAGGGGGTGGAGAATCGTTTCCGTGATCACCGAGGAGCACGAGAACGACCCTGAGGAGCCCGGCACCCCCCTGCCCTTCTTCGTCTACGGCACCCTGCGCCCCGGCGAGGCCAACCACGACCTGTTCCTGCGGGGCCGCACCGCGTCGGAGGAACCGGCCCGCCTGCGGGACGCCGCGCTGTACGACGGCCCCGGCTACCCCTACGCCGTGGACCGGCCGGGCGGCGAGATCCGGGGCGAGCTGATCACGGCCCGCCCGGAGTCGTACACCGAACTGCTCGCCGCCCTGGACCGCCTGGAGGAGTACACCCCGGGCGACCCCTGCAACCTCTACGAACGCGCGGCCCGCAACGTCACGCGCACCACCGACAACACCACCACCCTGGCCTGGGTCTACCTGGCCGCCCCGCCCGTCGCCGCGCGCCTGCGCGCCGAGGGAAAGCCGATCGAGGACGGCGACTGGCTGTCCCGGCGCTGACGCGGAGTTCCGCGGGCACGCAGATCGCCCCCGCGTGGCCGCTGGCCTGCGGGGGCGTCGTCTGCCGGTGGGTGGGTGGTCAGTTGTCGGGGCCGAGTGTGGTCAGGTCGATGGTGTCGGTGATGGCTTTGCAGCCGTCGGCCGTGAGGTTGACGTGATCGCCGGAGTCGAAGACCGGGGTCCGCCTGGCCAACGGCTCATCGAAACCGATCAGTCAGATCAAGGCGGGCGACGCGGTCCTGGCCACGGACCCGCAAACGGGCGTCACTGCCCCGGAAAAGGTTGGCCGCTGCCCGCCGTGACCTGCGGACCGATCCCCGCTCCTACCGTGGCCCCACGACCTCCACCCGCACCGCGCACGACTTGAACTCCGGCATCCGGGACGTCGGGTCGAGGGCCGGGTTGGTCAGGGTGTTGGCGCGGCCCTCGCCGGGCCAGTGGAAGGGCATGAAGACGGTGTCGGGGCGGATGGCGGAGGTGATCCGGGCGGGGGCGGTCGCCCGGCCCCGGCGGGAGGTCACGGTCACCGGATCCCCCTCGGCCGCGCCGATCCGGGCCGCGAGGCGGGGGTGGAGCTCCACGAAGGGGCCGGGAGCGGCGGCGTTCAGCTCGGCCACCCGCCGGGTCTGCGCCCCCGACTGGTACTGCGACACCACCCGGCCGGTGGTCAGCAGCAGCGGATACTCGGCATCCGGTTCCTCCGCCGTCGGGCGGTGGGTCACGGGGGCGAACCGGGCCCGGCCGTCCGGCGTGGCGAAGCGGTCCAGGAAGAGGCGCGGGGTGCCCGGGTGAGCCACCTCGCCTTCCGGATCCTCGTCCGCGTTCTGCGGGCACGGCCAGAACACCCCGTTCTCCTCCGCCAGCCGCCCGTACGTGATCCCCGAGTAGTCCGCCGGACCGCCCGCGCTCGCCCGGCGCAGCTCCTCGAAGACCTGCTCCGCGTCTGTCGGGAAGCCCTTCTCCACCCCCAGCCGGGCCGCCAGTTCGTGCAGGACGTACAGGTCGCTGCGGACCCCGGGCGGCGGCGTGACCGCCTGGCGGCGCAGCAGGACCCTGCCCTCCAGGCTGGTCGTCGTGCCCGTCTCCTCCGCCCACTGGGTGACCGGCAGGACCACGTCCGCCAGCTCGGCCGTCTCCGACATCACCACATCGCAAACGGCAAGGAAATCAAGGGACCTGACCCGCTCCTCGACATGCGCCGCATGCGGCGCCGACACCACCGGGTTGGATCCCATCAGCAGCAGCGCCCGGATGTCCGTGCCGAGGGCGTCGAGCAGCTCGTACGCGCTGCGTCCGGGGGCGGGCAGCGTATCCGGGTCCACGCCCCACACCCCGGCCACATGCGCCCGCGCCGCCGGGTCGTCCAGCTTGCGGTAGCCGGGCAACTGGTCGGCCTTCTGGCCGTGTTCGCGGCCGCCCTGCCCGTTGCCCTGCCCGGTCAGACAGCCGTAGCCGCTCAACGGCCGCCCCGCGCGTCCTGTCGCCAGGCACAGGTTGATCCACGCGCCGACCGTGTCCGTGCCCTTGGACTGCTGCTCCGGCCCGCGTGCGGTGAGCACCATCGCCGACTCCGGCTCGCAGAACAGCCGTACCGCCTCCCGGAGCTGCGGAACGGACACCCCCGTGATCCGCTCCACCTGCTCCGGCCAGTGCGCCATCGCCACCGCGCGCGCCTGCTCCCAGCCCGTCGTCCGCTCCCGGATGTACTCCTCGTCCGTCCGGCCCTCCGCCACCACCAGGTGCAGCAGGCCGAGCGCCAGGGCGAGATCGGTGCCCGGCCGGGGGGCCAGGTGCAGGTCCGCCTGCTCGGCGGTCCTCGTCCGGCGCGGGTCTACGACGATCAACGTGCCGCCGTTCTCCCGCAGTTCGCTGAAGAAGCGCAGGGAGGGCGGCATGGTCTCCGCGAGGTTCGACCCGACGAGGATCACGCACCCGGTCTTCGGTGTGTCCTCCAGGGGGAAAGGGAGGCCCCGGTCGAGCCCGAACGCCTTCGTGCCCGCCGCCGCTGCCGACGACATGCAGAACCGGCCGTTGTAGTCGATCTGCGAGGTGCCCAGCACCACCCGGGCGAACTTCCCCAGGGCGTACGCCTTCTCGTTCGTCAGCCCGCCCCCGCCGAACACGCCCAGCGCGTCCGCGCCGTACTCCTCCCGCGTGTTCCCGAGCCGCTCGGCGATCCGGTCCAGGGCCTCGTCCCAGCCCGCCTCGACCAGCCGGCCCCCGGACCGCACCAGCGGCGAGGTCAGCCGTACCGCGGGCGAGAGCACCTCGGCCGCGGTACGGCCCTTGCCGCACAGCGCGCCCCGGTTCACCGGGAAGTCCGTCCGCTCGGTCACCTCGACGCCCCCCTGCGGCAGGGGCGTGACGTTCATCCCGCACTGCAAGGCGCAGTACGGGCAGTGGGTGGGCGTCGAGGCGATCGGTTCCATGCCGCCAGCGTGCGGCGGGCGTGTTACGGCCCCGACCGCCTCCCGTTACACGCCCGGCACGGCGACCTCCCCGCCGGGCCGGTGACGCCGTGAGGTCCCTTACTGCCGGCTCAGCGAGCGGCTCACGCCCGCCGCGATCGTCGTCGCCAGCACCCAGCCGGTGACGATCAGCAGATACGACAGCCACTGGTACCACCCGCGCGGCGCGTACGCCGCCTCCTGGCCGAAGTCGATGATCGGCAGCAGCAGGTCGAGGGTGTAGAAGAGCGGGTTGAACGCGGGCGCCTCGGACGGCTTGAGCGCGGGCGGATGGTGCAGGGCGAAGGCGAGCGTGCCGGTGCACAGCAGGAGCAGCAGCCAGCCCGCGGCCCGCATCGGACGGAAGCCGTAGCCGACGGCCGCGTCCTGGAGAAAGCCCCACAGCCGGGCGTACGGCGGCAGGGTACGGCGGTGGCGACGGAGCTTGGCCAGCTGGACGGTGCGCGCGGCGGCGTCGTCGCCGACCGTGCGGTATGCGGTGGTGAGCTGCTCGTAGGGGTGGGGGAGATAGCCGTCCGGCTCGCGTTCCAGCAGCGGAAGACGTTGCTCGGCCGGGAGGTGCGGGGTCAGGACGCGATAGCCGAGCCCGTCGAGCTGCACGCGCTCGGGCCACACCTCGGGCGGCACGTGCAGCAGGTCGAGCTGGGCGCGGCGCAGGTTGACGGCGCCCTCGACGGGCGCGGCGTCACGCAGCCACAGTTCGCCGATGACACCGCTGCTGGCGCGCAGGGCCTGGCCGCCCGGGTTGGACAGACGGGCATGGGCGAGGTTGAGCTGACGGGGAATCCTGGCACCGGCCAGATTGACCCGGCCGTGGGTCCGCAGCCGCATGGCGTGCAGGTCGGTGCCGACCGTCAGGACCTCGGCGTGCAGGGCGGAGCCGCCGGGGGCGTTCAGCTCGGCGTCGTTGAGATTGACCTGTCCGCCGACGACCGCCCCGTTCAGGTGCACCCTTCCGTGCGCGACCAGCCCGGGTGCCCACACGTCGGTGGCCACCTCGGCGTGGTTGAGCTGGAGCACGGGCTCCTCGGGGACCTCGCCGGGACTGCCGAGCCGCGCACCGCCCGCGAAGAACGCTCCGGACAGCTTCGCCCCCTGGAGCCGTACCGGCCCCGCGATCCGGCAGCAGCTGATCCGCACGACGCCTTCGGCGCGCAGGTTCCCGGCCGTCAGCCCCGGCAGCACCGAGTCGCTCAGGACCAGCACGACGACCCGCGCCCCGTACAGATCGGGCGCCTCCTCGAAGTGGCAGCAACGCAGCCGGACCGGATGGCCGACGGTGCCGTACTTGAGGTCCAGCCGCCCGGTGATGCGCGCCCCCCACACCTTCAGCCCGGCGATCCGCCCGTCCCGCACCGGCCCGTCCAGCAGCAGCTCCCGCAGCACCTCCGCCCGCAGCGTCCGCTCCGGACCCCAGGACGCACCCTGCGCGGGGTCTTCGTCCTCGCCCTCCCGGAAGTCGACCCCTTCGCCGAGCGGGAAGGCCTCCCGGACGCGGCGCTCGGCGGGCGTCAGGTCCGTGATCTCCACGTCAGCCCCGCGCCTGAGCGAGCGCCTCGGTGACCCCGTGCTCCCGCGGGCCGAGGAAGGTCGGATCCGGACGGAACACCGCGTCCAGCACCGCCTTGCCCGCCGCGAACACCTCCCGGGTCCCGCCGTAGTACCAGGTCACGTCGTGCTTGTCGGCCACCCCGACCCCGTACGAGTCCACCCCCGCCGCCTCGCACAGCGCCACCGCACGCCGGATGTGGAAACCCTGGCTGATCAGCACGGCCCGGTCCACACCGAAGATCTTCTTGGCCCGCACACAGGAGTCCCAGGTGTCGAACCCGGCGTAGTCGCTGACGATCCGCCGGCCCGGCACCCCGTGCTTCTCCAGGTAGGCGCGCATGGCATCGGGCTCGTCGTAGTCCTTGCGGCTGTTGTCCCCGGTGACGAGCACGACCTTGATCCGCCCCGCCCGGTACAGCCGCGCCGCCGCGTCCAGCCGGTGCGCCAGATACGGCGACGGCTCCCCGTTCCACAGCCCCGCACCGAAGACGACCGCGACGGGTGCCGGCGGGGCCTCGGCCGTCGTGCGCAGCCGATCCGCCGTGGACACGAACAGCCAGGTCGCCGGCAGCAGCGCCAGGACACAGCCGGCCATCACGGCCTGCACCAGCCGCCGCTGCCCCGTGCGGGTGCGCGGCAGCCGCGGTCGACGGATCTTCATACGGTCCCCCAGGGCTCGGTGCAAACCGGTTCCGACCATGGAGGACGCCACCGGCAGCCGTCCGGTTCGCCTCACATCGAGCATCCGTACGACGTGAAGCAGCGGAAAACGCTCGTGACGGCCCGGCAACTGCCACGCAACCTGGCCCCGTCAGGATCCTTTCATGACGGCGTCGCACCCTCCCCGCTCCGAGTCCCTCATCCACCTCGACAGCACGGCGCACCTCATGGACAGCATCAGCAGCCGGCTCGCCGGCCGGCTCCGGCTCGTCTCCCCGCTCGGCCACCGCCGCACGGCCCCGCCCGCCCTCGTCCTGGTCGCCCACGGCAGCCGCGACCCGCGCGCGCTGGAGACCGTGCGGACGCTCGCGGACCGGGTGCGCGAACTGCGCCCCGCCCTCCCCGTCCACCTGGGCCACATCGAGCTGAACGAGCCCCTGCTCCCGGACACCCTCGCCGCCCTGGGCGACACCCCCGCCGTCCTGGTCCCGCTGCTCCTCTCGCGCGGCTACCACGTCAAACAGGACATCCCCGAGATGGCTGCCGCCGCACCGGCACCGACCCGCCTGGCCACCCCGCTCGGCCCGCACCCGCTCCTGGTGGAGACCCTCTACGACCGCCTGGTCGAGTCCGGCTGGCCCCCGGCCATGGACGCGGCCACCCGTCGTGCGAGCGCGGTCGTCCTGGCCGCCGCCGGCTCCCGCGACCCCGACTCGGCCTCCGACACCCGCCGCACGGCCCGCCTCCTCGCGGACCGGCTGGGCGTCCCGGTCGTCCCGGCCTACGCCTCGGCGGCGACCCCGACGGTCCCGACAGCGGTACGGGCCCTGGCGGCGAGGGGCCGGCACAAGGTGGCGGTCGCGTCGTACTTCACGGCGCCGGGGCGTTTCGCGACGCAGTGCGCTCAGGCGGCGCCGTGGATGGCGTCGGCCCCTCTGGGCGCGCATCCGGCGATGGCTCGCCTGATCCTGCACCGGTACGACCAGGCACGGGTGACGAGGCAGGCGGAACTGGCTTCGGCTTGAAAGAAGGGGCTGCGAAAAGGGGGCGCGGGGCTGTGTCGATATGCGGCTCCGCCGCGTGGGCGCGACAAGCCGCACACGAGCCGCACCCGCCTCAAAACAGAACAGGGCAGATGAGTAGGCATACTGTCGAAGAATGGAAGGCACCGCACTCGACAACGGCCCCTACGATCCAACCTCAGCGGAGCGTTGGGTGCCCGAGCCCGACAAACGCCCCGGCCGCACCGCCTTCCAACGCGACCGCGCCCGCATCCTGCACTCCGCCGCGCTCAGAAGACTGGCAGGCAAGACCCAGGTCGTCACGCCAGGCAGCCAGAGCCAGGCATGGGACGCCAGCCCCCGGACAAGGCTCACCCACTCCCTGGAATGCGCCCAGGTGGGCCGGGAGCTCGGCGCGGCCCTGGGCTGTGACCCCGACCTGGTGGAGGCCGCCTGCCTGGCCCACGACCTCGGCCACCCGCCCTTCGGCCACAACGGCGAACAGGCGCTGAACGCCTTCGCGGACGACTGCGGCGGCTTCGAGGGCAACGCCCAGTCCCTCAGGCTCCTCACCCGTATCGAGCCCAAACGGTTCACTGCCGGGGGCACCCGTTCGGTCGGCCTCAACCTCACCCGCGCCACCCTCGACGCCGCCACCAAGTACCCCTGGCCGCGCGGCGCCCACCCCACCGACCCGGCGTCGAGGAAGTTCGGTGTCTACGCGGACGACCGCCCGGTGTTCGACTGGGTCAGGGCGCACGCCCCCGGCACCCGCACCTGCTTCGAGGCCCAGGTCATGGACTGGGCGGACGACGTGGCGTACTCGGTGCACGACGTCGAGGACGGCCTGCACGCCGGTCACATCGACCCCAACTGCCTGCACGCCGAGCCCGAGCGGCAGGCGGTGTTCGAGGTCGCCATCGGCAGATACGTTCCCGCGGACACCGCCCCGGCCGAACTGGCCGCCGCCCTCGACCGGCTCCAGGACGAGGAGTGGTGGCCGCACGGCTACGACGGCACGGCGGGCGCCCAGGCCCGCCTGAAGGACGCCACCAGCCAGCTCATCGGCCGGTTCTGCCTGGCCGCCGAGGGCGCCACCCGCGTCGCGTACGGCACCGGCCGGCTCACCCGCTACGACGCCGAACTCGTCGTACCGCGCGAGGCCCGCATGGAGTGCGCGGTGCTCAAGGCGGTCGCGGACCGGTATGTGATGCAGCGCGCCGAGCAGGAGCGGCTGCGCGCGGACCAGCGGGTCGTCGTGGCGGAGCTGGCGGAGGCGCTCACCGCCCGCGCGCCGGACGGGCTGGATCCACAGTTTCGGGCCCTGTTCGACGGGGCAGACGACGACCACGCACGCAAGCGGGTGATCGTCGACCAGATCGCCTCCCTCACGGACGCCTCCGCGCGCTCGCTGCACGCGAGACTTACGGGGCATATGTGAGAGGAACATGACCGTCCGTGGCCTGATCGGGTCACTCCCTCTTCCCGCAGCACGCCCGGTGCGGGACGCTCGCATGTGGCGGCACCCTTACGAGGAGGCATCAAGTGGTCGACGCGGATCAGACATTCGTCATCGTCGGGGGCGGACTCGCCGGCGCGAAGGCGGCCGAGACGCTCCGGGCGGAGGGCTTCACCGGCCGGGTGATACTGATCAGTGACGAACGCGACCACCCCTACGAGCGACCGCCGCTGTCCAAGGGCTATCTGCTCGGCAAGGAGGAACGCGACAGCGTCTTCGTGCACGAGCCGGCCTGGTACGCGCAGAACGACATCGAGCTGCACCTCGGCCAGTTCGTGGACCGCATCGACCGCAGCGCGAAGACGGTCCGCTTCGGCGACGACGGCACCCTCGTCCGCTACGACAAGCTGCTGCTGGTCACCGGCGCCGAGCCGCGCCGCCTGGACATCCCGGGCACCGACCTGGCGGGCGTGCACCACCTGCGCCGCCTCGCCCACGCCGAGCGCCTCAAGGGCGTCCTCGCGGCCCTCGGCCGGGACAACGGGCACATCGTGATCGCGGGCGCCGGCTGGATCGGCCTGGAGGTCGCGGCGGCGGCCCGCCAGTACGGCGCGGAGGTCACGGTGATCGAGCCGGCGCCGACCCCGCTGCACGGCGTCCTCGGCCCCGAGCTGGGCGGCGTCTTCGCCGAGCTGCACCGCGAGCACGGCGTCCGCTTCCACTTCGGGCGGCAGCTCACCGAGATCATCGGCCAGGACGGCATGGTCCTCGCGGTCCGCACCGACGACGGCGAGGAGCACCCGGCGCACGACGTGCTCGCCGCGATCGGGGCGGCGCCCCGGGTCGGCCTCGCGGAGGCGGCGGGCCTGGAGATCGCCGACCGGGCGCTCGGCGGCGGCATCGTCGTCGACGAGCGGCTGCGCACGTCCGACCCGGACGTCTACGCGGCCGGTGACGTGGCGTCCTTCCCGCTGGCCCGGTTCGACACCCGGCTGCGGGTGGAGCACTGGGCCAACGCCCTGAACGGCGGACCGGCGGCGGCCCGCGCGATGCTGGGCCAGGACATCGTCTACGACCGGGTGCCGTACTTCTTCACCGACCAGTACGACCTGGGCATGGAGTACAGCGGATGGGCGCCGGCCGGGTCGTACGACCAGGTGGTGATCCGGGGTGACGCCGGGAAGCGGGAGTTCATCGCGTTCTGGGTGCTGGAGGGACGCGTGCTGGCGGGGATGAACGTGAACGTGTGGGATGTCACAGACCAGATCCAGAAGCTGATCTGTTCCAGGGCCCAGGTGGACACGGAGGCCCTGGCCGACCCGCACGTGCCGCTGGAGAGCCTGACTTCCTGAGGACCGGGACTGTCACAGCACCCCCGTGCTGCGATACCCGGGGGACAACCCCCGGACCCCCGGCCGGGGGCCGGTCAGCGCGCCCCGGGTGTGTCAGTCCCGCCCCGTAGAATCACCTCGTGGCAGGACGGATCAACGACGAGGACGTGAAGGCGGTACGGGACGCGGTCCCGATCGACGCCGTGGTCTCCGAGTACCTCCAGCTGCGGGGCGCGGGCGGCGGCAACCTCAAGGGGCTGTGCCCGTTCCACGACGAGAAGTCGCCGTCCTTCCAGGTCAGCCCCAGCAAGGGCCTCTTCCACTGCTTCGGCTGCCAGGAGGGCGGCGACACCATCACCTTCGTGATGAAGGTGGACCACCTCTCCTTCTCGGAGGCGGTGGAGCGGCTCGCCGCCCAGGCCGGCATCACGCTGCGTTACGAGGAGGGCGGGTACAACCCGACCCACCAGCGGGGCGAGCGCATCCGCCTGGTCGAGGCGCACAAGATCGCCGCGCAGTGGTACGCCGAGCAGCTCGCCACCGGCCCCGAGGCCGAGACCGGCCGGATCTTCCTCGCCGAGCGCGGCTTCGACCAGGCCGCCGCCGTCCACTTCGGCGTCGGCTACAGCCCCCAGGGCTGGGACCACCTCACCCGCTATCTGCGCGGCAAGGGCTTCAGCGACAAGGAGCTGATCCTCTCCGGGCTGTCGCAGGAGGGCCGCCGGGGTCCCATCGACCGCTTCCGGGGCCGTCTGATGTGGCCGATCCGGGACATCGGCGGCGAGGTCGTCGGCTTCGGCGCCCGCAAGCTGTACGAGGCGGACAACGGCCCGAAGTACCTGAACACCCCCGATACGGCGATCTACAGGAAGAGCCAGGTGCTGTACGGCATCGACCTGGCGAAGAAGGAGATCGCCAAGGCCAGCCGCGCGGTCGTGGTCGAGGGCTACACCGACGTCATGGCCTGCCATCTCGCAGGCGTCACGACGGCCATCGCGACCTGCGGTACGGCCTTCGGCGGCGAGCACATCAAGATCCTGCGCCGGCTGCTGATGGACAACGGCAGCGCCCGCGTGATCTTCACCTTCGACGGCGACGCGGCGGGCCAGAAGGCCGCCCTGCGCGCCTTCGAGGACGACCAGAAGTTCGCCGCCGAGACCTACATCGCCATCGCGCCCGACGGCATGGACCCGTGCGAGCTGCGCCTGGCCAAGGGCGACGAGGCGGTGGCGGACCTGGCCGAACCGCGCACGCCGCTCTTCGAGTTCGCGCTGCGCCAGATCGTGAGCCGCTACGACCTGGACACGCCGGGGGGGCGCGCGGCCGCACTGGACGAAGCCGCGCCAGTCGTGGCCAAGATCAAAGACCGCAGCGTCCGGCGTGAGGTCGCGGTGCAACTGGCGGGCCTGGTCGGAATCCTGGATCAGGAATTCGTCGTGGATCGCGTCGGCTACCTGGTGCGCAGAAACGGGCACGGCGGCCAGGCTCCCGCGCCGGCGCGAAGCCGGATGCCGGAGTACGACGCCACACCGCGCCCGGCGAGCAGCGGCCCGGCCCTCACCCTGCGCAACCCGGTCTACGCCGCCGAACGCGAACTGCTCAAACTCGCCCTCCAGCGCCCCGAGCTGGTCTCCCCGGCCTTCGACGCCTACGGTGTGGACGAGTTCACCGCGCCGCCGTACGCGGCCGTCCGCCAGGCCGTCGCGGAGGCGGGCGGCGCGGAGTACGGCGTCCAGGACCCGCAGGAGTACCTGGTCCGGGTCCGTGAGGCCGCGCCCGACGACACCGTCCGCGCGATGGTCACCGAGCTGGCCGTGGAACCGATCCTGCGCCGCACGGTCGACGAGACCTACGCCGGCACGGTCCTGGTCCAGATCCGCCGCCGCGCCGTCGAGCGCCGCATCCACGACATCCAGTCCCAGCTGACCCGCCTCGCCACCGGCGGCGACCCCGCCCAACTGGCCGCCGTACAGAACGAGATGTGGGTGCTGCAGCAGTACGACCAGGCGCTCCGGGAGCGGGGGGCGGAGGCGCTCTAGCGGCCCGCGAAGGTCGGTGTCACCGCCTGCACCAGCCGCTTCGCGAACTCGCGCCCGCGGTGGGCGAACCGCGGGTACTCGGTGACGAAGTGGTCCCACTCGACGTATTCCACGGCCTGTGCCACCTCTCGCAGGGTGACCAGATCGCGGTCCCGGCCGGACGAGTCGGCGCTGCCCGAGAGCTGGAAGGCCCGCAGCAGCAGGTCGTAGCGGAGCGGGTGGGATTCGGCCAGCAGTACGGCGTCGTACAGGTCCTTGCCCTGGGGATGCATGTCGTCCATCAGCCACATCAGCTTCCAGGCCAGCGACAGCTCGGGGGACGCGGCCGACAGCACGGCTCGGCCGGGTAGTTCGACCGGCTCGGGCTGCTCGGGCAGCTCCTCGTTGAAGACGAAGTCCAGCTGCACGTGCCCGCCGGGCAGGCCGGGTGCCGACCAGGGCAGGAGCATGCGGCGGCCGGGCACACGGTCGTAGGTCCAGATGTCCTCCACGAGGGTGCTCCGGGCCGCGAACCTCACTTCTCCGGCGTCCGCCGCCCGCGCCTGCGCCGCCTCCGCGATGCCGTCGAGCATCCGGGTCGTGCGCGCCTCCTCGATCCCCCAGTCCGCCGGTACGACGACGAAGTCCAGGTCGCCGGGCTCGCGGGCCGCCTCCCCGAACCACAGCGACATCAGCAGACTGCCGCGCAGCACCAGGGACTCGACCCACTCGGAGTCCCCGATCGCGGCCAGGACCAGGTGCAGCGCCTGCCGCCGGGCCGTACGCCACGCCTCGCCGCGCGCCGGGTCGGCGAAGGCGGGGTCGGTGGCGCGGTAGGCGTTCTGGTACTGCTTGAGGGCCGGTTCGAAGACGGGCCGCTGGGTCACGTCTTCGCCGGGTACCTGCGTCAGCGTGCGCGGCAGGTCGTTCGCCCGCCGGGTCGCCTCGTCCAGGGGCTCTGCGGGAAGCCGCTCGCTGCGCCACAGGGCGCGCCATGTCTCGCTCACGCCGACACCTCCAGCCATCCCTCGTCCACCGACTCATCGCTGTCGTGCAGCACGAACTCCCGCTCCACGGACAGGACTTCGAACCCGCCGAGTTCCGAGAGCAGCAGACGCAGAGCTTGTTCGGCCGCCGCGTCGCGGACACCCCGGCAGCGCTGCGTCACGAACCGCTCGTGCCGTCCGTCCTCGCACACCCGGCGTGCGTTCCACGACAGGTGCGCGCCGTGCGGGACGACCCGTGCGGTCAACGAGGCCAGGTCGGTCTCCGCGTCCAGGAGCAGCTTCACATGGTGCTCGAAGTACTGCCCGCCCCCGCACGGCCCATCGGGCACCTCCGGCGCCCACGGCACCGACTCCGTCTTCACCCGGACCGGCGCGAAACCGGCCGACCGCAGCGCCGCCACCGTCCGGTCCGCCCGCGCCGACTGCTCGGCGTACGAGGCCGAACCGGCCAGGGTCAGCATCGGCTGGTCCTGCATCCGGCCGCGGGCCAGCACGATGTGCGTCAGCTTCAGCCCGGCCGCCTCCGCCCAGCCGCGCAGCCGCTTTGTCTCGGCGGGGCCGGCACAGCGGACGGTGACATGGGTTTCGTACAGAAGTCCGGACACCCGGGGATCCTCCCAGATCAAGGCCGGACCCGGCGCCCGGTTTTCCTGCGTCGATCACCATCCGGTCACGAACCGGACGCAAAAAGTCACCGCAAGCCCCTCGTGGCGGGGATGTGTCGTACTCCACACTGGGTCCGGTGCCCGAGTCCTCGGAGCGCAGGCCGTCGACTCTCCGCTCCCGAAGTACCGCTGCCGCACAGCCTTCAGCAGCGATCATCCTGGAGGTCGCCCCCGTGCAGACCCAGACCCTCACCCAGACCGACAGCGCCACCAGTGCCACCAGTGCCACCGGTACCACCGGCACGACCGCGGACGAGCCGGACGCGGAGCTGGACGTCCTCGTGGCCGTGCCCCCGCAGGGCCGCCCCGCCCACCACCCGGAGGCGGTGCCCGCCGAGCCGGTGGAACCACCGGCGGAGGCGCTCGTGGACGAGCCCGAGGAGGACGGCGAACCGCTGGAGGCCGCCGAGCCCGTCGAGACACGGGTCGCCGCCCGGGCCGAGACCGGCGGCCCCTCGGCCGACCTGTTCCGCCAGTACCTGCGCGAGATCGGCCGTATCCCGCTGCTCACCGCCGCAGAGGAGGTCGAACTCGCCCGCCGGGTCGAGGCCGGCCTGTTCGCCGAGGAGAAGCTGGGCAACGCCTCCGATCTGGACAGCCAGTTGGCGCTCGACCTGGACCGGCTCGTCGTCATGGGGCGGATGGCCAAGCGGCGGCTCATCGAGGCCAACCTGCGGCTCGTCGTGTCCGTCGCCAAGCGGTACGTCGGCCGCGGCCTGACCATGCTCGACCTCGTCCAGGAGGGCAACCTCGGGCTGATCCGGGCGGTGGAGAAGTTCGACTACGCCCGCGGCTACAAGTTCTCGACCTACGCCACCTGGTGGATCCGCCAGGCCATGTCCCGGGCCCTGGCCGACCAGGCCCGCACCATACGGGTTCCGGTGCACGTGGTCGAACTGATCAACCGGGTCGTCCGGGTGCAGCGGCGCATGCTCCAGGAGCGGGGTTACGAGCCGACGCCCGAAGAGGTCGCCGCGCATCTCGACCTGCCGCCCGAACGGGTCTCCGAGGTGCTGCGCCTCGCCCAGGAGCCGGTCTCGCTGCACGCCCCGGTCGGCGAGGAGGACGACGTCGCCCTCGGCGACCTGATCGAGGACGGGGACGCGGCATCGCCGGTCGAGTCGGCGGCGTTCCTGCTGCTCCGGGAGCATCTGGAGGCCGTGCTGTCCACGCTGGGCGAGCGGGAGCGGAAGGTCGTACAGCTCCGGTACGGGCTCATCGACGGCCGGCCCCGCACGCTGGAGGAGATAGGCCGGCTGTTCGGGGTGACCCGGGAGCGGATACGGCAGATCGAGTCCAAGACCCTCAACAAGCTCCGGGATCATGCCTTCGCTGACCAGCTGAGGGGTTATCTGGACTGAACGGGGGGGGCCGCCTGCCGACGGCCCCCCCCGTGCGCCTAGTCCACCTCGGCCACAGCCTGCGCGAACTGGGCCTTGTACAGCCGGGCGTACGCACCGTCCGCGGCCAACAGCTCCGCGTGCGCGCCCTGTTCCACGATCGACCCGTTCTCCATCACGAGAATCGTGTCGGCGTCCCGGATCGTCGACAGCCGGTGCGCGATCACGAACGACGTCCGTCCCGCGGCCAGCTTGGCCATCGCCTTCTGGATCAGCACCTCGGTGCGGGTGTCGACCGAACTCGTCGCCTCGTCCAGCACCAGGATCGTCGGGTCGGACAGGAACGCCCGCGCGATGGTGATGAGCTGCTTCTCACCCGCGCTGACGCCCGTGCCCTCGTCGTCGATCACGGTGTCGTACCCGTCGGGGAGCGTGCGGATGAACCGGTCGGCGTGGGCCGCCCGTGCCGCCTCCTCGATCTCCCCGCGGGTGACCTCCCGGGACGCCCCGTATGCGATGTTGTCCGCGATGGTGCCGCCGAACAGCCAGGTGTCCTGCAGCACCATGCCGATACCGGAACGGAGTTCGTCCCGGGACATCTTCTGGATGTCGACCCCGTCGAGGGCGATCCGGCCGCCCGAGACGTCGTAGAACCGCATCAGCAGGTTGACCAGCGTGGTCTTGCCCGCACCCGTCGGACCGACGATCGCCACCGTGTGACCGGGCTCCACCGTGAGCGAGAGGTCCTCGATCAGCGGCTTCTCCGGGTCGTACCGGAAGGACACGTGCTCCAGCCGCACCCGGCCGCGCAGCTCCGCCGGCCGCTCGCCCGGCACCGGATCCGCCTCCTGCTCCTCCGCGTCCAGGAGTTCGAAGATCCGCTCGGCCGAGGCGACACCGGACTGCACCAGGTTCGCCATCGACGCGACCTGCGTCAGCGGCATCGAGAACTGCCGCGAGTACTGGATGAAGGCCTGGACGTCACCGATGGACAGGGAACCCGAGGCGACCCGCAGACCGCCGACCACCGCCACCAGGACGTAGTTCAGGTTCGACACGAACATCATCAGCGGCTGCATGACGCCGCTGTTGAACTGCGCCTTGAACCCGGCCTGGTACAGCGCCTCGTTCTGCTCGGCGAACTGCTTCGCCGACTCCTCCTGCCGGCCGAACACCTTCACCAGGGTGTGCCCGGTGTACATCTCCTCGACATGCGCGTTCAGTTTGCCGGTGGAGCGCCACTGCTGCACGAAGTGCGGCTGCGAGCGCTTGCCGACCCGGGTGGCCACCAGGAACGACAGCGGCACGGTGACCAGGGCGACCAGCGCCAGGATCCAGGAGACGTAGAACATCATCACGAGCACGCCGATGATGGTCAGCAGCGAGTTGATCAGCTGCCCCATCGACTGCTGGAGCGTCTGCCCGATGTTGTCGATGTCGTTCGTCGCGCGGGACAGCACCTCGCCGCGCTGGCGCTTGTCGAAGTACGACAGCGGCAGCCGTGACAGCTTCGCCTGCACGGACTCGCGCATCCGGTACATCGTGCGGTTCACGGCCCGGTTGACGAGCCGGGTGGCCACCGCCATCAGCAGGCCGGCGACCAGGAACGTACAGAGCGCGAACAGCAGGACGTTGCCGACGGCACCGAAGTCGATGCCCTTGCCGGGGGTGAAGTCGGTGCTCTTCAGCATGTCCGCGATGGAGCCCTGGCCATGGGCCCGCATCCGGTCGAGAACCTGCTCCTTGGTGACCCCGGCCGGCATCTGCCGGCCGATGATGCCGGCGAAGACCAGGTCGGTGGCCCTGCCGAGGATCTTCGGGCCGATCACGCTGAGGGTCACGCTGACGACCACACAGAGCAGCAGGCCGTAGATCGTGAGCCGTTCCGGTCTGAACTGGGCGACGAGCCGTTTGCCCGACCCCTTGAAGTCCATCGAGCGCTGGTCGGGGCCGCCCCCGGCCATCATGCGTCCCATGGGCCCTGCCATCAGGCGGCCTCCGCTTCCGTCAGCTGGGAGAGCACGATCTCCCGGTAGGTCTCGTTGCTCGCCATCAGCTCCCGGTGCCGGCCGGAGCCGACCACCCGGCCCTCGTCCAGCACGACGATCCGGTCCGCGTCCCGGATGGTCGCCACCCGCTGGGCGACGATGACGACGGTCGCCTCGGCGGTCTCGCGGGCGAGCGCGGCGCGCAGGGCCGCGTCGGTGGCGTAGTCGAGCGCGGAGAAGGAGTCGTCGAAGAGGTAGATCTCCGGGCGCTGGACCAGGGTGCGGGCGATGGCGAGCCGCTGGCGCTGGCCGCCGGAGACGTTCGTACCGCCCTGCGCGATCGGCGCGTCCAGGCCGCCCTCCAGCTTGCTCACGAAGTCCTTGGCCTGCGCCACCTCCAGCGCGTGCCACAGCTCCTCGTCGGTGGCGTCCGGGTTGCCGTAGCGCAGGTTGGTGGCGACCGTCCCCGCGAACAGGTACGGCTTCTGCGGCACCAGCCCGACCGTCCGCGCGAGCAGCTTCGGGTCGACCTCCTGCACGTCCACGCCGTCCACCAGGACCTCGCCCTCGGTGGCGTCGAACAGCCGCGGGACCAGCCCGAGCAGCGTCGACTTGCCGCTGCCGGTGGAGCCGATCACGGCCGTCACCTCACCGGGCCGGGCCACCAGGTCGATGGACTTCAGCACCGGCTCCTCGGCACCCGGATAGCGGAAGCCCGCGCCCCGGACCTCCAGATACCCGTGCCGGCGCAGCTCCGTGACCGGCGCGACCGGCGGAACCACGCTGGAGTCGGTCCCGAGGACCTCCTCGATGCGCTCGGCGCACACCTCCGCGCGCGGCACCATCATGAACATGAAGGTGGCCATCATCACGGACATGACGATCTGCATCAGATAGGCGAGGAAGGCGGTCAGGTCACCGATCTGCATCCCGCCGCTGTCGATCCGGTGCGCGCCGAACCACACCACCGCGATCGACGACAGGTTCACCACCGTCATGACGATCGGGAACATCAGCGCGAGCATCCGGCCGGTGGCCAGCTGCATCTCGGTGAGATCGCCGTTGGCCTTCCCGAACCGGCCCTGCTCGTACTCGTCGCGCACGAAGGCGCGGATCACCCGGTTGCCGGTGATCTGCTCGCGCAGCACCCGGTTCACCGTGTCCAGGCGGACCTGCATCGAGCGGAACAGCGGGCGCAGCCGGCGCACGATGAGCGTCACGGAGATCGCCAGCACCGGCACGACGGCCACGAGCACCCCGGACAGCGGCACGTCCAGGCCGAGCGCCAGCACGATGCCGCCCACACACATGATGGGCGCCGACACCATCAGGGTGAACGTCATCAGGGCCAGCATCTGGACCTGCTGTACGTCGTTCGTCGTACGGGTGATGAGCGACGGCGCGCCGAAGTGACCCACCTCGCGCGCGGAGAAGGACTGCACCCGGTCGAAGACGGCCCCGCGCACGTCCCGGCCGAGCGCGGAGGCGGTCCGCGCACCGAAGTACACGGCGCCGATGTTGCACACGACCTGCGCGAGCGAGATGCCGATCATCAGGGCACCGAAGGACAGGATGTAGTCCGTGTCGCCCTTCACGACACCGTTGTCGATGATGTGCGCGTTCAGCGTGGGCAGGTAGAGGGTGGCGCAGGTCTGCAGGAACTGCAGCAGCACCAGCAGGGCGATGGGCTTCTTGTAGGGCCTGAGATAGGTCCGCAGGAGTCGTATGAGCACGCTGGGTCTCTCGGAGTCGGCGGGTGGGGGCTGGTCGGTTGCCCCTGGCCCCTATCGTCGGACACTCCACCCGCGTTACCTCAACCGATTAACCCGACAGCGGACCAAGGACCGACGGTGCCTCGGCCGCCGGCCCTACGTCTCACACGCGGAACGCCCCCGGGTGGGTCTGCTCCCGCACCGCCGTGAACTGCTGCCGCACCGCCTGGCCCACGGGCAGTTCGTCGCCCGGCTCCAGCACCTGCGCCGCCGCGCCCTGCCAGGCCGGCGGGGTGCGCGGATCGAGCGCGCCCTGCGACACACCGAGCGCCCAGGCCGCCTGCCGGGCCGCGCCGATCGCCGCGTAGTCCGCGGGCTGCGGTACGACGACCTGCGCGCCGAACAGCGAGGGCGCCGAGGCCTGCACGGCGGGCAGCTCGGCGGCCGGCCCGAGCAGGAAGATGCGCCGCACGTCCACGCCCCGCCCGCGCAGCACGTCCAGCGCGTCGCCGAGCCCGCACAGCATGCCCTCGAACGCGGCGCGCGCCAGATGCTCGGGCTTCATCGACTCGCGCCTGAGGCCCGCGAGAGTCCCGGCGGTGTGCGGCAGATTCGGCGTCCGCTCTCCCTCCAGATAGGGGAGCAGGACCAGTCCGTGCGCGCCCGGCGTGGACTTCATCGCCAGCTCGGACAGGCTCTCCAGATCCGGCAGCCCGAGGAGTTCGGCGGTCCCGCGCAGGGCCCGTACGGCGTTCAGGGTGGTGACGACCGGCAGGTGCATGCCGGTGGCGTCGGCGAGCGAGGTGATCATCCCGGACTGGTCGGCGAGCGCCTCGGGGTGCACGGCCATCACGGACCCGGAGGCACCGAGGGACACGACCGCGTCCCCCAGCCCGATCCCGAGCCCGAACGCGGCGGCCATGGTCTCCCCGGTCCCGGCGGAGATCAGCAGCCCCTCCGGGGTCGTACCGGCCGCGTCCGACGGGCCGATCACCTCCGGCAGCATCGCCTGATGGCCGAGCGCCAGCTCGACCAGGTCGGGCCGGTAGGCGCCGGTGGCGGCAGACCAGTACCCGGTGCCGGACGCCCCACCGCGATCGGTGGTCCTGCGCACCGGCCGCCCGAGCAACTGCCAGACCAGCCAGTCGTGCGCCTGCAGCAGTACGGCCGTGCGGCGGGCGTTCTCGGGCTCGCTCTTGGCGAGCCAGCGCAGCTTGGTGACGGGCTGGGCGGCCTGCGGCACGCAGCCGACGGCCTGCGCCCAGGCCTCCCGCCCGCCGAGCGCGTCGATCAGGTCGGCCGCCGCGACCTGCGCCCGCTTGTCCGCGCCGACCAGCGCCGGGCGCACGGTGTTGCCCTGGGCGTCCAGCGGGACCAGTGCGTTCTGCTGGGCCGACACGCCGATGGCCTGCACGCCCTCCAAGAGGCCGCCGCCGGCCGCCTCACCGAGGGAGAGCAGCCAGGCCTGCGGGTCCACGTCGCTGGGCCGGCCCTCCACTGGATGCTGGGCGTATCCCTGCCGCAGTACGGCACCGGTGTCCGTGTCGCAGACCACGATGCGTGTGAAGTCCGGTGAGCTGTCCAAGCCGGCGACTATCCCCATGCCCTGAATTTTGCAGCATTCCTGTGGATGATGCGGTGGCAGTGGGCGGCCAAGGGAGTGGGGAGGCGTGCACTCCTACGTGTTGCTCGTGCCCCAGTCGTCCTCCGGGGTGCCGTTCAGGTTCCGTTCCCGCAGGGAGCGGACCCGCTGGGCCACGGTCTCGGGGACGCGGTCGCCGACCCTGTGGCTGACCGTGTGGAAGGCCTTGCCGGCGTACTGGCGGCCCTGCTGGGCGGCGGTCTCGGCGGTATTGCGGACGGCCGGGTTCTGCGCGATCCGCCGAGCGGACTTCTTCAGCTGCTCGTAGCGCTCGCGACCGGCCCTCGTGCCGAGCACGTAACCGAGGGCCAGTCCGGCGACGAACGTGAGCCGGTAGCGCATGGCTGCCACCCTTCCCTTGCCTTGGTCTGCGGTGCGACGTGGGCGCCGAGGGGAACCGATTGGCGGAACACCCCCCTGCTTGCGCTAATGTATGTGTCGCAGCGAGCGAGCGCCCCCTGGCGAATACCCGGGGAGGTACGTTCGATGCAAACGAGGCGATCCTCCGTAGCTCAATTGGCAGAGCAGCCGGCTGTTAACCGGCAGGTTACTGGTTCGAGTCCAGTCGGGGGAGCTTCGGTCCTCCGTAGCTCAATTGGCAGAGCAGCCGGCTGTTAACCGGCAGGTTACTGGTTCGAGTCCAGTCGGGGGAGCGCGATGAACGAGGACCCCTTGGGGGTCCTTTTTCATGCCCGGGGGAACCGTCGCGCCTGCGTCAATGTCCTCAAGGTCATGAGCAGCACGGAAGCCGACCATCCGAAGCAGGAGATCGTATGAGCGGCTATGCTGCGGCAGACGGCGCGCACACTTGTACGCGACACGCCGCTATGGGGCGGTAGCTCAGCCGGTTAGAGCAGCGGACTCATAATCCGTCGGCCGTGGGTTCGAGTCCCACCCGCCCCACCAGGCACCGCAGATGCAGAAGCGTTTCTACCTGCGGCAACGGAGAAGGAGGGTCACCACGCCCGGCGTGGCGGCCCTCCTTCACCCCCTCAGACCAAGATCCAGTGGACACGTAGTGGACACGGGGGCGATCCAGTGGACAGAGGAGCCCTCATGCCGCCTTCCGACGCCCGTTCGGAGTGCGGCGAGCAGGCCAGGCCGCTGCGGGCGGCAGGCCCGTCGGCAGCGCCCAGCCATCCAGGCCCGGGGCTTCGGAGCGGGCGATCGTGAAGCGTGTGAGTGAGAAGTCCGACCGCTGCTCTTCCGGATACCGGTAGTTGAAGTTCTCCACTCGAACCAGCTCAAGATCGTTCGCGGTGCAGTGATCACGTATCCACTTCACGGCCGCGTTGGCCGCGTCGTCCTGGCTGCGGCCGGCCAGTGTGATCATGCCGAGAAGATCGGATTCCGGTTGGGCCTGAGCTCCCACAGCCCAGGTGCCACCTGACTGCCGCGCGCCGTGGGCGAAGAAGACGGCGATGTCGCCCTGCCAGGCCGTCTCGGGGATCGCCAGAGGCGTGCGCACCTCGAAGGGGACGTCGCGGGGGACGACGGCCATCACCGACTCGGCCTCGGCCCGCATCATCTCGGGCAGCACGCTGGTGTACGTGTCGGAGGTGATCTGGCGGGAGGAGTGCCCTAGCTTCTCCTGGACCACCTTGATGTCGTTCCCGGCGAGCAGAGACAGGGTGGCGGCGAGGTGACGCAGGTCGTGCAGGCGGACCGACGGCAGGCCGGACAGCTCCACGAGGCGGGTGAAGCGTCGGGATATCCAGTCGGGGTGCAGTGCCTCCCCGTTCTCGTGCGTCCATACGCGGCCGGTCTCGACGTAGGCGTCTCTCCACTCCTGGCGCTTCTGTTCCTGCTTCGCACGGAAATTGACCAGGTTGTCGGCGGACTCCAGGCTCAGCGACAGGGTGCGGACGCTGTCGGCCTTCGGCGCTTCGCCGTACAGCTCGTAGGCGACCTCCACGATCTGCTGGGAGATCCGCAGCCAGAGGGCGTCCGTGTTGACCTCCGTCCACGGCAGCGCGGCCATCTCGCCGCGTCGGGGGCCGAGGAAGATGAAGCTGTGCCACAGCTCGTAGAGCCAGTCGCCCTTGACGAAGTCGAGGAACTGACCGGTCAGCTCCGGTGTCCAGACCATGACCGGGCCGGGCTTCTCGCCGGTGCGCTTCCAATGCTCGACGCGCTCGGGCGTCCAGACGAGTGGCTTCGGCCGGGTGACCGGCGGTAGCTCCACGAGCTGCGCCCAGTTCCTGGCGAACGCCTGCTCGCGCTTGATCCCCCAGGAGAGCGCCGAGCTGAGGGTGTCGTTGATGCGGTGCATGGTGGCGGCGGAGGTGACCTTTCGCAGCCCCTTCTTGCCCTCGCGGAGGGCCGCGTTCGCGTCGAGGAACGCTCGACGGGCGGCGCGGCGCTCCTCCTTCTTCCCGGCCGCCTTCACCCAGGCCCGGTGCGCGTCGTCGCGTTCCTTCTGGAGCTGATCGACGCGGAGACGGTGGAGGATCCGCTCGGCGTTCTCCTTCTCGATCGCGTCGTACATCCGGTCTAGGTGACTCACCTTGAGGTCACGGCGCTTGATGTGGCCGAGGTGAGGGACGAGGTAGTTGGTGATGTGCTCTTCGTAGCCGTGGCGAGTGGTGCGGGCGAGGGACTTCTTCGCCTTGATCCAGCGCAGGAAGAAGTCGCCGCACTTCTCGTCGGACAGCACGTCGGTGCCGGCGGTGGCGGCGTCGTACAGCTCCTTAGCCTTCTTCTTCGCGTCGTCCTTGGTGGCGAAGCCGCCGCGGCGTACGCGCTGGCGCTTGCCTCCCTCGCCTGCTTCCAACTCGAAGTAGAACGCCCAGGTTCCGTGCCCCTTCCCCAGTTTGGGACATGTTGTGCCGATGGAGCCGATCTTGGGATTGCCCTCGGCGTCGAGGATGGGCTTGCCGTCCTTGTCCTTGAGTGGCCCCTTGCACTGACATCGCCGGTAGTAGCTCGGCGAGAACATCCGACCCCCTGCTATCAACTGGCTCGCTGCCAGTCGCCGTTGTACGCACGTGTCCGTACGTGTCTTGCTTGCTCTCTCTCGATCTTGCTGGGGCTGTCGGACACTGTTGTAAAGTCGCCTACAAGTTGGCGTGGGGGAGATTGCGACCAACGAAATGACTGCTCAGGAAGCGGGCGGGCAGGCTTCGGCCGGGGCGATGAGCCTGGAGGAGCTCCTGTCTCTTCCGGCCACGGTCAACGTGACAACTGCTGGGCGTGCCCTCGGGATCGGCCGTGACAAGGCGTACGAGCTGATCCGCAACGGGTCCTTCCCGGTCCGCACGCTCACGTTGGGTCGGACGGTACGTGTGCCGACGGCGGAGCTGTGGAAGCTGCTCGGATTGGAGGAGCGGCGCGGAGCGTGATGAGTCGAGAGGTGTTCGGACGATTTAGCAAGATTGTGACCTATCTCCTGTAAAGTTTTACGAGTGGGGGGGTCGGTAGGAGGGGCGAGGAGATGCCAAGGCTGTACGGCTTCGACGACATGGCGTACCGGCGTGTGCGCGAGAGCGAGGCTGAGGGCATTCGGGCTGCCGCTTCTCGGCGGCTGCTCAAGCAGAGCTACCCCGCCATCTGCGAGTGGATGAACGCGGAGGGGTACCGCACCACGCGGGGCGGTCTCTTCAAGCCGGACGTCCTGGCGAACGTCCTCGACCACCCGGCCATCGCCGGCCTGGCGGAGGACGAGAACGGTGAGTTGGTCGAGACCGGCGGCCCGGCGATCATCCCCCCCGAGGACTTCGTGGCTATCCGCGCGATGCGTCCCTCCAACAACCCGGACACCAAGCGGGCAGCGCAACGTGAGTACCTGATCTCCGGCCCTCTGGGTGTCTGTGGCCTGTGCGCGACCACGCTCAGCGCCTCGCCCTCGAACAGCGGTACCCGCGGCCACCGCTGTGCTCCGAGTACCGCGCAGCATCCCGGCGGATGCGGCAAGGTCCGCATCAATGCTGACCTTCTAGAGATCTACGTGGCTGAGCACGTACTGGCCGAGCTGGCCAAGCCGGAGGTCAGTGCACTGATCGGGCAGGCACGCGACCAGTTGCTGGCCGAAGCCGCTGAACTGCGCAAGAAGGCGGCTGCCGCGCGGCGGCGGCAGAAGAAGCTGGGCGAGGAGTACGCGACCTCGTCGGGCATGTCGATGAAGGCATTCAAGGCGGCCGATAGGGAGCTTGCACAGCAGATCCGTGCGGACTCGGCACAGGCCCGCTTCCTTGAGCAGGCCAAGCACGTCCCGGTCGGGGCTGTGCCGGACCTGGTTCGGTGGTGGAAGCACGCACCGCTGGTCGCGAAGAGGGGGGTCTTGGTCCTCATGCTGGAGCAAGTGGCTGTGTACCCGGCCGCGTCCAGGGGCTCGCGCACGGTGGACGCGGACCGGGTAGCACTGCACTGGCGCCGGTGGGGTGACGCCGAGTATGGCGAAAAGGTGGACGAGAAGTCCGCCTAGCCTCTACTGCCCACGCGCCTGCGGCTGGCGTCCGCTCTGACGGTGGCCAGGGAGAGGCCGATGGTCACGCATCCGATGGCCAATCCTGCCAACGCGGGGCTGATCGCGTTCTCTACAGACAACGGCCATGCGTGGCCGGCGTGGACGGCAATGAGGTAGCTGCTCCGGCTCATGGCGTAGGCGAGTCCGAACGCGCCGCCTGCCGCGCAGATGCTCAGGCCGAGGGCGGAGGCATGGCCGCGCAGCCGCGTGCGGCGGGCAAGGAGTGCGGAGATGGTGCTCACCTCCAACGCGGCAGCTGCGGAGAAGGCTAGATAGGTGAGCAGATACACGGTGACCTGGTGGTCACGCGCGTAGACCGTGGACAGGTCGACGTGTGCCGTGTCTATGCGATGGAACTCCCACAGGAGAAGCACGATGACGGCGCATGTGGCCGCCACGCGCTTCGTGACACTGGCGTTGACGCGCTCCCTCGGGTGCCGCCAGTCCACCACCATGACCTGGAGTCCGGCGCCGAAGACGACCGCCGCGAGGTCCGATGCCAGCGTGGCCAACTCATTGCACTTGGCCACCTGATCGACTGCGTCGGCAACGGTGGGGATTGCAAGAAGCGAGCCGATGAAAGCACTCAGAGAGGCGATGGCCCGCGCTCGCCGGGCCAGGCGGTACTCGGGCTTATGCCGACGCTGGAGGGTGGTGTACAGGCACAGCGCGCTCGTGAGCGCCGTGAGCAGGGCACAGGCGCTGAAGATTGGGCCGTCCAACGGGTCAACGTCCTTCCAGATCGGCCGCTGCCCTCTCAGCGGCTTCGTCCCAGCTCAGGTGGCGCCGCGGTCGCCCCTCGCGGGGCTGGTCGACGCCGGGGGGAGGTGGGGGGATCGCGGGGACGTCGTTGGACAGCCCTCGTCGACCACGGATCTCCCGGAGCCTTATGTTGATTTCAAGAATGTCCTGCACCTCAAGGCCCTGCATTAAACGCAGAGTCTCACGAGCTTCGGGGCGCTCCCGGTACACGGTGAGCGCAGTCAGGTCGTCCCACTCTGCCCCTGGCAGCAGGAACGCCGCCGGGGCGTCAAGCGCCCCAGCAAGAGCGGCAATTGTAGACGACGTCGGGTTGCTGCTCGTGCCGTTCAGCAGGCTGTTCACCTGACCATGGGACAGAACTGGTTTGCGGTGTCCCGGGGTTGACGTTGCCTGTGCAACGTCGCGGGCGCTGGGAGTGAACCCGTCCGGGTCTCGTCGCAGGCGCAGCAGGGCGAGCAACTTCGCGCTCAGGCTGCTGGGTTCGAGCCCGTCAGAGGTGTCTTCCATGCCCCGCCAACTCTGCTGTGTCGTATGCTCACCGGCAGGTGACTGGCCGGTAAAGAGCGTCCCACCTCTTACAGTACCTTGCAGGTCGGACGGGTTATAAGGTCTATCGGACAGTTCCCGGGGAGTGTCGACGTGTGTGCGGCGGGCGCCGCGACGCTCCTGGCGTCTGCTCGGCGGCAGGCGTTTCGAGGGGGAGTTGCACAGGGCGGGCGGTGGCGGCGCGCTTGCCGTTCACGGGAGGAATCGCATGTCCGGGATAGACGAGCGGCGGGTCGCTGCGCTGGCGAAGATGCCCCCGAGGATCCTGCGAGGGCAAGGCGGGGCCAAGGATCTGGAAGAAGCGCGCAAGCTCGTGGAGTGCGTAGCCCTGATGCATCGGGAGAAGCCCAGTACCAACCCTCAGGAGGGCGGTCACGCTTGAACCGTCGCGGCATCGCCGCGATTGAGCAAGAGATAGGTGACATTATTGAGAGCCTGAGGTAAGTTCTAAGGCGTCGAGGCGGGTACAGCAGCCGCAGGAACCCGCACGGCAACGTCGCGCAAGCGGCATCCTTCCCTACTCCTCGCCGGGCGGCCGACCCCCCGCGCCCCGCCTGGCGAGGAGTCGGCTGTCCGGTGCGGCCGTCGGGGTGTGTGACGGGAGCCAGCCCGCCATTGACCGCTCGGTCGTGGCGGGCTCTCTCGTATCCGCAGCCGAATGGAATCTAGAAAAACGGGGGTGTTTCCTTTTTGAATTCCCTTGAATTAAAAGGATTTCCCACTTGCCTTGGCGGTATCTGCCATTAAGATATAAGTGTAAGAACAAAGGGAAATACCCTCTAAAGAGAATTCAGAAAGGCGCGGGAAATGACCGACACCAGCAAGGTCGCTTTCGTTAACATCAAGATCAGCGAGATCGCCCCCAACCCGGAGCAGCCCCGCAAGTTCTTCTCCGAGGAGGCGCAGCAGGAACTGACCGCCAGCATCAAGGAGAACGGCCTCCTCCAGCCGGTCGTCGTCCGGCCGGTCGAGGGCGCCAAGGTCCCGTACATGCTGATCGCGGGTGAGCGCCGCTGGCGGTCTTGCAAGGCGGCCGGCCTGGAGGTCATCCCGGCCAAGGTGGTCGAGGGCGCCTCCGAGGAGGAGGCGTACGTCCTCAGCATCGCGGAAAACGTGAACCGCGCCGACATGACCATCATGGAAGAGGCCGGCGCGTACGCCGACCTCAAGGCCGCCGGTTGGACCCCGGCGAAGATTGCCAAGCAGTTCGGCAAGACGGAAACCCACATCACCTGGCGGCTCGGCCTGCTCACCCTGCGCCCCGAGGTCGCGGAAATGGTCGACAATGGCCAGATCAAGAACAACCTGGCTTGGCACATCGCCCAGCTCACCCCGGCCAACCAGATGGTGGCTGCCATGCGGTACGTGCGTGGCGACTTCGACAGCGAGGCTGAGGCGCAGCACTTCGCGAATGGCCTCAAGCTGATGGAGCAGCAGACCTCCCTGACCAACGAGAAGGCTCCGACAGCCGAGGAGCAGGAGACGCGGAAGAAGGCCAAGGCCAAGGCGAAGGACGGGCTCGGCAAGGCTGAGGAAGTCCTGATCCCGCTGCTGGAGGAGCTGGCCGAGAAGAAGCCGGAGGACCTGGCGGTCATCCTCGGTGACGACCTCAGCCGCCACGTGCGCGTCGTCGGCCGCCTGTACGCCAAGGTGCAGATGGTGCGGAACCTGCTGAGCAAGGCCCAGGGCATCCAGCGGGCCATGGAGGCGGAGTTCAACAAGGCTGCGATCGAGGTCCAGCAGGAAGCGGCGGCGAAGAAGGCGGAGGTTGAAGCCAAGCCGGAAGCGGCCGAGGCGGAGATGCCCAAGGCGAAGGAGGCGGCCAAGCCGTGGCCGGCAGCGAAGAAGACGGCTGCGAAGTCCACCATCGCGAAGCCCGCGGCGCCGACGGCTACCACGGCAAAGGTCCCGGCGCCTCGGACGGTCGCCAAGAAGGCCGCAGCGGCAGCGAAGTAGTCAGAGGGAGGGGGGTCGCGCCCAGCGGGCCCCCTCCCTGCTGGCATGTATGGCCACTCGCCGGGCCCGCAGGGGTCAGCTCCCTGCGGGCCCAGTGCCGCTCAGGTCCTCGGCGGCCTGAGCGGAGCACTGACGACATCCGGGCGCCCGTCGGCGGCGCCGACGGGCGCCCGGCCACTGAGCACAGATGAAAGGAAGCTGCGTGCTCACCCTGTTCACCAACCGGTTCCAGGCGTTCCAGCCCCCGCAGGGAGTGCCGGTGCGCATCACCCTGGGCGCTCCCCGCTTCAAGCTCCCCTACTCCCTCACCCACTCGGTGCGGGAACTCGCGCCGCGTCGTGACTACCTCTCCAGCCCCGAGCCGGAGTTCATCGCGGCCTACCGAGCCGACCTCGATCAGCTCGGGCCTGAACGGATCACAGCGCGGCTGCGGCAGATCACTCAGGCGGAGGGTGATCACCGTCTGGTTCTGCTCTGCTTCGAGGACCTGGCCAAGCCGGGCCTGTGGTGCCACCGCCGAGTGTTCGCCGCGTGGTGGAAGGATGCTACGGGGGACGACGTACGAGAGCTGTCCCCGATGGAGGATGGCCACTACCGGCAGGGCACCTTGATGTGAGCGTCGGAACCGCGCCCACGAGATAGGTGACATGATTCCAAGGGGCTGCCTGCTCCTTGTGTAAGGTTCCAGCGCAGCGCCCGGCCCGGCATCCCACCGAGGCCGGGCGTTGTCGTACGTCGGGAGGCGAGAGATGTTCCAGGGCACCATCCCGGGCCCAATGCGCTCCATCGTGCGCGAGACCGCCAGTCAGTGGCCGAGCGGCCCGATGTACGTCCCGTGCTGTGGCAACTTCACCATCGAGCGCAGCGTGGCCGGCATGGGCTTCGCCCTGCACTCCTCCGACGTGTCCATCTACACCAGCGCGGTCGGCCGGTGGCTCACCCGCCAGCCGCTCGGCATCCAGCTCCGTGAGGAGAGTCGAGACGAACTCGGCTGGCTCGCCGACTCCTTGGACGACGGCGTCGGAACCGTTGCCACGCTCATGCTCGGCACACGGTTCCTCGCCAGCGTCGGCCGCGAGGGGCTGTGGCACGAACGGGTCGTCCGCTCCTACCGGGAGCAGTGGAAGGCCAAGCACGCAGAGACGGTCGAGCGGCTGTCCGGCTCGAACATCGAACTCGCCTCCTACGAGGTCGAAGACGTGCGCTCCTGGCTCCAAAAGGTGCCCAGGGACGCCCCGGTGTGCTCCTTCCCTCCCTTCTACGGCGGTGGCTACGAGAAGCTGTACGAGCCGCTGGAGGCGCACTTCACCTGGGACGCGCCCGAGTACGAGCCGCTGTCGGATGACGACGTGATCAGCGTGCTCGGTGCGATCACGGACCGGCCGTACTGGCTGACGGCCTCCAACCACGACGTGCCCGAGCTGCACCGCTACCTGCGCGGGGTGATCAAGGCGACGCCGCGTGCCGCTCCGTTCTACGTGTACGCCAGCGAGGCCAGGACGAGGATCGTCGCCCCACGCCAGCCGATCGAGCCGGTGAAGGCCCCGCGGCTGCGACAGGGGCAAGAGCTGGTCGGCCCGCTCACCCTGTCGCTGCTGAAGCCGGGCCAGTTCAACGCCCTGCGTTCCCGGTACCTGAATCCGAAGATCGCGCCGGGTGCGGCGAACCTGGCCGTGGCGGTGAAGGACGGCAGGGGCCGGGTGCTCGGCGTGTTCGCGATGGCACCGAGCTCGTACACGCCGGACGAGGCGTATGTGCTGTCGGACTTCGCGGTCGCGCCGACCGACTACCCCCGGCTGTCGAAGCTGATCGTTCTCGCGGCCACCAGCGCCGAGGCGCAGCTGCTGTGCCAGCGGGCGTTCTCGCGGCGGATCCGGTGGGTGTCCACGACGGCGTTCAGCAACAACCCGGTGTCGATGAAGTACCGCGGGCTGCTCAAGCTGACCAAGCGCGGTCCGTCGAACGAGGACGGCTGGAAGTTCCAGCTCCAGTACCAAGGGGCGATGGGCGAGCACACACTGGCCGACGGCCTGGAGAAGTGGGCGAAGCGGTGGGGCGCCCCGATGACGAAGACGGGAGTCTGACCATGGAGGAGACCACGCGCCTCGCCCCGCCGCAGATGATGCAGGGCGACCCGCGCACGCTGACGCTGCTCGACGTCAACGCCAGGTTCCTGCCACACGAGCAGTTCCGGCAGCTCGTGGCCAACATCGCGCGCGACGGCTGCCTGACCTCGACGCCGCTGGTGTGGAACGACCGCGAGACGGGGCGGCTAGTCGTGCTGTCGGGCAACCATCGCACGCTTGCCGCGATCGAGGCCGGCCTGTCGCAGATCTGGTGGATGCAGATAGACGAGCCGCTGCCCCGCCAGCGGCAGATCGCGCTGCAGCTGTCGCACAACGCGATCGCGGGCCAGGACGATCCGGCGATCCTCAAGGAGCTGTACGACGAGCTGGAGTCGGTGGAGTGGCGGCAGTACACGGGTCTGGACGACAAGGCGCTGGACCTGTTGGAGAAGGTGGACGTCGCCTCCCTGGGCGAGGCGAATCTCGACTTCGCCAGCGTGCAGTTCATGTTCCTGCCCGATGAGCTGGAGCGGGCCGAAGCCGCGTTCGATGCCGCCCGGTCGACGGCGACGGCGGACCAGCGGTGGCTCGCCGGGCTGGAGCAGTACGAGCCGGTGCTCGATGCGCTGGAGACTTCCCGGGCCGCGTACAAGATCGGCAACAGTGCGACCGCGCTCGGCGTGATCCTGGCGGTGTTCGAGCGGCACCTGAGCGAGCTGGCCGAGGGCTGGTTCGACACAGCCTCTGGGGAGCCGAAGCGGGCGGGGACGGCGCCGCTGGAGACGGTGTTCGGCGTACGGGAAGTGCCGGTGGAGACAGCGGCCGTCGTACGAGCCGCCATCGACCGACTTGTGAAGGACGGCAGCGTGCCTGCGGTGGAGCCATGGCGAGCTCTCGAAATCCTCGCTCGTGGAGCTCATGATCAGACGGCTGAGCCCCGATCTCATGTCTGATACGCCTCAGCCAGGTCGCGGGCTGGCCGAGGCGCCAGCGCCGCATCGGTTGGTGGCCTAGTCGCCCTATGCTGCCACGCTCAGTGCCGGCACAACTCATGCGGACGGTACCAGCGCATTGTCATCGGAGTCGGCATCGGCCAGGCAGCAGGTCATTCAGGCCGGTCCCGGTCAGCCGCCGAGGAGACGAGCCGTTGGCGGTCCCGGTTGGCAGGGGAGCAAGGCGCAGCCTTTGGTCGAAGCGTCCGTGGGCTTCGAGCCGGAAGGGCCGCTGGTGCATCATGAAGCTGTGGGTGGCCGACTGGGAACAGTCAGTGTTTGCTGGGGGTCTCATGCCGCATGTTCGCGGATATTACCGAGCCGACGGAACCTGGGTGTCGCCGCATGAGCGCGGTGCACCCATCGGAGCGCGCATTACCGGCGAGGAGGACGGGTCCAGCATCTGGTACTGGATCATGGGGTTCACTGCCCTCACCTTGCTGCATGTCGGTCTGGCAGTGACCGCCGCCCCTGACTACCTGATGGGAGCTGCCCTTTTCGGCGCAGCCGACGTCGGCGCTCTTCTTATTGCGAAGCGCATAGGCGCTGAAAGGCGGGTATTGGAAGCGGAGCGGTTCCGTCAGCAGAGTTCGCAGAAGGATGAGGCAGAACGCGCGCGCCGTGAACTCGATGCCTACGTATCGGACTTAGCTGCGGCAGGCGCCGAACACGTGAGGGAGCGCATCCACGACTTGGAGCAGTGGCAAACGCCGGATGGACGACCAGGGCCCTACGCACCGACGGTGCGGCCGCCCCGCCCGACCTGCCCGCGTTGTGGAACACAGAAGTACGGCCACCCTGGCTCGGAAACCTGTTTTTGGTGCGGACAGTGAACGACGGACGACCCGGTAAGCGTTGGTCGCACCGACAGTTGGAAGGGTGCCTGGGCGAGGCCAGACACCTGCTTCCCGCCCCGCTGCTGTCTACTCTTGTGCCCTGGACGTGGCTGTCAATCGGTGGCGCTGGGGGAGAAGGAAGGCTAACCGGTGGCTGACCGGGGCCTCGCCGACCCATGGGAGCGGCAGGCGCGTGAGTCTCCTCAGGCTTTCGAGGCATTCGCTATGTACCGCGATCTCGGGCCCGGGAGGAGCGTCACAAAGGTGGCACGCGAGTTGCATAAATCTCGCGCGCTCTTGGGCAGGTGGTCGCGTCAGTACGCCTGGGTGATGCGGGCGACAGCGTACGACCGTGAGCAAGACCGACTGTTTCTCGCGGAGCAGGCGCAGGCGCGGCGTGATCTGGCGCGCCGGCACGCGAAGTTGGCGCAGGCCGTGCAGAGCAAGGCGGTGGCCCGTCTTCAGATGCTGGACCCGCGGGAGTTGTCGCCGTCTGAGTTGCTGCGCTACATCCAGGTTGCGGCGGAGATCGAGCGGCGGGCCGTGGGTGAGGCGCCGGAAGCCGGGGTGGTCGAGGACCGCGACCAGGGCGCGGACGTGGCTGCGCTGTCCGATGAGGAGCGCCGGGCCCGGATGGATCAGCTGCGCCGTGAGCTGGAGCGGCGGTTGTCGGAGGGCGCGCAGTGAGTCGGGGCCGGGCCAAGCGCCGAATGGTCGAGGGGCTCGCGGACCCGTCGGTGATGAGCGAGGAGCAGCTGCGGGCCGAGGTCGCCGCGCTGATCCGCGCCGATGAATTGTCGGCGCGACGGTGGGCGTGTGAGGTTCCGGACTGTGACGGGCTACCGCACGCGGACTGGCTGCACCACCATGCGCGTGCGGCGCAGCGTCAGCCGCTGTGGCTGTGGACGGTGTGGATGCTGCTCACCGGCCGCGGCTGGGGCAAGTCGCGGACGGCGGCGGAGACGGTGAGGCAGTGGGCGCAGACGCCAGGGTTGCAGATCGCGGTCGTGGCGAAGAACGCCACGCTGGTGCGGGACATCTGCTTCGAGTCCCCCAAGAGCGGGCTGCTGTCGGTGTTCCCGCCGGAGGAGGTGGCGAAGTACAACTCCAGCCTGGGCGAGACGACGCTCCGGCTGACGAACGGCACGCTGATCCGGGGGTTCGGTGCGGAGACGCCGGACAACCTGCGGGGCTGGGCGTTCGACAAGGCGTGGTGCGACGAGTACGCGGCCTGGTCGCGGCACACCGCCCAGGAGGTCTACGACATGCTGTGGTTCTGCCTGCGTGAGGCGGACACCCCGCAGGTGGTGATCTCCACGACGCCGAAGCCGCTCCCGCACGTCAAGCGGCTCGTCGAACGTGGCCGGGTCCAGGAGAATGCGCACCTTGAGGGTGGGGCGCCCCCGCGGGTGGTGCTGACCCGTGGGCACATGCGGGAGAACGACGCGAACCTGTCTGCTGCGGCGCGCGAGGAGCTGGAGCAGGAGTACGCCGGCACCCGGCTGGGGCGGCAGGAGCTGTCCGGTGAACTACTCGAGGACGTGGAGGGCGCGCTGTGGAAGGGCTGGATGCTGGAGGTCGAGGGCTTCCGTCCCCGGCCTGAGTACCTGCCTGACCTTCAGCGGGTGGTGGTCGCGGTCGACCCCGCCACGAAGTCGCACGAGAACGCGGACATGACCGCGTTCACGGTGGCGGGGCGCGGGTTCCCGGCGGAGACGATGTTCGGGGACGACCGGCCTCGCGGGTATCTGCTGCACTGCGAGCAGGACCGGTACACGCCGACGCAGGCGATGAAGCGGGCCGCCGAGCTGTATCACGAGCACCGTGCGGACTGCGTGGTGATCGAGGCGAACAACGGCGGTGACTACCTGCCGGCGCTGCTGGAGCAGGTGGACCCGACGGTGAACTGGCGAATCGTTCACGCCACGCGGGGGAAGCGGGCGCGGGCGGCACCAGCGGCCCAGATGTACGAGCAGGCCAGGGTGTCGCACGTCGGTCCGGCACGGTTGTTCGCGGAGTTGGAGGAGCAGATGACGACGTTCGTCGGCCAGGGCGAGACCGAGGACTCGCCGGACCTGCTGGACTCGGCGGTGTGGGCGCTGTGGGATCTGTTCCTCGACCCGACGATGCCGCCTCCGCGGGGTGCATCTGATCATCGACTCGACAGCCGACGCTGAGGAGCGCGTTGGTGCACTGCTCTCTGTCGCCTCGCCTCAGCGGAAAAACCGCAGGCGTAGGCCGACAGCACGAGGGATCATGAGACATGCGCCCGGATGGCTGGCACCTCACGGAAGACCTCGACGACTTTCTGGCCCGAGCCGGAGAGTTCCTGCGCTCGCGCCCCGCCCTGCACACCGTCCCGCTGACGGTAACCGAGGCGTTGCGCACGCGCGGGGCGCATGCGTACGGCGCTGAAGCCCCCGTCTTCGGCTGGCTGGAGCAAGCGGGCGAGGTTCGCGCGGCCTTCTTCCGTACCCCGCCCCGACGCCCATACCTCACCCCTCTTACCCCCGAGGAGGCCGACAGCCTCGCCGCCGACCTGTCCCGCCTCGGTCGCCCTCTCCCTGGCGTCAGCGCGGACCACGACACCGCCACCGCCTTCGCCAAGGCCTGGCAGCGGCACACGGGCGCAACGCCAACGCTCTACGAGCGCGAGCGCCTATACCGCCTCGACACGCTGACGCCACCGGAACTGCTCCCGGAGGGACGGGGTCGAATCGCGGGCGAGCAGGACCGCGAGCGACTCATCCGTTGGCACCGCGAGTTTATTGCCGACATCGGAGGAACTCCCACTGCGGACAGCAGCTCGTGGGCGGATACGCGCATCGCCCACGGACGCGTCACGTTCTGGGAGACCCCGGACGGCACCCCCGTCTGCATGGCGGGCGTGACCCCGATGGTCGCCGGCCAGATCCGCGTGGCCCCTGTCTACACCCCGGCCCACCTGCGCGGCCGGGGTTACGCGGGCGCCGCGACGGTCGAGGTGAGTCGGGCCGCGCTGGCTGCAGGCGCGGCGGAGATCTTGCTGTTCGCGGACCTAGCCAATCCCACAAGCAACGGTCTCTATCAGCGGATCGGGTACCGCCCGGTTACCGACTTCGCGGTGTACGACTTCTCGTGTGCCGCGCCAGAAATCCGTTGAAGAACTCTGGACGGCCCCGTGAGGGTAGCGAACACTTCTGCCCTCAGGAGACCTCGCTGCGGACACCGGAGCCATTGTGGGCGGTACGGTTTCTGCGGCGCGGGGCCGACTGCCAGGAGACATGGTGGGCCTGCGCCAAATTGTGATCGATGCATGGTCGTGGCTGAACTACAAGCCGGTGATGGCGGAGGCCGGCCGTCCGGGCAGCCGCGCGTTCCCAGAGCTGGCCAAGGCGTGGGTCCCGCCGCACGAGTTGCGGCGGCTGGCCGCGTACAAGGTGCTCGCGTCGTACGACAACAATCAGGCCGGGCAGCTCGCGGCGGCCGGTGGTGATGCCAGCGCACTGGAGCGGCGGGAGCTGGGAGACGCGGCGAAGCTGGTGGATACCGCGCTGGGCTACCTCCTGGGCTCGGAGCAGAGGATCACCGTCGAGGGGGCGGAGCACGCCGACGCGGAGGCACCGGCGCCCGGTGCGGCGGAGGCCGCAGCGGTGCAGGACCGGTTGCGGAAGTGGGGGGATAAGGAACTACTGACGTTCCGGATCCAGCAGGCGGAGCGAGGGGCAGTGCTGCTCGGGGACAGCGTGATGGTGCTGGCGTGGAACCCGGACAAGCAGCGGCCGACGCTGCGGGTCTACGATCCGGGGTTCTTCTTCCCGCAGTGGGGTGACGAGGACGAGGACTTCCCGAGCCGGGTGCATCTGGCGTGGGAGCTGCCGGCGGACGACGAGGCGGGGTTGAAGGCTCGGGTGCGTCGGGTGACGTACGAGCTGGGGCCGATCGCCGAGGGCGTGGGCGGCGAGGACGTCGAGGGCGGCGGCAGCACTGCGGGGATACGCACGTACCCGTGGGAGCCAGGTCGGGCGTCAAACGTCACGTGCTACCTGACGGACGCGGAGTGGCTGCTGGAGGACCTGAAGAACGGCGAAACGCTGGATCAGCTGCCGATGGACAAGGCCGCGTACCGAGTGCGCCCTGACGGCACGGAGCTGAACCGGCTGGATCTGATGATCGACTTCGTGCCGGTGGTACACATCGCGAACACCATCCCGGACGGCGGGGAGCACTGGGGGCGCTCGATTCTGGCGCGGGTTCTGCAGGCGCTCGACGAGCTCGCGGCCACCGACTCCGACAGCTCGGCGGCTTCAGCGACGACGGGCACGCCGATCATCGGGCTCGCCGGGGCGCGCCTGCCGGTAGACCGGGCCACGGGCAAGCCGCAGGAGCTTCAGGTGAAGGCCGGTGCGGTGTGGCAGCTCGGGGAGACGGGGCGGATGGATGCCTTGGACACGTCGCCGCAGTTGGCCGAGCTGCGAGCCCGGGTTGATCACTTGCTGGAGCGGATCGCGGCGAACAGCAGGGTGACGGCCGCCGGGCTTGGGACGCTGGACGCCACGGAGGTGCCGTCGGGTTACGCCCTGAAGCTGGCGCTGGGCCCGCTGGATGCGCTGGTCGGCATGATGCGGCTCGCGCGGGAACATAAGTACCGGCTGCTGTTCAAGATGGTGCAGCGGTTGTACCAGGCCGGGCGGGCGGAGGGTTGGTCGTCCGGGGAGACCCTGCCGGCGCGGCTGGCGTGGGCGCCACACACTCCTACCGACCGTGCCGCGGTGCTGGAGGAGGTCGTCACGGCGTACGGGGCCGGGGTGCTGTCGCTTGAGACGGCCGTAACGATGCTGATGGAGGCCGGATACCCGATCAAGGACGCGTCGCAGGAGGTGGCCCGCATCCGGGCGAAGGCGGACCAGGAGGCCGAGGTGCGGATGGCGGAGGCTGCTGCTCGACGCGGGCACGACGAAGGCGACGGGGACCAGGAGCAAAACGGCGGGATGGCGCCGGCCGACGGCGGCAACCGGGTTGGCATGGAGAGCGAGCGGGAGCCGGTGGCGGCAGACCGGTGAGGCAGCGTGCTTGGGAGATGGAAGCTCTTGGTCTGTCGGCGTCGGTGGCTACACTGATCGACGGCGCGGGGGCGCGCTCTGGAGGAGATGTATGGTCCGGCCCCTGCCGTCTCGCCGTCCTGTCGGCTTCCGCCGTGACGGGCGGCTGATCTACCCAATCCTCGGTGCCTCGGCAGAGGACGAGACGAACGACCAGCTCGACGACGCCACGGACAGCGGCGGCCAGGAGCATCAGGTCACGGTCACCCAGGACCGGTTGGGCAAGATGCTCACCCGCGAGAAGGCGCAGGGCGAACGAGCCGCGATCAAGCGGCTGTTGGCCACGCTCGGGTTCGACTCCCCGAGGGCCCTCACCGAGTTCGTGACCGCACGGCGAGAGGCTGAGCAGGCCGCGCTGTCGGAGGTGGAGCGTCGGGAACAGGCGGCTGCCGAGCGGGAGTTGCTGGCTGCGCGACGGGAGGAGCTGGCCGCCGAGCGGGAGAGGGCGGCGCTTCGCCGGGCCGCGCTGGTGGCTCTCGGCGCGGAGGGCGACGATCTGGCGGACGCGGAGCGTCTGCTGGCCGTGGACGACGAGGACGCGGACGAGGCGCAGATCCAGTCGGCGGCCGAGGCCTTGCGGGCACGCCGCCCTGAGCTGTTCGGCGAGTTCCGCAAGCCGGTGCCGGCGGCCCCCGCGGGCGCTCCGGCGGGGCGTGGCCCGACCCGTAGGACCCCAGTGACCAAGCCAGGTTCGGCTGGACTGGAGATGGCCAAGCGCCGTGGACTGATCCCGGAGTTCAGCGACTCCGCAGCCCGATAGCCCGGGCCTCAGCCCTTGGGGGACCACGCCCCCTGAACTTCGTGGACGGCATCGCCTCCGTGGGCGGTGTGCGGAATCTGACCGCAGCGTCCATGGAGACACACACATGACCATCCAGCCCGTCTCGAAGTCCGAGTACACGACCGCCAACCGCGAGTGGCTGGCATCCCTGCACGGCACCGACTCCGTCGACACGATCACCCTCGATCTGAACCTGTTCTGCGAGGGCACGCACTACATGTACGGCGACGGGTGTGACCCGTACGGCCAGGTGCTGTCCGGTGTGCCGGTTGGCAGGGTCGCGGAGTCTGGCCTGTACGGCCCGTACGACCCGGAGGCGCACTGCGGCCGCCAGATCCTGCGCGGCTTCCTGATCGCCGAGGCCCCGTTCGCGCCGGGCCAGACCCGTGTTCCGGCCGCGCTGCTGTGGCACGGCGCGGTGAAGGCGTCGAAGGTGCCGGGCGGCATCGACGTGTCCCAGCTCGTGTGGCACCCGCGTGCCGCGCAGATCCGCTTCGTGTGAGCGGGGGTGTGAGCTGTGACGATTCAGGACCTGCTCAAGGACGTCTCGGTCATGGACTTGACGGCGTTTGCCAGGGCGATCCCGTCCCCGAAGGACTTCCTCCTCACCCAGACGATCTTCCCGACGGTGGAGGTGCGGGAGGTGAAGTGGCGTACCAAGGACTCCGGCCGGTACGTCAACGTCGCCAAGTACCGGGCGTTCAACGCGTCGGTGCCGTTCGCTACCCGTGAGGCGTGGCAGACGTCTCGCGAGGGTGCGCTGCCCGCGTTGGGGCAGAAGCTCGTCGTCTCCGAGCAAGAGCAGATCCTGCTGGAGGCGTCGCACGGCTCGGACCAGGACCGGCTGATCGAGTTGCTGTACGACGATGTGGAACGCCACGTGGAGGCGATCCGCTCCCGGCTGGAGCTGGCGGCCGGCGACGTGCTCGCGGACGGGAAGTTCTCGCTGGTGCAGGAGAACGGGCTGACGCTGGAGGTGGACTGGAACGTTCCCGCCGAGAACATGCCAGTCGCCGCGCGGCCGTGGTCGGACCCGGCCTCCGACCCGATCGCGGACGAATTGCGGTGGATCCAGCACCTGGACGACATCGGCGCTCCGGAACCGGAGCTAGTGATCACCTCGCGGAAGGCGTTCAGCTACCTGGCGGCGAACAACGCTTACAGGGCGGCCTACTACGGCAGCGTGAACCCGTCGACCACGCCGACGGCCACGCTCACCCCCCAACAGATCAACGTGGTGCGCGGCAACTACAACCTGCCGCCAATCCAGTTCTACAAGGCGCAGGTGCGGGTGGACGGCAAGCCCCGCAAGGTGCTGCCCGAGGACCTGTGGATCCTGGTGCCGCCGGAGCGGGAGAAGTGGGCGCAGACGATGTACGGGGTCACGGCGGAGGCCCTGGTGCTGTCCCGTGGTACGAACCCGGAGATCATTCGGGAGGACGCGCCGGGCCTGATCATCACCCGCGGCGTCCAGGATGACCCGGTTCAGATCTGGACCAAGGGCGCTGCGGTCGGCATGCCGGTGATGCACACCCCGGACGCGCACATCGTGGCGAAGGTGCTCTGATGCAGGTACGCCGACTGATCGCCGCCGTATACGTAAAGGATCCGACGACCCACGAGGACCTGGTCCTGCTGCCGGGCGAGAGCCCGGCGCCGGAGATCGCTGCCCTGGTGAAGAACCCAGACGCCTGGGACGTGCCGCCGCAGGATGACGCCGAGCCGGAGGCGATCGCAGTCGGTGATCCGGACCCAACTGCGGGTGGCGCCGAGCCGGAGTTGGGACAGGGCGAGGCCAGCAGGGGCGGCACGAAGAAGCCGCCGGCGCGGCGGACACGCTCGTCCTCCGCGTAATACGCTCACGCGTACGGCACGGAGCCAGCTTCCCCCGTCTGGCTTCGTGCCGTACCTCATGTTGGGGATGTGAACCAGGTGGACGATTTTCAGCGGTCCTGGCTGCTCGCCCAGCTCGGCCCGGACAGCGACCCCACCGAGCTGGAGCGCCGGTTCTTCCGGCTGCGCTCGGTGCGGGCGGTCGCACTTGAGGTCCTGGGCGAGCGGCGGGCCAAGCTCCTCGCTGACCCACTGAAGGTCACCGTTGACGGCGTGGTGACCATGGACCTGCAGGAGAACCTGCGCGGCATCGAGCGCCAGATTGCGGTCGTACGGCAGGTACCTGCGCCCGACGAACCGCCAGGGGACGGAGAGCAGGCGAGCGAGGCTCTGGCTATGGCTTGGCTTGTGTCGGCCCGCCGCTACAGATAGTGCCTGCCCTCGAAGCGCCCCCTGCAGGCCGCAGGAGCAGGTGCCCCTGCGGCCTGCCTCAGGGCTTCACAGCCAAGGCCAGTGGCTCCAACTCACCGCTCCAAGTACCAGGGATGCACCGGTTGCACCTGCCACGATCGCGGGCGAGATGTACACCGCGAAGACGGTGCGGCCTCCGATCAGCAGCTGTACGTTTGCTCGCCGTACAGAGGAGGAGGCCGACGGCGGGGCCTCCGGAACCCATGGGCCGTCTGCGGGGCTCTCCCCGGGTGACTGCTGGCCGGAGCCTGTGCCATGGTGTGTACTCACCAGTTGTCCTTTCGCATGAGCACGGCCGCCGTCTCCCCTGGCCGCCAAACCTGAAGAAGACGGTGGCACGCGACACTCGGTCCCCCCGGGTTCGAGAGGACACAAAAGGGCCCCACCAGACCTAGGCATGGTGGGGCCCTCATTGATGAAGCGACCGTAGCGAAGGGCCGAGGATCATGGCAAGTTGACCCAGGACCTGCCGTGGCTTCGTGTAACCTGCCCTCTTCGCCAGAGAGTTGGTCGTAGCGAGTGCTGACCTGCATACCGATGCACCTGGGCGCCAGCGATCTTGAAGGAGTACAGGAGAAGCTCGGTCGGCCGCTCGAACACGCCGCCGTTGCAGCCCAACGATGGGCCGCTCAGGCGGCTGCTTGCTTCCGGCGTCGAAGTACAGCGAGCACAGCGATGGCGGCGAGGGTCATCCACGCCTTGCCAAGGATCTGGCCGGGAAGGTACTCGAAGGAGCCGAAAGCGAGCTTGAGGAAGAGCAGGCTGTCCGCGAGAAGGCCTACCGCGTTCGAGGCGAGCATCGCGATCAGCAGCCCACGCTTCCGCAAGGGCTCGTAGACGGCGAAGTCCATGGTTTCAGCGACCGCGAAGGCCGCGGCTGAGGCGACGGCGAGCTCTGGGCCGGCGAGGACGAACGACAGGACGGTGCCGACGGCTATGGCTGCGAGGACGGCGCCGCGGCCAGCGGATTCACGCGCGAGGTCACGAAGGACCAGCGCGAGGCCGACCATGTAGACCCCGGCGGGGGCGGCGTAGCCGAAACCGACGGGAACGGCTCCGAACTGGGTGACGGCCAGGTTGGCCGCGGGGATGGTGGCGACGTAGGCCACGAGGGTCGCGATACCGGCAGGGGCGGGGAAGTTCACGTTCTTCTTTCTGTCTCTGTGATGTGATCGGTGCGCCGATACCACGCCGCGGACGGACAGCGAGGCGAGCACCGAGACAGTACAACCCAAGCCACTGACAGTGGCACCGGGCCAAGGGGCGGAGAGACTGTCCGGGATTGAGTGCACTGCCGTCGGCATATGCGCGTCAGGTAGCCACGATGCCTCGTTGTCGGAGTGGGGCGGTGAGCCCCGGCCTTGAGTAGGCCATCGCAGCTCAAGCAACGTTTCACCGCCGGTGGCCGCCAGAGGAGCGTGGAACACGGCAGCACCCAGTGGTCCAGCGCCGCTTCGACGCAAGACTTCGTTTCAGCCGCATTTTGTGGGTCGTTACATCCGGCGCAACCTAGCCAACATGGCCGAATCATCTCTATTTAGAACGCTATGTGTCATCGGTCCGGCGGCACCTCGGTAGCACCCTCTATCCACTATCGAACATGAGTATGGATTTGTATGTTGTTTCGTTGACTGTGTTGTCAGTGGGTGCGCCTAAGCTCATGTCTGTTGTTAAATCAGCAGGTGGGGGGCGAGCAGAGGAATGTCTCCGGACTTCAGAGTTGGGCACCTTGTCACGTTCACAGGGGCGCCCGGAATCGGCCGCGTGGCGGCGGTCACCGACGACTTGCTGCACGTGGACTTCTTCGAGTCCACGGCCGAGCCCAGGATCGAGACCCAGGCCGTGCCCCAGGTCGACTGCCAGCGCGCGCGCCTAAAACCCGAAACGCGCGTGTTCCGCCACAACCCCAGCACCGGAGAGTGGATGGCGGGCCGCGTACTGCGCCCGGACCACGGCGGCTACTTCGTCCGCTTCCCAAACGCCGACTACGACATGCCCGTGGCCGAGTCCGAACTCCGTGTGCGGTGGAACAAGCCGGTACGCGACCCTCTTCAGGTTCTGGTGTCTGGAGGTAATGAATCCGGACATCTTTACAACGCGCGCATCCCGATGCTGCACAACCTGGTCGCCCAGCGTGCTGCCAGCGCGAGCACCCCAGCCTTCCTCGCTGCCGCCGTCGAGATCTACCCACACCAGGTCCGCTCGGCGCTGACGGTGTTGTCGGACCCGGTCCAGCGATACCTCCTCGCCGACGAAGTCGGACTGGGCAAAACCATCGAGGCCGGGTACGTAATCCTGCAGACGTTGATCGACAACCCACAGGCGCGCGTCCTCATCCTCACCCCTGACTCTCTGCGCCGGCAGTGGGTAGCTGAACTGCGCACCAAGTTCTTCACCGATGACTTCCCACGCCGCGTCAGGATTGCTCCGCACGACTCCCCCGAGAAGTGGAAGCAGCACCACGGCAGCGATCTTGTCGTCGTCGACGAGGCCCACCTGCTGGTGCAGGACCGTGATGACACGGACCCCACCTATCGCGCCCTGTGCGATCTCGTGCACCCCGCGTCGAAGGTCCTACTGCTGTCCGCTACACCCGTGACCTCCAGCCACGCCACCCACCTGGGCCTTCTGCACCTCCTTGAGCCCAACGTGTACAAGTGGAGCGAGAGGGAGACGTTTGAGGAGAGGTACAACCACCGGGCGGAACTGGCGAATCACGTCCTCAGCCTCGACGCCGAATACCATCCGCTCTTGCCGTCGACGATTGACATCGTCAAAGAGTTGCTACCTCCGGAGGACAGCAGGTTCGAGGCCCTGGCCGGCCATGTACTCGAGCTCCTCGACGCGGAAGGGAACCTCCGCGAGGGGACCGGGATGCAGGACCTCTCGGCACGCGTAACTGAACTACGAGCTCACATCAGCGAGACGTACCGACTGCACCGGCGCGTCATCAGGCACCGCAGGTCACACGTACTGGAACAGAACGATGACTCAGCGGCAGCGACCTATGAAGTACGCGGCCGCGCCGAGCCTACGAAGCTGATATCTGAGTCATACTCCCCAACCGCGGACAACCTCCTTGAGTGGCAAACCCGGTTGTGGGGACATCTCCTTGATGAAGGACGTGAGAGCGAGCGCAGCAACTACGCGCTTGTCCTAGCTGTACTCGCCTCCCGCCTCGGTGGCACATCCGGTGACTACCTCGACGCACTCCGGTGGCGGGTGCATCGCGACGAGGGCGCTGCCAAGCGTGCCGGTCTGAGTACCCGCGAACGGAACTACCTCACGAGCCTGCCGGTGGCGCCTCACGAGGCCAAGACCTTGGCGAGTCTTGAGTCACAGATCGTAGACGCCCACAACGTCACCGAAGTCGACGACCTCATCGAGGCCCTGCTGCCAGCCCTGCGCAAGCGCACGCACATCATCGTCTTCTGTGGCCCAGGCACACTCGCTTCAACACTCACCGAACGCCTACGCACTCGCTTTTCCCAGGTCGGTCTCTTCGAGCACACCCGCAACGCAGGCCCCGATCTGTCCGAACGCGCCATCGCCGCGTGGCGCGAGCACTTCACAACGGCTGCAGTTCTTGTCGCGGATGACTCTGCTGAGGACGGGCTGAATCTTCAGGCCGCCCAGATCGTGATCCACGTCCGGCTGCCGTGGTCCCCCAACCAGCTTGAGCAGCGACTCGGCCGCACAGACCGCTATGTCGAATCCCGGCAACAGCGCAGCAAGCCGATGCAGTTCGTACTAACAGACCCCGAATCCCACACCGAGGCATGGCTGTCGCTACTCACCGACGGGTATCGCATTTTCGAAGTGTCGGTCTCCACGCTCCAGGACGCCATCGCGCAGAGCCAGGCCGATGTCTGGGCGGAAGCACTCGAGCACGGGCCGGAGGGCCTGACCGGTTACGCAGAGACCGTCCGGGACCTACTCAAGCACGCTCGCGATGAGATCGACATGATGGACACCCTTGAGTCGATCTTCGACACATCCCCCGACGACATCGACTTCGCCGAGCGGCTCACAACGTTTGAAGCCGACTGGAACACGACGCGCGAGGCCTTGCTCGGCTACACCGGGTGGGACGGTTCAGACGGGGTCAAACTCCGCCACACCGAGCGCAAGATCAACGACTGCTTGTGTGAGGTCTTCAACCTCAACTCTCGCCCTCTCATCTCCCCTCACCTCTACGACGGTAAGAACCTCACAGAGGACGCAGCGAAGGGCACGTTCAGCCGCTCAGCGGCGCTCAATGCCTCCGGCACACGCCTCTTCCGCATCGGGAACCCCCTCGTCGACACTCTCGCAAACGTCGTCTGGTTCGACGACCGCGGCCAGGCCACAGCCTTCTGGCGCGCGGATGCGAACCACCGGGGTGGGCCAGAGCCCTACTTCGGCTTCGACTACCTCGTCGAAGCCGACATCTCCTCGGCACTCGAACTCGCGCTGCCACAAGTGAAGAATCCTAACGATGCGAGAGCAGCTTTGAGGCGCCAGGCCGAGCAGCTTCTCCCGCCCTTCACGCTGAAGGTATGGGTGCCTGCTGGTGCCACCGAGGCCTTGGCCGACGAAGCTACCCGGGACCGTCAACTGGACGTTCCCTACGGGGTAACGGACCACAACTACAACTCGGGCAACATCCACGAGTTGATGGATCTGTTCGACGGGCAGCCCGGATACGAAAAAGCAGCACGTTCCGCCGAAGCAGTCGCCCGAGCAGAGCTCAAGCGAGTGACGAACTTGGTGGACAAGTGCGACCAGGCCCAACGCCAGGGCCGGGCACGCCTCACGGTCGCCAGAGCACAGGCCGAGGCCCGCCAAGCAGCCGGCCGACTCCTGGGGGACGCGGAGAGCTACCTGCGGGACGTCGCCATCACTGACGCTCTGGTACAGGGATTGACCGACCCGTCGATCCAACTCGTGTCCGCGACGTGCCTCCTCAAAACGGGTCTCAGGAGGATCCGTCGTGGCGACTGACAACTGGACCGGGGCCAAGACACTGTTCGACTACCTGTTGAAGCACCGACAGCTTCAACACCTCCCGGAACTTCCTGGAGCGAAGGGAACGCTGCGCAGGCTCCGCGATGCTCTGGTGAGTGAATCCAGCGGGTGGAGGGACATCGCTTCGCTAACTCGGCAGATCCTGCTTGAAGCTCAAGCGCGAGAGAACACATCCGGATTCACGGTTCCTCTCCTCCCGTGGCTGCCCACTCGTGACCAGTGGGAGGTGATGCTCTGCCAGGCCGGGCTGCGTGACGGTGGCTCCAACTTGTGGGTAACCGCGCTCCCGTGGCATCCGCCTGTCTCCGATGACACATCCCGCGCCGCAGCTGAAGAGGATCTTCGCCAGGTGTATCTCGGCGAAGATTCGCCGCACCGACGGAAACTGGAGTCGTATCCCGCCGATCCGTTCTTCACGGCTGCACTGGGCGACGACCACAGTCACTATGTGTCCACAGGCCAGCGCCAAGCCGCCAGGGCTATTGCGCTTGCCGAACCGGGGAGCACCACGATCATCTGCCTGCCCACAGGGCATGGAAAGACGGCAGTAGCAATCGCCCCCGTGCTTCTGGCGAGCGCGAGTAGCGGCGTCTCAGTCATCGTCGTGCCCACGAGCGTACTCGCGGCGGACCTGGAACGACGTGCCTTCGAGATCCTTGAACGGAACGGGCACCACAGCCCCACGCGCCGGTATGCGTACACCAGTGGGCTGTCTAACGAAGGCCGGCAACAGATGCGGGACGACATCGCTGCGGGCCGCCAACGACTGGTGTTCACTTCACCCGAGGCTCTGGTGCAGAGCTTGAAGGCGCCACTGGAGGACGCTGCTGAGGCCGGTCTGCTCAACTACTTCGTCATTGACGAAGCCCACCTGGTCGAGCAGTGGGGTAACAGCTTCCGTACCGAGTTCCAGACAATGTCAAGCCACCGCAGGACCTGGCTGAGCAAGGCCCCGGAGGGCCGGCAACCAGTCACCGTTGCGATGAGCGCGACGCTCACTGGTCAGCAGGTAGAGACGCTCGACACGCTGTTTGCCTCGCCGCAGCCGGCGAGCATCGTTTGGGCTTCCCAACTTCGTCACGAGCCGAGTTACTACATCGATACCTTCCGGGACGAGGCCGAACGGGAGGCCGCAGCCCTCGACGCTGTATCGCATTTGCCGAAGCCGATGATCCTCTACACGACCAAGGTCGCACATGCGCAGGAGTGGACGGACCGTCTTCGGGACTACGGGCTCCGCCGGGTAGCTAGCGTGACCGGTGACTCCACCGACACCGAACGTCGCGACGCCTTGGAGGGGTGGAGCGGCAAGACTGCCGAAGGCGACGTGCAGACGCGGTACGACATCGTGGTTGCTACCTCTGCCTTCGGCCTGGGCGTTGACCTCGATAACGTCAAGACGATTGTGCACGCCTGCCTGCCAGAGACAGTGGACCGCTACTACCAAGAAGTCGGCCGTGCCGGACGTAACGGAAGCCCGTCAATCGCGTATCTGGCCACCACGCGCAAGGACGAACGCATCGCCAACAAGATGAGCGACGAGGTGGTCATCGGGGCCCCGCGCGCGTGGCAGCGATGGGAGGCGATGTTCCACAGCCGGGTCACCACCCAAGATCGCCACCGGGTGAGCCTCGATTCCTACCCCCCTGACATGAACGAGGGCTTCCAACGGAACCGGAAATGGAACATTCGGATCCTGAACCTCATGGTTCGATCGGGGATGGTGGCCATCCACCCGCCTGTGGCACCCTCAAGAAATGAAGGCGAGTCAGACTCCCTCTGGAAGGCACGACTCGATCTGTTCTACGCGACAGCGGATGGCTACGCAGACGTAGAACTCCTCGACTCCGACGCCAGGAACAGTGAGAACTTCCGAACTCGATTTGAAGTCGAGCGCCAAAAGCTGCTGCAGGGGCGCATCTCGGCACTGCAAGAATTGAAAGCAGCTGTGCGGGGGAATCAGTGCATTGGTGACGTACTCGGAGCGTACTACCGCATTCCGCATGGCAGGGGCCAGCGTCGTACCGGCATCACTTGCCGCGGTTGCCCACACTGCAGGGCCACGGCCGAGCTACTGCCAACAGGGTTCTACCGACTTGCCGGAGAGCCACGCCCTCTACTTCCCCCACTCGAGCACCACGGGCGCCTGCCCCTGATGCAGTACTTCGGAGACCAGCAGTGCCTGAGCCTCTGGTGGCAAGACACTGGCGACCGTGCCTTCGTCGCACGTCTGGTGGAAAGCCTTGTCCGCCGCGGGATTCCCGTGGTCGGTGGGCCAGGCATGGACGCCCGCCTCAAGAGCCAACTACAGACGACCGCCCGCACCCGCACAGTGATCGTCGACGATGACGGTGCACTCCTGACGGACTGGCGCGGCCCAGTCATTTGGGTGGCGGACCCGAACGCAGCTACTTCAGGGCCGGAGGTTGCAATGCGCTTCGCCTGGGATGCACCGACCTACCTGATCCATCCCTGGGCGATGCAACACCCAGAACGCCGAGGTACGCCACTCGTCGCAGTCCACTCGGCGAACCTGTCGATCCGACGCGCCTTGGAGGAACTCTGATGACACTCCTGAACGTAGACGCAGCCATTCCCTCTCAGACATGGGCACTGGTGCGGCTTCTCGCCTACCTGGGGAAGAGCATCGCCCTGGACGAGGCTCGTGCACTAGTTAGCCCTCCGTCCTTGCGCTCAGAGGAAACGTCAACCAAGCCGCCCTTCGACTGCGCCATCAGTTCACTCCAGACCCTGGAATTGGTTCACATCGACGACCGGCAGGAACTCTCGCTAGCCGGCCGGACCAAGTCGCTTATCAATCACGATGATTTGGAGACCTACACGCGTATCCTTCGTCGCGCAGTCCTCGAAGCGGACTACAACACGGAACTGGGGGAGAGCAACGACGCAACTGGCCCGCGGGACCTGACTCGCGCCCTTGCGTGGTTCCTCGTACACGACCCAATGGAGCAGCCGATTCACTGGGTCACTGCTCAGCAGCTCCTGGATGAGAGAGACGGAAAAGACCGGAAGCTACTGAAGACCGAGATCCATCCCCTCTTCGCGAACGACACCCGGTGGACCCGTTTCGGTTACTGGGCAACTGCCCTGGGCCTCGCCGCTGCCCCTGTCCTCCGTACCGACGGCCGCACGCCTTTGGTGGCGGACTGCACGCTAGCCGTCAAGCAGACTGTGGCCGACCTGTGGCACGCAGGACAGCGCATCAATGCTGTTGAGGCCTTGCAGGTGCTGCGGGGGAACCTGCCCGTGCTGCCCGGCGGCGCACACTCGCTCGCGATAGGCATCCCAAGTCCCGGCGACAACGTGGCCGGCACCGCGCTCTCGTTTGCGCTTCTCCGTGGCCATGACGAGAAGTGGATTCGGCTGGAGCACGATGACGACGCCCGTCAGATCCTGCTCTTGCACGATCCTGAACGCCCCGCCAGCCCTCGCCCCGTCAGCGACATCACGATCCTGGAGCCCACCCATGGCTGACTTCCGCGGGATGCTCTGCTGGGAACCAGCAGTGGCAGCCTCCACCATCAACACCGAGGCGGTTAGCCCTTCACGGTCGGTTTTCTTGGCCACCCACGCGCCGCTGCGGATCAAACGTGCCCGGATCATGGACGGGAAAGAACTCGTCATCGAAGGCGCCCGGATCGACGAGTGGACAGTCCTCAAAGACTTCATGGCGCTCAGAGCAGACAGCGGAGCCCTGGTCGTACCGGTTGTTGGTGAGTCCGGCTCAGGCAAGTCGCATCTTGTCCGCTGGATCCGCGAGCAACTGGCCGAGATGAAGGACGGGGCCGACAAGAGGGAGGTGATCTACCTTGAGAAGTCCAAGACCAGCCTCAAGGCCGTCGTCAGCACGCTCATCGCAAAAGCGGAGAGCAGCGACCTGGCTCAACTCAAGGAGGACATCAATAAGTTCACCGAGGATATCGACGAAGAGTCTCTCGCAAGGCGGATCCTCAACGAACTAAGTGAAGCACTTGAGGCCACCCCCCCTAACGCAGAGTCGAGCCCACTGGCTCGAATGCTCGTCGGCCCTGGCAAGCTTGCTGCGGTGCTACTCGACCCGCACGTCCGCGCGGAGCTTCTAGCACCCGGCAAGTTCGTTCCTGAACTGGCACATCAGCTCATTCACAATCGCCAGGACGGGCAGGCTGACCGCCCCGAAGGCTTCAGCGTCAACGATCTCCCGCTCGACATTCGTGACATCCGATCTGCGTCGGGAATGGCACAACGCCTGCTCGGCACCATCAGCACCCGTGGTGATCTCCAAGAAATCTCGGTAGAGCTTCTCAACAGGCACCTCGAAGCCGCCATCAAGGGCGCTGCCAATCTTGGAGCAGGTCGGCTTCTCGATGCGATGACGCAGGTGCGAGAGGAGTACCACCGGCAGGGCAAGGAAATCATCCTGCTCATCGAGGATTTCGCCCTCATTCAAGGTGTCCAGCGAGACCTTATTGACGCCGTGGTAGAGGCTGCGAATCGTGAGGGCAAGACAACTCTCGCTCCCATCCGAACGCTCATGGCAGTGACGACGGGTTACTTTGGAAAGCTGGATGAGACGGCCGCGACCCGCATCCAGGCTGGCGCCGGCTTCGTCTACCACCTGGACGTTCCTTTCAGTGCGGAGGAGACAGGACGTACAGAGATTGCCTCGTTCGTTGGCCGCTACTTGAATGCCGGGCGTGTGGGACGCGAAGCCTTGGAGCGCGCGAACGACGAGGACATTCCTAACAAATGCTTGACCTGCGCTTTGCGGACTGAGTGCCACGAAGTGTTCGGGGTAACCGATGATGGCTATGGTTTGTACCCATTCAACGAGTCAGCTTTGGTAAGAGCTGTTCATGGAACAGCGGACAAGAACAAGCCATGGACCTTCAACCCGCGGGTCGTGCTGGGAAGTGTCGTGCGGCCGGTTCTTGTTGAACACGCCACGGCCATGCAGCAGGGCGAATTCCCCGACCCCGCGTTCCGGCAGCGGTTCCGGCCGACCAAGCTGGACAAGCTTCTCAGCCGTGACGTCCTCGGCGTCGTCGCAGACAACGATCACGACCCTGCCTCTGCCGAGCGCCGCAGGCTCGTCCTCGAGTTTTGGGGAGACGCCCCCGATGACGCCCGTGATCTCCACCCCACCATCTTGGAGGCATTCTCCCTAGAGCCGCTGGGTGGCGAAGGAGGACGAGGTCGCCCGCCTGTGTCTGCGTCTGTTCCCAAGCAGACGGGAGCCGGCGGGTCGAACCCCGGCACGGGAGTTGGTAGCAAGCGCGACGAACTCCCTGGGGAACTCCAGCGGGGGTTGGAGACGGTGGACGAGTGGCTTACCCGCGAAGGCGGATTGGACACGGCCACCGCAAACAAGATTCGGGGCGTCGTCTCGGCCGCGGTCGTGCAGCGGTATCAGTGGAACTCACCTCTGATGCGGGAGGTGGGATCCACGGAACTGCGGAGGGCTGCCTGGCCTAACAAGGCGACCATCGTGTCCATCGAGGGCGCGAAGGAAAACTTGCCAGGCGTCGAGAACGCACCCATCACTTTCTCTCGTCTGCCGAAGGACAGTTGGTTCTTCGACAGCATGCTGAGGGCTGAACGGAATCTCCCTGCGCGGGCCGAGGACATTCGGCGGCTCGCGTACCTGGCTGAGAAGCACAGCCGAGATCTCACCGTACGGCTGCAGCGGCACATGGAGATCACCGACGATCACCTCGTCGCGGGATTCCGCGCATCACTCCTTGGAGCTGCGCTGGCCGGCCAGGCGTGGCCTGGAATGCCCGCTTCGCAACTGATCGCCGCCGCGCTTGACGACGGGCAGGAGTGGCGGCGGGAGGACGTCTCAATCCGTGCAGCGAAGTGGATGGACGTGCTCCAGGCGCACCTCAGAGCCCGTCCCGAGGTCGTGAAGCAACTCCGTTACGCCGTCGGGATCACCCAGGGCATCGGTGCCGTGAACATGGTTGATGCTGCACGTGTGCTTCCACTGCTCGACAGGGCAACCGCTTCGTGGAGTTGGGAGGTCGAGGCACTCGACATCCCGAAATGGGTGAAGCCAGCCGTCACCGGGTTCGCATCTTTGCCGTCCATCGTCGAGAACCAACTCACAAGTCACGAAGAGTTGCTCGACTCAGTCCGAAAGCGTCAGCCGCGCGGCACTACGGGCGTCCAGACGATGGCAGCGATCCGCGACGTGCTCAGTGCCGCACGAGAGGTTGGACTACCACTGACAGCCGAACAGACACGGCAATTCGAGGCTCTGCTTCAAGGTGCACAGAGCGCGGACTGGAAGGCGATCTCTGCCCTCGAAGACGACCTGGCCAAGGCCGACGACGAGAGCCGCGACCCCGCAACCCGCCAGTACGCGCGCGTGGTTGCTGCCGTCAAGGACCGTGGCAACTCGCTTCAACTGATTCAACAGCTACTCGTCGCTGCCGACGCGTGGCTGGACGCTGCGCTCACCAGCGCCGAGTCGCGATCGAGTGGCTCTGCGAGCGACAGCGCCGCAGAAGACGTAGGGCAAATCTGTGTGGAGTGGCAGGCGCTCACGGCTGCCCCCTCTGCCGAGGACGACGGGGAGGACTGGTGACCGACTTGTCTGTGTACGACAAGGCCGTTCAGCTACAGAACCGCGCACGCCAAATCGCTGCAGGCGCAGTCGGTGAGAAAGAGGCCACTCGGGTACTCAGCCGTACTAAAGAACTCCGTCTGGCGCTTGCCGAACTGAGAACGCAAGTTGAGTTGAGCAATACCCTTGCGATGCTCGGTGCTGCGGACAAGGCCGATCTGTCAGGCATCAGCGCCGCACGTACCGCGTTCGAGCGCAAGGCCCTCAATGGCCTTCCCAGCGACCCGGTCTTCAACACGGCCAGGAAGAAAATCCAGGAGTTTGCGGGAAAGTTCAAGAACAACAACGCTGAGGCCTGGGTCACTTGGACCACAGCACAGCTCGCTGATCTTCCCCTGGTACGGATCCCCATGCTGTCGAGCGACGAACGCGAGGCAGCGCGCAAGCGGGAGAAGGAACTCCGCCAGGCGGTGGCGGCCAAGAACCTGTCGAAGGCAGACGTCACCCTCTTCACGAGCACGTACACCCTGCTCGCCGAGTCCCTGCGCGACAAGAGCGATCCCCCCAGCGAACTGCTGGAACTGTTGGCGCTGCTTGAGAAGCGCCCTAGCCCTACCCTGCGCGACATCACAGACGCCGACATCGCGCTGCTGCGTCAGTTTGAAATGGACCTTCACATCACCCTGCAGAGGACCGGAGCGTGACAGAGCAACTCGACATCCGCTTCGCGAACGAACTTCTGAACCGGCTGGAAGACCACGAGTTGCCTTTGCTGTCGTGGGGCGTCACGGAGACCGCGCTCTCCGAGGTCGAGGTCATCGAGACCATCGACGACCTCTTGAACAGCCACGACGCCGCTCCCAAGGCCATGTCAGCCGGGGCCGTGCTGGAGGAGTTGCTGCTTCGAGCTCTCCTTTTCGAGGTTCCGGTGCCTGTGGCAACGCCTCCGCGGTATCGCACCCGCTTGGCAGAGTCCCTCAGGCTTACATCTGGCCTGCGGCAGCTCTTTGCACCGGGTGGTTGGGCCCACGAGGAACGGCCTGGTTGGTGGCGGCACAAGCGTCGTCTCGTTGCCGACTACCGCCTGCATGTGGCACCGCGCCGATACCCAGAGCGAGACATCCCTGCGACGGACGTCCTGCACGAACTTGCTCAGTTGCCGCACTGGGGTGAGGTGCAGCGACATGTAGCGGAAGCTCAACTGCAGGGACGCAAGCTGGCACGCTTCCAGTTGGAAGCCACCCGTTCCATCTTCGCTTCGGTCACCTCTGGGCGCTCCAAGGGGATCATTGTCGGTGCCGGCACCGGTAGCGGGAAGACGCTCGCGTTCTATCTGCCGGCCTTCGCTGCCATGGCGGAACACGCCCACATTGGGGCGGCGCAGCGTGTGCAGACACTGGCGCTCTACCCACGCAAGGAGCTTCTGCGCGACCAGCTCCGGGAGTCGATCCGGGCCGTTAACGCTGCTGAGCAGGCACTGCGCCAGAGCAAGAGGCGTCCCATTCGCGTGGGTGCTCTGTATGGTGACACCCCGTGGAACGCCCAGGACCGGCGCTTGGAGCCGAACTCGGGGCTCGATAACGCATGGAAGCGCACCCGCCAGGGCGTGGTCTGTCCATATCTGCCGTGCCCCCAATCGGACTGCGGTACCGGGGACCTCGAGTGGACGGACGAGGACCGCAGGCAGAAACGCGAGCGGCTGACCTGCACCAAGTGCGGTTACACGCTGAACGAGCAGCGGCTTGCGCTCACTCGCGAGTCCTTGAGGAAGAATCCTCCCGACCTGCTGTTCACGACCACCGAGATGCTGAATCGCTGCAGTGGCGACAGCTACCTTGAGTACTTGCTCGGCTGGCGAGGCAGTAGTACAGCCCCATCGCTGGTTCTCCTCGACGAGGTCCACACTTACAGTGGCCTTCACGGTGCGCAGGTGGCCTTGCTCCTACGCAGGTGGCGGGAAGCAGCGCAGCGCCATGTAACGTTCGTTGGTCTGTCCGCGACTCTCCGAGATGCTGACAGGTTCTTCGCACAGTTGGTCGGTCTCCATCCTGGAGATGTCGATTCAATCGAGCCTGCTGACGATGCTATGAAGTCCGAAGGTCGCGAGTACGCAATCGCGCTCCGGGGTGACCCAGTATCCGGCGGGAGCCTGCTGTCCACATCGATTCAGACGGCCATGCTCTACGGCCGAATACTCGATCTGGACAAGAGGCGTTACCTGTACGGCTCCACGGGCTTCCTGTTCACGGATGACCTCGACGTCACCAACCGTTTCTATAACGACCTGCGAGATGCCGAAGGCGGCCAAAACCGCTCTGGCCGGCGAACCGGCCGAGGGCGCGTCCTGGCGGGCCTTCGCTCCTCGGAACGGAGCGAGCACGCCGCCCGCTACCTCGACGGCCAGTCGTGGGACATCGTCGAGAAGATCGGGCACGACCTGGACCCGACGCTTCAACTCCACCACCTCCGGGTCGGCCGTACGTCATCACAGGATGTCGGTGTCGATCACGACGCGAATCTGACCGTAGCCACCGCCTCCCTGGAAGTCGGGTTCAATGACCCGCGGGTGGGACTGGTGCTCCAGCACAAGGCGCCCCGGGACGCGGCAGCGTTCATCCAGCGGCGCGGCCGTGCCGGCCGAGAACGCGGTACAAGGCCGATTACAGTCGTCACGCTCTCGGACTACGGGCGGGACCGGCTCGCCTACCAGGCGTACGAAACACTCTTCGCCCCCGAGGTGCCTGCGCGCAGCCTGCCCATCGGCAACCGCTTCGTCCTCAAGATCCAAGCTACCCAGGCCCTCTTGGACTGGGCAAGCCGCAAACTCCGCTCTCGAAACCTGTGGGCCGACCCGAGGAAGATTCTCCGTGCCCCCAAAGGCCACGTCGTGCAAGACGAGGACCGCCCGGGTCACGAGATGCTGGCATCGCTCCTGCAAGCGATCCTTGAGAAGCCCGACCTCCAGGATGAACTCGCATGGCACTTGATGCGGGCCTTGCAGATCAGCGCCGATGAGGTCCAAGCACTGCTGTGGGAGCAGCCTCGGTCATTGCTGCTGTCCGTCGTTCCCACCGCACTGCGGCGGCTGCGAACTGACTGGTCGTTCCAGCGCATCGACCCGGGTGCGAAAGAAGGCTCTCTTCTTCCCGAGTTCATCACACGCTCGCTCTTCGAACCGCTGAACCTGCCCGAGGTCGAACTGATCCTGCCCTTCGACGAGAAGGACACCCTTGAGCAGTTGCCGATCGCGCGGGCGCTTCGTGAAGCGGTCCCGGGGCGTGTCAGTCGACGATTCGGGCACCGCCGCGATGAGCACCGCACCTGGCTCCCGGTGCCACCTCCCGGGAGCACCGCGCTGCCCCTGCCTCAGATCGTGCAGCATGCCGAACCTGAGGGAACCTGGCACCCCACCGAGTACGGTCCTGAGGGACTCCAGGTCTTCCGGCCCACGCAGCTGAAGCTGGCGCAACCTGAGCCAGAGATCTCCGACCGTTCTCAGGGGCTTCCCTTGTGGCGCACCCAGATCGTCGTGCCTGAAGAAGCGCCACCGACGCCGGCAGCTATTCCCAAGCCTTCCCTCTGGAATGAGCGTGTCAAGGCCGTCAGCTTCGCCACTCACGCGGCCGGCAACCCGATCGAAATGCGACGTATGACGATTGGCGCGGAGTGCCATGTCGCCCTCGAACGCGGTGAGAGCGAGACCCGCAAGGTCTACTACGAACTGCATGGCAGGCTTGCTGCCTTGGGTTTCAGGCTCGGTGTCGATGCTGTTCGTATCCTGCTCAGGCCCCTGGACACCTCAGACCCCCTGGTCAGGGAGTACTTGTCGTCTCCGCAATGGCGTTCCCTGGCCTTCTCGTACACCTTCGCCGAGGACCCCGCTCTTGAGGACGTCGCGAACACGTTCCAGCGCGCATGGCTCGGCCAGGTCTATCTCACTGCCTTTGCACTCGAAGGCCTCAAGGAGGGTTCACGCACCGCCGAGGAGGTGCGCGCGTCTCTCGCCAACGGCGCCTGGACGGGCGACCTGCCACGCATCTTGAGTGTCCTCTATCGCGACAACAGTGACCCGGACCAGATCATCGACAATGCTCGTCTGATCGACGGGCTCACAGAGTTGCTGCGGGACGGCCGAGTGCTCGCCGCAGTAGACCGTGCCGCAGAGCACCTCTTCGATCCGGACATCGCCACCCGCACTGAGGACCTCGCGCAGCGCGCCTATCGGGACACAATGGCTGCGGCGATTCTCGCCGCAGCACAGAGGGCTTGCCCAGACTCACAGGACGGCGACCTGATCGTTGACGTTCTGCCGGGCGCTAACGGCGAGCCCTCCGTCCTGTGGCTCAGCGAGACCTCTATCGGGGGCCTGGGCGTCATCGAGAGTCTCGTCCGCTTCTACGGAGAAGACCCTCGCCGCTTCTGGTCGCTGGTCACGAGCGCACTCGCTCCGAGCGACTACGAGTACGTTGACGCCACACTCACCCGGTTGCTGCGTCACCTCACTGAGGAGGCGGGCGGAGACGCTGCCGAAGCTATGCGTACATTGCGTGGAGCCCCAGATGCCGAGACAGCCCAAGCTGCCTTGAACACTCTCCTCGGTGCCTGGGAGCGGCTGGACGGCCGCCCTCGCCGCACAGCGGTCGCAGCATTGTCGACACGACTCCTCCGCCCAGGCTCAGGACCGGACACAGACGCACAGGCTCTCGCCATGGTGGATGCCTGGACCAAGCTGGAAGACGTGCTCGGAGTCGAGATCGACGCGAGCGTCATCGCCTTCGCCGTCGGCGACAAACGTCTGGACATCGGCGGGAGCAAGCAACTGTCGGCCGACCAGGCCTTCAGTCTGCTCTGGCCCCGAGGACGGCAGGCCCGCACGCAGGACCTCCAGCACTACCAGCCCTATGCAGCTGCCCCTGTTCTCGATCGGCTCCTCGTACGCGCAGCCCACGACGACCAACTACCCGAGGTAGATGTCACAGTCAGCGACTGGGTCATGGAGTACCAGAAGGCCTTGGCCGACAACGGCGCCGTGGCACTCACCTGCCCCGCAGACAAGGCGCAGGCGCTCGCGGAGGCCCTTGTCCGTGTGCCGGCAGTTCGTGTGGACAGTGACGTGATGAAGGTCTTCGGCGAGGTGCGCGGCTACGCCCGGCATGGGGACAAGTTGCGTGTACGAGTCGAGTTGCGGGAGGCAGCCCAGTGACGGAACTGACAAGGCCCATGCGCACTGGGGCTCGCACACGCCTAAGTGTCGACTCGGTGCTTACCGCCGCGTTGATGGCAGAGATACTCAACCCCAGTCAACACCTGTGGCTGGTGTCGCCGTGGATCACAGACGTCCAAGTCATCGACAATAGCTATGGCAGTTACGACGCCCTCTTCGGCGATGTCCCGCCCAGCATGTGGCGGCTCTCAGACGCAGTCCTACGCATCGCTGGTACGGGCGCTCGCGTCGATGTGGTCACGCGCCCTGATCCACACAACAATGCATTCCTGCGCCGAATCGAGGCAGCGGAGTTGGACACTCTTCACGTCCATCGCGACTCCAATGTCCACGAGAAGACGCTGTGCGGACAGGATTGGGTCCTCACCGGATCGATGAACTTCACGGTGCGCGGCATGGCCAAGAACGATGAACTGGTCACCTACAAAGTGGGCGGGCCTGATGCTGGGCAGGCACGGCTGGACCTGGCGCAGCGGTGGAGGAGCGGCTCGTGACGCAAAAGCAGGAACAATCCCGACAGTCCATCGAAAGGTTCTTGCTCCGTTTCTTCGGAGAAGGAAACGCTATCTGGCCGAACCTTGATCCAGCCTTCCCTTACAAGGACCGAACGCTCCCTTTTGTTGAGGCCCTCCGGCGCGGCGATGACGCACCCATAGTCCTTCCACGTCTGTACACCGGCCGAGACCGTTTCGTGGCATACGTCATTGCACGGGAGCCCGGTGAGCGGGCCAAGACAGCCGAGTTGATTCGCGCCTTCGCTGGCCCCACCTACATCGCGTACGACGAGCGGGTGGGTATCCAGCCCGCCTGGCTAGACCCTGACGACCCGGTCGAGCAGGCTATTCGCGACTTCGCTGGCGATCGCACCACCTTTCGCCTGGAAACCGGGCGCACTGCTGAGCACCGCGTAAACCTTGCCGGGGCGCTGGAGTTGATGCAGAGGACCCAGGCTCGCCGGCCACCCCGACTGTGGAGGGTAGCCAAGCCACTCGGTCGCCTCCTTGCAGAGTTCGACGCCGCCCTCTCGGCGGGGGCAGAATCAGCCTCCAACATGGTGCTCGAACATTTGGCGGCGGCTGGCGGTGTGACCGCGGCTAACCTCGCGAACTTGCGGATCAAGCGACTTGATCGGCTCGGTCGCAGCGACGAGATCCTACAACTACCGGAACTCGCCGATACTCTTAGCCAAGACCCTCCGCTCCCGGTAAAGGAGGCGGTACTGAACGCTGTGTACGCAGCGTTGGAAGCACCGCTTGCCGAGGGAAATCTACCGGCTGCCAAGGCGAGGCTTGAGGAGCGAGGGCGCTTCGTCCCTGATCTCCTTAATATCGAGGCAGGCTCGCTCGGAGCGGAGGCCCTTACGGTTCTCCTGATGGCGGCTTCCGTTCTCGAAGATAGGCCCGCGTTGCAACGTCTTACATATGGCGTGGAAAACGCAGGCCGCATTGGTGAACTCTCCCGCCACGTCTGGGAAGAAGCTCAGCGAGTCCTTGGCACGCCTCACCCCGCTGGTGCCGATTCCGCACTGGTGGAACCAACTCCAGCGGCTACCAAGGCGGCATCCCCCGGATCAGACGCATCTCCGGCTATTGAGTCTTGGCCATCCCTACTGAAGGCACTAGCCGGCATCACTGGTGAGGTCAAGGCCATACTGGACAACCGCAGTTGGACCTCGTGGGAGTCGCCAGCCGTACATGATGCTTTCCTTGCCGATCTCCTGGACGGCCTCGGAGATCTCGCAGCAGAGGAAGCGTGGCTGACTGTTGGTGCGTTCATCGACGCCGTTGGATACGGCACCCCAGCGAACCTGACCGCTCATGCGTTCATCCGGAACGCCGTCACCTTCGACCGGTTCGGCCCAGGCGACCTCGCTGCGCTGCAAGCACTGACAGAGATCGCTCTCCGAGGCAACCCTTCGGCACAGGCCTACACCGACCTTCTTGATGAGATCGGTGCCTATAGCAACCGCTGGGTGTCACCCGAGCGGGCTGCAATCGCTCTGGACTTCGTCGACCGACTGTTCCTGGCGGCGTGTCCGTCACTCGACGCCCGAAGCACCCTGGCGTACGGCCTCCTGGAGCCACTGTGGCGCCATCAAGGGAGGCTCAACGAGGCCGACTTGGCCTTCGCGAAACGTCTCTCGCACGAACTAGGCGTCGACTTCCAGTGGCAGGATCGAGTCGAAGCCAACGGTGCGCCAGAGACGCCGCTAGCCGAGCTTCCCTCGATGAACGTGCTGCTGTACTCCCTGGATGAGGCTGTCGTCGCACGGTGTGCCGAGGAAGTCGAGCGTCTGGCACCCGCGGTGAAGACTGCCACTTCCTCCGATAAGGCTGGCAGTACTCAACTCCGCCACAAAGCACGGTCGGCAGATCTGGTCATCTTGGCGACTCGCTGCGCAAAGCACGCAGCGACGAATTTCATCACCCAGCACGCTCGCACCAAGCACATCCACTACGCCGACGGAAGTGGGTCGGCATCCATGCTGCGAGCAGCGGTCAACGGTCTTCGCGCTGCATCGAGCGGCTAATGAACTGGTGGCCGCCCCGGACATCAGGGCGGCCACCGCATCGAGGCTACGAGGGCTACCGGCTGACCAGGGCTTGCAGGTAGCTGCTGAGCAGGCGTACGTCGTTGGATGTGTTCTGCAGGCTGTTCCAACGGCGCTCCTGACCGTCTGCGAAGACCCAGTCTCCGGAGGTCCAAGCCACGTGGGGCTCCAGCCCTCGCAACACGGCGCGGACGTTGTCCCAGTCGACCTTGTCGAACGGGATGTCCGCGGTGAGCCGGTCCATGACGAAGCCCATGGCCTGGATGCCGACGCCGTGGGTCAGCCTGGACTCCCTCGGGCGCTTTTCCCACGCATCGCGGAAGATACTTGCCACCGGTGTCCAGAAGGCGAGCAGATGGGCCAGCATCCGGTCCTCATCACCGCTGCCGTCGGTGGCATTGCGGTACTGGTACAGGGCCCCCTCGTAGATGCTGTGCTCCAACATCTTCAGGATGCTGTTGTCCTTGATATCCCCGGTGGGGGAGGTGGGGCTGCTGATCCTGCCGGCGAAGGGCCCCTCCCCCATGTTCAGGTGGACCATGAGCCTGGCGGCGAGTTGGCGCCGCGCGAGCGACCGCGGCAGTTGGCCGGTAGTTTCGGGCAGGAGTTCGTACACGAGGCCCTTAGGGAGCGGCTTCGTGGAGTTGACCAGGATGAACTGCGACCGCTGCTCCTCCTGCCCCGAAGCAATGAAGCCCACAGCTGCCACAGGGAACTCAGCGAGGTCCGCATCCCTGATGGCTGCGCTTCGCTGTTGTCCGTCCACGAGCCAGGCCGGCTTGTCCTCATCAGCCAGTGACTCGTCGACCGGAATGATCAGTTCGCCCGGGACGGAGTACTTCACGTCACTGCCGCGGACCGCAGGCTCGAACCTCACGCGCTCGTCGAATGCGAGGACCAGGGCGTTGGGGAGCATCGCTCCCTCGGACTCGAGGTAGCGCCGGATTGAGCGGATGTGGCTGAGGACCTCGGGCCGCTGGTACCCCTGCAAACGCTTCTGTCCGTCACGGCGGACGCGCGAGACGGCGGCGAAGTTGTGCAGTTTCTTGCCGTCGACAGCGAAGCAGTAGATCTCCTTGGTGCCTTGGAGGATCTTGAGGGCGGGTAGCTTCAACTCGTAGCGGTCGGCCACATTATCTCCTGGTTGGATAGCTTTTGAGTTTTATGCGCGTTCTGGGTAATTATGTGAACGACAGCTTGCGCATCTTGGCTTCGAGGACAGTCATGTTATGGAATCCGCGACGTTTATTTCGCTCAGATCCACGGAAGATGACCATCTCGATCTTGTGTTCCTTGCATAGATCGCATGGACAGTCCTCCCACGGACGGTCAGCGAGAGTTGGTTTGCACCTCTCAACTTGCTTCAGCTTCTTCTCATCACCGAGAAGCGCCTGGTAGGCGCGCAGTGCCTCCATCACCTCTTCCGTGTCTGCCTTGCGCTCGTCGTACTTGCGGAGCAGATGGAGGCATTCTCGCTCGGCCTTGATCGCCGCAGTCTGAGAGACGACACCGGCGAGGATGAGCCGCTTGAGTGTGGGGTTTCCATCGACCTGCGGGACTCTGATCGCCGTGTAGGAGCCGTTGGCAGTGTGGTAGTTGTTGCGCTCGTCCATGAAGGCCTGACGGAACGCCGAGGTGCTGTCGAAGCTGCCGACGTAGTACTTGGCGAATTCCTCCATACTGTCAACACGGGTGATCCCCAGCAGGTGGAATTCGACACCGTCCGTGCGAATCTTAGCGATTTCCTTCAGGCAGGCCACGATTTCGTGGGTCTTTAGCGGTACCATGCCTCCCAGGGCGATGCGCTTGTATCCCATTCGCTGAAGTCGGGCGACGCTGTCCGCATAGCTGGCTGGACTCCACCCCTGAGCTGCGCCGACCGGTTCGAGCTTGTCGTCCTCGTTCAGTATCTTGGAGTTTCGGGCCCGGACAGCCCCAATGAATTCTTCTGCCAACTCCAGTGAAATCTCGCGACGCTTCGCCCATGCTGGGTCGACGTTTGTATCTTCGGGGTCGTAGCCGAAGATCACATGGTCGATGCTGATCCCTGAATTGAATTTGCAGCCGATGTAAAAATCGAGGACTTGCTCGACAGAGTAGGGCGGGCGCTCTTCATTGATATAGTTGAATGCGCCGCAATCGCCGAGACTCCTCATTGTCTTTGGGAGTCTGAAGAACTCTCGAACCCCGAGGCGGTAGAGTCGCTCGCGCTGAGGGGCGCTATACTTCCCTGCCCCCTTCACCGACCCGTCAACAATGGCCTTGCTCACCAAAATCCCGTCATATGGAGCTGGATTTACAGCCTGGTGAGCATAGAGATCATCTCTTTGCCGAACACGGTAGGGGGAGTACTCATCGTTGATGAAATCGTATGTGGGACTGACTTGGTCTTGACTGTCCGGGAAGTAGAACTTCACGACGCGCTCATCCTCGACTGCAGGTAGATTCGGATCAAAAGGTTGGACAGGGTGCTGATATGGCGGGGTGTGTTCTGCAGTTCATTCCAGGGAATGTTGAGTTCCGGCCAACGACCCTTGGTCCAATGACAGTGAGGCTTGACGAGTTCCAGTTCCGCCATTGCCTTGTCATAGGCATCTTTCGACCCGATTTCTGCACTCACCAGCACACGGTCCATTATCCGATCCATGAGGCGTCCCATTGATCGAATTCCGACACCGTGCATGAGTCGGCTCTTTGCTGGCGATAGCCCCCAAGCCTCAGGGAAAGTGTCTCTGACTGCCGTCCAGTAGACAACGAGGATGTCCCTCATCGCTGCGGTGTCGGTGGTCCCGTTGGAGAGGTTCTTGTACGGAAAGAGGACACCGGAGGGAGCGAGTGATTCCTCGATAGCAGAGATGAGACTGTTGTCCTTGACTACGGCCTCAGACTTTCTATCGCCCGTAGTTGAGGCCTGTTTAATCAGCCCCTTGAAGGGTGAGTCGCTGTCTAGGTTAAGAGCGTTGACGAGGGTGGAGGGAAGCTTCCGAGCAGACAGTCTGGTGGGGAGCTTCGTGTTGACCTCGGGCAGGAGTTCTGACACCAGGTTGGTTGGAAGCGGCGACACGGTGTTGACCCGTAGGAACTGGTCGCGTTGGACCTCAAGGTCTTCGGCAACGAATCCTGCGACAGTGATAGGGAGTTTCGACCTCTTCGTGCGGGCGAGTGCGAGGCTTCGCTGCTGCCCGTCCACAATCAAGGCGGGGCGAGGCGCTTCGTCGGAATCCGGCAGAGGAATCTCGATGGTCCCGATAGTTGCCAAACCATCGGTGCTGTTAGGCCCTCGGCTGCCTTTGAAGCGGACAGAGGAGGGGAGAGCGAGGATGAGACCGTTCGGGAACAACACGTCCTCGCCGTCCAGATAGTCGAGAATCTGCTTGACGTGTTGCTTCTTCTCGGGCCGCTGGTAGCCAAGCAGCTTGCCGGCTTCGTCACGGGAGATCCGGGCTACGTCAGCCACACGATCCACCTCTCCGGCTTCGAGGGCGAAGACATAGAGAGGGATGCTGGGATTCTGCTCGACGCGCAGGGCTCTGCGCCGGATAAGGTTCTCTGTCACAGCTTCCCCATGGTCTTGATGTAAAGGGTGGCGAAGCGGCTCTGTTCGCAGGCCAGGCCTTCATCTCGGAGTTGGCGCAGGAGACGCGTCCTCGAGATACCAGGCTGGGATGCAGTCCGTTGTTCGATAAAAGCGACCACCTGCTCATTGGTCATTGGCTGACGGTTGTGCTGCTCGGGCCTCGACTCGCTCACTGCCCACTTGTTCCAGGAGTCCCTGGTAGCGGTTGAGGTCAGGTGGCCGTCCTCGCAGTGCTGGAGCCAGGACGCGGCCATGCGAACGTTGAGACTCGTGAGTGTTCCGCCCAGGGCGCGCCTCAGCCCTGCATCCGCCGGGACTCTTTGAATGCCGGCGATCTCTTCCGCTCCACCGAAGAGCAGGGCCTCGCTGGCGACCTCGGCTAGAGCACGCAGTTCCGCTTCCATGGCCTTTGCGTAAGCCTCGGAGAGAACCATCAGAACGGGGCCAGCCTTGCCGAGTTCCTGCATCGTTGCCCGACCGGTTGCCTCTTGAAGGTGGCTCCACCACTGGGCGGTCTCTTCTGCGGTGGTGGCCACAGAGTCTGCATGTCGGGTGCTGAAGGTCGCCGCGTAAGAAGGAGCGGACGCGGTTATGGGCTGAAGCCCGAGGCCGGCAGAGGCCACCCAAATGTCCGCTTTGAACCCAACCTTAGCGGCCCCTTCACGGAGCCGGAGAGCCTGTGTCCAGTGGTCGCCGCGATAGAGCTCGGCGAGCGAGCGAGTGTGCGAGGCACTGTTGATGCGGTCGCTCCAGAGCGCGGCACGCTCCTTCACCGGTCCTGCAGGGAGCTGCCTGGCGTGCAGTTCGGTCTCTGGCACAGCAGCCTTGCGGTCCGTGCATGTGACGACCAGCGTTAGTTGCCTCACGCAGCCCCTACTCCCCGACGACTCTAACTGGAAGATTGTTGCCGTTACTCTACCTGCCAGTTTTCACGCTAGGGTTCAGCCGTACACAGGACCTAACTAGGGAGCAGGCATGGCGGAGCGTCCCGCGATCGTTCTATTGAGTGGCGGGCTGGACTCGACGACTGTTCTGGCGATCGCCAAGGACCAGGGCTACACGCCGTACGCGTTGAGCTTCCGCTACGGCCAGCGGCACAGTGTGGAGCTTGAGGCCGCAAAGCGCGTGGCCGCGGCGCAGGGGGTTGCGCGTCACGTGATCGCGGACATCGACCTGCGAGTTTTCGGTGGCTCGGCCCTCACCTCGGACATCGAGGTCCCGAAGCACGAGTCCCTGGATGCCGCTGACGACAAGGGCATCGACAGCAGCGTGCCCATTACCTACGTTCCGGCACGCAACACGATCTTCCTGTCCTTCGCGCTGGCCTTCGCGGAGACGGTAGGGGCGAGTGACATCTTCACGGGCGTGACGGCGGTCGACTACAGCGGCTACCCGGACTGCCGGCCCGAATACATGGAGGCCTACGAGCAGATGGCCAACCTGGCCACCCGCGCCGGAGTCGAGGGCACGCAGAAGCTCAAGCTGCACTCCCCGCTCATCTCCATGTCGAAGGCCGACATCGTCCGGGAAGGCCTGCGCCTTGGCGTGGACTACTCCCTGACGTCATCGTGCTACGACCCGGACGAGCAGGGACGAGCCTGCGGGCACTGCGAGACCTGCCTGCTCCGTCTCAAGGGCTTCGCCGAGGCTGGCGTCACCGACCCTGTGCAGTACCAGGGCGCGTGAGAATGACCTACCTGGTCAAGGAGATCTTCTACACCCTGCAAGGCGAAGGGAGCCACGCAGGCCGTCCGGCCGTCTTCTGCCGCTTCTCCCGGTGCAACCTGTGGACCGGACTGGAGAAGGATCGGCACCGTGCGATCTGCCAGTTCTGTGACACAGATTTCGTCGGAACTGACGGAGAAGGTGGCGGCAAGTTTCGGAGTCCGGACGACCTCGCTCAGGCAGTCGAAAACGCGTGGCCGTCGTCCTCCAGAGAGCACCGCTTCGTGGTGTGCACGGGCGGCGAGCCGCTCCTGCAGCTCGACGAAGCAGCGATCGATGCGCTGCATGCCCGCGGCTTCGAGGTGGCCGTCGAGACGAACGGCACGCGTGTGCCGCCCAAGGGCATCGACTGGCTTTGCGTCAGCCCCAAGATCGGCTCTGAGCTGGTCGTGACCAGCGGTGACGAGTTGAAGTTGGTCTACCCCCAGTTGGGAGGGGACCCCCGTCAGTTCGAGCAGTTGGACTTCCGGTACTTCCGGCTCCAGCCCATGGACAATCCTGACGTTGAAGCCAACACCAGGGCGACGGTCGAGTACTGCATGAAGAACCCGCGCTGGATCCTCTCTCTCCAGACGCACAAGTATCTGGGAATTCAGTAATGGAAATCTTCCGCGAGTTCACGTTCGAAGCCGCGCACCGCCTGCCCAAGGTTCCCGAGGGGCACAAGTGCGCGCGCCTGCACGGCCACTCTTACAAGGTCATCGTCCACGTAGAGGCACCCGTCGACCCTGAGGCGGGTTGGGTCATGGACTTTGGGGACCTCAAGAAGGCCTTCAAGCCCATCGAAGCACAACTCGATCACTACTACCTCAACGACATCGAGGGCCTGGACAACCCGACCAGCGAGGTCCTCGCCCGCTGGATCTGGGATCGGCTGAAGCCGGCGCTGCCCCACCTCTCTGCGCTCACCGTCCGCGAGACGTGCACGTCCGGCTGCACTTATCGGGGCGAGTGACCATGCACGACATCCAGAACGAGACCGATGCCCGAGGTATCGAGATCGACGACGTGGGCATCAGCGGGCTGCGGTACCCGCTGTACTTCGAGGACGGTCACCTCCGTCAGGAGGGCATCGCCGAGATCGAAGTGACCGTGCGGCTCCAGCACGACCGCCGCGGAACTCACATGAGCCGCATGGTGGCCTTCGCCCATGAGCACCTGCGCCGCTTCGATCCCCGCAAGCTGCCGTACCTCCTGAAAGTCGGGGCCGACCTTCTGGATGCACCAGCATTCGCCGTGGCGATCGATGTTCCTTTGAGTACGACAGTGGTGGCACCTGCGAGCGGTCAAGAGTCGCTGCAGGTCCACGATGTTCGCTTCGAAGGCCGCTGGGACAACGGTGCCACGACGGTGGTCACGTTCGTCACCACCGAAGTGACCAGCCTGTGCCCGTGCTCGAAAGCTATCTCGGATTACGGCGCCCACAACCAGCGCAGCCGGGTCACCCTCTCCGTGACGGGACACGGGGATGCGCCTTACCCCTTCGGCGTGCAGGAGGCCGTCAGGCTCCTGGAGCGGTGCGCGTCCGCGCCGGTCGTGCCCTTGGTCAAGCGCCCCGATGAACGAGTGCTGACGATGCAGGCGTACGAACACCCCATGTTCGTCGAGGACATGGTGCGGAAAGTCAGCCACGACTGCCGCGAGCGAGGTCTTCGTCACTCGGTGAAGGTCCGCAACCTAGAAAGCATCCATAGCCACGACGCCGTCGCATACGTCACTGGATGAGCCTTACGCCCCATGTAGACGAGTGAGCCGCATCGTTGGTGGTCAGTGCGTTTGCTTGGGGCCCTTCCAGGGGGCACCGGACTGCGTTGTGAGGCCGTGCTGTTCGAGCGATGCGAGCGGTCGTGCAGCAGCGCGGGAGTTACCGGCTTCGGCGCAGGGTGCTTCAGAGGAAGAGGCCGCTTTTCCAACGCTGCAGCGCGCGTGCCTATTGTCCTGCCCGGGTGGCACGCGCACTGCAGCACTGCTTGGCCTACAGGCCAGCGATTTCCTCTGTGGCAGTGTCTCGGCGGAGGGTTGAGCGCCGTGGCTGTGCGGGGTTGAGGAACCACTTGCGCGCGGAGGCCAGCCACCAGATAGCGCAGAAGGCGATGACGACGCCGACCGCGACAGGCGCGTAGTTGAAGGTGTGCGCGGTGACGGGCGAGGTCTGCGGCAGCATGAACAGCACGGTGATCACCAGCACCCAGGCGACCGCTATCGTGCCGACAACGGGGGACCAGGAGCCGAGGTGCCAGGGGCCGCGCTCGAACCGGCTCCCCTGGCGCAGCCGGAGGTAGGTCGGGATGACGTACGCGATATACAGGCCGATGGTCGCGATCGAGGTGACGGCCGCGTACGCGGTGGTGTTCCACAGGTAGGGAAGGCCGAGGGCGAAGGCGCCGCCCGTGGCGAGCCAGACGGCGTTGGTGGGCGTGCGCGTAGCGGGGTTCAGCTTGTGCCACACCTTGGAGAAGGGCAGGGCGCCGTCGCGGGAGAAGGCGTAGATCATGCGGGAGTTGGCGGTGACGGACGCCATGCCGCAGAAGAGCTGGGCGACGATGACGACCAGCAACATCCACTTGCCAGCCGCAGCGCCAAGAGCATCCATGAGGATCTGCGCCGGGGGCACCCCGGTCCCCGAGCCGAGTGCGCCGGCGTAGGACTGGATGGCGTAGGTGAAGCCGAAGAGGAGGATGAAGCCAGCGGCGAGGGAGACGAGGATCGAGCGGACGATGCCCTTGGGGCCGGCGGTGGAGGCGTCGATGGTCTCCTCGGTCATGTGGGCGGAGGCGTCGTAGCCGGTGAAGGTGTACTGCGCCATCAGCAGTCCGATCAGCACCACATAGGCGCTGGAGGAGAAGCCGGTGTTGTTGACGAACTCGCCGAAGACGAAGCCGGTCGACCGGTGGTGGTCGGGCACGAGCACCAGGGCGCCGCAGATGACGACGACGCCGAGGATGTGCCACCAGATGGAGACCTCGTTGAGGAAGGCGACGATGCGGACAACGAAGGTGTTCAGCACGCCGTGCAGGGCGAGGATGATCCCGAACAGCGTGATGGTGTGGCCGGGCGTGGCGGTGAAGCCGAACTGAAGGTCGAGCAGGGCGTTGAGGAAGGTGGCGGCGCCGAAGTCGACGCCCGCGGTCACCGCTATCTGGCCCAGGGCGTTGAACCAGCCGGTGAACCACGCCCAGGCCGCGGCCGTTCTCGCGGGGGCCATGCGATGTGCCCAGAAGTACAGGCCGGCGCTGGTCGGGTAGGAGGAGCAGACCTCGGCCATCGACAGGCCGACGAACAGTGTCATCAGGCCGACGAACAACCAGCCCCACATGATCACGGCTGGGCCGCCGGTGTTCATGCCGTAGCCGTACAGGGTCATGCAGCCGGACAGGATCGAGATGATCGTGAAGCTGACCCCGAAGTTGGCTCTGCCGGACATCGAGCGGGAGAGCGTCTGCTGGTAGCCGAGTTGCTTCAGGCGTTCCTCGTCGGAGACGCGGGAGACGTCAAGAGGCATGGGGGTGCCGTCCTTCGTACATCGGAGGGGGTGGTGTCAGGGTGGTCAGGGGTGCCGGCGTCGCGGCGGGCTGTAGGCCCAGGCTCGGTGCCGCAGGAACAGGTCTTCGGCCTGGCCGCAGTAGGACCACGGGACGCGGGTGGCATGGGGGCCGATCGCGTCGAAGACCTCCGCCGCTTCGCTGTGGCGGTTGGCGAACGACAGGGCGTGCGCGAGGTAGTTGGCGTCGTCGGCGAAGCAGGCATGTGGCCGAGGGGCGCGGTAGCGCCACCAGCGTTCCAGCACGGGGTCGATCTGCGGGCAGTCGATCGAGGGGTGAATGGTCAGTCCGTAGGCCGTCCGGTCGCGCTCCTGACGGGATCGGTGGGCTTCGGCGATCACGACCAGGGGCAGGACCGCGATCGGCAGTCCCTGCGGGGCGATGGACGCCTGCTCCTCGGCCCACCACATCGCTTCACCGGGCCGGCCGTGGTATCGCTGCAACAGGTACGTGGTGACTTCGTGGTGGGCCTCGCGGTTCCACGGGTCGCGCTGCTTGATCTCCGCCCACACCTGCCGCAGGGTCGCCCGGTTCGGTGCGTGCGTGCGCAGCAACGCGAGCATCACCACCAGGGGCGCGACGTCGTGCGGCCACACCTCCAGCGAGGTGCGGCAGGTGGCCCACGCTTCCCGCATCAGTGACCGGCCGCTGTTCCGCCCGGCGATCATCGCGCGGAGGGCTTGTACGTTCGCGAGCAGGGCCAGGGCGTGCGGTGAGCGCGGTTCCGCCTTCGCCCAGGTGTCGGCGAAGCGCAGCCGCGCACCTGCTTCGGCGAGAACCTGGAGGCGGAAGATCCGGCGGTCCCAGTCCGCGCCGGTAGAGGTCAGCATCTGCTGCGGGCCCTCCCAGCGCCCCATGGAGGCGTCTTCCAAGGCCCGCCGCAGTGCTTGGTCATCCCGGGCCGGGTGTGTGTCGAGGGGCTCTCTGGTTCTCATCCTTTCTTGTTCCCACTCAACCTCCGCTGGCCGTAGCGGTCGTCCCGGCGGACCGTACGCTCGCAGGCGGCTGGTCCAGAGGCATCGATGCCGAGAGCGGGTGACGGGGCGCTGATCATGGGACTGTGGACCTCCTGTGATGACGCGGGCGGGGTTCCCTGGAACCTGGTTTGGTCACCGTCAGGCAGCAGCTCGCCCCGAGGGTGGTGCAAGCGCCCGATACCGGAGCGGTCATCCGCCGATGCCGTACTTCACCTCGCTCGCAGCGCAGAGAGCGGCGAGTTCGCCGAAGCCGTGGCGCAGCACGGCACCGAAGCGCCGCTCGGCGAGGTGGATGGCCAGGGCCACCGGGTGACCGAGGCTGTTCGAAGATGGTCATCACCCTTGCTCGGGCGGACGTGTCAACGAGCCGGTCAGTCTGCGGGTACCAACCCGTGAGTCCTCGGGGCTATCGACCGACTCGGACGTGCCCCATAGCTTCTGCGGCAGCCTGCCTCTCGGGAAGTGGCTGGCTCGGCGGAGCGACTGCTGCGGACGGGGAGAAGTGCATGAGATGCCCGGTGTGAGCGGGCTGCTCTAACTGTGTGCCCGGGTGGGAAGCCAGGTACTCGCGGAACGCCTGGGTCTCGCCGGGAAAGACCCCGTAGTTGTCCACGATCACGATGCCGCCCGGGGACACGAGGGGAACGAGTTCGGTGAGGCAGGTGACGGCTGGCTCGTAGAGGTCGGTGTCGATCACGAGCAGCGAGATGGCGAGCTCGGGGTGGTTGGCGACGTACTGCGGAACCGTCTCGCACACGTCGCCAGGGACCAGGACCGTGTTCGCTTCAAGCCCGCGCCTCCGTTGCCCCAGGGTCTCAAGCAGCTGGTCTGCTCCGATGCAGTTGAGGCCGGCGACCTGCTGGATGTGGTCGACGATGCGCTGGTCGGATTCGGCGCTGGTGTGGGGGAACTCCCCGAACGTGTCGAAACCAATGAGGGGCCGGGTGTGCTCGGACTCCAGCAGGTGCCGCAGCATCGCCCACATGGTGAAGGATCCCCCGCGGAAGACACCGCACTCGACGATCGCACCAGGGACCGTGCGGATCCGCTGGTAGAGGTCATAAAGCGCGATTATCTTGCCGATGCGGCTGGGGCCACAGGTCAGGAGGAAGTCCTCTTCGTGCTGGAATGCTGTGGCCGGATCGGGAAGGTCGATCATGCTGTTCCATACCTTTCTTCCTGGGTGAGTGGCTTAGCGGTGGTAGTGGCTCCGGCCCGGCGAGCTGCGGCCGTGAGCAGGTCGATCTGCTCGTCGTCGAACAGACCGAAGGGCATGCCGAGGGCGCACACGACGTGGTGGACCCCGAGGCTCTCCCATGCGGTGAGCCGGCTGTGCACCTCGTCAGGAGTGCCGATCAGCCCCCGTTTGCGCCAGGCGTCGAAGCTGAGCCCGTCGAGGTGGCCGCCGGGTACCCAACGGCGCAGCCTGGTCCACCGCTGGTGGAGATCGGCTTCGTCCGTTCCGATGACGGTGGTGAGCCCGACGGAGCGCAGGATGGGGGCGCTTTTCCGTGCCGACGGCTGCGCTGCGTTCAGCCGCGCGAGACGCTGCCAGTAGGCGGCAGGGGTGGGGTCCCAGGCCAGGTTCCAACCATCGGCGATGCGTGCGGCGACGCTCAGAATGCCGCTGCGTTTGCCTCCGACCCAAACCGGCGGTGCCGTAGGACCCAGCTCGGTGCGGATCAGCGCAGCAGTCCGTTCCACGTCGGCGAGCCGGTCGGCGGCTGCGGAGAACCGACGACCTGCCGCTGCGAACTCCGCGGCGTTCCAGCCAGCGCCGAGGCCGATGTCGAGGCGTTCTCCGGCGAGATCGGCAACCGTTGCGATCTGGTGGACGAGGAGTTCGGGCTCGCGCAGCGATGCGGGGGTGACTAGAGATCCGAGCCGGATGCGACGGGTGGTCGCGGCGATCGCGGCCAAGAGAGTCCAGCAGTCCGGGGAGCGGCGACGGTCCTGGGAGGCGACGTCCAGCCAGAGATGGTCGGACACCCAGAGCTGGTGCAGTCCGACCTGCTCCGCTCTTTGGGCGTAGGCGAGTGCCCTGCGCGTCCGGTGTGCTCCGGTGACCCCTGGGTTGGGGAAGAAGCCGTCGTAATGGGGCAGTGCCAGGCCGATCGTGATCACCCCAGGCTCCCCTCAGTCTGCTGCGGGTGGGTGAAGGCTTCCAGCAGCGGGTGCGGACGGTCGGAGTACGCGGAGTCGAGGATCCGGGCCGCCTCGCCCAGGAGTGGAGCGAACAGGTGGTGTCTTCCCTCCACGATGACCTTGGGTAATTCCCGGAGCAGGAGCATCGCGGTGTGAACAGCGAGCGCACAGAAGTCCTCTTCGAGTTCAGCGGGCCGACTCATCCGCCGGAAGGCGCGCACCGCCGGGGCGGTCCACCTGGAGAGAACAGTCGGGGGTGTGCTGCTGTAACTGAGCGCGAGTGCGGACCGTGTAGGCGTGACCCCGCCGTGCGTGCCGGCCAGGAGGCTCTCGACGTACCACCAGCCGACGAGGTGGCTTGTCATCATGCGCCAGTCCTGATGGTGACCGGACCACTCCCAGTCCACCAGGTGCCACTGCTTCGCGTGGTCGAGCAGGACGTTGCGGGGTTGTGGGTCTCCGTGGCAGGCGACGCGAATAGTGGGTGGTCGGAGGACTGCCAGCCGATGCAGCATCCGGTCCAGGGATCCGTGGTCCGTGCCGTTGACGATGATGTGGTGCTGGCCGTCGATCGGTATTCGCAAGTGGTGTGCGGCGTGGTTTAAGCCGTGGCGGCCACGTTCCAGTCGCAGTGTGTGTTTTCTGGTGGCCAGCGCAGGCTCGAAGCCGGGCCGTGCGGACTGGAGCCATACCTGGCAGAGTGCCTCGGTCACCTCGGTCCATACCGCGGCTGCCTGGGTGGTGGGCCCGGGACGGAGGGCGGCGTCTGCCAGGGTGGTTACCGAGGGACAGCGAGTGATCAGCGTGTCGCTGTCGTGGTGGTGGCCGGCGAAGAGGACCTCGGGAAGTCTGGCGCCGAAGTAGGGGGCGATGGTGTCCCGGGCGCGGGCCTGCTGGATGGCGGGCACTCGCGGGTTGCGGGCGGTCTTGACGGCCACGAGCGTGCCGTCAGCGCGTTGGACGATGCGGACAAGGGCTCCCGAGGAGCCGGTGCGGACGATACGGACGGTGTGGGCGGTGCGGGAGCTTAAGGACCGCTCCCGCACCGACGTGCCAGAAGGCATGGGTCTCCCGGTGTCCTTCAGGGTGCTGTGTCTTCCCTGCTCTTGCGGGCTCGCTCGGCCTTGCGGCGCAGCTGGTTGTAGGCGGCGGTCAGGCCCATCGCCTTGCGGGCTTCAAAGACCACCTGCTGCACTTCGCGGCGGGTGCGTTCGGTGCCTTCGACGATGATTTCGTCGACGAGGCCGCTCTGCTCCTCGTAGTGTGCGCGGCGCTCCCGCATCGGGTCGAGGAAGCGGTTGATGGCGGCAGCCAGCTTGTCCTTCACTTCGACGTCGCCGACCTTGCCCGCTCGGTAGCGTTCCTTGAGGTCGGCGACCTCCGCGGCGTTGTCGTTGAAGACGTCGTGGTAGATGAAGACGGGGTTGCCTTCGACCGTGCCGGGAATGTCGGCGCGGATCCGCTTGGGGTCGGTGTACATGCCGGCGACCCGCTTGCGGACATCCTCGGCGCTGTCGGAGAGGTAGATGACGTTGCCGATGGACTTGCTCATCTTGCCCTGGCCGTCGGTACCCACCAGGGTGGGCACCTCGCTCTCGACGAGTTCGGGGACGGGGAAGGTCTCTCCGTAGAGGTAGTTGAACCGGCGGGCGATCTCCCGGGTGACCTCCACGTGGGCGTGGTTGTCCTTACCGACGGGGACGACGTGCGCTTTGACGCAGAGGATGTCGGCTGCCTGGAGCACCGGGTAGCCGAGCAGGCCGTACGGCATCTCTTCCTTGCCCGCGTCCCGAGCCATGTCCTTCAGGCTGGGCACGCGCTCCAGACGCGGCACGGTCACCAGGTTCTGGAACAGGGCGTTGAGCTCGGTGACCTCGGGGATGGCCGATTGCAGGTAGAACGTCGCCCGGGTCGGGTCGATGCCGGCTGCGAGGGAGTCCAAGACCATGTCCCGGGCATTGGTGGAGACCTTGGCGATGTCCTCCCGGGTGTTCTTGGTGGTGAGCATGTGCAGGTCGGCGATGATCAGGAAGGTCTCGTACTTGTGCTGGAGCTGCACCCGGTTGGCGATGCTGCCCACGTAGTGGCCGAGGTGCAGCTTTCCGGTGGGTCGGTCTCCAGTGAGCATGCGCTGGTCTGTCATGGAACTGATGGCCCTTCAAAGCTCTTGTCGTGCAACGACGGTCGATGAGATGAGGTCCCATTCTCGCCGGTCGTGTCCTGCTGTAGCGCCTCGATAAGTGGTTCGACGAAGGGCACGTCGATCAGATGGAGCTGTATCCAGCCGGGCATCGACCACCGCCGGCCGTCTCGGAACGGCGTCCCACTGGACCGCAGGCGCCTGGTGACCGATGCGTGGCGCGTGCCGAGATCCATCAGGAGGAAGTTCCCCTCGGTGTGCACGTAGGCGATGCCGAGGTTCTGGAGGGTTGCCGTGAGCCGTGCCCGGGCTTCGTGGCTGGCCTGTACCGTCCGCTGACGGGACTGGTCGTCCCTCAGCGCGCTGTGCGCCGCGGCGAGCGCCAGCGAGTCCATTGTGTAGGGGAGCCGCTGGGCGCGCAGCCGATCGGCCAAGGGGGTGACTGCGAGTGCGTACCCGGCTCGGGCGCCGAGCAAGCAGTGAGCCTTGGACATCGACCCGAACAGCACGGCACGCGGATAGCGGCTGAGCAACAGCGAGGCCGGCTCGATGGGCGTGCGTATGAAGTCGGCGTAGACGAGGTCGAGCAGTACGACGGCGTCATCAGGCAGGGCCTCGAAGAGGCGGTCGAGCAGCTCGGTGACTTGCCCGACGGCTCCGGAGACGGAGTGCGGGACGTCGATGACGCAGAGTGCCGTGTCCTGGTCAGCCAGACGGGCCAAGGCCGAGGTGTCGTGGGTGAAGGTGCTCGGATCCCACGGGGCAGCCGCGTACCGCAAGTTGTGGCGCTCGGCGAGCCCTTGGTACAGCTCGAACGTCGGCTCTGTTGCGACCACCTTTCCACCGGGGCGGGCTTGGATGCGGAAAAGCCAGTCCATGACCTCCGTGGAGCCGTGGCCCACCACAACCTGGTCAGGGTGTACTCCGGAGCGTTCCGCGATGGCAGCCTCCAGGTCGGTGGCGTCGCGGGGTGGCGGGCGGTGCAGTCCGCCTGTGGCCTGCCTGACGGCGGGTCCCACCTGCGAGGAGGTGCCTGCGCGCAGGGGCGTCGTGGTGGCGGCGCGGAGCCCGGCGACGACCCCGGTCAGGTGCTCCGCCTTGCAGTCCCCGCAGCTCCGACCTGACAGGCAGCCTTCCAGCGCCCGCTGGGCGGTCTCCGGTGGACACAGCAGCTCGATCATGGCGAACGCCGAGCATCGCGTCGCGTCCCCACCCAGGGAACGCTGCTCTTCGACGCTCGCCCGACCACCGGTCCGTGAACGCAGGAACTTACGCTGGACCGTCGCCTCGTCGTCGTCCGCGAAGACCACGGAGGACGGCTCGCGGACACTGCCCCGTTCACCTTCTCGCCGCAGGCTGGGGAAGAGTCGGCGGTAGAGCAGCTCCGGTGTTTTGGCGTCGACAGCCCGTGCGGCTTGGGGAAGCAGGGCCGAGTGCGGTGCTTGCATGGCGTCGACCAGGGCGACACCTCCCTCCTCCATGCCTGCCGGGGTGTAGAGGAAGAAGCTGATCATGGCTTCCAGGTCGGTTAGTGCGCTCGCTGGCGTACTGCTGTCCCAGCCGTAGAGGCGGCGCATCCTGTCCAGCCGCAGCCCGGACAGCGCCTGGTGCTGCCACCGTCGTAGCTCGGGGCCGTACTCGATGAGCTGGTCGGGCACCGAGGCTCCTGCGTAGTGGCAGACCGCGGTGCGGAAGCCATCGACGATGGAGGTGGAATCGTCCGAGGCGTCGAACAGCAGAAGGTGCGCACCGCTGTCGGCCATCTGAGCTGCTGTACGTGCCAGTCCGAGGTGGCCCAGGTGCAGGCGCCGACCGGCGAACCCTACGCGGATCGGAGAGGCGGCCGAGCGGGGGGACGGTTGCGAGGCACCGAGCGTCTGGGTCGCCCAGACTTCGCCGGGGAGCATCGGCTTTCCCGTCTCCTGCGCCCGGTCATCGGAACAGACGACCGGGCGCAGGCCGAACTGCCGTGAGCGGTGCTCTTCGCGCGCGGCGGTCTGCCGGTTACATGCCGCGTGCCACGTCGCCAGGGTCGTGGTCACGGTGCGCCTCCTCCCTCGGCGATGCCATGGAGGAACTCCAAGGCCGAGTGCTGTTCGTGAGGCGTTGCATGAGCGTCCGTTTTGCCGAAGTACACATCCGGGAAGCCGGGGTCCGCCTCATGGCACACGGCTCCGAAGGCCCAGAACCGGGCCGTGCAGCGGGCACGTTCCCGGTCGGCGTCATCGACTGGTGTCAGCCCGGTGTACACCCAGCCCTCGTGGGTGCCCGCAGGCGCGACGTACCCGGTAGCCCGGAGTGCTTCGAGGTACGTATGGCGCTGGTACCCCCACACGCGGGTCATCAGCGGGGGGTTACGAAGGAGCCTGGCCAGGTAGCCCGCAGCGTCCGGGTAGAGGTCGAGGAACGCCAGATGAGCGTGGGCAAGCAGCTGGTCCGCGCTCCAGGCCGTGTCCGGCTGTCCCAGGGCGAGCAATTCAGCAAGGGGCGCCAGGAACCGGGCCGTGTGCTGCGAAAGCGACAGGTCACACTCGAGCCGGTCGGACACGAAGGGGCCAAAGAGCTTCAGCGTGAAGTATCCGCCGAACTGGCGCCTCAGTCCGTCGTTTGCCAGATCTTCGTGCGACAGCACGTAGATCGTCACGGGCGTCGCACCCCACGAGGCACTTCGCCTGTGCGGAGCACTGCTGAGGCTGCCGTCATGGAGGAGAAACGCATCGAGGTCGCTACCTTCGCGCCCCCGGCCGAGCGGCAGGCTGCCGTAGAAGACCCACTGCCGGCCCTCGCGGGGGATGTCGGCCACGACAGGTTCCAGCAGGGCGATGAGATCGGGGATCCGGTCGACGAAGTCCTGGCTGATCACCTCTTCCACCGGACCGGTCAGCATCCCAGCCACGCGTCCACCTCCTCCGACCATCGTCCGTCGGCGTCGGCCAGCAGGCTCCTGACACCAAGCGACCTGGCGGCAGCGACGTTCGCCGGCTTGTCGTCCACGTAGAGGGTTCGGGCCAGGTCAGTGCTGCCGAGCACCCGGTCGTAGACCGCTCGATCCGGCTTGACCGCCCCCGTGAGGCTGGAGATCCACACGTCCGAGAAATGGCCGGCCAGGGCGAGCGCCTCCAGCCTCGGGACGAGCCACTCGTGCCGGTGGTTCGAGACCAGGATCAGGCGGGCCTGCCGTCCCCAGGACGGCAGTCGACGGACCACAGGCATGGCCCGCATGGACTGGTCCACGACCGTACGCCACACCGCTGGCGCACGCTCCAGCCCGCAGGCCGTGGCCAGGGCGGTCCAGAAGGAAGCCTCATCCATGCGGCCGGCCCACAGATCGTCGCGGAACCGTTGCCGGAACAGCTCGGCGACCGCAGTCGGCCGCAGGCCGCTGGAAACGGCGACGGCGCGGAACAACGGCTCCATGGGTTCGCCCAGCAGGACCCCGCAGGCATCCAGCAGCAACGTCCGCTCCGGCGAGTCGGGGTGCAACCGCGATTGGCTCCTCACGGCGTCCTCCGGGCCAGCTCGTCGCGGCCGCCATCGCTGCAGAAGAGGATCTTCTGTGCGTCACTCACTGGGGGCATAGCGATCGCGGACGGCCCCATCGATAAGGGGGTGCACGTCGGCGGATAGCGCATGGTGAGGCTCCATCGGTAGATCGGTGATCTCGGTCAGAACCCAGCCCTGCGGTCGGCTGAACCCGACGACGAGCTGATCGTCGGGCGGGGGAAGAGCGAGCGCCCTCCGGGAAACCAGTCCGCAGGCGGTGTGCGTTGTGTACAGAACAATCCCACCGGGAAAGACACGCGAGCGGACAGACTGTCCGCACGTTCTTCGTGCACGGGTCTTGACTTGTGCGCCAGTCCTCGTTAAAGGGCGGATCTCTGACGAGAGTCATCGAAGGGTGTAATGCGTGCCATTCATATCGAATTGACCGGTTCTGCGAGCGGAGTCCGTCTGATGTCCGAGCATGCACATGCCGACGACGCTGCTGTTAACACTTGGCGCGCCGCTCCGAGGGACTGGACATTGTCCGTACGCTGAGCGCAGTGCTCCGTCGCGAAGGGATCGACCACTGATGAGTGAAAACCTGACGCTGGGAGACCGTCTCCGTATAGCCCGCCGGACACGGAAGCTGTCTGCCGCTCAACTGGCCCAGAAGGTTGCTATATCACCCAGCTACGTCCAGAAGCTGGAGTCCGGCGCGCGAAAGGCTTCACCGTCGCTTGTCCTGGCGCTCGCCAAGGCACTCCATTTCGGACCCGAGGTCCTCACCGGCCAGCCGTACTACGGTGAGCCGGAGGCGGAGGACGGAGTGCACGCAGTAATCCCGGAACTCCGGCGGATCATGCTGTGCTACGACACCCCGGACGAACTGGAGATCGCCCCGAGGGCACTATCGGTGCTCGCGTCCGAGGTCGACCAGGTGGCCGCTCTCCGGCGAGACGCGCGCTATGCCCCCATGGGGCCGCTCCTTCCTCCGATCATTACGGAACTGACGCATCTCGCCCTCGGCGGCCGCAACGGCGACCAGGCCAAGGCGTTCTGGCACCTCGCGCGTGCCTACCGGGCGGTGAACTCCCTTGCCCACAAGATGGGCCATCACGACCTGTCCAACACGGCACTTGAGCGGGTGCGGTGGGCGGCGGACCAGTCCGGTGATCCGCTGATGAAGTTCACCGCCGGATACCTGGTCGCCGGTGCGATGCTTCGCCAGGGGGCCTACTCATCCGCTCGACGCAAGCTCCAGGCACTGCGCCAGGAACTGGAACGCGTCCAGCCGGAACGCTCCTTCACCAACGACGCGCTCGCGGTGGACGGCGCGCTGCTGCTGAAACTGGCCGTGCTGGAGGCCAGGGAGAACAACCCGGACCGTGCGGACGACTACCTCCGCGAGGCCGAGGTCGTGGCCAGTATGGCCGGCAACCGTGACTCCCTCGCCTATGAGATGTCCTTCGGGCCGACGAACATCCGCATCCACGAAGTGCACGCCATGATCGACATGGGGGACACGGAACAGGCGCTCGCCCGCCTAGCGGAGTGGTCTGACGTCCCAGGCGAGGAGTGGGCACCGCCAGCCTCGACGGTGGGTGAGCGGTCGAGCCACCACTTCATCGACGTGGCCTCGGCAAAGCTGGCCGTAGGAGACCGAGCGGGTGCGTTCGGGGATCTGCGGCGTGCACGTAAGGTCGCCCCGAACCACACGCGATTCCACCCCTCGGCTCGCGAAACCGTCGCGGCACTCCTGCGGATGGACGCACACCCCTCCAACGAGCTGTCTGCATTCGGAAGTTGGGCCGGAGTTATCACAACCTGAGGTGCAGTCAAGGTACTTGGAAGAGAAAACCCACGGACAATCTGTCCGCGCACGGAGTCAGCGGCGTGGAAAGGTCTCCTCACAGATGGTTCTGAGGAGGCCGCTTCCATGTCCGACGTCACCCCGCGCGTTCCCGCTCTGCCGCCTCGGTGGATGCCGATAGGCGACGATCCCGAGCTGTGCTCGGCGGGCCACTGGTGGGACGCCATACGCGCCGCGGAGATCACCGGCCGGCGCGCGATCAAGCTTCTCCGCGAGGACGGTGCGGCGGTCGGTCCCGTCATCCTTGACCCCGGAGGACCCGAGCCTCGCCTGTATTTCCTCGTGCCTCCAGGCACGGCCGCCGACTGGGAGGAGCCGGGAACGGTGCCTCTCGGACAGAAGTGCCACGTCGTCGTGCCGCCCGCCGCGTCAACGGAGCCGCCCGGGTTGCACTGGCACGTCTTCCCTCCAGGGCCGAGGTCGCTGACACAGCCCGGCCCACTGCGGAAAGCCCTCGGCCAGGCGCGCAAAGAGCGGAGCGGCCCAGCGGAGGCAACAGATTCCTGATGTCCCTGAATATCTCCCTCGTCCTGCTGCTCGGGATCATCGAGGTTGTCCTGATCCGAGGCGGCTCCCTAAAGGCCGTACCCGCAGTCGTCAGTGTGCTCTTCGGATTTTTCCTGGCGGGCACGTCAATGGCGCCAGAGATCAATCGGCTGGTCTCCAGCGTTGTTCACATGATCGGCCAGATTCAGCTCTAGCAGCTCTGAGCACAGTCCGGGGCAGCCGACCAGTGCCACCGGTCCTTCAGCTACCAGGCAAGCAGGGCGTGTGCGCTTGGCCATGGCTTCTGCTTGTGGCGGAGACCAATGTCCACGAAGGGCGCGACGCACCGGGGCGGGAGTGGTCTGGCCCAGGGCCTCGGCGACGCCTACCGGGATGCCGAGCGGCGTCCTGACAGCACGGCCCTCGGCCTGAGCTGAGCGGCTGTCTGTCGAAACACTGAACGGGTGGCCCCAGGTCAGAGTGCCCAACCACGCCGGTTGGCCAGCCATCGCAGTGTGACCTCTCCACACCACGTCTGGTGCTGGCGAAGATGCGGTGACCAGGCTGCTGCGGGCTGTCCGCCGGATGCGAGGAAGAAACCGGACAGCGCAGCGAGCGCCGCATCGAGTTGCTCGTCGGCGACGCCGCGGGCGGTGGGGTGCTGCGAGAACAGAGCGGTGGCGTCGTGGCCGTCGGCGTAGGCGGTGGCCAGGAGCAGGACGAGGTCGGACCAGCTTGCACCCAGGCAGGGCCAGTTCCAGTCGCAGATCCACGCGGTGCCGTACGCGTCGATCAGCACGTTGTCCTGTCGTAGGTCGTGGTGGAGGACGGCATTGCCTGCGACGGCCTCCCGCCATCCGCTTTCCAGGCTGGCCAGCACGTCCAGTAGGTCGAGTGGTACCCAGGAAGGCAGGGCGTTCGTGGGCGTGGCGCCTCGGGCGAGGTTGCGCCAGTCGGCGAAGTCACCGCCGTCACCCACCGGCTTGAGGCCCACCTGTTGGAGTGCTGTGGGTGGGGTGGAGAGTGCCTCCGCCGTGATCGTGTAGGCGTCGAGGGTGGCTGTCAGCTCATCAGGCTTCCATGGTGTGGTGGGCATGCGGCCACCGGGGACAGCGTCAATACCGAGAACGACCCATCCGTCGTGCTCTTCAATCCACTGCAGGCGTGGCGCCGGAATCTCTGCCGGGAGCGCCTGGTTGATCAACGCTTCCCTGCGGTAGGAGTCGGCCACCACGCTGTTGTCCAGGCTCTTGACCGCCTTGACGAACAGAGGTCCGAAAGCCCCGCGGAGTACAGCGGCGAAGCCGCTGGTAAATCCGCTCCCTGCGCTCCGCCCTGCCTGTACTGAGCCTCCGAGGCGTCGGGTGATGAGCTGGCGAACGTCTTGTGGGAGGTCCTTCCAGTCTGGGCGTACCGCCGTGGCGTTGTACTGAAGGCGTGAGGTGATGATGTCGGGCATTCCGTCAGGATGGGGGAGTTGTGTTTCCCAGCGCCATGAAATTGTCACGCGGATCCCTGTCCGTCCATTCGCTGACTGAGCCTCGTAGCCTGTGCCCCCGAGTAGCGGCATCATCAGTGCGACTACCACCTGACGCCGGTGATCATTGGGTGGCCGCACCCGTTTCCGAGCCTGCCCACTGGCACGATCATGATCTACGCAGAAATCTCGCTGTCGTCTCGAGGCCCTGGCTCGCTATCCTCCGTCGCAACGCGTTGACGGAGACGAGTAGCCCGGGATCACGCGAGCCGAGAGAGCTGCTGGCAGTTGGGAAGGCAGCCTCGCGCCCTAGGGTGAAGACCCTCCTGAGTGCGGGGAGGAACGGCCATGTGGTCCAATGCCCCGCCAGCTGGCCCCGTTACCGGCCACGAATGAGGCCGCCGCTGTCGAGTGGTGGTGAAGGCGTGGTGGAACCGCGAGTCCCCTTCTCGCCCGCGCCCCCAAGGGATCACCATGACGCCCTGGAGGGCTGCGATGATCCATACGACCGATCGTGTACTGGTATCTGACCTGCGCGAGCACCTGGGTCGAACCGTTTCCGTGTCGGGCTGGGCGCACACTCTGCGCCTGCTGAGTAAGGTCCAGTTCGTCGTCGTTCGCGACCACACGGGCATGGTGCAGGTCACCCACCGGCGCGGCGGCGCAGGCGACGACATCGAGGCCGCCCTGCAGCAGCTCACGCCGGAGTCCGCGGTGCGGATCACCGGCCGCGTCGCCGAGAATCCGATCGTGAAGCTCCACAGCCTGGAGATCATCCCGGAGCGGGTCGAGATCCTGAACCGGGCCGCGACACCGCTGCCCATCGACGAGCACACGGGCCTGGAGCACCGCCTGGACTGGCGGTTCTTGGACGTACGCCGCCGTCCCGCTGCTCAGCTGAGGTTCGCCGTGCAGACCACCCTTGAGCAGGGGATGCGCGAGTACGCCTATGCGCAGGGCGCCACGGAGATGCACACCCCCAAGCTCATGGGCACCGCCTCGGAGTCTGGCGCGGAGGTCTTCGAACTCGGCTACTTCGATCGCAGCGCCTATCTCGCCCAGTCGCCACAGTTCTACAAGCAGATGGCGATCTCGGCCGGAATCGAGAAGGTCTTCGAGATCGGCCCCGTCTTCCGTGCAGAGCCGTCGTTCACCTCCCGGCACGCCACCGAGTTCACCGGCGTCGACGTCGAGCTGGCCTGGATTGACGGCGTCGAGGACGTTATGGCGTTCGAGGAGCAGATGCTCGCCCACGCCATCGCCAAGGTCGCCGGTGCACACGGCGATGCGGTCCGGGAACAGTTCGGCGTGGAGATCACCGTCCCCACGACGCCCTTCCCCCGCATCACCATGGCCGAGGCGCACGACATCCTGCGCAAGGGCGGTTGGGACTCGGAAGGAACCAAGGAGGACCTGGACCCGGAGGGCGAGCGGAGCATCAGCGCCCACATCCAGCAGGCCACCGGCCACGAGTTCGTGTTCGTCACCCACTACCCCGTGGGCATCCGGCCCTTCTACCACATGCGGCCGGCCGACGACCCGAGCGTGACCCTGAGCTTCGACCTGCTCTGGAAGGGGCTGGAGATCACCACCGGCGCCCAGCGCGAGCACCGCTACGACGTGCTGCTGAAGCAGGCCGCCGAGAAGGGCATGAGTCGGGAGCCGATGGAGGACTACCTGAACGCGTTCCGGTACGGGTGCCCACCGCACGGCGGGCTGGGCATGGGCCTTGGACGCGTACTCATGGTCTTGCTCGGACTGGAGTCGATCCGCGAGGCCACCTTCCTCTTCCGCGGACCGAACCGGCTCACCCCATAGCTGGCCTCTGTGTGTGGCTGGCCTACGTCGGTTTCCCTTCCAGGGCCTCGTTCACTGAGAGCATGGACGGGTGAGTGTTGAGGGAGTGGGGCGCTGGGTGCCGGCTCGTCCCGAAGATCTAGCTGTCATGTTCGCTGCGGCCGACTTCCCGTGGTGGATCGCTGGCGGGTACGCGATCGAACTGGCTGTCGGCCGTGAGCTACGCCCGCACGGCGATCTCGATGTCCTCGTCCTCCGATGGGACCAAGCTCGCGTGCGCGATCTCTTGACCGACTGGGACCTGTACGTTGCGGACCCACCTGGCTTGGGGCGGCTGCGCCCGTGGCGTTCTGGGGAGACTCTTCAGCCGCCCCTCCACGACGTCTGGTGCCGACGCACGCCTGAGGCGCCCTGGTCCGTGCAGCTCATGCTGGACGAGGCGGAGGGCACCCATTGGGTCTGTCGGCGTACCCCACGGATCCGGCTTCCGATCGAGCGGTTGGGACGAAGAAGCGGGACTGGTATCCCCTACCTGGCGCCCGAGGTGCAGCTCTACTACAAGGCGAAGGCGACACGGGAGAAGGATGAGACAGACTTCGAAGCGGTACTGCCGCTGCTCGGCGAACCTCAACGCATTTGGTTGGCGAACGCTATCGCAGTAACCGTGCCGGACCACCCATGGCGGCAGCGTCTCATGCCACCGGACGCACACAAATGAGATGTCGGCCGCCTACGCGGTCCGGCGGTGACACGAAGGTGGTACGACAGTTGTACAACCTGAAGCCTTGGTAGTCCGTAAGTGAGCACTTGGTCGACCAGGCAATGGCGACGCCACGCTAACCAACCGCAGGCGGGTCAGGCCGATTTCAGTGTTCACGACCGGTTGCTTAGCTCGTCGGCAGGGCGGTTTCGTCCTCCGCCGCGGCACACAACGAGGTGTTACCGGCTCAGTTCTCGACGACGGCCGAACCCTGGTTCTGGATCACATTTGGTGCCAGAGCCACGGAGGGTCACCAGCTCGACGATCATGAGCGGTCGTGACCCACGACCCGCTCCAGGACCTCTG